>NZ_JASLGR010000006.1 GCF_030150155.1 Nocardioides sp.
CGGCGCCGGTGCGGTGGGCCTCGCCGCGGTGGCTGCGGCGCGTGGACGGGGGGTGGAGACGGTCGTGGTCGTGGACCCGGTCGCTGCTCGTCGTACGGTCGCCGAAGGCTATGGAGCCACCGCGCTCGATCCCGCGGACGAGTCAGCCGGCCCGGTCGAGGAGCGGGTCAAGGCACTCACCGGCGGGGGAGCGGCCTACGCGATCGACACCACCGCCCTCGCGCCCGTCGTGCTCCAGGCCCAGCGCGCGCTGCGATCGCGCGGGATGCTGGTCGCGCTGGGGTTGGGCGCGGCGGAATACAACATCGACGCCATCGACCTCCTGCAGTCGGGCAAGGTCGTGCGCTCCTCGGTCGAGGGTGAGTCCGACCCGCTCACGACCATCCCCGAGCTGATCGCGCTGCGTGAGGCAGGCAGGTTCGACGTCGACCACCTTGTCGCGACCTACCCCTTCGACCGGATGGCCGACGCCGTGGCCGACTCGAAGAGCGGAGTCGTCGTCAAGCCGGTCCTGGTCTGGCCGGACCACGAACGGAGCTGATCGCGGGGTGCGGGGAATAACCAACCCTGTGCGAGGATTGAGGAGATTGACCATCACCGGGCGGATGCCCGGAGAACCCCGAGCCTGAGACACCTGGAGTGAGCATGAGCGACAGCTGCTGCGGAGGCGGCCACAGCCACGACGCGCCCGGCGCGACGACGACCGTTGCGGCGCCGGTGGCCATCGATCGCCGTGAGGACCAGATCAACCTGAGCCCCGTCGCCGCCGAGAAGGTCAGCAGCCTGCTGGCACAGGAGGGTCGCGACGACCTCGCCCTGCGGATCTCGGTGCAGCCCGGCGGCTGCTCAGGTCTGCGCTACCAGCTCTTCTTCGACGAGCGCACTCTCGACGGTGACGTCGTCACCGACTTCGACGGCGTGTCCGTCGTCGTCGACCGGATGAGCGTCCCCTACCTCAACGGTGCCGTGATCGACTTCGTCGACACCATCGAGAAGCAGGGCTTCACGATCGACAACCCCAACGCCACGGGTTCGTGCGCGTGCGGTGACAGCTTCCACTGAGCCTGGCTCAGACACAGAAAACCCCGGCCCGTGAGGGCCGGGGTTTTCGCATTTCTGGACTGTTGGGAGGGAGGGGTCAGTCCAGTTCGTAGGCGACGTCAGCCGCGAGGGACGACAGGTCCTCGAAGCGGTGCTCCGGGGTCGTCGGTGACAGAGGGGTACGCGGGGAGGGCGCGGCCAGACGTGCCTCCGCGGCACGGCAGTCGGCCGTGAACTCGGCCGGGGTGGACATGTCCTCCCAGGCGGTGCGCGTGGCATACGTCGTGGTCGTCATGAGACCGACGCTACGTATTACTTCCCGGTAAGGACACCGATACCGGGAAGTAACACTGACGGGTAACCAAATTCCCCTCAGCGGGGGAGAGGAGCCTCCCCGGTCAGGAGAGGAACGGCTGCACGTCGGCTGCTGCCTCGGCGCCGTACGAGCCGGCCAGACGGGCCAGGAAGGACTCGGCGGTGAAGTGGTACTCCTGGGTGCCGACCGTCTCCACGACGTACGCCGCCAGCGTGCAGCCCACCTGCGCGGCACGCACCGGCGGCAGACCCCAGACGGTCGCGGCCAGGTAGGCCGAACGGAACGCGTCACCGACACCGGTCGGCTCGATCGCCTTGACATCCTGGCAGGCGGGCAGCGTGATCGGCTCCTGGCCGGCCTGCATGATGCGGACGCCGTCGGCGCCCATCGTGGTGATCTGGATGCCGACCTTGGACAGCACCTCCTCGGCGCTCCAGCCGGTCTTGGACTCGATCAGTCCTGCCTCGTACTCGTTGCTGAACAGGATCGCCGCGCCGTCGACCAGCTGGCGGATCAGGTCACCGTCGCCGAAGGCCAGCTGCTGGCTCGGGTCGGCGATGAAGCGGTAGCCGCGCTGGCGGCACTCCTCGGTATGGCGCAGCATGCCCTCGGGGTCGTCGGCGCCGATCAGGATGTACGCCGGTGCGCCGACGGCAGCCACGATCGGCTCGAGCTCGATCTGGCGGGCCTCGCTCATCGCGCCCGGGTAGAAGCTGGCGATCTGCGCCATCGTCGGGTCAGTGGTGCACACGAAGCGGGCGGTGTGCTTCGTCTCCGAGACGTGCACGTGCTCGCAGTTCACGCCGTGACGCACCAGCCAGGAGCGGTACTCGGTGAAGTCGGCACCCACCGCGGCGACCAGCACCGGGGAGAGGCCGAGCTGACCCAGGCCGAAGGCGATGTTGGCCGCGACGCCGCCGCGACGGATCTCCAGGTCGTCGACCAAGAAGCTCAGCGAGATCTTGTCGAGCTTGTCGGCGACGATCGAGTCGGCGAAGTTGCCGCCGGTGAAGGTCATCAGGTGGTCGGTGGCGACGGATCCGGCGATCAGCAGAGGTGCGGGCACGGGAGGGAAGCCTACTGCGAGGCCACCGAACCCCGGAGGTCGGCAACGATCCGGGGCAGCGCCGCCAGCAGCCGGTCGACGTCGGCCGCGGTCGTGTCCCGGGTGAGGGACAGCCGCAGGTTGCCGTGGGTCAGGGCGTCGAGGGCGCCGAGGGCGCTCACCACCTGCGAGGGCTCCAGGGTGGAGGCGGCGCAGGCCGAGCCGCTGGCCACGCCCAGCCCCTCACGGTCCAGGGCCGTCACGATCGGCTCGCCGTCGAGCCGTTCGAAGGCGAGCGTCACCAGGTGGGGGAGGCGGTCGATGGGGTCGCCGAGCACCTCGACGCCCTCCCAGGTCCCCACGGTGGAGCGGATGGTGTCGATCAGGTCCCGCTGCCGGCGTACGGTCTCGGCCTGGTCGGCGACCACCGCCTGGAGGGCGGCCGCCGCGGCCAGGGCGGCCGGCACGTTCTCGAAGCCGCTGGAGCGCTCGTCGATCCGGTCGTCGCCGGGGAACGGGCTCTCCCAGGAGGCGCCCTTGCGGACCAGCAGGACGCCGATCCCGGCGGGGCCGCCCCACTTGTGCGCCGAGCCGGCCAGGGCTGACCACTGTTGCGGCAGCGGCAGTCGCCCCATCGAAGCGCAGGCGTCGACGAAGAGCGGCACCCCGTCGAGGTCGAGGTCGTCGACCGGCTGGCAGGTGCCGACCTCGTGGTTGGCCGACTGCACCGCCGCCACCGCGGCGCCGTCGAGACGGCGTCGCAGTCGCTCAGGGGTGACGACGCCCTGGTGGTCGACGGCGACCACCGACGGCTCGCCCCACCAGTGCGCGGCGTGGAAGACGGACTGATGCTCCACCGCGGTGTGCACGATCATCCGGCCGTGGCGGGTGCGGGCGGCGGCCAGGCCGAGCAGGCCACGGTGCACCGCTTCGGTGCCCGAGGAGGTGAAGGTGACCTCGTCGCGCCGCACCCCGAGGGTGGCCGCCACCACCTCGCGCGCGTTGTCCAGCAGCAGGCGCGCGTCGCGGCCGGGGCCGTGCAGCCGCCGCGGGTCGGCGTACCCCCGCTCGTAGGCGGCCAGTAGGACGTCGCGTGCAGCGGGGTGGAGCGGCTCCGACGAGGCCGAATCGAGGTACGCGAGGGGGCTGGCCACGCGGCAAGCCTAAGTGAGGACGCGCCCCACGGTTGAGCCGCTCACCTCCCGTGCGGGCCCCGGGAGTGGCGGCCACGCCTGCGAGTGCCTCGAACTGCCGTAAACGCCCACCCGGTACGCCGCTGTGGCTCAGGTTCCGCTAAGGTGCGAGTCGTGGAATCGTCTGCTGTGCGACATGGGTCGCGACGTTGGTTGGCAGGGGCATCTCTGCTGGGCCTTGCCGTGCTCACGCTGTCTGGATGTTCGTCCGAGACAAGCGGTGAGTGGAAGCGCCTTGCCATGCCTGAAAGTGTCACGACCGAGGGTGAGCACAACCTCGCGCTGTGGCAGGGAGCCTGGATCGCGGCGCTGGTGACCGGCGCCATCACCTGGGCCCTCATCCTGTATGCGGCGTGGCGTTTCCGCCGCCGCGACGACAAGGAGATCCCGGTCCAGACGCGGTACAACCTGCCGCTCGAGATCTTCTACACGATCGCGCCGGTCCTGATGTGCATCGTCTTCTTCACGCACACGGTGAAGGCGGAGAACGCGCTCCTGGACGAGTCGAACGTGACCAACACGATCGAGGTCACCGGCCAGCAGTGGTCGTGGACCTTCAACTACGGCCTGGGCGAGCGTGACGCCGCCGCCGACGACTTCACCACGTCACAGAAGGCCTTCCCGTACTCGCAGTACGTGTCCCTCGCTGGCACCGCGTCGTTCATCCCGACGATCTACCTGCCGGTCAACGTGACCACCCGTTTCAACCTGCACAGCCCCGACGTGATCCACGACTTCGGTGTGCCGGCGTTCCACATGCGCATGGACGTCGTGCCGGGCCGCGTGAACCACTACGCGGTGACCCCGACCAAGATCGGCACGTACGCGGGCAAGTGCTACGAGCTCTGCGGTGTGTCCCACTCCCGCATGCTCTTCAACGTCAAGGTGGTTAGCCAGGCTGACTACGACGCCTACCTCGAGGAGCTCAAGGCCCAGAGCGGCGTCCACGACGCCCCGCTTCTCGGCGGCTCCGAAGCGACCACCCAGGCTGGCCTGGAGGGAGAATCAAAGTGACTGCCACCACGCCCCAGGCGTCTGCCCCGGTGAAGGCGCGTAAGCCGCTTGGGCAGCAGGCGTTCCGCCTGCTCACCACGACCGATCACAAGCTGATCGGCAAGATGTACTTCGTGACCGCGTTCGCGTGGTTCATCCTCGGCGGCATCATGGCGCTGATCATCCGCGCCGAGCTGGCCTTCCCGGGCTCGCAGATCGTCAACGACGAGCTGTACAACCAGCTGTTCACCATGCACGGCACGATCATGCTGCTGCTGTTCGCGACACCGCTGTTCTTCGCATTCGGTAACGCGATCATGCCGCTCCAGATCGGTGCCCCCGACGTCGCGTTCCCGCGACTCAACATGTTCAGCTACTGGCTGTACCTCTTCGGTGGTCTGATCGCCGCGTCGGGCTTCCTGACCCCGCTCGGTGCCGCCGACTTCGGCTGGTTCGCCTACACCCCGCTCTCGGACGCCGTGCGTTCGCCGGGCGTGGGTGGTGACCTGTGGATCATGGGTCTGTGGATGGCCGGTCTGGGCACCATTCTCGGTGCGGTCAACTTCATCACCACGATCATCTGCATGCGTGCTCCCGGCATGACCATGTTCCGGATGCCGATCTTCACCTGGAACACCCTGATCACGTCGCTGCTCGTCCTGATCGCGTTCCCGGTCCTGGCCGGTGCTCTGCTCTCCTTGGAAGCCGATCGACAGCTCGGTGCCCATGTCTTCGATGCCGCTCATGGTGGCTCGGTCCTGTGGCAGCACCTGTTCTGGTTCTTCGGTCACCCTGAGGTGTACATCATCGCGCTGCCGTTCTTCGGCATCGTCTCCGAGATCATCCCCGTCTTCGCCCGTAAGCCGATCTTCGGCTACGTCGGCCTCGTCGGCGCCACGCTCGGTATCGCGATCCTGTCGGTCGCCGTGTGGGCCCACCACATGTTCGTCACCGGTGCCGTCGACCTGCCGTTCTTCTCCGGCATGACGTTCCTGATCGCTGTGCCGACAGGTGTGAAGTTCTTCAACTGGATCGGCACGATGTGGGGCGGATCGATCTCGTTCGACTGCGCCATGCTCTACACGATCGGCTTCCTGGTCACCTTCCTCTTCGGTGGTCTGACCGGTGTCATCCTGGCGAGCCCGCCGCTCGACTTCCACGTCTCGGACTCCTACTTCGTGGTGGCGCACTTCCACTACGTGGTCTTCGGAACCGTCGTCTTCGCGATGTTCGCGGGCTTCTTCTTCTGGTGGCCCAAGCTCACCGGCAAGATGCTCAACGAGCGTCTGGGCAAGATCCAGTTCTGGCTGCTCTTCATCGGCTTCCACACCACCTTCCTGGTCCAGCACTGGCTGGGTGTCGAGGGCATGCCGCGTCGTTACGCCGACTACCTGCCTGGCGACGGTTTCACCACCCTCAACCAGGTCTCCACCGTCGGTGCCTTCCTGCTGAGCCTGTCGATGGTGCCGTGGTTCTGGAACCTCTGGATCACGCGCAAGTCGCCCAAGGTCGAGGTCGACGACCCGTGGGGTTGGGGCCGCTCCCTGGAGTGGGCCACCTCCTGCCCGCCGCCGCGTCACAACTTCGCCACGCTGCCGCGGATCCGTTCGGAGTCCCCGGCCTTCGACCTCCACCACCCGGAGATCGCCGCCCTCGAACTCGAGGACAATGCCGGTGACCTGGCCAAGCTGAGCGGGAAGGACGCCCACTGATGAAGTCGATGAAGGGTGAGACCTGGATCTTCATCGCCTGCACGATCTTCCTCGTGCTGGTGACGCCCACCTACTGGTTCGTGACGTCGGGCTCCGACCACGGCGGTGACTGGACCGGTACGTCGGCCCTCACCATGTGCACCCTGCTGGTCGCGATGATCTCCTTCTACCTGGGATTCCACGCGATCAAGGACCCGGCTCGTCCGGAGGACCTTGAGGACGCGGAGATCGCGGACGGCGCCGGCGAGCTCGGCTTCTTCCCGCCGTACTCCTGGTGGCCGCTGTGGGCCGCGATGACCCTCGGCGTGATCACGTTCGCCACCGCGATGGCTGCCTACTGGCTGCTCATCATCGGCGGTGTGCTCGGTGCCCTGGCCGTCTCCGGCTGGATCTACGAGTATTACCGCGGCGAGCACGCTCACTGAGCGCCTGGCGGCGCTGGCACGCACCGCTGGTGCGTTGCCGGCCCTCGCCGGCCGCCGCGCTTGAAGGCCGGCTTCGGCCCTCCGCCTTCCAGTTGCACGCACAGCACCCCCAGCCATGGCTGGGGGTGCTGTGCATTGCGGGGCCACAGTTCTTGGGGTGGCGCAACGTTGTCTTCGGCCGCCTGACTCTGTACGTTCTCCACCTCACTCGGGGGAAGGTGGCGCATGTCAGGTCAGGGCGAGGCTCAGGAGAACACCGCAGCGGTGGGACAGGTGCGGGCGGAGCAACGCACCCTCGACGCGATGTACGCGCAGCTCGACGCCGAGATCGGGGTCGCTGAGGAGGCACTGGCGGCGGCGATCGCGCAGCCGGTGGACGGTGCCGGTGATCGGCGGGTGCGGGACCTGGAGGTCGCGCGTCTGTCCGACAGGATCGCCCGGTTCCGCCAGGCCGAGCACGGCCTGTGCTTCGGCCGCCTCGATGGCGCAGGGGCGAGCCAGCCGCTCTACATCGGCCGGATCGGTCTGCGCACCGCGACGGGAGAGGCGCTGCTGGTCGACTGGCGGGCCGAGGCCGCCGGCGGCTTCTACGCCGCGACGTCGGCCACCCCGATGGGCGTACGCCGTCGACGGCACCTTCGACTGCGGGGCCGGCAGGTCCTCGGCGTCACCGACGAGATCCTGGACGGCTCGGCCCCGACCGGTGCCGACGTGGTGGGCGACGGCCCGCTCGCCGAGGCGTTGAGCGTGGCCAGGACCGGGCGGATGCAGGAGGCGGCTGCGACGCTGCAGGCCGAGCAGGACGCGATCGTGCGTTCAGCGGACCGTGGCATCGTCGTGGTCGACGGCGGCCCCGGGACCGGCAAGACGATTGTGGCGCTGCACCGGGCGGCGTACGTCCTCTATGCCTTCGAGGCCGCGGCCCAGGGCGGTGTGCTGATCTTCGGCCCGAACCAGCGGTTCCTGGACTACATCTCCGAGGTGCTGCCCTCGCTAGGGGAGAACGACGTCCGGCTGGCGACGATGACGCAGATCGTCGGGGTGGAGCCGACCAGGACGGAGCCCGACGCCCTCGCCCGGATCAAGGGAAGCAGCGTCGTCGGTGAGGCGCTGGGTCGCTGGGTGCAGGGACACCGACGGGTCGGGGTCGAGGTCGAGGTCGTCGTCACCGGGGAGCGGGTCCGTCTCGGCCCGGCGGTCGTCGATGCCGCCCGACACCGGGCTCTGCAGGGCGGCGTGGGCCACAACCGTGCCCGTGATCTGTTCCGGGAGTACCTGGCCGACGACCTCGTCATCGAGCTGGAACGCCTCACCTCCCAGGAAGACGCCGAGTTCGAGGCGGAGGTGGAGGCGACCCTCGGCATCGACCTCGACCAGGAAACCGGCTACGGCCACGGTGCGGGGCTCAGCCAGGGCTGGGGATCGACTGGGAGAGCATCCGCGCCGACCTGCTCGATCATCCGGCGCTGGACCGTGCCGTGACCCGGGTCTGGCCGCGGCTGGACGCCGAGGCCGCGGTGCGCGACCTCCTCGGTGACCAGGCCGCGCTGGCCGCGCTGCTTCCGGACATCGCCGCGCAGGACCGAGCCCGGCTCGCCTCGGCGGGCGATGGATGGACGCTGGCTGACCTACCGCTGCTCGACGAGGCGCGGGTGCTGATCGACGGGCCTCCCGAGGTCGGTGTCGGCCACGTCGTCGTCGACGAGGCCCAGCAGCTCACCGAGATGCAGTGGCGGGCCGTGTTCCGCCGCTGCGCCAGCCGCTCCCTGACCGTTGTGGGCGACCTCGCCCAGGCCGGACCGGTGTCCACCGTTCGTTCCTGGGCCGAGGCGCTGAGCCCCTTCGTGGGGGAGCGGTTCGCCCATCACCGTCTGACGGTGAACTACCGCACCACGGCGGAGATCCTGGAGGCGACGGTGGCGCTGCTGGCTCAGATCGCCCCGGAGCAGGCGGTGTCGACCTCGATCCGCCACGGTGAGGCGCCGTCGTCGGTGGAGACCGCGGAGGCCGGGCTGGCGGGCCGTCTGCGTGAGCTGCTCACGGAGGTCACCGTCGCCCATCCCGGTGAGCTGATCGGGGTGATCGCTGCGGCAGACCGCTGTCGCTCGCTGGCGTGGGTCGGTGAGGTCGGTGGCACCGTCCTGGTCGCGGCGCCGGACGCCCGCGGCCTCGAGTTCGACACCGTGGTGATCGTCGATCCGGAGGGGATCGCTGCGGCGGGGGAGGCGGGCCTGCGCGACCTGTACGTCGCCCAGACCCGCCCCACCCAGCGGCTCGTGATGCTGACGGTGCGCTGACGGAGGTCGGGCCCTGGATCAGGCCAGCAGCTCGCGCACCCGCGGGATCACCTGGGTGCCGTAGAGCTCGATCGAGTGCATCGTTTGCTCGTGGGAGAGCCCGGTGTCGTACTTGAGCACGAAGCGCTGCACGCCCATGCCGCGGATCGTCCTGGCGATCTTCTGCGCGACCGTCTCGGGGGAGCCGACGTACATCGCGCCGTGGGTGATCTCCTCGCGGATGTGGTCGGCGGTCGCCGTGCCCCAGCCCCGCTCACGGCCGATCGCGTTGCGTCCGCGCACCGCTGCCGGCGTGACCAGGCTGATCGCCTCCTCGTCGTCCTCCCAGATGAAGCCGTGCGAGTGCGTGCCTACCGGCAGCGTCAGCTGCTCGTCGGGGTGCAGCTCGCGCAGGGCGCGGTGATACAGGTCGACGAAGGGCGCGAACCGCAGCGGGTCGCCGCCGATGATCGCCAGCATCAGTCCGAAGCGATGGTGCGCAGCCCGTACGACGCTCTCCGGGGAGCCACCCACGGCCACCCAGGAGGTGAAGGGGGTGGCGGCCGGGGGATAGAGGACGGCGTCCACGGACGGCCGCACGGTGCCGTCCCACTGCACGCGGCCCTCGGGGCCGGCGTCGCGGATCGCGGCGAAGAGCTCGAGCTTCTCCTCGAAGAGGCGCTCGTAGTCGGCCAGGTCGTACCCGAAGAGCGGGAAGGACTCGGTGAAGGAGCCGCGCCCCAGCGTCACCTCGGCGCGCCCGGCGGAGAGGGCGTTGACCGTTGAGGTCTGCTCCCAGACCCGGATCGGGTCGTCGGAGGAGAGCACCGTGACGGCGGTGCCGAGCTTGATCTGCTCGGTGGTGGTGGCCAGGGCCGCCTGGATCAGGGACGGGGCGCTGATGGCGAACTCGCGACGGTGGTGCTCGCCGACGTTGAACGCGTCGATGCCCACCTGGTCGGCGAGGCGACCCTCGGCGACGATGTCGCGGATCACCTGGTCGTGGGGGAGGGGATGGCCCTCCGCGTCGGTTGGGATGCTCCCGAAGGTGTCGAGCCCGAAGGTCAGGTCTTGAACATTCACGTCAGCCATAGCGGGATAACGACAGAGCCCGCCGGAAGATTCCGGCGGGCTCTGTCGTGAGCGATGTCGATCAGTGGTGGCTGTCGCCACCCGGCATCACCTTCGGCGATGCTGGCTGCGGTCGTTCACCACATGAGTGCGCGGGCGCACTCAGTGGCTCTCTCCCTTGCCTTCGATCTCGGCGTGGTCGTCACCGTGGCCGTGGGCCAGGTGCTCGGCCGCCTCGGTGTACTCCTCGATCGTCGGCTTGTCGACGTCGTCGGCGTAGTACACGGTGCGCAGCTTGCCGCGCAGACCCTCGGCGTCCTCGCTGGCCAGCGCCGTGGCGCTGTCGTCGCGGTTGGTGATGGCGAACGCCTCACCCTCCGGCAGCGGGAGGTGCTTCTCGTAGTACTCACCCTCGGCCGTCCGCATCAGGACACCCGACTCGTAGCCGTGGAGCAGCATCTCGTTGTCGTGACGCTGCAGCGAGATGCAGATCCGGCGGGTGACGAAGAAGGCGATCGCCGGACCGACGAAGACCAGCACCCGGAGGTAGTACGTGATCTGGTTGATCGAGGCGTGCAGCTTGATCGCGATCAGGTCGTTACCGCCAGCGGCCCAGGCCAGACCGTAGAACGTCATCAGGGAGACCATGAAGGCCGTCCGCGTCGGAGCGTTCCGCGGGCGCTGGAGCAGGTGGTGCTCACGCTTGTCGCCGGTGATCCAGGACTCCACGAAGGGCAGGAGCAGCAGGATCGTGAAGAAGATGCCCGGGGTCAGGATGACCGGGACGAAGACGTTCCAGGACCAGGTGTGACCCCAGAAGTGCGACTCCCAGCCGGGCATGATGCGCAGCAGGCCGTCGGGCCAGCCCATGTACCAGTCAGGCTGCGATCCGGCGGTGACCTTGGTCGGGTCGTACGGTCCGAACTTCCAGACCGGGTTGATCGACATCAGGCCACCCATGATCGCGGTGACACCGAAGACGATGAAGAAGAAGCCACCGGCCTTGGCGGCGTACACGGGGAGCATCGGGTAGCCGACGACGTTGTTCTCGGTGCGACCGGGGCCAGGCCACTGCGTGTGCTTGTGGTAGACGAGCAACAGCATGTGGGCGGCGATCAGGCCCAGGATCAGGCCCGGGATCAGCAGCACGTGGATCGTGTAGAGCCGGGGGATGATCGACTCACCGGGGAACTCGCCACCGAAGAGGAAGAACGAGATGTAGGTGCCGACCAGCGGGATGGCCTTCATGAAGCCGTCCGCCGCGCGGATACCGGTGCCCGAGAGCAGGTCGTCGGGGAGCGAGTAGCCGGTGAAGCCCTCGAGCGTGCCGAGGAGCAGCAGCAGCGAGCCGATCACCCAGTTGAGCTCACGCGGCTTGCGGTGCGCGCCCGTGAAGAAGACCCGCAGGAGGTGGATCATCATCGAGGCGATGAAGAGCATCGCGGACCAGTGGTGCATCTGGCGCATGAGCAGACCACCGCGGACGTCGAAGCTGATGTGCAGCGACGAAGCGTAGGCCTGCGACATCTCGATGCCGCGGAGCTGGTTGTACGAGCCCTGGTAGGTGACCTCAGCCATCGAGGGCTGGAACCAGAGCGTCAGGAAGATACCCGACAGGAGCAGGACGACGAAGCTCCACAGCGCGATCTCGCCCAGCATGAACGACCAGTGGTCGGGGAAGATCTTGCGGAGGTTCTTCTTGCCCATGGCGGCGAGGCCGAGGCGCTCGTCCGCCCACTCGGCAGCCTTGCCCACCTTGGTGGTGGGGGCAGATGTCGTGCTCATCAGATGTCCGCCTTCTTCTGGACCTCATCGGGGGACTGCGAGTCGCGCTCCCAGTAGCTGGGGCCGACCGGCTCGGCGAAGTCGCTGAGCGCGATCAGGTAGCCCTCGTCGTCGACGCCGAGCGGCAGCTGCGGAAGGTGACGGCCAGCCGGACCGAAGACGACCTTGCCGGAGTCGGCCAGGTCGAACGTGGACTGGTGGCACGGGCACAGCAGGTGGTGCGTGGTGCGCTCGTTCAGGGAGATCGGGCAACCGACGTGGGTGCAGATCTTGGAGTACGCGACGACGCCGTCGACGGCCCAGTTGCGGGTCGCCTCGCTGACGATGTCGTTCGGGTCCATCCGCAGCATCACGATCGCGGCCTTGGACTTGGCGATCTGCAGCTCAGCCCCGTGGAGGTCGGGCTGTCCGTTCTCCGCGGTGGGGAAGATCGCCTCGGGCTCGGCGTTGAACAGGTCGCCGATCTCGACGTCGGAGAGGTGGATCGGGGTGCCGACGACGTCGCGGACGACGCGCATCCCCTTCTTCCACACGGTGTGCTTGAGGCCGGCGCCCTGGTACTCGCCGACGACCTGGTTCGGGAGCGGACCGAGGTCGCGCAGCATCACGACGGCCGGGGCGGCCAGCAGGCCGACGGCGCCGATCAGGGAGTTGCGCAGCAGCGGGCGACGGCCCATGCCGGACTCCTCGAGACCCGCCTGGAGGGCGGCGAGGGTGGCGGCGCGGTCGTCGGCCGACGAGGCGGCCGGGTGGCGCTCCTCGCTGATCTCGACGTCGGCCATGAGCTTGCGGGCCCACTGGATGACGCCGATGCCGATGAAGAGGAGAGCCAGACCGAGCGTCACGCCGAGGGAGACGTTCGAGGCGCCCAGACCGATGAAGGTGTGACCACCGACGCCGTTCTTGACCGAGAAGTAGCAGACCACGAAGAGGACCGTGGCGACCGCGGACAGACCGAACAGGGTCGCGACCTGGCGCTCAGCGCGACGCTCGGCCTTGGGGTCGACGTCGGTCGGACGCCAGGTGTGCTCGTGCAGACCGGGGTCCGGCAGAAGCGCATCCGTGGAAGCGTTGATCTCCGCGTGCGACTCGGAGTGTGACCCCGGGTCGGAGTGGGTGGGCTGATCCGTGCTCACGCTGCAGCGCCCTTCTTCTTCTTGTTGGTACGGGTGGTGTGCGCCGCGATCCACACGGCGAAGGCGACCATGACGCCGAGGCCGAGGATCCAGGCGAAGAGACCCTCGCTCACCGGGCCGAGACCACCGAGGCCGAAGCCGCCGTAGTTGGGCTCGTCCTTCATCGACTTGACGTACGCGATGACGTCACGCTTCTCCTCGGGGGAGAGGTTGCCGTTGGAGAAGGTGTCCATCGACTGCGGACCCGTCAGCATCGCCTCGTAGATGTGCTTCTCGGAGGTGTTGATGATCTGGGGCGCGTAGCCACCGCGGGGCATGGCGCCGCCGTTGCCGTTGAAGTTGTGGCAGGCGGTGCAGTTGGTGAGGAAGATCTGGCCACCGCGAACGATCGCGGCCTGCTTCTCCTCATCGGTCAGACCCTCGGTGGAGTAGTCCTTGGCCGTCGGGATCGACGGGCCGGGGGCGAGCGAGGCGACGTACGCCGCGATGTCGGCGATCTCCTCGTCGGTGTAGGCCTTCTGCTTGGCCGGGGCCTGCTGGCCGGGGGCGGCCAGCGGCATCCGGCCGGTGCCCATCTGGAAGTCCACGGAGGCCGCGCCGACACCGGCGAGGCTCGGGCCGAGGAGCTTGCCGCTGATGTCGTTCTGGCCCTCGCCGTTCTGGCCGTGGCAGAACGCGCAACCGACCAGGAAGAGCTCCTTGCCCTTCGCGGCCTGGTCCGAACTCGCGCTGCTGTCAGCCGACGAGGACGGGGAGAAGGCGGCGTAGGCGCCACCGGAGAGCAGCAGTGCTCCGAGGAGGAGCACCGCGCCGGCCATGCGACCGCGGCGGTGACGGGAGAGTCGACCGGCTGAGCGGTTCAGACTGCGCTTGAGGAGGTGCAACGTAGGAATCCTTACTTCTTCGCTGCCGGACCGGTCACTTGATGATGTAGATCGAGGCGAACAGCCCGATCCACACCACGTCGACGAAGTGCCAGTAGTAGGAGACGACGATCGCGCTCACCGCCTGCTCGTAGGTGAAGCGGCGAGCGACATAGGTGCGACCGAGAACGAGGAGGAAGGCGATCAGACCACCGGTCACGTGGATACCGTGGAAGCCCGTGGTCAGGTAGAACATCGTCCCGTACGCCGAGGACGGGATCGTGATGCCCTCCTGGATCAGGGTCGCGTACTCGGTCGCCTGACCGGCGATGAAGATCGCGCCCATGATGTACGTGAGGATGAACCACTCACGCAGGCCCCAGGTAGCGGGGTTGAAGACAGAGCCGGATCGACCGACCTTGCCGTTCTCCGCCTTGAAGACACCCATCTGGCACGTCACCGACGAGAGCACGAGGATGATCGTGTTCGTCAGTGCGAACGGCACGTTCAGGTGCTGGGTGTTCTGCGGCCACAACTCGGGGCTCACCGAACGGATGGTGAAGTACGCCGCGAAGAGGGCTGCGAAGAACATCAGCTCGCTGGAGAGCCAGATGATGGTGCCGACCTGAACCATGCTAGGTCGGTCGTGCTGCCCGTGCAGACGGGATGCCGGAAGTGCTGAAGCTGCAGTCGCCACGGGCTCATTATGTCGGTAGTCGATCTGGACGGCACCCCGACCCCCCGAAACATGTCAGGAAGGGGGTCATAAAGTTGCGGGGGTGGTGATCTCTGCGGTGACGACCGCCGGCTCTGTGACGCTCGACCTGCCCCCGTTCGGGTGGTCGACGTTCCTCTCGCAATGGGGTCTGGCGCCGATCCCGTTCGTGATCACGATCTGGGTCGCCGGCCTCTATCTGTGGGGCGTGCGGGTGCTCCACAAGCGGGGCGACCGCTGGCCCGTGGGCCGCACGATCGCGTTCGTGGTCGTCGGGATGGGGTCGTTCTACCTGGCGACCTGCTCGGGGTGGGCGGCGTACGACACCACCCTGCTGTCGGTGCACATGGGTCAGCACATGATCCTGTCGATGCTGGTGCCGCTCTCGCTCGCCCTCGGGGCACCCGTGACGCTGGCGCTGCGCACCCTGCCCCGAACGCCGCGCACGTGGCTGCTGGCGGTGCTGCACTCGCGGATCGTCAAGGTGCTCAGCTTCCCGCCGCTGACCTTCCTGCTCTACGTGGTCTCGCCGTGGGCTCTCTATTTCTCCGGCTGGTACGCCGCCTCGCTCCACTCCGACTACGTGCACGAGATGATGCACCTCCACCTCGTGCTGGTCGGCTCGCTCTTCTTCTGGCCGCTGATGGGGATCGACCCGATCCCCGGCCGGGTCAGCTACCCGGGGCGGATCCTGCTCACGGTGCTGACGCTGCCCTTCCACGCGTTCCTCGGGATCGCGATCATGAGCCGCTCCACCCTGCTGGCCGGCTCCTGGTATCCCGACCTGCACAACGGTCCGATGGGCTCGTGGTTGCCCGATCCGATGGCGGACCAGCAGCTCGCCGGCGGCATCCTGTGGGGTGCCGGCGACTTCGTCGGACTCGTCTTCTTCGGGGTGCTCTTCACCCAGTGGGTGCGTCAGTCGCTCAAGGAAGCGGCCCGAGAGGACCGGCGTCTGGATCTGCTCGAGGCACGAGAACGCTCGGCCAACGAGCGCGCCGCAGCGGAGTAGAGTCGCCCCGTGACCGCATCGCAATCGTTGAAGGTCCTGGTCTACAGCGACGACATCGACACTCGCGCCCAGGTGATCCGTGCGCTCGGGAAGCGTCCGCACCCGAGCCTCCCGGAGCTGGAGTACGTCGAGGTGGCGACGGAGCCCGTCCTGCTCCAGCACGCCGACGCCGGTGTCGACCTGATGATCCTGGACGGCGAGGCCGTCCCCGCCGGTGGCATCGGGATCGCCAAGCAGCTCAAGGACGAGCTGGCCCCGTGCCCGCCGATCGTGGTCATCACCGGTCGGCCGCAGGACTCCTGGCTGGCGAGCTGGTCGCGTGCGGAGGCCGCCGTGCCGCAGCCCCTGGACCCGCTGCTGCTGGCCCGCACCGTCGTCGACCTGCTGCAGTCGCAGACGCCCGCGAACGCATGAGCGCCGCCCTCACCTGGCCCGACGTCCTCGGGCCCCTCGTCGCACGCCGTGACCTCTCCGCCGCACAGGCCGAGTGGGCGATGTCGGAGATCCTCGCCGGCGCCGCCACTCCCGCCCAGATCGCCGGCTTCGCCGTCGCGCTGCGCGCCAAGGGCGAGACCGTCGCCGAGCTCGGTGGGCTCGCCGCGGCGATGCTCGCCCAGGCCAACCCGATCTCCGTCGACGGGCGCTCCCTCGACATCGTCGGCACCGGCGGGGACCGCTCGATGTCGGTCAACATCTCGACCATGTCGGCGCTCGTCGCCGCCGGGGCCGGGGTCAAGGTGGTCAAGCACGGCAACCGCTCCGCGTCCTCGAAGTCGGGCTCGGCCGACGTCCTGGAGGCGCTCGGCATCCGGCTCGACCTGCCCATCGACCAGGTCGCCGCGATGGCCGACCAGGTCGGCATCACGTTCCTGTTCTCGGCCGCCTTCCACCCGGCGATGCGGCATGCGGCAGTGCCGCGCCGCGAGCTCGGCGTCGGCACCTCGTTCAACCTGCTCGGGCCGCTGACCAACCCGGCCCGCCCGGCCGCCAGCGCGATCGGCTGTGCCGACCCGTCGGCGGCTCCGGTGATGGCTGGCGTCTTCGCCGAGCGCGGCTCCGACGCCTGGGTCTTCCGGGGCGAGGACGGCCTCGACGAGCTCACCACCACCGGGTCGTCGCAGATCTGGGCGGTGCACGACGGGGTCGTCACCGAGCACACCCTGGACCCGCGCGTCTTCGGGATCGCACTGGCGACCGCCGAGGACCTGCGCGGCGGCGAGGCCGAGGAGAACGCTCAGGTCGTCCGTGAGCTGCTGGCCGGCAAGGTCGGCCCGGTGCGGGACGCGGTCGTGCTCAACGCGGGTGCCGGCTTGGCCGTGCACGCTGCGGAGGGCGGCGACATCGAGGCGGCGCTGGCGCGCGGCATCGAGCGTGCTGCCGAGGCGATCGACTCCGGTGCCGCGGCAGCGGTGCTCGACCGCTGGGTGGCCGCCACCCGCTGAGGTGGGGCCCCTCGGGGGTGCGAGCCCTCGGGCTCGACGTCAGTCGAGGCCGAGGGAGAACGCCGACTCCAGGTCGTGCTTGGAGTAGGCGCGGTAGGCGATGTGGGTCTCGGTGTCGACGATGCCGGGCACCTTGTTGATCCGGTCGGCGACGACGTCGGCGATCTCGTCGTGCTGGCGCACCCGGACCATGACGATCAGGTCCGTCTGGCCGGTGGTGGAGTAGACCTCGCTGACGCCGTCGAGGTCGGCGATCGCCTGGGCGACCTCCGGGATCCGCGCGGTGTCGGCCTTGACGAAAACGATGGCGGTGATCACGTCCTCACCGTAGCGCGTGCCGGACCGGGGCGAGCGCCCGGCGATCGTCGAACGGGGTGAGCTGCTTGCGTGACTCCTCGACGGCGTCGTGCACCGCCAGATGGCGTCCGGCACCCCGCACCGGGCAGACCCAGTCGCCCTCGACGTCGACCAGGCGGACGCCGGGGGACTCCAGCCAGCGCAGGATGAGGTCGCTCTCCTCGGCCGTCGCCGCTGGGGCGGGCCCCAGACCTGCGGTCACCGACTCGGCCTCGGCCCGCAGTTGGTCGACGAAGTCGTGGGCGTTGGCCCCACGCGGGATCACACCGGCGGCGGCAAGCCGACCGAACCGGGTGACGTGCACCTCCCACTGCCCGGCAGGGTTGCGCTGGGTGGCGATCAGCTCGGGGCAGGCGGTGAAGGAGACCAGGCGCTGGCCCTTGGCCGCACTGCGGACGAAGGTGGCCAGACGGTCGCGTTGCAGGCCCGCCTCCTCGAACCGCTCCTCGGCGGCCAGGTTCACCATCCGGGCGGCGAAGTGGTCCACCACCGGATCGGCGTCGAACCGCATCGCGGCGCGGACCTGGTCGACGACGGCGGCGTAGCCCTCCTCCGTGGCGCCCCCGTCGCACGGGGAGAGGCACTTGCCCATCTCGGCCAGGACGCAGGCCGAACGCGACGGCGCCAGCGGCAGCCGCTCACGGCACTGCCGGATCGGGAACGCCTCCTCCAGTGCCTCCACCACCCGTTCGGCGGTGCGCCGCGACGTGAACGGCCCGAGGTAGTCGGCGCCGTCGTCGAGCACCTTCTTGACCAGCGAGAGCCGCGGCCACGGCTCCACCGTCAGCTTGACGTAGGTGACCTTCTCCGGGTTGCGCGAGCGCCGGTTGTAGCGCGGCTTGTGCTGGGCGATCAGGCGCAGCTCGCGGACCTGCGCCTCCAGGGTGGTGGTGCAGGTGATCGCCTCCACCCGCTCGGCGAGGTTGACCATCTCGCCCATCCGCGAGCGGGTCTCCGACGCGGTGAAGTAGGTGCGGACCCGGCTGCGCAGGTCACGGGACGTGCCGACGTACAGCACGCGCTCGTCGGCGTCGCGGAACAGATAGACGCCCGGGGAGTGCGGCAGGGCCTCGGCCAGGTGCCGCTTGCGTCGCTGGGCCGTGGTGACCTTGCTGGAGAAGGTCTGCACCTCCTCGAAGGTGTGCACGCCGACGCTACCGAGCCGCTCCATCAGGCCGTGCAGCACGTCGACGGTGGCGCGCGCGTCGGCCAGGGCACGGTGGTTCGGCGTGGTGGTGGCGCTGAACAGCTGGGCGAGGGAGGACAACTTGCAGTTCGGGGCGTCGTCGCGGGTGATCACGCGGCGTGCCAGCCGGGCGGTGTCGAGCACCTCGAACTCGGGCCACTCCAGGCCCTGCTCGGCGGCGAAGTGCTTGAGGAAGCCGACATCGAAGGGGGCGTTGTGGGCCACCAGGATCGAGCCCGCGGCGAACTCGAGGAACCCCGGCAGCACCGCCTCGATCGCGGGCGCGTCGGCCACCATCGGGTTGGAGATGCCGGTCAGCACGGCGATGAACGCCGGGATCGAGGTCCGCGGGTTGACCAGGGTCTGGAACTCGCCCAGGATCTCGCCGCCGCGGACCTTGACCGCACCGATCTCGGTGATCATCGAGCCGGCCGCAGCCGACCCGCCGGTGGTCTCCAGGTCGACCACGCAGAAGGTCAGGTCGCGCAGTGGGCGACCCAGCTCGTCGAATCCGCGTTGCGACTCCCAGCGCCCAGTCGTGCGCGGTGCCGCCGGGGTCGTGCTCATGAAGACGACCGTAGGACGGCCCACCGACAAAACCTGGTCGGCTCGCCCAGGACTAGTCAGGTCGACCGAACGGACGATGCCGACCCCGACGCTGCGCTGGCAGACTCAGCGGCCGTGTCCCCGCGCGTTCCCCGGTCGCTCCTGATCGCCTCGGCCGGGGTCTGCCTCGCGGGCGTGGTGATGCTGGTCTGGGGAGCGATCGCGGTCGGCGTCACCACCGACGAGCCGATCCACGTCGAGCGGTTCACCTCCTACCTGCACACCGGCTGGTACGTCGCCGACTTCCAGTCCCGCGACGGCGTCCCGCTGCCGGGGGTGAGCGATCAGTACGTCTACGGACCGGCGACGATGTGGCTGCTGCACCACTGGACGGTGCTGTGGGGCGGTGAGCCCCACGACGGTGTCGCGGTGACGGCCCATGCCTACGCCCTGCGCCACCTCGGGGTCGCCCTGATCGCGCTGGTCGGGGTCGGTGCGGTGGCGGCGACGGCCCGGATGATCCTGCGGCGCTGGAGCTGGGGCCTGGTCGCGGCCGCCTGCCTGCTGGCGACGCCGATGTTCCTCGGCCACGCGATGTTCAACGTCAAGGACCCGGCGGTGGCGACCGGCTACGCCCTGGTCACCGCGGCACTGGTGGCCTGGACCGGCCGCGGCGCGCAGCGGCCGGTGCGGCGCTGCGCGACCGTGCTGGTGCTGACCGCCGGCGTCTGGCTGATGCTCGGCACCCGTCCGGGGATGTGGGTGGCGCTGGCCTGCAGCCTGGTCGCGACCGTCGTACTGACGCTGGTGCGGCGTCGTGCTCCGGGGGAGCACACGCCGCGCTGGCTCGACCTGGGTGGGGCGCTGGTGCTGGCCTGGGTGGGGCTGGCGCTGCTCTATCCGGAGGTCTTCACCCATCCGGCGGCGATGCTGCGGCACTCGGCCGAGGGGTCGGCCAACTTCCTCGGCTTCGCCGGCAGCCGGCTCTTCGTGCCGGTGCGGATGCTGCTCCTGATGCCGTTGCTCCTGCTCGCCGCACTGACCTGCGGCACGGTGGTCGCGGTGGCGCGCCTGGTCCGAGCCCGGCTGCGTGCCGATGCGTCCACGGTGCGGCTGGCGATCGTCGGCGTCCAGCTGGTCGCGCTGCCGATCGCCTCGATGGTGCGCCGCACGGGCCTCTACACCGATCTGCGGCAGCTGCTCTTCATCATCCCGGCGGCCGCGGTGCTGGCCGCCGTCGGGATCGCCTGGACGCTCGGACGGCTGGGCGGCGCGCGTCGTCGTCACCGGATCGCCGCTGCGCTGGCGACGGCCGCGGTGGTGGTGCCGACGATCGACGCCGCGTCCCTGTTCCCGTTCACCTACGCCTACGCCAACCCGCTGGTCGGTGCGCTGGGCTGGCAGAGCATCGCGCCGGGTGACTTCTATCAGGCGAGCAAGCGCGACCTGGCCGGGCTGCTGCCGGCCCGTGCACTGGTGGTCTGCAACCCGCTGACCGATGCCGAGGGCCGGGCGCTGCCGTACGCCACCCTGGCCGCCAACGCCGACTGCCGGACCGATCGCTCGGGGCTGCTCCATCCCTACACGAGCGGTGCCACCGAGCCGGGGGCGAGGACCTTCCTGGCCCTGGTCTCGGGCGACCGGAGGCCGACCAACTGCGAGCCGCAGGCCGCCGTCGTACGGCGCCACGCGTGGCGCCGCTGGGTGCTGAGCTCCCTGGAGACCTGCACCGTGCCCACGGCGACGCTCCAGGCCGGGGTGGGCCGTACGGAGACCGAGGTGATGGGGTTCCTCGCCCAGGGCTGGGGGCTGGAGCTGCGGGCCCGCAGTGCCACCGCGGTGCTCGCCTTCGCCCTGGAGCAGCCGGGGCGGGTGGTCGTGAGGCTCGACGTCGCAGGTCGCTCGCTGGCCGGGATGCAGGTCGACGGCCGTGCGATGCCGGTCCCGGCCGACGGCACGATCACCCTGCCGGGGCTCGCGACGGGCACGCACCGGATCGTCCTCCAGGCGGCACCGGGGCGGTCGCTGGACGTCACCCTGACGAGCCTCGCGTTCGCTCCGGTGTGAGGACGCTCCGAAACTGTCGGTGGTCCCTGCCAGGGTGAGCGACATGACGACACGAATCGACTGTGACTCCTGCGTGATGCGGGCGCTGTCGTGCGACGACTGCGTGGTGACGGTGCTGCTCGGGCCTCCGCCCGAGCTCGCCTTCGACGACGACGAGCGGCGTGCGCTCGACGTCCTGGCGGCCGGTGGGCTGGTGCCACCGCTGCGGATGGTGCGGCCCGAGAGCGGCCCGACCGTCGAATCGGCCTGACGAGACGTACCTCACGGGACAGGTGTGACCTGTGTGACAGTTGTGACAGATGGTGCATCAACACGCGCCGGTCGGCGTTTGGATGCGTCACCGCCGGTGGGTATGGTGCCCGGGTGGTTGTTGCAAAGGTTCGCTGTCGCGCACTAGCAGCGGTGGCGGGGCTGACGCTCGCCACCTCGCTCGGTGCAGTCTCTCTGGCCCCCGCCGAGGCGAAGCCGACCGTCAAGGACGTGCAGGCCCGGGTCGACGCGCTCTACGCGCAGGCCGATCAGGCCACCGAGAACTACAACGAGGCCAAGCTCCGCCTTGCCAGCCTCCAGACCGAGCTGGGCAGCCTTCAGGCCGACCAGAACCGGCAGGACGCCGCCCTCGGCGCGATCAAGGACCAGCTCCGCGACTCGATGCTCCAGCAGCTCGAGGGCTCCAACCTGTCCGCCGTCGGCCAGGTCGTCCTGTCCAGCGACCCGCAGGGCTTCCTCGGCGAGCTGAGCACGATGTCGTCCTTCGACAACCTCCAGACCGGCCTCTACGACGACTACACGACGGCTGCCAAGGCCCTCGACCTGCGCCGCACGGCGACCGAGGCCCGCGCCGCCGAGGTGGCCGCGACCAAGTCCAAGCTGGCCGATGACAAGAAGGCCATCGAGGCCAAGCTCACCACCGCCAAGAGCCTGCTGGCCGACCTCCAGCAGAAGGAGCGCGACGCGATCCTCTCGCGTGGCGACCTGCGGATGCCGACCGACATCCCGGCCTCGGGCCGCGCTGCCGCGGTGATCGCCTACGCCAAGGCCCAGCTCGGTGACGCCTACGTCTGGGGCGCCGCCGGCCCCAACGCCTTCGACTGCTCCGGCCTGACCATGATGGCCTGGGCCGCCGCCGGCGTCTCGCTGCCGCACTCCTCGCGCGCTCAGTACAGCTCGGGCCCGCACGTCGCCGAGAGCGACCTCCAGCCCGGCGACCTGGTCTTCTACTACTCACCGATCAGCCACGTCGGCATCTACATCGGCAACGGCATGGTCCTGCACGCGGCCAACCCGGGCGAGGGCGTCAAGATCTCGGCCCTGCACTCGATGCCGTACTCCGGCGCCGTCCGTCCCGGCTGAGCCAGTAGCACCCGGGCCCGGCCGTGCGAACTGGGCGGATCCGCCGCTCCTGGTGGATCGGAGCCGCCGTCGTGGTGGCGGCCCTCGTCGTCGCGCTGCTGGCCCGACCCCGGACCTACGTCGCTCCGGACCGCACCGAGGACCTCCCGCAGGCCCGCACCGACCTGGCCGCCACCGCACTCCAGCAGTGGCTCAGCGCCAAGGCCACCGACGGCTCGAACGCGCAGCTGCGCCTGGCCGACCTCTCCTCGCGGGTGATCGCCCAGACCGGTGCCATGCAGTCCGACGGCGACTGGCGGGCCAAGGCCTCGCTGACCTGGGCCTACGCCGGGGTCGACGCCAGCGCTGCCACCAGCGAGGTCACCGTCGACCTGCACAGTGACCACGACGGTACCGTCACCGTCACCGGGCTCAGCCAGCCCGGACGGGTGCCGCTGTGGACGACCGGGCCGCTGAGCGTCACCCGCACCGCCACCACCCTGGTGGCGACCGGGGCCGGCGTCGACCACGCCGCCTACGCGCGCTGGGCGGAGCGGGCCGTCACCGTCGTACGCCGGGTCGTCCCGGCCTGGCACGGACCCCTGGTCGTGGAGGTGCCGGCCACCACCGCCCAGCTGGACAACGCCCTCGGGGCGACCACCGGCACCTACACCCACGTCGCCGCGATCACCGCCGCGATGGACGGCAGCGCCCGCGCCGACGCTCCCGTGCACGTCTTGGTCAACCCCGCCGTGGTCGGCGCGCTCGACGAGCGCAGTGCCCAGATCGTGATCAGCCACGAGGCCACCCATGCCGCCACCGGTGCCGTGCTCACCGCCGCGCGGCCGATCTGGCTGAGCGAGGGGTTCGCCGACTACGTGGCGCTGCGCGACGTCGACGTACCGCTGAAGACGAGCGCGGGCCAGATCGCTGCCCTGGTGCGTTCCGAGGGCGCACCGAAGGCCCTGCCCGACGCGAGTGACTTCGACGCCTCCTCGCAGCACTTCGGCGCCGAGTACGAGGCGGCTTGGCAGGTCTGCGAGCAGATCGTCGCCGACGCGGGGGAGAAGGCCCTGGTGCGGCTCTACGACGACGTCGGGGCCGGGACCGGCCTGGACACGGCGCTGCGCCGCGAGGTGGGCTACGGCGTCGCGACGCTCACGCAGCGGTGGCGGGCCCGGCTCGAGGCCCTGCCGGGGGCTCGGTAGCCGCCGTGCCCGCCCGCGGGGCTCAGGGACCGCAGTCGGGGGCGGTGCCGGTGCTGCCGGCGTTGGTCAGCGCCGTGGTGATCTGACCGGTGATCTCGTGGCAGGCCTGTGAGGTCTGGTGGCCGCTGACCTGGCCCAGGGCGTAGACGGCCGCTGCGACGACGGCGGCGATCCCGGTGGCGAGGAGGCCGTACTCCACGGCGGAGGCGCCGCGCTCGGACGAGCAGGGCCTTGCGTGTGACATATCGGCGAGCTCCTGGGGCCGGGAACACTGTGGGGGCGTCAGGCGCGTGCCCGACGCCCCCACAGTGGGCGTCTACTTCGAGCAGGTGCCGGCGACGCTGCCGCTCTTGGTGATCTCGGTGCACGTCTTGTTGAACGCATCGCGAACCACCGGACCCAGCGCCACCACGGCCACGACCACCACAGCAGCGATCCCGGCGATCAGCAGGCCGTACTCCACGGCCGAGGCACCCCGCTCCTCCATCTTCGACAGGCGAGCGTTGAGCAGAATGCGGAGGTAGTCAACCATGATGAATCTCCCTGATTCGTCGGATGTCCGAGGGCCTGAGCCCCGCCGGAATCGGAGCCCCATGCCCCATACGTTCATCCTTCCGTCGGGCCCTTGGTCCGCGAATCGGGAGAGTGATCGGAGTCGGGTAGTCATTTGTGACTAGGGAGAACGTCACCTCGGTGAGGGTGACCTACCGACCTGGATCAGGGGCGCTGCAGACTGGAGAGCAGGCCGATCCGCATCGCCGTCACCAGCGCCTGGGCGCGGTTGGTGGCGCCGAGCTTCTGGTAGATCTTCGCGATGTGCGACTTGGCCGTCGACTCGCTCAGATAGAGCTTCTCGCCGATCTCCTTGGCGCCCAGCCCGTCGGCCAGCAGCAGCAGGACCTCGTGCTCGCGGTCGGAGAGCCGGGTCGAGTCCGAGGTGGCTCGGCGCATCATCGCCTGGGCCAGGCCGGCGCAGACGAAGGAGCGCGGCGAGACCGCGGAGTGCCGTGCGGCCCGCACCACCTCACCCGAGGGGGCGTCCTTGCCGACGAAACCGGAGGCGCCGGCCTCCAGGGCGGCGAAGATCTGGTCGTCGCCCGAGTGCATGGTCAGCACCACCACCCCGGTGGCGTCGCTGCTCTTGCGGATCGCCCGGACCAGGTCGAGGCCGGTGCCGTCAGGCAGCTGGAGGTCGGTGATCACCACGGTCGGTGCGAGGGCGGCGTACGCCGTCAGCGCCTCGGCCACGGTGCCGGCCTGGCCCACCACCGTGAGGTCGGGCTGCTGGTCGATCACGCCTGCGAGGCCGTCGCGGATCAGCTCGTGGTCGTCGACCAGGAGGACGCGGTTGACTGGTGCTTCGGTGTTCATGCCCCGACTCTCGTATCTGTGTGGAACGGTGAGCCGATCACGGTCACCTCGGACGGTCGATTCTCTGGATCGCGGATCGTCACCGAGACCTCCACGCCACCGGACGGTGTCGTGGAGAAGTCGAGGGTGGCGTTGATCAGCGCGGCACGCTCGCGCATGATCTTGAGGCCGTGGGAGTCCGCCCGAGGTGTTCCCATCCCGCGGCCGTCGTCGGTGACGGTGATCGTCGCCTCCGGTGCCCGCACCTGGCAGTGCACCGAGATCGTGGTGGCTCCGGCGTGCTTGAGCGCGTTGTTGAGCGACTCCTGCACGATCCGGAAGAGCTCGGCCTCGACGTCGGGTCGGAGCCGGCCGGTGGTCTCGTCGGTGGTGACGTGGATCGCGACACCGGAGGCGTCGGCCTGGCTGCGCGCGATGCTGGCGATGGCGGCGCCCAGGCTCTCGGACTCGCCGATGTCGGTGCGCAGGTTGACCAGCGAGCGCCGGATCTCCGCCACGATGCCGCTGATCCGGTCGCGCAGGATCGCGATCCGCTCGGCCTGCTTCTCACCAGTCGCGTCCACCCCGATGGCGTCGACCAGGTAGCCCAGGGAGGCGATGTCCTGGGCGACGCCGTCGTGCATCTCGCGGGCCAGGCGACGGCGTTCCTCGGCACTGGCGCGGTCACGGAAGGAGGCGAACAGCAGCGCGGTGTCCAGGTGCACGATCGCGGGCCGGTGCTCGCGCAGCAGCGCCTCGAGCCGGTGGTTGGTGGTGAGGGCGGCACCCTCGGCCCCCGGGGTGAGCTCGGCGGCGAGGATCGCCGTCACCCCGCTGCCGGACTCCAGCGGCAGCGCGATCCGGGGGAAGCGCCGCACCACCGCCCGGCGCTCGTACGCCGTCACCGCGACGGCCTCGAGGTCACTGAGGTCGTTCTCCATCGACTTCGCCACCAGCGGGGTGAGGCCGTCGCCGCGGTGGACGAACAGCGCCGTCGCCGTACAGGGAAGCTTCTCGCGCAACGCCCACAGCAGCTGCCCGCCCAGCGCTACCGGGTTGAGGCCGCTGTCCAGACCGTCGGAGATGTCGATCAGCTCGTGCAGCAGGTCCTGGGCGTAGAGGTAGGGCGCCAGCTCGGTCTGGTGCTCATGCAGCACGGCATGGATGAAGGAGCCGATCATGCCCAGGCCGAGCCCGACCACCAGGCAGCTGAACGTGGTGTAGCCCTCCTGGGCGGTGAAGTCGCTGGTGAACAGCGCGATCGTCAGGCTGAGCGTGACCACCTCGCAGGCCAGCACCACGGTGACGCCCCACGCCCCGCGGCGCAGCGCGGTGGTGAACGGTGGCACGGCCAGCGCCCCGAGCGCGATCGGCGCGGTGTTGAGGATGACCCCGGCGATCAGGGCGATCAGGACGGCGTCGATGCACATCGTGGCCAGCAGCGGGAGCCGTCCGCGGATCTCCAGGCCCGTGATCACGACCCAGACGGCGAAGGTCGCGATCAGGGTGAAAATCCCCGCCATGTCGCGCGCCCACAGCACCGGAGCGCCGAGGGCGAGCAGGGCGATCAGTCGCCCCAGCAGGGCGATCCGGGACGGGAGACGGTCAGAGACGTCGACGGACATCGGCGGCCATCAGAACATCGAGTCGAGAACGTTGATCACAGCCGGACCCATCACAGCGACAAAGAGCGCGGGCAGGATGCAGAAGATCAGCGGGATGGTGATCTTGACGGGCACCTGCTGGGCCTTCTCCTCGGCCCGCTGGCGTCGTTTGGTGCGCATCTCGGAGGTCTGCACACGCAGCACCTGGGCGACAGGGATGCCGAAGGCGTCGGCCTGCACCATCGCCGAGACGAAGGAGCGGATGTCGTCCACATTGGTCCGATCGCCCAGGGAGCGCAAGGCCTCGCTGCGTCCCATGCCGAGCTGCATCTCGCGCAGCATCCGGGCGAACTCGTCGGCCAGGGGGCCGTCGGTGTGCAGCGAGACCTGCTGCACCGCGGCGTCGAAGCCGAGCCCGGACTCGACGCTGATCGTCATCAGGTCCAGGGCGTCGGGCAGCTCCCGCTGGAGACGCTGGGAGCGGTCGTAGCCCAGCTGGTAGAGGTAGAGCGAGGGGCCGAAGAAGCCAAGCACGATCCCGGCGACGGTGAGGATCAGCCGGGTGGTGAAGGCGTCGGAGAGCACCATCGCGACGGCCAGGCCGATCACCAGGCCGAGGCCGGCGCACAGCACCCGGCCCGCCGTCACCCGGTCCACGCTCCACCCGGCCGGGTTGCCGGCCAGGTCGAGCCTGGCGCGGATCCGCTCGGCGGAGTCGGCCCCACTGATCCGGCGGCCCAGGCCCAGCGCCCGCTGCTGGAGCGGTGCCAGCACCCGGTCGGCGAAGGAGCGGTCGACCTCCTTGGTCAGCTCGGCCGGGGCGTTGGTCATCGCCTCCAGGACGGCCAGGGACCGGTTCACCGAGGTCGGCTCCGAGGCGGGCCGCAGCGCGATCGCGAGCAGGGCGATCGCGCTGCCCACCAGGATCAGACCGAGCACGAAGAGGACGACCATCTCAGACCTCCACCCGCACCAGGCGGCTCATCCAGAAGACCCCGACCCCGAGCCACGCGGCACCGCCGATCAGCATGATCAGGCCGCGCACGTCGGTGAACAGCGGGCTCACGTAGTCCCAGTTGGTCAGGCACAGGTAGAGCAGGAACAGCGGCGGCAGCGCGCCCAGCACGACCGCGGAGAGCCGGCCCTCGGCCGAGAGCGAGGAGACCTGACGACGCAGGTACTCGCGCTCGCGCATCGTCGCCGCGACCGTGTCCAGCAGCTCGGCCAGGTTGCCGCCGACCTGGCGCTGGATCCGGATCGCCATCACCACCCAGGCGAAGTCCTGGCTCTCGTAGCGGCGGGCGACGCCCTCCATCGCGTCCTCGACCGGGACGCCGAGCCGGGTCTCCACCAGGATCCGGCGGAACTCCCCGGCGATCGGGTCGGCGCCGTCGTTGACCACGGTGTCCAGCGACTGCTGCAGCGACAGACCTGCCGACAGCGAGGCCGAGATCAGCTGGAGGGTGTCGGGCAGCGCCCGGTGGAAGGACCGGCGGCGCCGGGTGGCGCGGTTGCCGAGGTAGACCCAGGGCGCGATCACGCCGATCAGCAGCCCGAGCAGGGCCAGGACGACGTTGCCCTGCCCCAGGAGCAGGCCGAGGACGGTCGCCGCGACCACGATCGCGACGTGGATCAGCAGCCATTCGGCGGCCTTGAGCTCGCTCCCGGCGGCGTCGAGACGGGCGGCGATCCGCTGCTCCAGACCCTGGTTGTGCCGGAGCAGATCGGTCGCCATGTCCTTGGCGGCCAGGGCCACCTCGCTGTTCTCCACGCCGCCCCGTGAGGCCTTCGCCTGGGCCGTCGTACGACGGGTGGCGGCGGTGTAGTCGGCGACGCGGTCAGCGACCGAGACCGGCTTGCGCGGACCGGGCAGCAGGGCGAGGACGAGGCCGAACAGCCCCAGCGCCAGTGCCGCGATCGCGACGTAGATGCTCCACGACGGCATGGCCTCACCGATCCAGGAAGAGCAGCGGGTCGACGACGACGTTGCTCTCGGCGAGCTTGTCGAGGAACTTCGGGCGCAGCCCGGTCGGACGCAGCCGGCCCAGGGCGCGGCCGTCGGCGTCGAAGCCGGCGGTGTTGTCGAAGACGAAGATGTCCTGGAGGGTGATCACGTCGCCCTCCATCCGCTCGACCTCGGTGATGTGCGTGATCCGGCGGGTGCCGTCCTTGAGCCGGGTCTGGTGCACGATCAGGTCGACGGCGGAGGCGACCTGCTCACGGATCGCGCGCACCGGCAGGTCCATGCCCGCCATCAGCACCATCGTCTCCAGGCGGGCCAGCGTGTCGCGCGGTCCGTTGCTGTGCAGGGTGCAGATCGAGCCGTCGTGGCCGGTGTTCATCGCCTGCAGCATGTCCAGCGCCGAGGCGTCACGGACCTCGCCGACGATGATCCGGTCGGGCCGCATCCGCAGCGCGTTGCGGACCAGGTCGCGGATCGTGATCGCACCGCGGCCCTCGATGTTGGCCGGGCGCGCCTCCAGGCGCACGACGTGCTCCTGCTTGAGCTGGAGCTCGGCGGCGTCATCGATCGTGACGATCCGCTCGTCGGCGGGGATGAAGGAGGAGAGCACGTTGAGGGTGGTGGTCTTGCCCGCGCCGGTGCCGCCGGAGACGATCACGTTGAGGCGTCCCCGCACGCAGGCCTCCAGCAGGCGCCGACCGGCGGGGGAGAAGGAGCCGTAGCGCTCCAGGTCCTCGGCGGTGAGGGCGTCGGCGGAGAACTTCCGGATGGTCAGCGCGGAGCCGTCCATCGCCAGCGGCGGCACGACGGCGTTGACCCGGGAGCCGTCGGGCAGCCGGGCGTCGACCATCGGGCTGGACTCGTCGACCCGGCGACCGATCCGGGAGACGATCTTGTCGATCGTGCGGCGCAGGTGGGCCTCGTCGGCGAAGCGTCCCTCGGCGTGGATCAGTCGGCCGTGGCGCTCCAGCCAGATGTCATTGGCCCCGTTGACCATCACCTCGGAGACCTCGGGGTCGCGCAGGTACGGCTCGATCGGCCCCAGGCCGAGGATGTCGTCGCTGATCTCCTGGGTGACCCGCTGCCGGTCGGCGTTGGACAGCGGCCGCTCCTGGGTGGCGAGCACCTCCTGGAGCACCGCCCTGACCTTCTGGTCGAGCTCGCGGGCGTCCAGGTCGGCGTCGTAGAGCTGCGGGCCGAGCTGGCGCAGGAGCTGCTCGTGCACGCTGGCCTTGATCGCCTCGAGCCTCTCGGACTGCTGTCCGCCGAGGGTACGCCGCAGGGCCGCGTCGGCCGGGGCGGGGCTCGCCCCGGGGCCCGCGGTCGCGGTGGTGCCGGGGACCTGGCCCAGCGTCGACGGTGCGCTCGCCGGGGTGCTCACGGTGGCGGCGTACGGCGGCGGGGTGACGTCGGCGCGGCGCTTGCCGGTGACCTCGTCGGGGCCGAGCGGTGTCTCCACCCCGGCGGCTGCGGCGTGGGCGGCATGGGTGGTGTGGCTGGTGGGCACTGCCGGGGCGCCGTGCTCCAGCGTCCCCGGCGTCCCCGGCGTCCCCGAGGTCGCCGTGCCCGGTGCGACGGCAGCGACCGGAGCCGACGATGGGGTCGCGACCGTGGGCGCAGGCGCGGCCGCCTCCCCGGTCCGGGCGGCGGCGATCCGATCTGCGAGCGACATGGCTACCTGCGCTTCCGGCGACGCCCGAAGAGCCGTGACGGCTCGGCGGGCACCGTCTCGACGGTGTAGGTCGGCGCGGCGATCTCCTCACCCGATAGCAGCGAGGCCATCTGCAGGATCGCGGTGCTGGAGGGGTGGTAGGGGTTCTTCACCACGATCGGGTTGCCGGCGTTGGTGGAGGCGGCGACCTCGATCGAGGTGGTCACCTGGGCGGCCGGACGCAGCCCGAGGATGCCCTCGACCCGGTCGGGGTTGATCCCGACCTCGTCGTCGGCGCGGTTGAGCAGCAGGTGCCGGTGGTCGGGGGCGATGTTGAGCATGTCGAGCGTCTCCAGGGCGACCTTGACGTTCTTCAGGGTCGGCACGTCCAGGGTCGCCACGATCACGATCTCGTCGGTCTCATCCAGGGCGGTCAGGGTCTGCTCGTCGAAGGCCGGGGCGGTGTCGATCACGACGTAGTCGTAGGTCTGGGCCAGCGACCTGATGATCTGGGAGACCAGGGTGGGGGAGACCCGGTCGCGGACGTCGGGGTGCGAGGGCGCGGCCAGGATCATCAGCGAGTCCTGGTGCCGGGTGAGCAGGCCGTTGAGCAGCTCGGCGTCGATGCTGCCCTCGGAGCCGATCGCGTGCTCGATCGAGTGCGACGGGAAGAGCTGCATCGTGATCGCCACGTCGCCGAAGGCGAGGTCGAGGTCGACCAGGCAGACCTTGCGGGCACCGCCCTCGGTCAGGGCCAGGGCGAGGTTGACCGACATCGTGGTCTTGCCGACGCCGCCCTTGGGCGACCAGACCGTGATGATCTTGCCGGTGTGGTTGCTGCCGCCGGGACCGCGCAGCGCGGTGTTGAGCTGGCTGGCCCGGCCCACAGCGGCGCTGACCGCCTCCAGCGACCCGCTCGGGATGACGTCGCGGGCACCGGCCTGCATCGCGGCGGTGAGCACCTCGGTGGTCAGCTCGTCGCGGATCAGGACGACGCTGACGGTGGGGCGGGTGCTGCGCAGCAGGTCGCACAGGGCGAGGGCCTCGGCGCCGTCGACGTTGGGGCCGAGCACGACGACGTACTCGTCGCGGTGCTGCTCGAGCCAGGCTCGGGCACGGTCCATCGTGGCGACACCCTGGGCCCCGGCAGGGAGGGCACGGAGCAGGACGTTGACCGCGTCGTGGTCAGGCTCGACGAGAACAGGCATGGGAAGGCCTCACTTGAAGACGTTGTCGAACGTGGTGGCACTGCCCTGCTTGACGGTGGTGCTGCCGTCGGCGGGGAGCAGCGCGAACGAGAGCTCGCCGTTGGTCTGCGCGAAGAGCACCTTCTGGGCGTCGCTCGGTGACAGCGCCAGGGTCAGCAGCGTGCGCGGCAGCTGTTCGGTGGTCTGGTTGCCGGTGGACTGGTCGGTGGTCGTGGTGGACACCGGGGTGGTGGAGCCGACGCCGATCACGGTGACGTCGGTGAGCAGGATCTGGGCGAAGGCGTTGGCCGTCTTCGGGTTGGTCCCGGTCATGTAGATGCCGACCTGCGAGCCGGGGTTGACGAAGCCGGCCACGCGCGCGGGGTCGGTGAGGTTGACCGAGACCGCGACCTTGTCCTTGGGGATCTGGAGGGAGGAGCTCGGTGCGCTGGTGGTGCCGAACTTCGAGGCGATGATCTGCTCGCCGGGGTAGATCGTGGTCAGGGCGACCATCGTGCCCAGTCCCGACTCGTCGCGCTGGTAACCCGTCAGTAGCGAGTCGTTGGTGACCGGTTGGGCGACGATCTTGCCGGCAGCGGTGGCCTCGGCGACGGTCTCGCCCGGGTTGATCGTGCTGGACGCGACCAGCACCGTGGTGGTCTGGTACCGATTCTCGGCCCGGTGATCGGCTCCTCTGACGTAGAGGAAGACCAGCGCTGCACCGAGAACTGCCACCAGTGCTGCGGCGGTCACCAGGATTCTGCGTCGCTCCATCGACACCCTTTCACCTCAAAGCTGCGCCGGGCCCCGAGCTGCCCGGACGGTCGGAGAGCATGCGCTCTCCACCCAGAACTGTAGGGATGGCGATGGGGTTACGGGTGTCGAATGTGGCTCTGTCGTTGAGGTTCTGTGGATTTTGCCCACTGGCGCCGAACGGCAGCACGGCTGTCCCACCGGGGGGATCCCCCGAACGGGTCATCCGGGTAGTCACCCTGGGGGGTCAGGTCGGTCCGATCGTCGCACCCGACCCCGTCCAGGATGTGGACGCAGCGGGGTGGATCAGGAGTGGTAGAGCGCCTCGACCTGGTCGCGGAACTCCTTGAGTACGACGTTGCGCTTGAGCTTCATCGAGGCGGTGAGCTGGCCACCCTCCTCGGTCCAGGCGTCGGGGAGGATGCGGAACTTGCGGATCGACTCGGCCTTGGAGACCGCCTTGTTGGCGTCGTCGACCGCCTTCTGCACCTCGGCGATCACGTCGGGGTCCTCGACCAGGGTGGCGAGGTCGAGGGTCTTGTCATGCGCGGCCGCCCAGGCCGGCAGCGCCTCGGTGTCCAGGGTGATCAGGGCGGCGATGAACGGCTCGCCGTCGCCCACGATGATGCACTGGTCGACCAGCGCGTGGGCACGCAGACGGTCCTCGAGCACGGCCGGGGCGACGTTCTTGCCGCCGGCGGTGACGATGATCTCCTTCTTGCGCCCGGTGATCCTGATGAAGCCCTCGTCGTCGATCTCGCCGACGTCGCCGGAGCGGAACCACTCGCCGTCCATCGCCTCGGCCGAGGCCTGCGGGTTGTTCCAGTAGGCGGCGAAGACCTGGCCGCCCTTGAACAGCAGCTCGCCGTCGTCGGCCACGCGCACCGCGGTGCCGTTGAGCGGCTGGCCGACGGTGCCGATCTTGGTGGCGTCGGGCTTGTTCACCGCCAGGGCGGCGGTGGTCTCGGTCAGGCCGTAGCCCTCCAGCACGATCAGGCCGATGCCCCGGTAGAAGTGGCCCAGGCGCTCGCCCAGCGGCGCGCCGCCGGAGATCGCGTAGGTGCAATCGCCGCCCAGGGCGGCACGGAGCTTGCGGTAGACCAGCTTGTCGAAGATCGCGTGCAGGCTCTTGGTCTTGAGGCCGGCGAGCAGGCTCTGCGGGGTGTCGATCGCACGGCTGTGCGCGATCGCGACCTCCACGGCCTTGTCGAAGATGGCGCCCTTGCCGTCGGCGTGGGCGTTCTGCGAGGCAGTGTTGAACACCTTCTCGAAGACCCGCGGGACGGCGAGGATGAAGGTCGGCTTGAACTCGCCCAGGTCGCTGACCAGGTTCTTGATGTCGGGGGCGTGGCCGAGCCGGGCGCGGGCCCGGATGGCACCGATCTGGATGATCCGGGCGAAGACGTGGGCCAGCGGCAGGAAGAGCAGCGTACTGCAGTCGGGGTTGCGGAAGATGTCCTCGAGGTCGGCCAGGGCGCCGCGGATCTCGAACATGAAGTTGCCGTGGGTGAGCTCGCAGCCCTTGGGGCGGCCGGTGGTGCCCGAGGTGTAGATCAGGGTCGCGATGGTGTCGGGGGTCGCCGCGGCACGGCGCTTCTCGACCTCCTCGTCGCTGATGTCGGCACCGAGGGCGACCAGGACGTCGACGCCGTTGTCGGCGAAGGACCAGACCTGGGCCAGGTCGGGCAGCGAGTCGCGGACCTCGGCGATCCGGGCGAGGTGGTCGGGGCCCTCGGCCATCACGGCCTTCGTGCCCGAGTCGGAGAGGATCCACTGCACCTGCTCGGCCGAGGAGGTCTCGTAGATCGGCACCGTGATCGCACCGGCGAACCAGATGGCGTAGTCCATCAGGGTCCACTCGTAGCGGGTCTTGGAGAACAGGCTGACCCGGTCGCCGGCCTCGACGCCGGCCGCGATCAGGCCCTTGGCCACGGCGATCACCTCGGCCAGGAACTCCGCCGAGGTGACGTCGCCCCAGCTGCGGTCGGCGCCGCGGCGGGAGAAGACGACGGCGGAGGGAGCCTCGGCGGCGTTGCGCACGATGTCGTCCGTCAGGTTGCCGGAGACCGGCAGATCGATGGTCAGCGGCGACGAGAACTCGCGCACGGAAGCCCCCCTAGGCGGTGAAGTGAGGTCGAACGGCCCGAATCGTCGGACCCTGAACGAAAACACACTATCTCTCAGGTTTCGGCGTCGGCATGTCACTCCGGCGTCGGGCCGATCGGGTAGTGTCGCGCAGGTGGCCGACCAGACCAGCTCCTCCATCGTCGTTGCCGCTGCGCCGGCCGCAGTGATGGCGGTGATCGCCGACTTCGAGCACTACCCGTCGTGGATCAAGGGGATGAAGTCGGCCTCGGTCGTCGTCCCCGGTGCCGACGGTCGCGCCGAGCAGGCGCGCTTCACCCTCGACGTACCGCCGATCAAGGACAGCTACACCCTGGCCTACGTCTGGCACAGCGACCTCGAGGTCACCTGGACCCTGGTCGAGGCGACGCTGCTGCGCTCCCTCGACGGTGCCTACCGGCTGCGCGACCTGGGCAACGGGTCGACCGAGGTCACCTACGACCTCACCCTGGACCTCTCCATCCCGATCATCGGCATGCTCAAGCGCAAGGGCGAGAAGGTGCTGATCGAGACAGCCCTGAAGGGGCTCAAGACCCGGGTGGAGTCGCTCGCGTGAGCGTGTGACGCCATGCGGACCATTCTTCTGACCGGCAAGGGTGGGGTCGGCAAGTCCACCCTCGCTGCCTCCACCGCGGCGCTCGCCGCCGCCCAGGGACAGCGCACCCTGGTGCTCTCCACCGACGCCGCGCACTCGCTGGCCGACGCCTTCGGCGACGTCGGTGTCGAGATCGGCTCGGAGCCGACCGAGGTCGCGCCGCGCCTGTACGTCGAACAGATCGACGCCCAACGACGCTTCGAGGAGTCCTGGGCCGACGTCCAGCACTACCTGCTGTCGGTGCTCGACGTGGCCGGGATGGACCCCGTCGCCGCCGAGGAGCTGACGGTCCTGCCCGGTGCCGAGGAGGTGCTGGCCCTGCTGGAGCTGCGCCAGCGGGCCGCCTCGGGGGAGTGGGACGTGATCGTGATCGACTGCGCCCCGACCGCCGAGACCCTGCGGCTGCTGGCGATGCCGGAGGCGCTGGGCTGGTACATGTCGCGGATCTTCCCGATGCAGCGCCGGGTGGTGAAGGCGCTCAACCCGGTGCTGAGCCGTGCCGCCGGGGTGCCGATGCCGGGCCAGAGCGTCTTCGACGCGATGCAGCGGCTGCACGACGAGCTGCTGGAGGTGCGTGACCTGCTCACCGGCCCCGGCGCCAGCGTGCGGATCGTGCTCACCCCGGAGTCGGTGGTCGTCGCCGAGGCACGCCGGTCGTGGACGATGCTCTCGCTCTACGGCTACCGGGTCGACGGTGTGATCGCCAACCGGATCTTCCCCGCCGACGGCGCTGACCCGTGGCGGGCCGGCTGGGTGGCCGCCCAGAACGCGGTGCTCGACGAGGTCGAGGCCTCCTTCGCCGGGCTGCCGGTGTGGCGCTCGGTCTACCGGAGGGCGGAGCCGGTCGGCGTACCGGCGCTGGTCGACCTCGCTACCGACGTCTTCGCCGGCTCGGACCCGTTCGCCGCCCCCACCGCCGAGGGCCCGTTCCGGGTCACCCGTACGGCGACCGGGGCCGTCGCACACCTGGCACTGCCCGGGGTCGACGCGGGCGCTGTCGACCTGGCCCGCAACGGCGATGACCTGGTCGTCACGGTGGGCTCGTATCGTCGTCTCCTGACATTGCCGACCGGGCTGGCCCGGTTGCGGGTCGCCGGGGCTCGGGTCGAGCCCGGTGCCCACCAGGGAGAGCTCCAGGTGCTCTTCGTGGAGCAGGCCAGCACTGACAGCACGGAAGGGGAGCGGTGAACGCGGACTCGCATCACTCGCACGGTGATCCGGTCGGCTCCGCTGCCGAGGAGGCACTCCGTCTCGTCGGTGCGCTCGCGGGCTGGGCGTCCGAGCAGGTCGGCACCGCCAACGAGCACCTGGCGACCGGGTCGGCCGAGTGCACCGTGTGCCCGATCTGTCGCACCGTGCACGCCGTGCGGGAGGTCAGCCCCGAGGTCCGCGACCACCTGGTCGCCGCCGGGGCCTCGCTGATCCAGGCCCTCACCGGCCTGATCGGCGCAGCCGGAGCGGCCGCAGGCCGTGACTCCGGCACCCGTCGGCGTACGGCCGACGTCGATCACATCTCGTTGCATCCTGATTCCGACACCGAAGTGGAGTGGCCTGACGTATGAGTCTCACAGTGGGAGTCGACGTCGGCGGGACGAAGATCCTGGCCGGCGTTCTCGACGAGTCCGGCGAGATCCGCGACGAAGTGCGGGTGACCTCACCCGCGGCTGACGTCGACGCGATCGTCGGGGCGATCGTCGGGCTGGTCTCCGAGTTGGCGACCCGGCACGAGATCGAGGCTGTCGGCGTCGGTGCCGCGGGCTACGTCAACCGTGAGCGCAGCACCGTGATGTTCGCGCCGAACATCGCCTGGCGCGACGTCGACCTGCGGACCGCGATCGAGTCCACCACCGGCCTGCCGACCGTGATCGAGAACGACGCCAACGCCGCGGCCTGGGGCGAGTTCGTCCACGGTGCCGCCGCCGAGGTGGACAGCTCCCTGATGGTCACCGTCGGCACCGGCATCGGCGGCGGCATCGTCCTGGACGGCGCCCTGCAGCGTGGTGCGTTCGGCGTCGCCGCCGAGATCGGCCACCTCCGGGTCCAGCCCCGCGGCCTGCTCTGCGGCTGCGGCAACCAGGGCTGCTTCGAGGTCTACGCCTCGGGCACCGCCCTGGTCCGCTACGCCCGCGAGGCGGCGGTGGCCGGCAACGCGGCCGACCTGCTGGCCCGCGCCGGCGGCGACGTCGCGGCGATCAACGGCCCGCTGGTCACCGAGGCGGCCCAGGACGGCGACCCGGTCGCCTGTGCCGTCTTCGCCGAGCTGGGCCAGTGGCTCGGGGAGGGGATCGCGTCGCTGGTCGACGTCCTCGACCCGGCCGTGGTCGTGATCGGCGGCGGCGTCTCCGAGGCCGGCTCGCTGCTCTTCGACCCGGCCCAGGTGGCCTTCCGTGCCCAGCTCAGCGGTCGCGGGCACCGGCCCGAGGCCGAGCTGCGGCTGGCCCGACTCGGCAACCGTGCCGGCCTGATCGGCGCCGCCGACCTGGCCCGGCACCGCTGAGCCCAGCGACACACACGAGCGACTGACAAGAGGGGGACGGATCGTGGCGGTCACCATCGGAGTCGACATCGGCGGCACCAAGGTCCTGGCGGCCGAGGTGCTGCCGGACGGGACCGTCGGGAAGGTCGCCCGGCGCTCCACGCCCGGGCGCTCGGTGCCGGTCACGGTCGTCGAGGACGCCCTGACCGAGGCGGTCCAGGAGGTGGCGGGGATCCGACGGATCGACGCCGTCGGCCTGGCCGCGGCCGGGTTCGTCGACGCGGCCGGGGAGCGGGTCATGTTCGCTCCGCACCTGCCTTGGCGGCTCGACCCGGCCCGGGAGCGCCTGGAGAACCGCTGGGGCGTCCCGGTGGCGTTGGACAACGACGCCAACTGCGCGGCCCGTGCGGAGTTCTCCTACGGCGCCGCCCGCGGCCACACCGACGTCGTGATGGTGAACCTCGGCACCGGCATCGGCGGCGGGATCATCCTCGGCGGCACCCTGATGCGTGGTCACAACGGCATGGCCGGCGAGTTCGGCCACATGCAGGTGGTGCCCGGCGGGCAGCAGTGCGAGTGCGGCAGGACGGGGTGCTGGGAGCAGTACTGCTCCGGCAACGCCCTGGTGCGCTACGTCAGGAACCACTGGGACGAGCGGGCCGGGCTGCTGCGTGAGCTCGCCGGCCACGACGGCGAGCGGCTCAAGGGCCCGATGATCACCGAGGCCGCCCAGCGCGGCGACGATCTCGCCCTGGCCGCCTTCGGCGAGATCGGCCGCTGGCTGGGCGTCGGCCTGGCCAACCTGACGGCCGCCTTCGACCCCGAGCTGCTGGTCGTCGGTGGCGGCGTCAGCGCGGCCGGGGACCTGCTCCTGGACCCGGCCCGCGAGGCGTTCACGAACTCGCTGGTGGGTGCCGGGCACCGCGACGTGCCGGACGTGATCAAGGCCCGGTTCCTCAACGACGCCGGCGTGATCGGGGCGGCCGACATGGCCCGCACCGAGGCGGTGCGCCCGATCTTCAGGCGTCGCCGTGGCGAGCTGGTCAAGCGCGCCCGGCGTCGTGAGCGGCTGCGCCGCTTCCTGGCACCCCTGGAGCCGACGGAGGCTCCGGAGGCGACCGGTCGGGTCAGACCCGCGCGCCGTCGTCCCACGGGTCGTCGCGGTCCTTCGGCATGGTGAGCACCAGGTAGGCGAAGCCGCCGAGGAACGCGCCGATCAGCAGGTACGCCAGGAAGGTCGGTGCGCTCCAGCCGCGCCACTGGGACAGGAACGTCCAGATCAGGGCGAGCGCCGGCGAGCCGAGTACGCCGATCCAGGCCACCGACCGCCACCCGTGCCAGCCCAGGGCCTCGGGCTCGGGCGGCACGAAGTCGCCGGGCAGCACCAGGTCGTCGTCGTCGCCCCAGTCCGGCTCCTCGTCCACGTCGTCGTCGAAGACGTGGGCGACCTCCACCTCGGGTGCGATCTCCTCGGCCAGCACCGGCTGCGGGCCGTAATTGGCGACGATCTCCGCCCAGGCCGCGTCGTCGTCGGCGTGGCGGTCGTCGGGCTGGTCGGGATCGGGGGAAGGCACGGGCTCAGCCTACGCGGAGGTGGGCAGGCCGCAGACCCGTGCGACGAAGTCGGCGGACTCGGCGAAGATCTGCGGGGCGTCGTTGTCGACCGTGGCCACGTGGTAGCTGTCGCGCAGCGGCGTGAAGGTGACGTCGGTGGAGGAGACCCGGCCGCGGATCAGCGGCTCGGAGGCCTCGTCGACGACGTGGTCGATGGTGGAGCGGAAGTAGAGCAGCGGTGCCGTCACCCGCTCCAGGTCGGCGGCCACGGTGCGCCAGCCGCGGAACATCGAGTGGGCCGCCTTGAGCGGGGTGTGCGGGTAGGCGTCCTCGACGACGCCCTGCTTCTTGATGTCGGAGCCGACGCCCTTGAGGGCCGGGACGATGTGCTTGAGCACCGGCAGCAGCTTCACGTCCCAGCGGGTGGTGGCGACGCCGGGGTTGACCAACACGACCCCGTCGACCTCGTCGGGGAAGAGCTCGGCCACGCGCAGCACCAGCGCCCCGCCCATCGACAGGCCGCAGACCACGACGTGGTCGTTCTCGGCGCGGAGCCTGCGGAAGGTGGCGGTGATCTCGGCCAGCCACTGGTCCCAGGTGGTGGTGTTCATCTCCTGCCAGGTGGTGCCGTGCCCGGGCAGGCGCGGCACCTCGACGGCGTACCCGTGAGCGGCCATCGCCTCACCCCAGGGCCGCATCGAGCCCGGGGAGCCGGTGAAGCCGTGGGAGAGGAGCACGCCGACCTTGAGGCCGCCGGTCTGGTCCGGTCGGGCGGGCAGGGACAGCGGGACAGCGGTCGGGCGGACGGGGGAGGTCGTCGAGGCGGCGGAGGTGGCCGGGGTGGAGGACATAGGACCATTCTGCAAGGATCAGGGTGTGTTCGAGCGACTCTTCTACGGAACGCTGAAGTGGATCGGGATCGGTCCCTGGCTGCGTCTGGTCTTCCGACCGAAGTGGGAGGGCGTCGAGAACATCCCCACCGAGGGTCCTGCGATCCTGGCCTCCAACCACCTGTCGTACTCCGACTGGCTCTTCATGCCGCTGGGTCTGCCGCGGATGGTGCGCTTCGTCGCCAAGGCGGAGTACTTCACCGAGCCGGGGGTGAAGGGCTGGTTCAAGAAGACGTTCTTCGCCGGCACCGGCAACGTCCCGATCGACCGCTCCGGCGCGTCGGCGGCCGAGGGCGCCCTGCTGGCTGCCAAGAAGGTGCTGGCCGAGGGTGAGCTCTTCGGCATCTACCCCGAGGGCACCCGCTCCCACGACGGCAAGCTCTACCGCGGTCGCACCGGCGTGGCCCGACTCGCCCTGGAGACCAAGGTCCCGGTGATCCCGGTCGCCGTGATCGGCACCGACATCGTCGCGCCGCCGGGCAAGGCGTTCGGCAAGATCGCGCACCCGGTGGTCCGCTTCGGCAAGCCGCTGGACTTCTCCCGCTACGAGGGCATGGAGAACGACCGCTACATCCTGCGCGCGATCACCGACGAGATCATGTACGAGATCCTCAAGCTCTCCGAGCAGGAGTACGTCGACATCTACGCCTCGGATGCGAAGAAGCGCGGCAAGAACGCCGCGTAGTCGGCCCCCGTCGCGCCCAGCAGGCGAGACAACCGCAAAGACTATTGAATCGGACGACTTTGTCGTCCACTCTCGGGTCGTTACCCACCCCTCTCTCCAGGAGTATCCGATGAGCAACGACTGGTCCTTCGAGACCCGACAGATCCACGCCGGCCAGAGCGTCGACCCGACCACGCACGCGCGGGCGCTGCCGATCTACCAGACCACGTCGTACACGTTCGACAGCGCCGAGCACGCTGCGGACCTGTTCGCGCTCAAGGAGTTCGGGAACATCTACACCCGGATCCAGAACCCGACCCAGGCCGCGGTCGAGGACCGGATCGCCTCCCTGGAGGGTGGTGTCGGCGCGCTGCTGGTCTCCTCGGGCCAGGCGGCGGCGACCCTCGCGCTGCTCAACCTCGCCGAGGCGGGCTCCCACCTGGTCGCCTCCTCGCGGCTGTACGGCGGCACCTACAACCTCCTCCACCACACGTTCGCCAAGCTCGGCATCGAGGTCACCTTCGTGGCCGACCCCGACGACCTGGAGCAGTGGCGTGCCGCGGTGCGCCCGAACACGAAGGCCTTCTTCGCCGAGACCATCTCGAATCCGAAGATCGACGTGCTCGACATCGCCGGTGTCGCCGAGGTCGCCCACGCCGCCGGGGTCCCGCTGGTGGTGGACAACACCATCGCGACGCCGTACCTGCTGCGCCCGCTCGAGCACGGCGCCGACATCGTGGTGCACTCCGCGACGAAGTACCTCGGCGGTCACGGCACCTCCATCGGTGGTGTCATCGTCGACGGCGGTCGGTTCGACTACGGGGTCGACCCGGCGCGCTACCCGAACTTCAACGAGCCCGACGCCAGCTACCACGGCCTGCGCTACGCCCCCGACCTCGGCGTCGGCTCGGCGTTCGCCGGCAACTTCGGTGGCGCGAACCTCTCCTACATCCTCAAGGCCCGGGTGCAGCTGCTGCGTGACCTCGGCACCGCGATCAGCCCGTTCAACGCGTTCCTGCTCGCCCAGGGCATCGAGACGCTGAGCCTGCGCGTGGAGCGGCACAGCGCCAACGCGCTCGCCGTCGCGTCGTGGCTGGAGAAGCACGCCCAGGTGGAGTCGGTGAACTACGCGGGCCTGGAGTCCAGCCCGTGGCACGACCGCCAGCAGCGCTACGCGCCGCTGGGCTCGGGCGGCGTGCTCGCCTTCGAGATCGCCGGTGGGGCCGAGGCCGGCCGGAAGTTCGTCGAGGCGCTGGTGCTGCACAGCCACGTCGCCAACATCGGCGACGTCCGCTCGCTGGTGATCCACCCGGCCTCGACCACGCACTCGCAGCTGACGCCCCAGGAGCAGCTGGCCTCGGGTGTGACGCCCGGCCTGGTCCGTCTCGCCGTCGGTCTGGAGAACCTGACCGACATCCTGGCCGACCTCGAGCTGGGCTTCGCCGCCGCAGGAGCCTGAGCGTTGCCGTTGACCACCCCGCACGACCCCGCCGCCCGCTCGCACGCCGAGGACCAGCGTCGCTACGTCGACCTGGGTGAGGTGATCCTCGAGTCCGGTGCCGCACTGCCGGTGACGGTGGCCTACGAGTCCTGGGGCGAGCCCCGGACCGAGGACGGCCGGGTGGTCAACGCGATCCTGGTGCTGCACGCCCTCACCGGCGACTCCCATGTCGCCGGTGAGGCGGGCCCGGCCCACCCCACCCCGGGCTGGTGGGGCGACCTGGTCGGTCCGGGCAAGGCCCTGGACACGTCCCGGTGGTGGGTGGTGGCCCCCAACGTCCTGGGTGGGTGCCGGGGCACCACCGGCCCGGGTTCGGTCGCTGGTGACGGTCGGCCGTGGGGCTCACGCTTCCCCGCGATCACGGTGCGTGACCAGGTCGCCGTCGAGGCGGCCTGGGCCAGTGCGCTGGGGATCGACACCTTCGCCGCCGTGGTCGGCGGGTCGATGGGCGGCATGCGCGCCCTGGAGTGGCTGGTCGGCCTTCCTGCACGGGTCTCCTCGGGGGTAGTGCTGGCCGTCGGCGCCGAGGCCAGCGCCGACCAGATCGGCACCCAGTCCACCCAGATCACCGCGATCACCGCCGACCCCGCCTGGCGCGGCGGCGACTACCACGATGTCGACGGCGGGGCCGGCCCGGTCGCCGGTCTGGGCATCGCCCGTCGGATCGCGCACCTGACCTACCGGTGCGCCGACGAGCTGGAGCACCGCTTCGGGCGCACCCGCGAGGCCGACGGTGAGACCTACTCGGTGGTGTCGTACCTCGACCACCACGCCGACAAGCTCGTCGGCCGGTTCGACGCCGGCTCCTACGTCGCCTTGACCGAGGCGATGAACGGTCACGACGTCGGGCGTGGCCGTGGCGGCGTACGGGCGGCGCTGGGGACGATCGCGGTCCCCGTCGGTGTCGGTGGGATCACCACCGACCGGCTCTACCCGATCGCGCAGCAGCGCCACATCGCCGAGGCGATCCCGGGCGCGCACTTCGTCGCGATCGACTCCGGGGCCGGGCACGACGGCTTCCTGGTCGAGTCCGAGCCGGTGGCGGCGCTGGTCCGGGAGACCCTGGCTCGGCTCTAACCGCAGGGAGACGTTTCTCATTGTTGACACTTGGTTCCAAATGTCTAAAATGAGAAACATGCCAGCAGCGAGTCCCTCCACGAGCCCGGAGCAACAGGCGGACCTCGAACGCCTGGGCGGTCGCCTGCGCGAGCGGCGCAAGGCTCTCGGCGTCTCGGCCGTTGCCTGCGCCGAAGCTGCTGGCGTATCGCGCGTGACGTTGCACAGGATCGAGGCGGGAAACCCTTCGGTCACGATCGGTGCCTACAGCAACGTGGCAGCCGCACTCGGTCTCCACCTCGGCGTCCCGGTCCTCGACGTACCGGGGGCAGCCTCGACGATGATCACGGTCGGCGACTACCCCGGCCTGCGGTCGCTTGCTTGGCAAACCGACGCTGGCACCACTGTGACCGAGACGGAGGCGCTCAACCTCTACGAACGGGGATGGCGACACCTTGAACAGGAGACTCTGACTGATCGCGAGAAGGCGTTCATTCAGCACCTCGCGGACACCTATAGCAACGGGAGACTCCTTGTTTAGGCGGCTCCACCACCAACGGGTAGCGGAGGTGCTGCTGGAGTTGGACGCCTCGCTCCTGGCTGAACACCACTGCTGGTTCGGAGGGGGTACGGCGATCGTCCTCGCCAACGGTGAGTTCCGCGAGTCCGTCGACATCGACTTCCTGGTCTCTGACCAGGGGGCCTTCCGGCAACTGCGTCAGATGGTGAGGGGCGGTGGGCTTCAGGCACTGACTCGGGGCGAGCTGGAGGTCGGGCGGGGCCCCTCCGTGGACGGCTACGGAATCCGAGCCTCGGTGCTTGTCGCAGGCGTGCCGATCAAGTTCGAGATCATCCACGAGGCCCGTATTGAACTCGACTCCCCGTCCGAGGCGGATGAGATCTGCGGCGTGCGCACCCTGGCACGAACTGACCAGGTTGCCAGCAAACTGCTCGCCAACGACGATCGCTGGGCTGACACGTCGGTGTTCAGTCGCGACATCATCGACCTGGCGATGATGAAGCCTGACGCCATCGCCCTGCAGGCTGGTGCTCGCAAGGCAGTCGATGCGTACGGCAAGACGGTGGGACAGAGTCTGGCGAGCGCAGTCTCCTACCTCCGTGAGCGCCCACACCGCCTCGACGACTGCGTCCGCGCGTTGAAGATCGACGCGCCGCGGGCGGTTGTCTGGCAGAACATCCGTGAGCTGTCCGGACGGTGCGGGAAGATCGAAGGTCTGGGGCAGGCGGCTGGCGGCACCGTCGGTAGCTCGCTCGGGTCCTAATCTGGTGACTCGTCAGTAGGCCCAGTCGCGGGAGCGCTCCACCGCGTTGCGCCAGCGGGCGTACGCCGTGTCGGCGGCCTCCCGGGAGGTGTGCGGCCCGAAGGTGGCCTCCTGGGCCCAGGTGGCCTTGATCTCCTCGAAGGAGCCCCACACTCCCGAGCCGAGTCCGGCCAGGAACGCGGCACCCAGTCCGGTGGTCTCCACCTGGGTCGGCCGCGAGACCGGGACACCGAGCTGGTCGGCCTGCATCTGGCACAGCAGGTCGTTGGCGGCCGCGCCGCCGTCCACGCGCAGCGAGGCCACGTCGGGCATCGTCTCGACCACGTCGCGGACCTCGAAGGCGATGGCCTCCAGGGTGGCGCGGACCAGGTGGGCCTTGGTGGTGCCCCGGGTGATCCCGACGATCGTGCCGCGGGCGTTCGGATCCCAGTACGGCGCCCCGAGCCCGGTCAGGGCGGGCACGAACATCACGTCGCCGGTGTCGGGGACCGAGGCCGCGATGGCGGCGGTCTCGGCGGCCGAGCCGATGATCTGGAGGCCGTCGCGCAGCCACTGGATCGCCGCGCCGGTGACGAAGATGGCGCCTTCGAGGGCGTAGGTCATCTCGCCGTCGGGGGAGCGCCACGCCGCCGTCGAGAGCAGCCCGGCGTCGGAGCGCACGATCTCGGTGCCGGTGTTGGTCAGGATGAACGAGCCGGTGCCGTAGGTGCACTTCGACTCACCGGGCTCGAAGCAGGTCTGCCCGAACAGTGCTGCCTGCTGGTCGCCGGCCAGACCGGTGATGGGCAGTGCCAGCCCGAGGAAGGTGCGGGCGTCGGTGGTGATCGAGGCGCCCCAGTTGGGGATCAGGTCGGGCAGAGCATCGCGCGGCACCCCGAAGAGCGCGCAGAGCTCGTCGGACCAGTCCCCGGCGTCGAGGTCGAACAGCAGGGTGCGCGAGGCGTTCGAGACGTCGGTGACGTGGTGCAGCCCGCGCGTCATCCGGGCGATCAGGTACGAGTCGACGGTGCCGATCGCGTAGCGCCCGGCCTGCACCAGCGCCCAGGTGTGCGGCTCGTTCTCGGCGATCCAGGTCAGCTTGGTCGCCGAGAAGTACGGGTCCAGGCGCAGCCCGGTGAGCTCACGGACCCGCTCCTCGTGGCCGCCGGCCTTGAGCCTGTCGCAGATGGCGGTGGTACGCCGGTCCTGCCACACGATCGCGCGTCGCGGTGAGCCGAGGGTCTCGCGGTCCCACAGCACGATCGTCTCGCGCTGGTTGGTGATCCCGATCGCGCTCAGCGGTCCGTGGGTGGTGGCGTCGTACGCCTGCAGCGCGGCACCGACGCAGGCCAGCGTCGAGGCCCAGATCTCCTCGGGGGAGTGCTCCACCCAGCCGGGCTGGGGGAAGTGCTGGGGGAACTCCTGGTAGCCGCGGGCGACGATCCGCCCGTTCGGGGCGACCACGAGCGCGGTCATCCCGGTCGTGCCGGCGTCGATGGCGAGAACACTCACGCCCCGACCCTAGACCGAGATCCGGGTTACCCACCGTCCAGATCCGGGTTACCCACCCGAAAACGAGTCAGGGGAGCAGGATCACCTTGCCGGCGGCGTGCCCCTCGGCGACGTAGCGGTGCGACTCGGCGACCTCGGCCAGCGGGAACGTCGTCACCACCCGGACGTGGAGCTTGCCCGCGCCGGCCAGCGCCAGCACCTCGGGGCGAGCCGCGGCACGCAGCTCCAGACCGAGCTCGGAGCCAGGACCGCCACCGATCTTCTGCACACCCGCCTCGACCGCGTGCGGTCCGCCGATGATCGTGGTGATCCGGCTGCGGTCCTCGACCAGCGCGAGCGAGACGTCGAACGCCTCCGGGGTGCCGACCAGGTCGATCGCGGCGTCGTACGGGCCGGCGGCCGTGGCCCGCTCGAGCAGACCCTCGCCGTAGGCGATCGGGGTCGCGCCGAGCTTGTGCAGCAGGTCGTGGTTGCGCGGCCCTGCGGTGCCGACGACGCTCGCCCCGCGCAGCAGCGCGAGCTGGATCAGGAGCTGGCCGACCGAGCCCGAGGCGCCGTGGACCAGCACCCGGTCACCCTCGCCGACGCCGACCTTCGTCAGAGCGTGGACGGCGGTCACCCCGACCAGCAGCAGGCCCGCGGCCTCCTCCCAGGTCAGCGAGGCGGGCTTGGCGAAGACGTCGCCGACCGGGACGTTGACGGCCTCGGCGTACCCACCGGAGATGCGGAACGCGACGACCTCGTCACCCACCGCGAACGAATCCACCCCGGGGCCGACGGCGGCTACCACGCCGGCGACCTCGTTGCCCGGCTTGAACGGCAGCTCGGCGGCGTCCGACCACGGGAAGCCCTCGCGCATCTTGAGGTCGACGGGGTTGACTCCGATCGCGCGTACGTCGATCTGGACCTCGCCGGAGGCCGGGTCCGGCAGCTCCACGGACTCCAGCTGGAGCACCTCGGGGCCACCGAGTTCGTGGACGCGGACGGCGGTCGTAGTACGGCTCATGTGGGTCCCAACATCCGTCGGAGTGTCCATGATTCCCCGTCCCCGCGAACTAAGGCGCGCCTTACCCGTATCCTGATCCGGTGAGCACCATCCCGTCCCTTGAGGACCTCCACGCCCTCGGCGCTGCTCAGCAGCCGACCTACCCCGACCAGGCCGCCCTCGCGTCCGTGGTCGACAAGCTCCGTACGGCCCCGCCGTTGGTGTTTGCGGGCGAGTGTGACGAGCTCAGCGAGAAGATCGCTGCCGTCACGCGGGGCGAGGCCTTTATCCTGCAGGGCGGCGACTGCGCCGAGACGCTGGCCGGCGCCACCGCCGACAACGTCCGCGCCAAGCTGCGCGTCCTGCTGCAGATGGCTGTCGTCCTGACCTACGCCTCCTCCGTGCCCGTGGTGAAGATCGGCCGCCTGGCCGGCCAGTACGCCAAGCCGCGCTCGAAGGACACCGAGACCCGCGGGGACGTCACCCTGCCGGCGTACCGCGGCGACGCCGTCAACGGCTTCGACTTCACCCCCGAGGCCCGGATCCCGAACCCGCAGCGACTGCTCGACGTCTACCACGCGTCCGCGTCGACCCTGAACCTCGCCCGCGCCTTCGTCACCGGTGGGTACGCCGACCTGCGCCAGGTCCACACCTGGAACCAGGACTTCATCAAGGACTCGCCGTTCGCCTCACGCTACGAGGCCCTGGCCGGCGAGATCGACCGCGCGATGGCCTTCATGCAGGCCATCGGTGTGGCCGACGCCGACGAGTTCCACCGGGCCGACTTCCACTCCTCGCACGAGGCCCTCGTGCTGGAGTACGAGCACGCTCTGACCCGGATCGACTCGCGCACCGAGCAGCCGTACGACGTCTCGGGCCACTTCGTCTGGATCGGCGAGCGCACCCGCCAGCTCGACGGCGCCCACGTGGAGCTGCTCAGCAAGATCAAGAACCCGATCGGTGTGAAGCTCGGCCCGACCACGACGCCCGACGACGCGATCGCGCTGGCCGCGAAGCTCAACCCGGGCAACGAGGCCGGTCGCCTCACCTTCATCACCCGCTTCGGTGCCGGCAAGATCCGCGAGGGTCTGCCGCCGATCATCGAGAAGGTGAAGTCGGAGGGCCTCCAGGTCGCCTGGATCACCGACCCGATGCACGGCAACACGTTCGAGGCCACCTCGGGCTACAAGACCCGCAACTTCGACGACGTGCTCGACGAGGTCCAGGGCTTCTTCGACGTCCACCGCTCGCTGGGCACCTGGCCCGGCGGTCTCCACGTCGAGCTCACCGGTGACAACGTCACCGAGTGCGTCGGCGGTGGCGAGCAGCTCGGTGCCGACGACCTGGCCACCCGGTACGAGTCGGTCTGCGACCCGCGCCTGAACCGGGTGCAGTCCCTGGAGATGGCGTTCCTCGTCGCCGACATGCTGCGCAAGGCCTGAGCCTGATCCACAGCGCCCGGTCGGACTCCTCGGAGTCCGGCCGGGCGTTCTGCATCCGCCGAGATCCGGGTTACTCACCGCCGAGTTCCGGGTTCGCCACCGGTGAGATGTGGCTCGGTCGCCACGGAGTGAATGCAGGGTGTCAGAGCCTGGCGTAGCGGGCCCGGGCGAAGGAGAACAGCCCGTAGGCCATCAGCCCCACCGCCACCACCGCCAACAGTGCCTGCCCGGCCGGTGCCTCGCGCAGGGTTCGCAGCGCACCGTCGAGCCCCGAGGCCTCGTGCGGGTCATGGCGCAGGGCCGCGCCGACGAAGAGGCAGCCGACCACCGCGAGGGCGACCCCCTTGGCGACGTACCCGACTTGACCGAGCCGTACGACGGTCAGCCCCGGGTGCTCGGTCAGCTCGTCGAGGAACCCCGTCGTGACGCCCTTGTAGACGTGATAGGCGCCGACGGCCACGACCGCCAGCCCGATCACGACCACCAGGACGACCCCCATCGGTGCGTCGAGGAGGCGGGCGGTGAAGGTCCGTGACTGCCGCCCGCTCGAGCTCGATCCGCCGCGGGCGAAGGTCAGCGCGGTCCAGCCCACCGCGAGGTAGACCACCGTCTTCGCGCCGGCCTTGATCTTGTCGCCGAGCTCGGCGCCGGTGATCGTCTCGGTCAGCTGCCACAGCGCCAGCCCGAGGAAGCCGGCTACCGCGACCCAGAGCAGCACGTGGCCGAGGGTGTTGTCGGCCAGCGTCGACAGGGCGCCGGACTGATCGGCCTTGCCGTTGCCGCTGCGGTGGCCGCCGAAGGCTACCTGGAGCGCGATCCAGCCGATCAGGAGATGGAGCAGCCCGTTGACCACGAACCCGACCCGGGCGGCACCGGTGAGGGCGTCGTGGTTGCCGGCCCGTCGCGCCACCCGAGTGACATCGTTGGTGTCCATCGCCTCATGGTGGCATCCGTTGCGCCGAGATCCGGGTTACTCACCGCCGAGATCCGCATTCGCCACGGTCGACTTCCGGGTTACTCACTGCCGAGATCCGGGTTACTCACCGTTCGGCGAGGCCCGTCGGCGGCGATCAGCGGCGCCGGTGATTCAATCGAGTTGTGATCGACCTGCGCTCTGACACCGTCACCCGACCCACCGACGCGATGCGGGCGGCGATGGCGTCGGCCGAGGTGGGCGACGACGTGTACGGAGAGGACCCGACCGTACGCCGTCTCGAGGAGCGTGTCGCAGAGCTGTTCGGGCACGAGGACGCCGTCTTCACCCCGACCGGGTCGATGGCGAACGTGCTCGCGGTGCGGACCCTCGTCGGGGTAGGTCAGGAGGTGCTGTGCGAGTCCCTGGCCCACATCGCGCGGGCCGAGCTCGGCGCCCACGCTGCCTTCACCGGACTCACCATGCGGACCTGGACCTCACCCACCGGCGGCGTCGACCTGCAGCAGATCCAGCGCCTCTACGCCCCCGACATGGGTCCGTTCTTCGTGCCCACCGCGGCGGTCTCGGTGGAGAACACGCACAACTTCGCCGGGGGAGCGGTGACCTCCATCGAGGACCTCCAGGCACTGCGAGCCTGGGCGGACTCGGTCGGTGTCGGCGTACACCTCGATGGCGCCAGGATCTGGAACGCCCACGTCGCGACGGGCGTGCCCCTGACGTCGTACGGCGCCGTGGCCGACGTTGCGGCGGTCTGCCTGTCCAAGGGGCTGGGCGCCCCGATCGGGTCCCTCGTCGTCGGGTCTCGCGAGGCGATGGCCGAGACCCGCGTATGGCGCAAGCGGATGGGCGGCGGGATGCGTCAGGTGGGGATCCTGGCCGCGGCCGGACTGCACGCCCTCGATCACCACATCGACCGTCTTGCCGACGACCACGAGCACGCCCGGCTGCTGGCCGATGCGGTCGGTCTCGACCCCGCGACCGTCGCCACCAACATCGTGGTTTTCTCCCGCCCTGATGCGCCGGGGTTCGTCGCCCGGGCCAAGGAGGCCGGGGTCCTGATCAGTGCCGTCGGGCCCGAGACCGTGCGGCTGGTGACCCATCTCGACGTCTCGGCAGCGGACGCCACCCGGGCGGCGTCGATCCTGGCGGTGCTGTAGCCGTACGCCGGTGCGACCGTGGTGAACCCGGATCTCGACCGTGGTGAACCCGGAATTCGACCGTGGTGAACCCGGATCCCGACCGTGGTGAACCCGGAATTCGACCGTGGTGAACCCGGAATTCGGCGGTGGTGAAACCGGAATTCGGCGGGGGATAGACCCACCCCTAGGCTGGTGTGATCATGCAGAACCCGGCACAGACGCTCGACATCGATTACGCCCAGTCCCGACCTGTGGGGACCCACGTCCAGGTCGGCAAGGGGCTCGTTGCCGGGGCGCTCGCGAACGCTGACGCGCTGGGCTGCGAGACCATCCAGATCTTCGTCGGTAACCCGCGTGGCTGGGCCCTGAGCGCCGGCAAGCCCGCCGAGGACAAGGCCTTCCGCGCCGAGATCGAGCGGCGCGGGATGCGCGCCTTCATCCACGCGCCGTACCTGGTCAACCTCGGGTCGCCGACCCCGGCGACGTACGAGAAGAGCGCAGCGGTCGTCGCCCACAATCTCAAGCGTGCCGCCGAGATCGGGGCCGAGGGCGTGGTCGTCCATACCGGCTCCTTCGTCGCGCCCGCCGCCGACGACGCCGAGGCTGAGGAGCGGTTCGCCGCCGCGCTGCGCCAGGTACGCGAGGCGCTGCTGCCCGTGCTGGACACCCTCGACGGCGACGACGCCCCGTGGCTGCTGCTGGAGCCCACCGCGGGCCAGGGCCGGTCGCTGTGCGCCGGGGTCGAGGACCTGAGCGCCTACCTGGGCGCCCTGGACCTGCACCCCAAGGCGGGGATCTGCCTCGACACCTGCCACGTCTTCGCCGCCGGCGCCCCGCTCGACGACGAGGGCGGGACGAGCGCCACCGTCGACCGGATCGTCGAGATCGGCGGCGAGGGCCGGCTCCGGCTGATCCACGCCAACGACTCGATGGACGTCCGCGGTGCGTTCAAGGACCGCCACCAGCAGATCGGCCAGGGCTACATCGGCACCGGCGCGTTCTCCGAGCTCTTCGCCCACCCGGCCACCGCCGGCGTGCCGTTCATCCTGGAGACCCCCGGATCGCGCGACGCCGACAACCCTGACATCGCGCTGCTCAAGCAGCTGCGCGGATGAAGCGCGCCGCCCTCGCCCCCACCCTCGTCTTGCTGATCGTCACCGCGAGCTGGGGATCGACCTTCCCGCTCACCAAGGACCTGATCACGCGGGTGCCGGTGCTGGACTACCTCGGTCTGCGGTTCACCCTGGCCGGGATCCTCCTCATCCTGATCGCCCCCGCCGCCGTACGTCGTCTCCCGCGCGATCTGGCGGTGCGCTCGGTGATCGTCGGCGTGATCTACGCGCTGGCCCAGATGCTGCAGACGCTCGGGCTGGCGCACACCTCCTCGACGGTCTCGGGGTTCCTCACCGGGCTGTACGTCGTCCTCACCCCGGTCCTGGCCTGGCTGCTGCTGCGCCAGTGGATCGGCCGCTCCACCTGGGTCGCCGTCGCCCTGGCCGCCGTCGGCCTCGCGGTGCTCTCCCTCAACGGCTTCTCGATCGGCTACGGCGAAGGTCTGACCGTGGCCTCGGCCGTGCTCTACGCGCTCCACATCGTCGCGCTCGGCTTCTGGACCCGGCCCGAGCACGCCGTCGGCGTCTCGACGCTGCAGCTGCTCTCCATCGGAGTGGTCTGCCTGGTCTGCGCGGCCCCGAACGGGATCACGTTCCCCGACCGACCGGTGGACTGGGCGGCGTTCGCCTACCTGACGGTGGTGGCGGGTCTGCTCGGCATGCTGGGCCAGACCTGGGCCCAGGGGCATCTGCCCGCCACCCGGGCCGCGATCATCATGACGATGGAGCCGGTCTTCGCCGCGACCTTCGGGGTCGCGTTCGGTGGCGACCACTTCACCGGACGGATGGCGGTGGGCTGCGTGATCGTGCTGGTGGCGATGCTGCTGGCCGAGCTCGGGCCGCGACGTCATCCCGAGGTCGAGGTCCCGCACCTGGCGGCGTGAGTGGGCACCTGACCCCTGTGGGATGCCGCTCGCGACGCGGAGCACCGGTGGATCGCCGCTAAGGTGACGCCCATGCCCCGGATCACGATCACCTCGGTCGGCTCGCCCGCCGAGCTCGATCTGGCGATGCTGATCTGGGCCGCCGCCAACCGGACCCGACCCCGCCCGGCCGGCCCGGAGCGACTGGAGCGGATCCGGGAGCGGGTCGGGGACGGCGAGGTCGTGCTGCTCGCGCACTACGGGGCGCGGCCCGCGGGGATGGTGCTGGCCGAGGTGTTCAACGAGGCCGGAGCCGACGGGCCCGTGGGCGACGTACGCCCTGACACCGGGCACGTCTCGATGATCGCCGTCGACCCGGCGGTCTGGGGCTCGGGGGTGGGCGCCCGGCTGCTCCGGGAGGTCCAGTCGCGCTGGCCGCGGCTCTCGGTCTGGATCCGCACCGACAACCGGCGTGCCGAGCGGCTCTTCGCCGGTCGTGGGTTCGTCGACATCGAGAACCTGAGCCATCTGCAGGACGGCGAGGAGATCCGGCAGTGGGTCTGGGATCCCGCGATCGCCCTCAGACGATGATCAGGGTGATCGTCGAGCCCTTCGGCACCTTGGTGCCACTGCCGGGGTTGCTGGAGTAGACGTAGCCCAGCCCCAGATAGATCGAGGCGTGCTCGGTGCGGACCTTGAAGCCGAGCGCCTCGAGCTTCGCGGTCGCCGCGGCCACGCCGCTGGCCTTGAGGCCACCGGGCACCGCGATCAGCTCGGGGCCCTTCGAGACCTCCAGCGCGACCCCATCGCCCTTGTACTTGGTGCCGCTGGTCGGGTTCTGCGAGATCACGACGCCCTTGGCGACGGTGTCGCTGAAGGACTGGGTGGTGGTGACCTTGAGGCCCGCCTGGGTCAGCGCCTTCTGGGCGGCGTCGCCCTTCTTGCCGACCCAGCTGGTGAGCTTGATCGGCTGGCGGCCCTTGGAGACCCACAGGTCGACGCTGGCGCCGGGGCGCAGCTGGGTGCCGGCGACGGGGTCGGTACGGATGATCTGGCCCGTGGGCACGGTCTCGGACCAGGTCGGCTGGTTCTGGCCGACGGTCAGCTTGATCCCCTCCAGGGTGGAGGTGGCGGCGTCGACGGTGGTGCCGACCAGGTTCGGCAGCGCGTAGACCTCCGGCCCCTTGGACAGGGTCAGGGTCACGGTGCCGCCGTTGAGCACCCGGTTGCCGCCAGCGGGGTCGGCCCGCATCACCAGGCCCTTGTCGGTGGTGTCGGACCAGTCGGGGTCACCCACGGTGACGTCGAGGCCGGCTGCCTGGAGCTTGCTGGTCGCCGCCGCCTGGGACAGGCCGAGGACACCCGGTGCGGTGGTGTAGCGGCCGAAGCCGAACCACCAGGCACCCACGCCGACCGCCGCCACCAGCAGCACGGCCAGCAGCACCGTGACGGGTCCGCGACGGCGGCGACGCCGGGCGGCGGGCTCCGGCGCCGGTGCGGGAACGGGGACAGGTCGTGAGACCTCGGCCGTACGCCGCCGCACGGCGGTGTTCTCGGCATCGACGGCCCCGAGGTGCTCGACGATGGTGTGCTCGGCCGCGGGCCGGGTCGGCAGGGCCAGGTCGGTGGTGAGCTCGATGTCCTCGCTCACCCCGCTGGCCAGGGCCTGGGCGACACGCTGGCTCTGGCGCAGCATCACCGCCGCGTCAGCGGGCCGCAGGTCGGGGTCGCGGGCCGTGGCCCGGGCGACCAGCGCGTCGACGTACGGCGGGATGTCGGGGACCAGGGCGGACGGGGCCGGCACGTCCTCGTGGACGTGCTTGTAGGCCACCTGGATGGGGGAGTCGCCCTCGTGCGGCTTGCGTCCGGTGAGGAGCTCGTAGAGCATCACGCCGACGGAGTAGACGTCGCTGCGCTGGTCGGCGCGACCGTTCGAGACGATCTCGGGTGCGATGTAGGACACGGTGCCGATCAGCACCCCGGTCGAGGTGTGCTGGGTCTCGGCGGTGACCGCGCGGGCCAGGCCGAAGTCGGCGACCTTGATCCGGCCGTCGTCGGCGATCAGGACGTTCTCGGGCTTGATGTCGCGGTGGATCAGGCCGGCGCGGTGGGCTGCGGCGAGCGCGGACAGGACCGGCACCGTCAGGGCCAGGGCGCGGGTCGGGGACAGCGGGGCGCCGTGGGACATCTGGTCGCGCAGGGTGGTGCCGCGGACCAGCTCCATCACCAGGAACAGGGTGCCGTCGTCGTCACCCTGGTCGAAGACCTGCACCACGTTGGGATGGTCGAGGCGTGCGGCGGCCCGGGCCTCGCGCACGAACCGGGCGGCGTACGCCTTGTCGTCGCCCATCCCGGCGTGCATCACCTTGACCGCGACGATCCGGTCCAGGCGGCGGTCATGGGCCTCGTACACCGTGGCCATCCCGCCGCGCGCGATCCGCGCGGTCAGCAGATAGCGGCCGTCGAGGATCCGGCCGAGCAGCGGGTCGCTGGCAGCGTCGCCACCGCGGGCAGCACGGCGCTCGCGCATGGGGACCTCCTGAACAGCGTGGACCGGGGGGAAGAGGGGACGACTCGGCAGAACCGTCGACCGGAACCGCTCCATCGTACGGAGCCCACCCAGGGTCGCGGGTGCGACGCGCCCAGGCTTGCACGCCTAGGATTCACCCCATGAGTAACGACCTTCCGCTCGCCGACCAGGATCTCGCCGCCCTCGTGGAGGAGTGGATGGACTGGAGCGAGGTCGCCGCGCTGCTCGGCGTCTCGGTGGGCAAGGTCCGCACGATGGTGCGTGACCACGAGCTTGCCCACGCCGTGCCCGAGTTCGGCGGCAAGCGCTCGGGGCTGAAGATCCCGGCGCTCTTCCTCGACGGCCACGAGATCGTCAAGGGCCTGCCCGGCATCCTGACCGTGCTGCACGACGGCGGCTACGACGACCGTGAGGCGATCGCCTGGCTCTTCCTCGACGCCGACCTGCCCGGCCGCCCGATCGACGCCCTGCGCGAGAACCGCGGCTCGGAGGCCAAGCGTCGCGCCCAGGCGATGGCCTTCTGACCCGGATGCTCGGGCTGTCCCGCGCCACCTGGCGCACTCTCGGGTCGCTCGCCCTGATCGTCGTGGTCGGGGTGGCGTGGCTGCTCACCCAGAACGGCTCGGACTCCTCGGGCGACACCGCGAGGTCGTCGACCTCGGCCAGGTCCTCAGCCTCCGCCAGTACGTCGGCCACGGGCGGAGCCACGCACACGGGCTCGTCCTCGTCGGCCGGCTCAGGCTCGTCGGCCGGTTCAGGCTCGTCGAAGGCGTCGGGCACCGACCCGGTCAGCGGCCTGCCCTGGATCGCGGCGTCCTCGCTGCCGACCCAGGCCCGCGAGGTGCTCAGTGCCATCGACGCCGGTGGACCGTTCGCCTACCCGGGCAAGGACGGGTCGACGTTCGGGAACTTCGAGGGCGTGCTGCCGACGAGGTCGCGTGGCTACTACCACGAGTACACCGTGCCGACCCCGGGCGCCTCGAACCGTGGCGCCCGCCGGATCGTGGCCGGATCGGCGGGGGAGCTGTACTGGACCGCGGACCACTACGACCACTTCTCCAGGATCAAGCGATGAGGCCCGGGGTGAGCCGAGCCCTCGACGTGTCGGGTGCCGAGGTGCTGGCCCGCGCCGAGGCCGAGGGCGCCGCCGCCCTGATCCTCGACTCGACCGGGGACCGCACCACGTCGGCCTTCCTCACCACCGCCGGACGGGTGCTCGGGGCGGGCGACGAGTTCGGCCACAACCTCGATGCGCTCTACGACGTGCTGCGCGACCTCGACGACCCGGCGGTGCTGGTGTGGAGCGGCTGGGCCGACCTGGCCTTGGCCGACCCGCGGGCCTTCACCGTCCTGGTCGGCCTGTTCGCCGACCGCTCCGAGGAGGCGGCGCTGAGCGTCGTGCTGGTGGGGCAGGGGCCCGCAGTCGACGTGCCGCTGCTGCCCTGACGCCGACTTCCGGGTTCGCCACCGTCGACTTCCGGGTTCACCACCGTCGACTTCCGGGTTCACCACGGCCGACTTCCGGGTTTCCCCCGTCGGCGGGGTCGCTCAGACGCTGCGCTGCGTCGCGGCGTCGCCCAGCGCCGCGAGTGCCGCCCGGGCGGGCTCGGCGATCGCCAGCCCGGCCAACGCTGCGTCGGCCGTGGCCGTCAGGGCCGTGATCGTCTCCTCCACCGCGTCCAGCGCGCCGGAGTCGGTGATGATCGCGCGGAGCCGGTCGACCTCGGCGTCGCTGAGCGCGGTGGCCAGCGACCGGTCCAGCAGAGCGGCGTCGGCGTCGGGAGCACCGGCCAGGGCGTGGGCGACCAGGACGGTGCGCTTGCCCTCGACCAGGTCGTCGCCGGCGGGCTTTCCGGTCGCTGCGGGATCGCCGAAGACGCCGAGGATGTCGTCGCGCAGCTGGAACGCCTCACCGATCGGGAGGCCGAAGCCGGAGAGCGCGGCGATCTGGTCGGGGGTGGCCCCGGCCAGGGCCGCCCCGATGTGGATCGGTCGCTCGATCGAGTACTTCGCCGACTTGTAGCGCAGCACCGTCATCGCGGTAGCGACGTCGGCCTCGGCGCGAGCCTGCACCGAGACGTCGAGGAACTGGCCCGCGATCACCTCGGTCTTGCACAGGTCGAAGATCTCCAGGGCGGGGCCCAGCACGTCCCACCCGAAGCCCGTACGCCGCAGCAGCTCGTCGGCCCACGCCAGCAGCAGGTCGCCCAGCAGGATCGCCCCGGCGGCGCCGTACGTCGTCGACGGGCCGGTCCAGCCGAACTCGGCATGCTGGGCCTCGAAGTGGCGGTGGGTGGCGGGGCGTCCGCGGCGGCTGTCGGAGCCGTCCATGTAGTCGTCGTGGATCAGGGCCGAGGCCTGCAGCAGCTCCAGGGCGGCACAGGCGCGGATCAGGGCGGTCGCCGTCCAAGCGTCGCCGGGCTCGGCGAAGGCACGGTAGCCCCAGTAGCAGAACGCCGCCCGGAAGCGCTTGCCGCCGGCCACGCTCGCCCGGGCCTGGGCGAGCAGACGCTGAGCGTCGGAGCCCAACGGGGCCAGCACCTCGGCCTGTCGGTCGAGGAAGCCGTCCAGCTCGTCCTGGACCTGTCCACGGAACGTCGCCTCATCCCACTGGGTCACCCGGTCACCCTAGGATGGGGCCATGCCAGGCACGAGCACGACCCCCATCAGCGAAGTGATCCGTCAGGGCGGTCGGTCGTTCTCGTTCGAGTTCTTCCCGCCGAAGGACGAGGCCGGCGAAGCCCGGCTGTGGGAGGCCATCGAGGCGCTGGAGCCCTACCGCCCCTCGTTCGTGTCGGTGACGTACGGCGCCGGCGGCACGACCCGCGGCACGACCGTGAGGGTGACCGAGCGGATCGCCCGGGAGACCTCGATGGTGCCGATGGCGCACCTGACCTGTGTGGGGCACACCGCCGCCGAGATCGACTCGATCCTGGCTGAGTACAAGGCCGCCGGGGTCGCCAACATCATGGCGCTGCGTGGCGACCCGACCGACGGGCCGCGAGCGGAGTGGACGACCACCCCGGGCGGCTTCACCTACGCCTCGGAGCTGGTCGAACTGGTCCGTGGGCACGGTGGCTTCGACATCGGGATCGCGGCCTTCCCCGAGGGTCACCCGACGGCCTCCTCGCTCGACACCGACGCCGACGTGCTGGTCGCCAAGGCTCGTGCCGGTGCGACCTTCGCCGTCACCCAGATGTTCTTCAGGGCCGCCGACTACTTCGGTCTGGTCGAGCGCGTCCGCGCCCGCGGGGTCGACATCCCGATCCTGCCCGGCATCATGCCGATCCTGAACCTGAACGCGATCCGTCGTCAGGGCGAGCTGATCGGCACCTCGGTGCCGGCCGAGATCGTCGCCCGGATCGAGTCCCGGCTGCCCGACGCCGAGGCGGTCCGTGCCGAGGGCATCGCGATCGCGGCGGAGCTGTGTGAGGAGCTCCTCGAGGGCGGCGCCCCGGGCCTGCACTTCTACACGCTGAACCGGTCCAAGGCGACGCTGGAGATCTTCGCGAAGCTGAACCTGACCGTCTGACACCGAGATCCGGGTTCGCCCCCAGCAACGGTGGGAAACCCGGATCTCGGCGGTGGTGAACCCGGAAGTCGATCAGGGCTGACCGATGGCTGCGGCCACGAGCGCAGCCGACATCCCGGCGAAGGGCAGCCCGTCACCGGAGATGCTCGCTGCGCCGGCGGCGTACAGACCCTGGTACGGCGTCAGCGGGCCGACCCGGTCGCCCAGCGTCGCTCGACCACGCCAGGTCACCCCGAGCGGGGAGCCGTGGAACCGGGCGACGACCTCGGCCGGGGAGACGGTGTGCTGGGTGAGGATCTGCTCGGGCTTGATCTTGATCCCGTGGCGCCACAGCACCAGGTCGATCTCCTCGGCGATCGCGCCCCGCACCAGCAGGGTCCAGGCCACCGCCCCGTCGGGTGCACGGCCGCCGGGGCGCACCGTCACCAGCGGATCGCCGTGCAGCACCACGTCGTGGGTCAGCTCGGGCACGTCGGCGCTCAGCCCGAGATAGACCACCGTGGGCGGGATCGATGGCATCGTCTCGCGGGCCAGGGGCGCCAGGGTCGGCAGCGCGCGCGGGTCGATCGTGACCACGACGGCGTCGGCCTCGATCCTCTCGCCGCCCACGGTGACGCCGACGGCGCGCCCGTCGTGCACCACCACGTCCTCGACCGAGCCGGCGACCACCTCGACCTTCCGGGTCGCCAGCCGGCCGACCAGGGCCTCGCGCAGCGCGCCCATCCCGCCGACCGGTCGCCAGGCGCCGAAGCGCTGCTCCAGGTAGGCGCTCAGCCCTGCCCACGCTGGCACGTCGCGCAGGGTGTGCCCGGCCAGCTCGAACGGGTAGCGCGCCACCTCGCGCAGGTGCTTGTCGCGCAGGTCGTGCCGGATCCGACGGTGCAGCGACGTGCGGGCGTTCAGGGTCCGCTCCAGGTCGCGGGGGAGCATCGCGGAGCGGTTCTCGAACAGGTGCTGGCGGGTCGCCTCCCAGATCTCCCCGTACGGCGCCACGTGGTCCACCCACGCCTGGCCGAGCTCAGCCAGCTGGGAGGCCCGCGATCCACCGGTGAGCCGGAGCACGGTGCCGTCGCGCCAGCGGTGCTCCCGGATCACGTCGACCGGCTCGAGGTCGAGCTCGCGCTCCAGCGGACGCCCGGACTTGCGGAACAGGTCGCGGGTGACGGCCGGGAGCAGGGTGTGGGAGGCGAGGTCCCAGGAGAAGCCGTCGGCCTCGTACGGCGTCAGCGCACCGCCCAGGTCGGGGGAGACGAGGGTGACCTGATGGCCGAGCTTGGCCAGTCGGAGCGCTGAGGCGAGTCCTGCGAAGCCGCCACCGACCACTGCTACCCGTGTCACGGGCGCTGACTCTACGGGGTCGGGGAGGAGGGCGGACGCTGCCAGGCGAAGAGGGGCTGCGCACCCGGCTTGGCCTTCCACCGTCGCCACCCGGCACGCACCACCCGGGCCAGCAGGTAGGCCGCCACCAGGCCGACGATCAGCAGCACCGCGGCGATCGAGGCGGCGATCCGGGGGTGGTGCAGCGCCAGCGTCGCCACGCCGAGCACGGCGACGTCCTCGGTCAGGCTGGCGGTGATGTTGCTCAGTGGCTCGGGGGAGGTGTTGATCGCCAGCCGGCTGCTGGCCTTGGACAGGTGCGCCAGCAGGGCGGTGGTGCCGCCGGTGACGCCACCGACGGCCTCGCTGAGGGAGTCGGCCTGCCCGGCGATCAGGACGCCGATCACGGCACCGATCGTGGGTCGGATGACGGTCGAGATCGCGTCCCAGGTGGAGTCGACGTACGGGATCTTGTCGGTGACGAACTCCAGGGCGTAGAACGCGCCCGCCGCAGCGAGCACCGGCCAGGTGCCGAGCACGTCGGGGATCTGGCTGAACGAGCCGACCCGGTCGGCGAGCCCGAGGACCAGCACGACCAGGTAGGCGTTGATGCCACTGGCCCAGCCGGTGGAGAAGGTCAGCGCGAGCGCCTGCATGTCGTGATTGTGTCCCGACTAGGCTGTTCTCGCCATGCTGAATCAGATCGACCTCTCCGCCCCCGCCGACGACCTCGACCCGCGACCGTGGTCGCTGACCCTCGCGCTGCGCCTGATCGTCGCGATGATCGTCGTCGGTGCGGTCACCGTCCTGCTCGTGATCTGGCGTCAGGACGACCTGATCACCGTCTGGGCCAAGGGCAACCCGGCCGCCAAGGAGCTGCTCGCCAGCCACGGCCTCGAGGCGGTCAAGGAGGGGTCGGTGACGCCGCCGCGGTTCATCCCGGTCGCGATCACCGAGTACATCGTCCTGGCCGGTCTGGTCGGTGTCCTGGCGGCGTTCCTGCGCAACGGCTTCGAGTGGGCGCGGATCTCGATCACGGTGCTGCTGTTCTTCACCGGGGTGGCCGCGATCGCCGGCTTCCGGGTGGGCCAGCCGACCCTGTTCTCGGTCTTCTCGGTGATCCTGCTGGTCCTCTTCGTGGCGCTGATGGTGCCGCTGTGGCACCCCGCGACGACCGCCTACCTGCATCCGCGGTACGCCGGCCAGCGTCAGGCCTGAGCGCCGCCGCACGGTTTTGTCGGTGGTGCCGGGTTGACTGCACCACATGACCACCGACGACCGACAGCTCGCCTCGTTCAGCGCCGGGCCGACCTTCCTGCCGGCCACGACGCACGTCTACCTGGTGCGTGCGGCCGAGTCGCTCGACGAGGCGCTCGCCTCGAGCGACCCCGCCGTCCGCTTCGCCAACGCCCACGTCGCCGCGCTGCGGGCCGCTGCAGCCTGGCTGGCCGCGCGCACCAAGCCCGCCGCGGGCAAGCGCCGCAGCCGTAACGCCTGGGTGCTGCTGGCCGCCTCGTCCGACGAGATGGCCGACTGGGCGACCTACTTCTCCGCCGGTGCCGGCAAGCGTGCGGCGGCCGAGGCCGGGTCGGCCTCGGCGGTCACCGCGGCCGAGGCCGACACCCTGCTGGAGGCCGCCGACCGCTTCCTGGGCGTGGTCGAGGAGTCCCTCGGGGTCACCTCGCACGCGCCGGTGACGGGCCGGATTCGCAACGCCGGCTGAGGCCGCCGATAGGCTGAGGCACATGTCAGCCAGCCGTGGCACTGCCCGCTCCGTCGTTGTCTGGGAGGCCCTGGAGCCTCTGCTGGGCCAGGACCCGCTCGATGTTCTCGACATCGGCGGTGGCACCGGGGGCTTCGCCGTCCGGGTCGCCTCCCAGGGCCACCGGGTCACCGTGATCGACCCGAGCCCCGATGCGCTGGCCGCCCTGGACCGTCGCGCCCGCGAGGTGGGCGTCGAGGTGGCCTCACAGCAGGGCGACCTGACCGCCCTCGACGTGGCGCCCGGCAGCGTCGACCTGGTGCTGTGCCACGGCGTGCTCGAGATGGTGGCCGACCCGGCCGCCGCCCTGCGCTCCCTGCACGAGGTGCTGCGCCCCGGCGGCACCCTCAGCCTGGTGGTCGCCCAGCGCAACGCCGCCGTCGTCGCCCGCGCGATGGCCGGCAACTTCGCCGACGCCCTGGCGCTGCTCGACTCCACCGAGACCACCGGCCGCACCGGTCGTCGCTTCACCGTGGCCGAGGTCTCCGACCTGGCCGCCGAGGCCGGCTTCACCGTCGCCAGCGTGCACGGCAACCGGGTCTTCACCGACCTGATCCCCGGCTCGATCCTCGACGCCGACGCCGGGTCGAGTGCCGCCCTGGCCGACCTGGAGCGTGCCGTCGCGGCCCGTCCCGACTTCCTGCCGCTGGCCGCCCAGCTGCACGTGCTCGCGACCCGCGACTGAGACCCGACCCCAGCCCGAACCTGGCCTGACACCGCCCCCGTCGGCGTCCGCATCCGGGACCGAGGTCCGGGGACGGTCACGGCTCGGCTAAGAATTTGTCGCCGCGGCTACCGGGTTTCGGAGCGGCTGCCTAGACTGGGGGTGTTATCCGCAGCGACCGTGGGGAGGAAACGGTGCCACTCTCGGAAGAGGAGCTTCGTCTGCTTGAGCAGATGGAGCGCGCCCTCGTGGAGGAGGACCCGAAGTTCGCCTCGGCGCTTCGTGGCACGAACCTCCGACGTGCGGCGCAACGGCGCGCCATCCTCGCGGGTGTCGCGCTGGTCGTCGGACTGGCGCTCCTGATGACAGGTGTCATCACGCAGCTGCCGCTGATCAGCGTGCTCGGCTTCGTCGTCATGGTCGGCGCTGTCACCTTCGGGGTGGCGGCACTGCGTGTGCGCCAGCCGTTGGCCGAGCCGACCGCCCACCCCGCCAGCGGGTTCACCGTCTTCGACGGCGGTCGTTCCTCCCGCTCGGGCCGCACGCGTGGCTCGAAGCCGCGCAAGTCCGGCACGTTCATGCAGCGTGTCGAGATGCGCTGGGAGAAGCGCCGCCGCGACTTCTGACGCGGCCCGTCCCGTCCCGCTGCACCGACGTCACGGCGTCCTGCGGCGGAAGAGCGAGGCCGGCAGCACCCGCGCCCGTCGCTTCGCCCGTGGCCCCGCCGCGTCGCGCAGCGCCGTGGTGACCTCCCGGAGGTCACCGCGCTGGGCCTGCGCGGTGGCGGTCGCGGTGCCGGCCGCGGCGTACCGGCTCTCCTCGACGCCGGTGCGCAACCGGGCCAGGGCATCGGCCGGGGCGCCGTCGACGCGCAGCGTCGCTGCCTGACGCCGGACCGAGGCGTGGTCGGGCCAGACGGCCCCGAGGTCGACGGCGGTGTCGCGCAGCTCGGCCCACAGGTCCTCCGGCGTCGCACGGTGCAGCCGGGCCAAGCGGCGGCGTCGGCGCAGCAGGGCCGGCGCGGCCAGGGCGACCAGCACCACCACCAACGCCGCACCGGCCACCAGGGCGGTGACGGTGCTGCGCGAGGGACCCGAGCCGGAGGTGCTCGCGCTGGTGTCGGGTGCCTGGGTGGAGGGCTTGCGGGTCGGGGCGACGCTCGGCGCGCTGCTGGGCCGTCGGGTCGGCACCGTGGTCGGGGACTGGGTCGGCCCGGTGACGCCGCTGGTGTCGGTGTACGTCGGCGTGGTGGCCGCCCGGATCGACGGGGTCGGCTCGAAGCGCACCCAGCCGGCGCCCGCGAAGTAGAGCTCGGGCCAGGCGTGCAGGTCGTGCGCTGAGTAGACCCAGGTGTTCGGTGCGGTCTCGGTCGGCTGGAGGAAGCCGACCGCGACCCGGGCCGGGATGTGCAGGGCGCGGGCCATCACCGCCATCGCGGCAGCGAACTGCTGGCAGTAGCCGCGCCGGCTGTCGGGGCCGGTGCCGAGGAAGGTGACCAGGTCGTCGGTGCCGTCGCCCAGGTCGGTGGAGGTGTCGTAGGTGAAGCCGCCGTCGGTGCGGAACCAGTCCTGCAGCGCGACCGCCTGCGCGAACGGCGAGGTGACGTGCGAGGTCACCTCCCGGGCCAGCGCCCTGACGCTGTCGGGGAAGTCGCGGGGCAGATCGGTGTAGAGCTGACCCGACAGTGAGGTCGAGCTCAGCCCGAGCAGGTAGGAGGCGTCGTAGCTCGGGGTGAACCCGTTCATCGTCCAGCGCGCCCCGGCGGTGGTCAGGTCCTTGTCGGCGGCCATCACGTCGAGGGTGCCGGAGTCGTAGCGCCAGTCGCCGCGGACGAAGAGCGAGGTCAGCGGCGCCTGGGTGGGCAGCCACTTCGAGGCGAACCGGTCCGAGGCGGTCACCGCGTAGTGGTGCTTCGCCCCCTCCATCGAGGCGTCCATGCCGGTCGGCAGCGGCAGGTCGCCACCGACCCGGTTGGCCGAGGGGACGTACCGTTCGCCGGCGCTCCACTGGTTGCCGCGGAACGTGGTCAGCACCGACATCCGCATGTACGACGGCGACGGGTCGTCGGTGACGACGGTGAGCAGGTCGTAGTCGGGCCCCTGCACGAGGTCGTGGTGCAGCGAGACCATCGGGTTGGTCACCTGGAGCTGCTCGTGGTCGCTGCCGTTGCCGCCGCTGGGCATCAGGTCGAAGCGCGACGTGGACACCACGTGCGGGATCACGATCGCGGCGGCGATCGCGGTCGCGGCGATCCCGGTGGCTCGGGTGAGGACGGCGACGCTGGCCCGGGCGTCGGCGCGCACCGTCGAGCCGGGCGCGGTGGTGGCCTCCCAGCGGGCGAGCACCTGGGCGAGGAGGAGCAGGGCGCAGAAGCCCGCCGACGGTGCGGCGATGCTCCACCACGGCAGCCGCACCGGGCCGTTCCAGAACGTCACCGACCAGATCGCCACCAGCAGCGGCCCGACCAGGATCGCGCGGCGCAGGCCGACGGCGACGAGGTCGACGGCGAGCACCGAGAGCACGGTGCCGAGCAGCAGCAGCGGCAGCACCCCGCCCTCGACCGGAGCCGGGGGACGGACATGGCTCGAGAGCCGTACGGCGTGGACGACCTGGTCACTCAGGTCCGTCCACCGCGTCCCCACCGGGACCGGTGAGCCGACCAGCTGCCAGGAGACGACGGCGCTCCCGATCACGGCCTGGCCCAGGGCGACCACAGCCACCGGAAGGCGGACGGCGCGACCCACGAGGCCGATCCCCACCACGACGGCGGCCAGCACCACCGACGGCCCGAGCCAGGTGCCCGGGTCGAGGGTGAGCACCCGCCACGACACGGTGGCGGTCCACGAGGTCAGAGCGGCCAGCAGGGTGGCCGCGACCATCAGCGCGAGCGCGGTCCGCCTAGCCACGAGCACTCCTCAGACCCATCCAGGCCCGGGAGACGGCGTGCTCCTGGCGCAGCACCGAGCTGGCCCGCCAGCCCGCGTCACGGAGCCGGTGCACCGCCTCGGCGGTGCCGGCACTGGGGTGATGGTGGGCGCTCGGCGGCTCGGCGCCGGTCCAGCGCTCGGAGTCCACCACGAGTGCGAGGGTGCTGCCCGAGCCGACCCGGGCCCGCCGCAGCGCCTCGGTCGGCAGCGGCGCCGCCCCGCCGAGCACGACGATGGTGAGCGCGCTGGTGTCGGCCAGCACGTGCGGGTCGGCCACGGCGGTGTCGGTCGGCTCGATGTCGGCCAGCGCCTCCAGCAGGGGCCCGGGCACGGTGAGTGGCGGGGTCAGGGCGAGTGTGGCCGTCACCAGTCTGACGCTGAAGCCGCGCGCCAGCAGGTGCACGCAGACCGAGGCGGCAGCACTGACGGCGGTCTCGAACGACGAGCCCGCACCCTCGCCGCGGTGGGCGGTGGCGCGGTGGTCGATCATCACGGTGGCCTGGGCCTGCCAGGGCTGCTCCTCGCCGCGCACCATCAGCTCTCCGGCGCGCGCGGTGCTGCGCCAGTGCACCCGGCGCAGGTCGTCGCCGCGGCGGTACTCGCGCACGGTGGTGTCCTCGGCGCTGCCGGTGGCGAAGAGCCGGCTCTGCTGGTCACCGGAGGTGGAGCTCGATCCGCCCCACCCGATCGTGGCCAGCGGGACGGTGGCGGGGGTGACGATCACGGGCGTTGCGCCGCTGACCACCCAGTGCTTCTCGGCCAGACCGAACGGGTCGCTGCGGCGGACCTCCATCGGGCCGAGGTCGATCCGTCCCCGGCGCACCGGCTCGACGGTGTAGTCGAGCCGGTGGTAGCCGTCCACGGCGGTGAGCAGCTCGGGAGCCGGTCCGAGGGACGGGCTGAGGGTCTCGGTCCAGCGCAGGTCGGCCTTGGCCTCCACCTGGAGGTGGACGGTGACGGCCAGCGAGGCTCCCAGCGGTACGACGGGGGAGGGGACCAGTCGGGTGACGCGGACCTGACCGGGGGCGACGCGCGCGGAGGACGCGGCGACAACGACCAGTACGACCGCGAGCACCCCGGCGCTGAGCAGCAGCGGCTGGTCGATCAGCATCGCCGCGATCACCAGCACGATCCCGGCGGCCAGGAGTGCGCAGCCGCGGAGGGTGAGCAGGGTGAGCGCGTCGCGGAGCCGTCGCATGGTCAGGCCTGCGGGACGGGGGTGTGCTCGAGGATCCGGGCCAGGGCCTGCTCGGTGGTGCGTCCGGCCATCGCGGCCTGGGCGGTGGAGATCAGGCGGTGGGTGAGCACGGTGGGTGCCAGTGCGGTGACGTCGTCGGGCAGCACGTAGTCGCGTCCGGCCAGGGCGGCGGCTGCCTTGGCGGCACGGAGCAGGTGGAGGGTGGCGCGCGGTGAGGCGCCCAGGGTGAGGTCGGGGTGCGAGCGGGTCGCCGACACGAGCGTGACGACGTACCGCTGCACCGCCTCCGAGGCGTGCACGTCGGCGACGGCGCTCACCAGTCGGCGTACCTCCTCGACGTCGGTCACGGGGCTGAGCGAGTCCAGCGGGTTGCTGGCCGCGTGCCGGGTCAGCATCGCCAGCTCGGCGGCCTCGGTCGGGTAGCCGATCGAGACCTTCGCCATGAAGCGGTCGCGCTGTGCCTCGGGCAGCGGGTAGGTGCCCTCCATCTCGACCGGGTTCTGGGTCGCGATCACCAGGAACGGCGAGTCCAGGTGGTACGTCGACGCGTCGACGGTGACCTGACGCTCCTCCAGGCACTCCAGCAGGGCCGACTGGGTCTTGGGGGAGGCGCGGTTGATCTCGTCGCCGATCACCACGTTGGCGAAGACGCCGCCGGGGCGGAACTCGAACTCACGGGTCTCCTGGTTGAAGACCGAGACCCCGGTGACGTCGGAGGGGAGCAGGTCCGGGGTGAACTGGATGCGCCGCACCGTGCCGTCGATCGAGCGCGCCAGTGCCTTGGCCAGCTGGGTCTTGCCGACGCCCGGCACGTCCTCGATCAGCAGGTGGCCCTCGGCCAGCAGCACGATCAGCGCCACCTCGACGACATCGGGCTTGCCCTCGATCACCCGGCTGATGTTCTCCCGCAGCCGCTGGGAGACGACGGCGACATCGGTCAGTTCTGCGATCTGGGTCACCCCCTGAACGCTACCGGGCCGCGCGCCCCATCGGGAGACAAAGACGGCGGGGGAAAAAGGGGAGCAAAAGGGGAGTGTGGTGGTTGATCGTGGAGGAAAGTGGGGTAGCGTGGGGCAAAGTGGAGGACGAGGCCACTGAGGTGGAGCCGAGGGGAGGTGCCCGCAGATGTTCTTCATGGGCACCTACACCCCGAAGCTCGACGACAAGGGACGCCTCTTCCTCCCGGCGAAGTTCAGGGAACGGCTGAGTGAGGGGGTCGTCGTGACGCAAGGCCAGGAGAACTGCTTGGTCGTGTGGCCCGAGGACGTCTTCATGGCCGAGGCACAGCGTGCGCAGCAGACCCCGATGACCAATCGGGGGGCGCGTGACTATGCCCGTGTCCTGTTCGGCGGTGCCGAGCAGGGGACGCCCGACAAGCAGGGCCGGATCGGCATCTCGCCGCTGTTGCGGAGTTACGCCGGCCTGGACAAGGACGTCGTCGTGATCGGCGTGATGGACCGGATCGAGATCTGGGATCCCGAGCGGTGGGCTGAGTACAGCTCCGGCGCTCAGGCCAAGTTCGCCGAGCTCGACGAGGACCCTGCCTCCTAACCAGCACCAATTGAAGAACGGCTCCGTAGAGCGAGGTCTCAGTCCCGCTCCCACGCCAGCTGGGATCACTTCCCCGGTTCCAGACGGCACTTCCCCGGGAGCGGGCATGAGTCCCCGATTTACGGAGCCGCTCTGCATTTTCCGTAACACCATCAGCAACTTCAGCAATACCAGTAACAGCAGTCACACCGGCACCAGGCCGGCACGAGGTAAGGGTCGAGATGAGCACTACGCAGGGTCCGGACGAGACGGCGGGCGATCCGCGTCACGTCCCGGTGCTGCTCGACCGCTGCGTCGAGCTGCTCGAGCCGGCCCTGCGCGCCGACGGCTCGGTGATGGTCGACTGCACCCTCGGCCTGGGCGGCCACACCGAGGCGGTGCTGCAGCGCATCCCCACCGCCCGGGTGATCGGGATCGACCGCGACCCGACCGCCCTGGCGATGGCCAGCGCCCGGCTGGCGCCCTTCGGTGACCGCTTCGTCGGCGTCCACGCCGTCTATGACGAGCTGCCCGAGGTCGTCGCCGAGCACGGCCGCGCCGGCCTGGCCGACGCCGTCCTCTTCGACCTCGGCGTCTCCTCGATGCAGCTCGACGTGCGCGAGCGCGGCTTCATGTACGCCGCCGACGCTCCGCTCGACATGCGGATGGACGACACCACCGGCCCGACCGCGGCCGACATCCTGAACAGCTACAGCCATGCCGAGCTGACCCGGATCCTGCGCGAGTACGGCGAGGAGAAGTTCGCCTCCAAGATCGCCCGGGCGATCATCGAGCGCCGGGAGCGGGAGCCGTGGACCCGCAGTGGTGCCCTGGTGGAGCTGCTCTACGACGTCATCCCTGCACCGGCTCGTCGTACCGGCGGACACCCGGGCAAGCGGACCTTCCAGGCCCTGCGGATGGAGGTCAACGACGAGCTCGGCGTGCTGCGCCGGGCGATGCCCGCCTCCCTCGACGTGATCGGCGTCGGGGGCCGCGTGGTGGTCGAGTCCTACCACTCCTTGGAGGACCGGCTGGTCAAGCAGGTCTTCACCAAGGCGACCCGTCTGGACGTGCCGCCCGACATGCCGTTCATCCCCGAGGGGATGGAGCCGGCCTTCCGACTGATCACCCGTGGCGCGGAGCAGGCCGACGACGCCGAGAACGCCCACAACCCGCGCGCTGCCTCGGTCCGGCTGCGCGCCATCGAACGAATTCGCTCCACTTCCTCTTCCCCGTCTCGAGGTGCCTGATGCCGAACGCCGCCGTCTCTCCCCGCCGCCTTCCCTGGCTCGAGCCGGGAACGATCGAGCGTGCCCGCCTCCGGGTGGTCCCGCGTCGCCGGGTCGCCACCAGCGAGCTGCCGTTCGTGCTGCTGGTCTCGGCCCTGCTCGTCGGGGGTGTGGTCGCGCTGCTGATGTTCAACACCTCGATGCAGGCCGCCTCCTTCACCCAGACCCGGCTGCAGAAGCAGGCCACCACACTGGCCGCGCAGCAGCAGTCCCTGGAGATGCAGCTCGAGACGCTGCGCAGCCCGCAGAACGTCGCCCAGGCCGCGGAGAAGCAGGGCATGGTCATCCCGGCGAACGTCGCGATGCTCAAGCTCGACACCGGCAAGGTGCTCGGTGACGCCGCTCCGGCCGACGGCAGCTACACCCCGCCGCTGTGGATCAAGGTCCGCAAGCCCTCGTTCAACTGAGACGACGCTACGAAAGTCGACGTTCGCGCGACACGCGGTCGCAGAACGATGAACCATCGAACAGGTCAAGGAGACTGAGGCAGTGGCGATGAGGGGACGTGGGGCACCGCAGCTTCGACTGCGGGCGGGGTTCCTCCTGGTCGCGGTGATCCTCTCCTTCTTCGGAGCGCGGCTGATCCAGCTGCAGGCGATCGACCCGCACGCTTACGCCGACGCGGCCCGCAAGGCCGACCTGACCAGCGTGGTGCTGCCCGCCACGCGCGGCAACATCCTGGACCGCAACGGCGAGCCGCTGGCCGACTCCGTCGACGGCCTGATGATCATCGCCGACCCGTCGCTGACCAAGGCGACGGCGCCGCAGCTGGCCAAGTTCCTGTCGAACAAGCTCGACATCGACTACTTCACCACCCTCAAGGCGCTGCGCGGCAAGAAGGCCGGCTCCCGCTTCGAGTACGTCGCTCGCCGGATCCCGGCCACGCAGGCGACCGAGGCGGTCAAGGCCGCCGAGGAGCTCGGCTACAAGGGGCTCACCACCGAGCGCGACCCGATCCGTGACTACCCGGGCGGTGACCTGGCGGCCAACATCGTCGGCTTCGTCGGCACCGACGAGTCGCTCGGCGGGATCGAGCGCTCCTTCGACAAGACCCTGGCCGGCAAGGACGGCGAGGAGACCTACGTGACCGCGGGCGGCACCCGGGTCCCGCTGGGGGAGAGCTCGACGGTGGAGCCGGTCAACGGCCAGAACATCACCACCACGATCGACCGCGACGCCCAGTGGTACACCGACAAGGTGCTCGCCGAGGCCGCCTCGAACTCCGGCGCCGAGTCCGCTGTCGCCGTCGCGATGGACACCCGCACCGGCGAGATCCTGGCGCTGTCGGACTGGCCGACGTACGACGCCAACAACCCGTCGGCGTCGAAGAAGGCCGACCTCGGCACCCGGTCCCTCTCCGAGCCCTACGAGCCCGGCTCGGTGGAGAAGGTGCTGACCCTCTCGGCACTGATCGATGCCGGCAAGGTCACCGACCGCACCCGGCTGACGGTGCCCAACACACTGGCCCGGCAGGACCGCGTGATCCACGACTGGTTCAACCACCCCACGATGAAGTGGACGCTGGCCGGGGTCGTGGCGCAGTCCTCGAACATCGGCACCGTGCTCGCCTCGGACAACTTCGACACCGGTCAGCTGCGCGACTACCTGGTCAAGTTCGGCCTGGGCCAGAAGACCGGCATCGGGCTCTCGGGTGAGACCCCCGGCATCCTGGCCAGCGCCTCGGCCTGGAACCACCAGCTGCAGGACCGGATCTCCTTCGGTCAGTCGCTCTCGGTCAACGCGCTGCAGATGACCACCGCTGTCAACGCGGTGGCCAACGGCGGCGTCAAGGTCACCCCGAGCCTGATCAAGGGCACGGCGACCAACGACTCGGGCCAGACCGTCGGCACCGACCACACCACGACCGAGCGGGTGGTGAGCCAGGAGGCGGCCACCCAGATGATGCAGATGATGGAGCGGGTCGTGGACCCCAAGACCGGTACCGCGCCGAAGGCGCAGGTCGCCGGCTACCGGGTGGCCGGCAAGACCGGCACCGCCCAGCGTGCCGTCAACGGCCGCTACGACGGCAGCCTCACCGTCTCCTTCGCGGGCTTCGCCCCGGCCGACAACCCGCGCTTCACCGTCTACGTGATGATCCAGAACCCGAAGACGAACAAGGGCGGTGGCTCCAACGCCGGCCCGGTCTTCTCCCGGATCATGAGCTTCCTCCTCCGTCGTTACGGCGTCGCGCCCACCGGCACCAAGCCCTCGCACCTGCCGGTGCAGTGGGGCAAGGGCGCGCTGCAGTACTGATTCCAGATAATCTGCCTCGGTGCCTCCTGTAGATCGTGCGGCGGTCGCTGCGACCCGTCCTCAGCGCCCCCCGCGGACGCCGCTGAGCTCCCTGCTCGCGCCCGGGATGCGGCTCGTCGGTGACGGCGACGTGCTGGTCAGCGGCGTCTCGCTCAGCTCGCAGCGGCTGCTTCCCGGCGACCTGTACGCCGCCCTGGCCGGTGCTCGGGTGCACGGCATCGACTTCGTCCTGGACGCCGTCGAGGCCGGTGCCGTCGCCGTCCTCACCGACGAGGTCGGCGCCGCCCGGATGAACCCGGGCTCGCCGATGCTGGCCGGTGTCCCGGTGATCGTCGCCGACGACCCGCGCTCGCTGCTCGGTGTGCTCAGCGCCCAGGTGTACGGCGAGCCCGCGAGCGCGTTCGCCACCATCGGCGTGACCGGCACCCAGGGCAAGACCACCACCACCCGGCTGCTCGAGGCCGGGCTGCAGCGCTCGGGGATCGTGGCCGGGGTGGTCGGCACCGTCGGCACCCGGATCGCGGGTCGTGACGTCAAGACCAGTCTGACCACCCCCGAGGCACCCGACCTGCACGCCCTCTTCGCCCAGATGAAGGAGAAGCGGGTCGCGGCGTGCGCGATGGAGGTCTCCAGCCACGCCCTGGTGCTGGGTCGGGTCGACGGGATCGTCTTCGACGTCGCGGTCTTCCTCAACCTCGGCCGCGACCACCTCGACTTCCACCACAGCGTGGAGGAGTACTACCTGGCCAAGGCCTCGCTCTTCACCCCCGGGCGGGCACGCAAGGGCCTGGTCAACATCGACGACGAGCACGGCCGTCGCCTCGCCGCCCAGGCGCCGATCCCGATCCTGACGCTGTCCACCCACGGTGACGCCGACTGGGAGGCCCGCGAGATCGTGCTCGGCCCCGACGGCTCGACGTTCACCGTCTTCGCCCCCGACGGGCGCCGGATCGAGGCCCGCTGCCCGCTGCCGGGCGACTTCAACGTGGCCAACACCCTCGCTGCGATCGCGGCGGCCGCCGAGGCGGGCTTCGACCCGCAGCGGGTGGCCAACGGGATCGGCGACTCCGCCGGGGTGCCCGGCCGCCTGGAGCGGGTCGACGCCGGCCAGGAGTTCACCGTCGTGGTGGACTACGCGCACAAGCCCGACGCGGTCGAGGCGGCGATCCGCACGCTGCGCCCGCTGACCGACTCCCGGGTGATCGTGGTGCTCGGCGCCGGCGGGGACCGGGACCAGGGCAAGCGCCCGATCATGGGCGAGATCGCCGGCCGGCTGGCCGACGTCGTGATCGTCACCGACGACAACCCGCGCACCGAGGAGCCGGCCACGATCCGGGCCGAGGTGCTGGCCGGGGCCCGGCAGGGCAAGGCCGAGGTCACCGAGATCGGCGACCGGCACGAGGCGATCAGCACCGCGATCGCCCAGGCCCAGGCCGGCGACATCGTGCTGATCGCAGGCAAGGGCCACGAGACGGGCCAGGAGATCCACGGTGAGATCCACCCGTTCGACGACCGTTCTGTGGCGCGCGACGCATTGCGTGCGCGACTCGGCACGGCGAATCCAGAGACATCCACAGGTTCCTGACAAGATGGGTTCCCTATGAGAGCGATCCTTCTCGGCGGCGGCTTGGCCCTGCTCATCTCCCTGCTCGGGACTCGTGTTGCCATCTCCCAGTTCACCAAGCTGGGTTACGGCCAGGAGATCCGGGAGGACGGCCCGACCACTCACCTGTCCAAGCGCGGCACGCCCACGATGGGGGGTGTGGTGATCGTGCTGGCGACGGTGATCGCGTACTTCGCGGCCCGGCTGATCACCGGCATCCAGCCGAGCACCAGCGCGCTGCTGCTGCTCTTCCTCTTCGTCGGTACGGCGCTGGTCGGATTCCTCGACGACTTCATCAAGATCTTCAGGCAGCGCAACCTGGGTCTGCGCTCGCGGGCGAAGTTCATCGGCCAGACGATCGTCGCGGTCGTCTTCGGTGTGCTGGCGCTGTGGCACAAACTCGCCGACGACCGCGGTCGTCAGGCGGCCAGCCACCAGATCTCGTTCCTGCGCGACTGGGGTCCGACGCTGCCCACGATCCTCGTGATCGTGGTGATCTGGTTCCTGGTGACCGGGTTCAGCAACGCGGTGAACCTCACTGACGGTCTCGATGGGCTCGCCACCGGCGCGTGTGCGCTGGTCTTCGCGGCGTACACGATCATCAGCATCTGGCAGTCGAACCAGTCGTGTGGCCGGACGATCAACGCCAAGTGCTACCTGGTGCGCGACCCGCTGGACCTGGCGGTGGTCGCTGCCTGCATCACCGGTGCCTGCATCGGCTTCCTGTGGTGGAACGCCTCCCCGGCGAAGATCTTCATGGGTGACACCGGCTCGCTGGCGCTCGGCGCCGCCCTGGCCGGCTTCGCGGTGCTCTCGCGCACCGAGATCCTGCTGATCCTGCTCGGCGGCCTGTTCGTGATCGAGACCCTCTCGGTGATGCTCCAGGTCGGCTTCTTCAAGGTCAGCAAGGGCAAGCGGATCTTCAAGATGGCACCGATCCATCATCACTTCGAGATGCTCGGCTGGGAGCAGGTCACCGTGGTGATCCGCTTCTGGATCATCACCGGTCTGTGCGTGGCCGTCGGCGTGGGGGTCTTCTACGCCGAGTGGGTGGCAGGCAATTGACCGGCCTGCCGTTGGACGCCCTGCGTCGCCACGACGACTGGAGTGGCGTGCACGCGGTGGTGGCCGGCTTCGGCCTGCACGGTGCGGCGGCCGCTGACAACCTGCTCTTCATCGGTGCCCGGGTGACGGTGCTCTCGGAGACGCCGGTGCACGGCTACGACGCCGAGCGCGCAACCCTGCTCACCGAGCTGGGCGCGAAGATCACCCTGGGCCCGGGCTCGACCGCCGAACTGCCCGAGGTCTGCGACGTGCTCGTCGCCGGACCGCAGTGGCGCGAGCACGAGGGGCTGATCGCCCAGGCCGAGGCCCGGGGGATCCCGGTGTGGAGCGAGCTGGAGCTGGCCTGGCGGCTGCGTGAGGCCGGTGCCCAGGGGCGCTACGCCCCGTGGCTGGTGATCGCCGGCGAGGACGGCCGCACCACCGTGGTCGACCTGGTGATCTCGATCATGAACACCGTCGGGCTCTACGCCGCCGTGATCGGCGAGGGGCCGCGCTCGGCGGTGGAGACGATCATGGATCCGTCGATGCACGACCTGGTCATCGTCGACGCGCACGCCCGTGACCTGCACTTCACCCACTCGATGGCGCCCGAGTCCACCGCGATCGTCTTCCTCCCGCCGCGGGTCGGCACCGAGGACCCGATGGTGCTGGACCAGGGCAGCGCCTACGAGCGGGTCAGCAACGCCTGCATCTACAACGTCGAGGAGCCCGTCCAGCGCGAGCTGGTCGAGCGGGCCGAGGTCGCCGAGGGTGCGCGGGGGATCGGGTTCACCCTCGGGATGCCGAGCGTCGGGATGGTCGGCATGGTCGAGGACATCCTGGTCGACCGTGCCTTCATCCCGGAACGCTCCACCAGCGCCGCGGAGATCTGCACCCTGGCCGATCTCAACGACCCGACACCGTTCGAGCTGGGCTGTGCCCTCGCCGCTGCGGCCCTGGCCCGCTCCGTCGGCGTACCGCAGCACGCGGTCCGGACGGGCCTGATCAACCACTTCAGCGACGACGTCTGAGCCGGTCACCGCGGGTCGGCGCGACACGCGGGGCGAAGGTCCACGTCCTGGCCCGTGGGACCAGTGAGACTGGTGGGGCGTTGCAGCGGGGTAGGGGTCCCGTTGCCGTCGGCCCGGCCGACAGCTCGCAGGGTCGAAGGCAGGAGTGATCGGTGACCACCGTCAGCGGAGACGAGACCTCGATCCGGCCAGCGCTGAAGCTCTCCAAGCCCGGCGCCTGGTTCCAGCGACTGCCCTGGGTGCGTGCCGCCGGTGAGGCGCTGGAGCGCCCGCTGGCCAACTACTACCTGCTGCTGGTCGCCACCGCGCTGCTGCTGGTGATCGGCCTGATCATGGTGCTCAGTGCCTCGAGCGTCTACAGCCTGCGCAACTACGGCAACTCCTACGCCGTGGTGGAGCGCCAGCTGATGTGGGTGGCGATCGGCCTGCCGACCGCCTGGCTGGCCTGCCGGCTCCCGCAACGCGTCATCCGCGGCCTGGCCTACCCGGCGTTCGCGGTCTCGCTGATGCTCCTGGTCGCCACGGTGTTCATGGGACGCTCGGTCAACGGAAACCAGAACTGGCTCGTGCTCGGGCCGTTCCAGATCCAGCCCTCGGAGATCGCCAAGCTCGGCCTGATCATCTGGGCCGCCAACATCTTCGCCAACAAGGAGCGCCGGCTCGACTCGCTGCACCACATGCTGGTGCCGTTCCTGCCCGGGATGGGCCTGGCGTTCCTGCTGGTGCTCAGCGGGGGCGACCTCGGTACCGGCCTGGTCTTCATGGCGATCACCTTCGGTCTGCTCTGGGTGGTGGGGCTGCCGATGCGGGTCTTCGGTGTCCTGGCCGGCATCGGGCTGGCCGGCGTCGCGGCGCTCGCCGTGGTCTCTCCCCACCGGCTCACCCGACTGACCAACTTCACCGACCCGTTCAAGGACTTCCACGGCGCCGGCTGGCAGGCCGGTCACGGCCTCTACGCGCTCAGCTCGGGCCACATCTTCGGTGAGGGCATCGGCGCCTCCCAGCAGAAGTGGGGCACGCTGCCCGAGCCGCACACCGACTTCATCTTCGCCGTCCTGGGCGAGGAGTTGGGCCTGATCGGCACGTTGCTGATCGTCGCGCTCTTCCTGGCGATCGCGTTCGCGACGTACCGGATCGCGAGTCAGACCTCCGACCCGTTCGTCCGCTACTTCACGTTCGGCGTGATGGTGTGGCTGCTGGGGCAGATGATCATCAACATCGGCATGGTGCTCGCGGTCTTCCCCGTCATCGGCATCCCGTTGCCGCTGGTCTCCTACGGTGGCTCCGCGCTGGTGCCGTCGCTGGTCGCCCTCGGTCTCGTCCTCGGTTTCGCACGGCGCGAGCCCGACGCGGCGCGTGCCCTGGAGGCACGCAAGCGGCGGCGTTCGGCCGGGCTCTCGGTCTCTCGATAAAGTCGTTCCCACCATGAAGGTTCTTCTCGCCGGCGGTGGCACCGCCGGGCACACCTCTCCTCTGCTCGCCACGGCCGACGCCCTGCGCCGCCTCGCTCCCGACACCGACGTCACCTGCCTGGGCACCGCCCGCGGCCTGGAGACGCGGGTGGTCCCCGAGGCCGGCTACCGGCTCGAGCTGATCCCTCCGGTGCCGCTGCCGCGCCGGATCTCCGGTGAGCTCTTCCGGGTCCCGTCCAACCTGCGCAAGGCGGTCAAGGCCGCCGGTGCGGTGATGGACTCCTTCGCCCCCGACGTGGTCGTCGGCTACGGCGGCTACGTCTCGATGCCGGCGTACGTCGCCGCCCGCCGGCGCACGCTGCCGATCGTGATCCACGAGCAGAACGCCGTGCCCGGTCTGGCCAACAAGGTCGGCGCCCGGCTGGCCGGCAAGCGTGGTCACGTCGCGGTCTCCTTCCCCAGCACCCCGCTGCCCGGTGCCGAGTACGTCGGTCTGCCGATCCGTCGGATGATCTCCACCCTCGACCGCGCCGCGCTGCGGGAGCAGGCCCTGGCCGAGTTCGGTCTCGACCCGGCCAAGCCGACCCTGGTCATCACCGGCGGCTCCCAGGGCGCACGCCGGCTCAACGAGTCGGTCCTCGGTGCCTGGCCGACCCTGGACGCCGCCGGCATCCAGGTGCTGCACGTGATCGGCCCGAAGAACGAGCTGACCTCGCCCGGTGCCGGGTACGTGGTGCGCTCCTACGTCGACCGGATGGACCTCGCCCTGGCGGCGGCCGACCTGATGATCTGCCGCTCGGGCGCCTCCTCGGTGGTCGAGGCGGCCGCGTCGGGGGTTCCGGCGATCTTCGTGCCGCTGCCGCACGGCAACGGTGAGCAGGAGTTCAACGCCCGCCCGGTCGTCGAGGCCGGGGGAGCGCTCCTGGTCGCCGACGCCGAGCTGACCCCGGAGTGGATCGCCAGCACCGTCCCGATGCTGGTCAGCGACCCTGCCGGCCTGGCCCAGATGGGTGCGGCGGCCTCGGCGCTGGTGCCGCGCGACGCCGACGAGCGACTGGCCCGGATCATCCTGGAAGCGGGCGCCTGATGCGCGTTCCGGTGCCGGAGGTCATCCTCCCGGCCGACCAGCTCGGTCGGGTGCACTTCGTCGGGATCGGCGGCTCCGGCCTGTCGGCGATCGCCCGGATCATGCTGGCGCGGGGGATCACCGTCTCCGGCTCCGACGGGATCGACTCGCCGATGCTGGCCACCCTGGCCGAGCTCGGTGCGACGGTGCACGTGGGCCACGACGCCGCCCACGTCGCCCAGGCCGACACCCTGATCGTCTCCACCGCCGTGCGCGAGGACAACCCGGAGGTGGTCGAGGCCCAGCGCCGCGGCCTGCGGGTCTGGCCGCGCAGCGCCGGTCTGGCCTCGATCATGGACGGGCAGCGCGTGCTGGCCGTGGCCGGCACGCACGGCAAGACCACCACGACCTCGATGCTGACCGTCGCCCTGCAGGCCGCCGGCGCGGACCCGACGTACGCCATCGGAGGCGAGCTCACCGCGTCGGGCACCAACGCCGCCGACGGCACCGGAGACCTCTTCGTCGCCGAGGCCGACGAGTCCGACGGCGCCTTCCTGGTCTACCGTCCGCACGCCGCGATCGTGACCAACGTCGAGGCCGACCACCTGGACTCGTGGGGGACCGAGGCGGCCTACCGGGAGGCGTTCGCCGAGTTCGTCGAGCGGATCGACCCGGGCTCCCAGGGCGGCTTCCTGGTCGCCTGCGTCAACGACGACGGAGCGGCGGCGCTGCGCTCGGTGGCTGCGAGCCTGGGCCGCACCTACGTCGGTGTCGGCACCTCCGAGCTGGCCGAGGTCAGGGCCGTCGACATCGTCCTGGAGGGGTCCACCTCCGCGTTCACGGTGATCGACGGTGGTCGTGAGCTGGGCCGGATCACGCTGCGGATCCCGGGCCGGCACTACGTGATGGACGCCCTGGCGGCGCTGACCCTCGGCCTGCGGCTGGGCTACGACTTCGACGGGCTGGCGCGCGGCCTGGAGTCCTTCGGCGGCACCCGTCGCCGGATGGAGCTCAAGGGCGAGGCCGGTGGCGTGCGGGTCTACGACTCCTATGCCCACCACCCCTCGGAGATCACCGGGGACCTGGAGGCCGCTCGGTCGCTGGCCGGCGAGGGCCGTGTCGTGGTCGCCTTCCAGCCGCACATGGTCTCGCGCACCCGGATCTTCGGCGCCGAGATGGGCGCCGCCCTGCGCGCTGCCGACGAGGTCGTCGTGCTCGACATCTACCTGGCTCGCGAGGAGCCCGATCCCGCCGTCACCCCGGCCCTGATCACGTCGGCGGTCCCGCTGCCAGGCGAGCAGGTCACCGAGGTGGTCGGCCTGGAGGCCGCCGCGTCGGAGCTGGTACGCCGGGCACGGCCCGGTGACCTCGTCCTCACCCTCGGCGCCGGCACGATCACGCAGGTCGGTCCGCTGGTGCTCGCGCAGTTGCGAGGCCTGGGTGGCTGAGCGGCCGCGCGACACCGACCCGGCCGAGGCGTCCGACGCCCCGCGGAAGCCGGGCCTGGCGGGGCGTCTGCGGCGGCGCACGGCTGCGAGCAGCGCCGATGAGTCGACGTCGGCCGGCACGGAGACGAGCGCCTCCCTCGGTGCGATCGACGCCGACACCCGGCGTACCCGGCGACGCTTCGCCCGGCGGCAGTGGCGCCGCCGGTGGCTGCAGGCCAAGCCGATCCTCGCCACCGTGGTGGTGCTCGCCGTCGTGGTGACCGGGATCTGGCTGGTCTGGTTCTCCTCGGTGCTGGCGGTCTCCTCGGTGGTCGTCACCGGGACCTCCTCGCTGAGCCAGAAGCAGGTCCGTTCGGCCGCGGCGATCACCCTGGACACGCCCCTGGTCAAGGTCGACACCGGCAAGGTGCGCGACCGGGTCGGGGCGCTGGCGCCGGTGGAGTCGGTGAAGGTCTCGCGGCGCTGGCCCGACCAGATCGTGATCGCCGTCACCGAGCGCACCCCGATCGCCGTGATCGACATCGGTGGCAAGTTGCGCGGCCTGGACAAGGACGGCGTGGTCTTCGAGACCTACAAGAAGGCGCCCGCCGGGATGCCGACCGTGGTGACCCCGGCCGGCACCGACGCCAAGGCGCTGCGTGAGGCGGCACAGGTGGTCGCGTCGCTGCCGACGAACCTGGCCAAGATCACCGATCACGTCGAGGTCAAGACGATCGACGAGATCTCGCTGGCGCTGACCAAGGGCCGCACGGTGCAGTGGGGGAGCTCGGCCGACTCGGCGCAGAAGGCGCAGGTCCTCGACGCCCTGCTGACCCACGACGCCAAGGTGTACGACGTCTCGGTGCCGGGTCAGCCCACGACGCGCTGAGGCGTCGCGGAAATACTCACGCGAATCGCCGACACGCCCTGCGTGTCGGCGGCAGGGAGACCCTCTCCTTGCCTAATGTTTTCACCAACAGCAGGTTGACATAACTATAACCCTCAGGATGAGGGTCATAGTTGAAGGTAATCCAGGAACGGGGCGGATCCGTGGGAGCAGCACAGAACTACCTGGCGATCATCAAGGTCGTCGGCATCGGTGGAGGCGGCGTGAACGCCGTCAACCGCATGATCGAGGTCGGGTTGAAGGGCGTGGAGTTCATCGCCATCAACACCGACGCCCAGGCGCTGCTGATGAGCGACGCCGACGTCAAGCTCGACATCGGGCGTGAGCTGACGCGCGGCCTCGGTGCCGGCGCGAACCCCGAGGTCGGCAAGCAGGCCGCCGAGGACCACGCGGAGGAGATCGAGGAGGTCCTCAAGGGGGCCGACATGGTCTTCGTCACCGCGGGTGAGGGTGGCGGCACCGGCACCGGCGGCGCTCCCGTCGTGGCCAAGCTGGCCCGCTCGCTCGGCGCCCTGACCATCGGTGTCGTGACGCGCCCGTTCTCCTTCGAGGGCAAGCGTCGCCAGGGCTCGGCCGAGGACGGCATCGCGTCTCTGCGTGCCGAGGTCGACACCCTGATCGTGATCCCGAACGACCGCCTGCTGTCGATCTCGGACCGCAACGTCTCGGTGATGGATGCCTTCCGCCAGGCAGACCAGGTGCTCCTTCAGGGTGTTGCCGGCATTACCGACCTGATCACCACCCCGGGCCTGATCAACCTCGACTTCGCCGACGTGAAGTCCGTGATGTCCAACGCCGGCTCGGCGATCATGGGCATCGGCTCGGCGCGCGGTGACGACCGCACGGTGGTCGCCGCCCAGGCCGCCGTCTCCTCGCCCCTGCTGGAGGAGAGTATCGACGGCGCCCACGGCGTCCTGCTCTCGATCTCCGGTGGCTCCGACCTCGGTCTCTTCGAGATCAACGAGGCCGCGGCCCTGGTCGCCGAGGCGGTCCACCCCGACGCCAACATCATCTTCGGCGCGACCATCGACGACGCCCTCGGTGACGAGGTCCGCGTGACCGTCATCGCCGCCGGGTTCGACGGTGGCGAGCCGAAGAAGCTGGCCCGCACCACCACGCTGAGCGGTCGCCCGACCCAGTCGCAGGAGGAGACCCGCGCCGCTGTCGCGGCCGCCGTCTCGGCCCGCCAGGAGGCTCCGGCCCAGGCCGCCGCCCCGGCTGCTCCGGCCGCTCCTGTCGCCCCCCAGGCCCCGGCCGCCCCGGCGCCGTCGGTGACCTTCTCCGACGACGACCTGGACGTGCCCGACTTCCTCAAGTAGGTCGAGCACGCAGAGGAGCACGGTGTACTTCTTCCGCGGCGCTGCTGGCCCTGTCGACCTGGCCTTCACGGACAGGTCGGGCGGGGTCAGTGGCGCGCCGTGGGACTCCCTCAACCTCGCGGTCTCCGGGCCCGACGACGAGGCGGCCAAGGTCGAGAACCACCGGCTCCTGATGGCCGACTTCGCCCCGCAGGCCGAGCTGGCCGACCTCTACCAGGTGCACAGCGCCCGCGTCGTGGTCGCCGAGCCCGGGGTGCGCCCCGAGGCCGACGCTCTGGTCACCGACCGGGCCGACGTGGTGCTGCTGGTCCGTGCGGCCGACTGTGTGCCGGTGCTCCTGGCCGACCGTGGTGGCCGGGTGATCGGAGCCGCCCACGCCGGCCGACTCGGGATGGTCTCCGGCGTCGCCCCGGCCACCGTGGCCGCGATGCGTGACCTCGGTGCCGGCCAGATCGACGCCTGGATCGGTCCCTCGATCTGCGGGCGGTGCTACGAGGTGCCCGAGGCGATGCAGGCCGAGGTGGCCGCGATCGAGCCCGCCACGGCTGCGACCACGTCGTGGGGCACCCCGGCTCTCGACATCGCCGCCGGCGTCAGGGCCCAGCTCGAGCGCGAGGGTGTCACCGTGCACCTCGACGGCGCCGGCTGCACCCGCGAGGACGCCTCCCTCTTCTCCTATCGACGCGACGGCGAGGGCTCCGGGCGCCTGGCCGGCGTCATCCGACTCTCAGGAGGTGCCGCGTGAGTGGCCCCGACGGCGGTGCACGCCGTGACGAGCTCGCCGCCAACCTGGCCCGCGTCCAGGCGCGGATCGCCGCCGCCGAGCGGGCAGCCGACCGCGCCCCAGGCGAGGTGAGCCTGGTCGTGGTGACCAAGTTCTTCCCCGCCTCCGACGTCCGGCTGCTGGCCGGTCTCGGCGTCACCGACGTGGGGGAGAACCGGCACCAGGAGGCGGCTGCCAAGGCCGCCGACTGCGCCGACCTCGACCTCGCCTGGCACTTCATCGGCGGCCTGCAGTCCAACAAGGCCGCCGCCGTGGCACGGTACGCCGACGTGGTCGAGTCCGTCGACCGGGCGCGGTTGGTGGCACCCCTGGCACGCGGCGCCGCCGAGGAGGGCAGGCGGGTCGACGTACTGCTCCAGGTGAGCCTGGATCCGCCGGACCACACCGGCGAGCGCAGCGGCGCCACCGAGGCCGACCTCGGTGCCCTGGCCGAGGCGGTCAGCGCGACCGAGTCGCTGCGACTGCGTGGGCTGATGGCCGTCGCGCCGCTCGGCGAGGAGCCGGCGCGCGCCTTCGAACGGCTGGCGCAGATCCGCCAGCGGTTCATGCAGAGCTTCCCGGAGGCGACGACGTTGTCGGCCGGGATGAGTGGCGATCTCGAGGAGGCGATCGCCGTGGGTGCGACACATGTGCGTGTCGGCTCGGCGGTCCTCGGTTCGCGACCGGGAGTCCTTTAATGTCAAACCAAGCAGAACAACCGGAAGGTCAGATGTCATGAGCGGCGCGATGCGCAGGATCGGGGAGTACCTCGGCCTGGTCGAGGACACCGGTCGTTACGACGACTACACCGACGAGGTCCCGGCCTACGACGCCGGCGAGTGGGACAAGCGACAGGCTCCGCCGACGGAGCCCGCTCCCTCGCGCCAGCCTCCGCGCGTGCGTCCGGCACCGGTTGCCGACATCACCGAGCGGCGCCGTCCGCAGGCGGTCCCCGATGTCGAGCTGTCCAAGATCGTCACGGTGCAGCCCAAGACGTACAACGACGCCCGCACCATCGGCGAGAACTACCGTGACGGTGTCCCGGTGATCATGAACCTCAACGAGATGGTCGACGCCGACGCCAAGCGCCTGGTCGACTTCGCCGCCGGTCTGATCTTCGCCACCCGTGGGGACATCGAGCGGGTGACGAGCAAGGTCTTCCTGCTCTCCCCGCCCAACGTCACGGTCGCGGCCGAGGCCAAGGCGCGGATCGCTCAGGGCGGGTTCTTCAACCAGTCCTGAGTCCGCTGCGGTGCCGGTGGGCGGGCGAACGGCGCAGGCTGGGGCGAGGCCGCTAAGGTTTCGCCCATGCATAGCGTCGGGGCCGTCATCGTGCTCCTCCTCTGGGCCTTCATCGGGCTGCTCTGGGTGCGGTTCATCGTCGACTGGGTGCAGGTCTTCGCCCGGCACTGGACGCCCAAGGGCATCCTGCTGGTCCTGCTCGAGGTGGTGTACTCGATCACCGATCCGCCGATCAAGGCGCTGCGCCGGGTGATCCCGCCGCTGCGACTGGGTCCGATCGCCCTCGACCTGAGCTTCCTGATCGTGCTGCTGGCGGCCTACATCGCGCTCAGCCTGGCCGGTCGGCTGCTGTAGCAGAACCGGCGTTCAGGTGCCGTCATCTCGACACGCGCTATGGTGTCGTCACAGGATTACCAACAGCAACACCTCAGCCTGGCAGGTCTCCTGACAGGCTGATCTTCCCAATCAGTGCACGCAACGAACGAATAGGTGGGGTCATGCCGTTGACGCCAGAGGACGTGAGCAACAAGAGGTTCACGCCCGTCCGTCTCCGCGAGGGCTACGACATGGGCGAGGTCGACCAGTTCCTCGACGAGGTCGAGGCCGAGCTTGCTCGCCTGACCAAGGAGAACGACGACCTTCGGGCCAAGCTCGCATCCGCGCAGTCGGGCGAGCAGGCACCGGCGCCCGTCGCCGCCCCCGCTCCCACGCCTGAGCCGGTCGTCGAGAAGAAGCCCGAGCCCGAGCCCGTCGTGGCCGCGTCGGCTCCGGCCGCCGCGCCTGCCGCTGTGGAGACCCTTCGGGTCGAGACCGTGCCGCAGGCGTCCAACGCCGCAGCGCGTCTCCTCGAGATCGCGACCCGCAACGCCGACGAGCTCGTCGACGGTGCCAAGGACGAGGCTGACAAGATCGTCGGCGAGGCCCGCACGAAGGCCGAGCGCCTGGAGAGCGAGTCGAAGGCCAAGGCCGACCGGCTGGAGGCCGACGCCCGCCAGCGCGCCCAGATGCTCGACCAGGAGACCGCCGAGCGGCGTACGCAGCTCTTCGGTGACCTGGAGCGCGAGAAGGAGAAGCTCGACACCGACGTCGCGAACCTGCGCTCGTTCGAGCGCGAGTACCGCTCCCGTCTCAAGGGCTACTTCACCCAGCAGCTCGAGGCTCTCGGCACGATGGCCGCCGAGCCGGCTCTGGGCCCGGGCGACGACGCTCCGTCGGCGCCCAAGCGTCTGCGTTCCATCCTCGGCGAGGACGAGAACTGATCGTCTCCTGACGATGCGATGGCCGGCCCTCGGGCCGGCCATCGTGCATTTCGGGAGTTTTTTGCCCTCTGTGTGCGGAGCGCCCCATTGAGTGGCGGACAGGGCTGGGCTAGCCTCCCCGCACGCTGTGATGGTGCCCGCGAGCCGCCTGGTGCGGTCGGGCGCCCTCGCCAGGCGCCTACTAGGAGGCATGACATGGCTCGGACCCCTGCGGCAACCCAGAGTGCCAGCGCCGCCACCGCGGCGAAGAAGGCCCCGACGAAGCGGGCCACCGCCACCAAGGCGACCCCCGGCACCACGTCTCGGCGACGGACAGGGCACACTTCTCCCGTGGCAAAGAAGGCAGCTGTCAATCCAGCCCCTGAAAACCTGGTGGTCAAGGAAGGCGAGGAGCCCTGGACCCAGGCAGAACTCGACGAGATCATCGCAGAGCTCAACGACCAGCGCGCCCACTCGCTCGCGCTGCTCGAGGCTCAGGAGGCCGAGCTCTCCGGCCTGATGAAGGACAGCGGCGACGGTGCCGGCCAGGACCAGGCCGACATGGGGGCGACCAGCTTCGAGCGTGACCAGGAGCTCAGCGTCGTCAACTCCGAGAAGGACAAGCTCGCTCAGATCGAGCGCGCCCTGACCCGGATCGCCGACGAGACCTACGGCATCTGCGAGGCCAACGGCGAGCCGATCGGCAAGATGCGCCTGATGGCGTTCCCGCGTGCGACCCTGTGCATGGCATGCAAGCAACGGGAAGAACGACGCTGAGCAAGGCACGCGTCTGGCTGATCGCAGCCGCAGCGGCACTCCTCGGCCTGGCACTCGACCAGGTCACGAAGTCGCTGGCGGTGGCTCACCTGACCCCCGGCGAGCAGCACCACCTGATCGGGTCGCTGCTCCAGCTGAATCTCACCCGCAACCCGGGTGCGGCGTTCAGCACGGGCACCAGCATGACGGCGGTGATCTCGTGCATCGCGATCGTCGCCGGTGTGGTGGTGGCGTGGGTCGTGGTCGCCAAGACGCGTGACTGGCTCTGGGCGCTGGCGCTGGGCTTCCTGGAGGCGGGCATCCTCGGCAACGTCGTGGACCGGCTCGTGCGCGAGCCCTCGCCGCTCAACGGGCACGTGGTCGACTTCCTCGAGCTGCCGCACTGGCCGATCTTCAACGTCGCCGACTGCTTCATCACGGTCGCCGCGGTGCTGATCGTGGTGCAGGCGGCCCGCGGGATGAAGCTGGACGGCACCCGCGAGGTCGCGCGGTGAGCGCGAGCGAGCAGCGCACCCTCTTCGTTCCCGACGGTCTGGAGGGGGAGCGGGTCGACTCGGCCATCGCCCGCCTCTTCGGGCTCTCCCGCACCCGTAGTGCCGAGCTGGCCGCCGACGGCCTGGTCCTGCTGGACGGCCGTCCGGCCGGCAAGTCCGACCGGGTCAGCGCGGGCGCCATGCTCGACGTCACGATCCCGGTCCTGGCCGATCCGCTGGAGATCCACGAGGAGATCGTCGAGGGGATCCGGATCATCTACGAGGACGACGCCATCGTGGTGATCGACAAGCCCGTCGGGGTCGCGGTCCACCCGAGTCCCGGCTGGACCGGTCCGACGGTCGTGGGCCACCTCCGGGCCGCCGGCGTGCGGATCTCGACCTCGGGCGCCAAGGAGCGCGAGGGGATCGTCTCCCGGCTCGACGTGGGCACCTCCGGGGTGATGGTGATCGCGAAGTCCGAGCACGCCTACAGCGTGCTCAAGCAGGCCTTCCGCGACCGTACGCCGACGAAGGTCTACCACGCGCTGGTCCAGGGGCACCCCGACCCGCACGAGGGCACCATCGACGCTCCGATCGGGCGCCACCCCAAGGCTGACTACAAGATGGCCGTGATGGCCGACGGTCGGCACTCCATCACGCACTACGCGACGCTGGAGGCGCACCGCTACGCCAGCCTGCTCGAGGTCCACCTCGAGACCGGCCGGACGCACCAGATCCGGGTGCACATGAGCGCGACCCACCACCCGTGCGTGGGGGACCTGACCTACGGCGCTGATCCGACCCTGGCCCGCAAGGTCGGCCTGGAGCGGCAGTGGCTGCATGCGGTGCGGCTGGGCATCACCCATCCCGAGACGGGGGAGTACGTCGAGTTCAGCTCGCCCTACCCCGACGATCTCGACCGCGCCTTGAACGTCGTACGCGACCTGGTCTGAGGCCGCACCGGGGCGAGGACACCGGCCGTTCGGCTCTGGTGGCCTCGTCCCGCCCCGGCTACCCTCCCTCGCAGGGAGGCAGGACGTGATCGACACCAGGATGGGACGGGAGGTTCGTGCCGCGATCGAGGCGGCACGATCGAGCGCGCTCGACGCCAGGGCGCTGGACGACCTGGGCCGCTCCGGGCGCGGCGAGGTGGCGACCGAGGTCGCGCTGCATCCGTCCTGGGCCGAGGTGGCCTCCCTGCCCGCCCACCTGCGTGAACGGCTCGGCGTGGGTCGCGCCGACCTCGACGAGGCGGCGGCACGGGCACGGGCCGACGGGCGCTGGGCCGAGCTGGTGGCGGTCTCCGCTGCCTGGGGCTACGGGCGGTCGTCGTACGGCTCGTGGCGCACGGCGCGGATCACCACGCTGCCCGAGGTCGCCGAGCGGCTCGCCGCGACCGTCGAGGTGCTCGACGTGGAGGGGCCCGTGGCGGCGTACTACCGGCTGGTCAACGAGGGCCACCTGCACGGCTGGGGACCGGCGTCCTTCACCCGCTTCCTGGCTGCGGCCGACCTGCGCGGTGCGGGCCGTGCGGTGATGCTGACCCCGGCGATCGCGGCGGCTGTCAACGGCCTGCTGGTGCTCGACGAGATCGCGGTGGCCGACTGGCCGACGGTCGACTATGCGTTTCATCACGCGCTGACCCACCGGATCGCGGCCGAGTGCGGCCTCGACGTCACCGTGGTCGAGAATGCGTGGGAGACGATGTCGCGGCCCTGAGCCGCGTGGGTCGTACCAGAAATGTCGGTGGTCGCGTCAAAGATGTGACGTGCTTCCGAGGTCGCGTAGTCTGGGGTTCCTTCCCCAGGTGACCGCGCGATCTGTTCATGGCGCTGCGTGCGCCGGTGACTTTTCCCCTTGAGGAGGGCAGAAATGACGTCGTCCCCGGGTGCTTCCGCGGACTTCGCGCATCTCCACGTCCACACCGAGTACTCGATGCTCGATGGGGCCAGCCTGCTGGACGGGCTCTTCTCGCGTGTGAGTGAGCTGGGCATGTCCAGCATCGCGATGAGCGACCACGGCAACATGCATGGGGCCTACGACTTCTACTCCAAGGCTCAGAAGTACGGCGTCAAGCCGATCATCGGGGTCGAGGCCTACATCACCCCCGGCACCCCGCGCGGCGAGCGAAAGCGGGTCCGGTGGGGCCGTGGCGACGCGGCCCAGGAGGGCGGCGACGACGTCTCCGGTGGTGGCGCCTACACCCACATGACGATGTGGGCCGAGACCACCGAGGGGATGCACAACCTCTTCCGGCTCTCCTCACGTGCCAGCCTGGAGGGCTACTTCTACAAGCCCCGGATGGACAAGGAGATCCTGTCCGAGCACAGCAAGGGGATCATCGTCTCCACCGGCTGCCCGTCCGGAGCGATCCAGACCCGGCTCCGGCTAGGGCAGTGGGACGAGGCGCTGCGCGAGGCCGGCGAACTCCAGGACATCTTCGGGCGTGAGTCGGTCTTCCTGGAGCTGATGGACCACGGCATCAGCATCGAGAAGCGGGTCCGCGACGACCTGCTCAAGCTCGGCAAGACGATGGGCATCAAGCCGATCGCGACCAACGACTCGCACTACAACAACCCCGAGGACGCCGGGGCCCACGAGGCCCTGCTGTGTGTGCAGTCGGGCTCGCGGATGGCGGAGCCGCCGTACAGCCAGGGCGGCAAGCGGTTCGCCTTCGAGGGCTCGGGCTACTACATCAAGTCCGCCCAGGAGATGCGCGAGCTCTGGGGTCGTCAGGACCTGATCGAGGCCTGCGACAACACCCTCGCCATCGCCGAGCGGTGCAACGTCGAGTTCGTCGAGTCCACCGGCGGCTACATGGCACGCGCCGAGATCCCCGCCGGCGAGACCGAGGAGTCCTGGTTCCGCAAGGAGGTCTGGCGCGGGATCGAGATGCGCTATCCCGGTGACAAGCTCACCCAGGAGGTCAAGGACCGGGTCAACTTCGAGCTCGACATCGTCGTGCAGAAGGGCTACCCGGGCTACTTCCTGGTGGTCGCCGACTTCATCCAGTGGTCCAAGAACAACGGCATCCGGGTTGGACCGGGCCGTGGCTCGGGTGCCGGCTCGATCGCGGCGTACGCACTCAAGATCACCGACCTGTGCCCGCTGGAGCACGGCCTCTTCTTCGAGCGGTTCCTCAACCCTGAGCGACCCTCGATGCCTGACTTCGACATCGACTTCGACGACCACCGTCGCGGTGAGGTCATCCAGTACGTCACCGAGAAGTACGGTGCCGAGCGGGTCGCCCAGATCGCCACCTTCGGCCGGATCAAGGCCAAGGCTGCGATCAAGGACGCGGCCCGCATCCTCGACCACGGCTTCGCCATCGGCGACCGGATCACCAAGGCGCTGCCGCCCGACGTGATGGGCAAGGGCGTCAAGCTCAAGGAGCTCTTCGACCCGTCCTCCAAGCGGTACGCCGAGGGCGCCGAGTTCCGCTCGATGCACGAGTCCGACCCCGAGGTCCGGCGGATCTACGACACCGCCGTCGGTCTGGAGGGCCAGATCCGGCAGACCGGTGTGCACGCCGCCGGCGTGATCATGTCGAGCGAGCCGCTGATCGACATCGTGCCGCTGATGGACCCGAAGCAGGATGGCCAGACCATCACGCAGTTCGAGTACCCGAAGTGCGAGGCGCTCGGCCTGGTCAAGATGGACTTCCTGGGTCTGTCCAACCTCCACACGCTCGACGACGCGGTGGCCAACATCAAGTCCAACAAGGGCGTCGACCTCGTCCTGGAGGACGTCCCGTTCGACGACCAGGCCACCTACGAGCTGATGGGCCGCGGTGACACGCTGGGCGTCTTCCAGCTCGATGGTGGCGGTATGCGGGCGCTGCTGCGCTCGATGCTCCCCGACAAGTTCGCCGACATCACCGCCGTCTCCGCGCTCTACCGGCCGGGGCCGATGGGTGCGGACTCGCACAACAAGTACGCCCACCGCAAGAACGGCCGCCAGCCGATCGAGCCGATCCACCCCGAGCTGGCTGAGGCACTCGAACCGGTGCTGGGTGAGACCTACGGTCTGATCGTCTACCAAGAGCAGGTCATGGCGATCGCCCAGGTGCTCGCCGGCTTCTCCCTCGGCGCCGCAGACAACATGCGGCGCGCGATGGGTAAGAAGAAGAAGGAGGAGCTCGACAAGCAGTACGCCGGCTTCGAGGGCGGCATGCTCGAGCGCGGCTACTCCAAGGACGCCGTCAAGACGCTGTGGGAGATCCTCGTCCCCTTCGCCGACTACGCCTTCAACAAGTCGCACTCGGCGGCGTACGGCGTGGTCACCTACTGGACCGCGTACCTCAAGGCCAACTACCCCACGGAGTACATGGCTGCGCTCTTGACCTCGGTCAAGAACGACAAGGACAAGATGGCGATCTACCTCAACGAGTGTCGCCGGATGAAGATCAACGTGCTGCCGCCCGACGTCAACGAGTCGCTCGTCGACTTCGCCGCCGTCGGCAACGACATCCGCTTCGGTCTGACCGCGGTGCGCAACGTCGGTCTCAACGTGGTCGAGGGGATCGTCGCGGCCCGGGGGGAGAAGGGGCGCTACACCGACTTCAACGACTTCCTGGACAAGGTCCCGGCGGTGGTCTGCAACAAGCGGGTGATCGAGTCCCTGATCAAGGCCGGTGCCTTCGACGACCTCAAGCACAAGCGCCGTGCGCTGATCTCGGTGCACGAGACCGCCGTCGACCAGTACGTCGACATCAAGAAGAACGAGGCGATCGGCCAGGACTCCCTCTTCGGCGGGCTCGACGAGTCGATGGGTGGTGGCTTCGGGATCTCGGTGACGATCCCCGACGTCGACGAGTGGGAGAAGATGTCGCTGCTCGCCCACGAGCGCGACATGCTCGGCCTGTACGTCTCCGACCACCCGCTGCTCGGCCTGGAGCACGTGCTGGCCAGCGGCACCGACATGACGATCGGTCGGCTGCTCACCGACGAGTCGGTGGCCCACGGCCACCACGTCACCGTGGCCGGCCTGATCACCAACGTCAACCGCCGGATCACCAAGAAGGGCGACCCCTGGGCGACGATCACCCTGGAGGACCTCGAAGGTGCCGTCGAGGTGCTGCTGTGGCCGAGCGTCTACGTCCAGGTCAGCTCCGCCCTGGCCCAGGACGCGATCATCAGGGTCAAGGCCGGTGTCGACAAGGAGCGGGAGACGGTCCAGCTGCGCGGCATGGAGGTGACCGTGCCCGACCTCAACGAGGGCGCGGTCGGCGGTCCGGTCGTGATCAGCATGCCCTCGACGCGGTGCACGCCACCGGTGGTGGCCCAGCTCAAGGACGTCCTGGGCACCCATCCCGGCATGACCGAGGTGCGGCTGCGTCTGATGAGCCGTCAGACTACGAGGGTGATGCGTCTCGACGACCGGCTGCGGGTGACCCCGAGCCCGGCACTCTTCGCCGACCTCAAGCAGCTGCTCGGGCCGGGATGTCTGAGCTGAGCACGACCGCGCGGGGGACCTCGGTGCTCTCTCGTGCGGCGCTCTCGCGCTCGGTCGGCTGGGCCGTCGGCATCGTGGTGTGGTGCGCGGTGGCGGGTTACGTCGCGGGCCGGATCTGGATGACCCGCTGGCACGCGCCGACCGGCCAGGTGGTCAGTCACGTCTGGTATCCGAGCCCGTGGGACGAGGGCAACCGTGCCGCGTTCAAGGCGACCGGCTGGTTCGTGCTGATCGCGCTGCCGCTGGGTCTGTTCACCGGGATCGTGGCGGGCATCGCGGGCCGGGGCCGGGAGATCACCACGATGGTGGCGGTCCTGATCGGCACCTGCGTGTTCTCCGCGGTGATGCTGGCCTACGGCGTGCACGCCGCCCCGGCGGACCCGACCGCGGCAGCGAAGAAGGCTGCCGACGGCACCGTCCTCCTCGGCACCCTGGCCCATCCCGGGATTGCCGCCCTGGCGGTGGCCCCGGCGGCGGCTCTGGGGTGTCTGGGCTTCATCTATCTCCTCTTCACGCGCCCGAACACGTAGGCTGCGCGGCAGTGTCGGCACACAGGCCCGGCACAGCCTCGAAGGGAGCCGAGATGTCGGCCAAGGGATGGATCATCGGATCGAGCGCTGCCGTGGTGGCGGTCGGGGCCGGAGCTGCGACCTGGGCGGCTGTCTCGTTCTTCAGCTCGGGGCCTGACGCCGGGGAGGCGCTGCCGGCCAGCACCGTCGCCTACGTCTCCCTCGACCTCAACCCGAGCGGCAAGCAGAAGATCGCCGCCCTCAAGCTGGCCAACAAGTTCCCGAGCCTGCGCAAGGAGCTTGGTCTGAACTCCACCGACGACGTCCGTCGCAAGGTGGTCGAGGAGCTGACCAAGGGCACCAGCTGCTCCCTCGACTACGCCAAGGACGTCGAGCCCTGGATCGGTTCGACGGTGGCACTGGCCGTGGTCGACAAGACCGACCCGAAGCCGGTCGTGGCCCTGGAGGTCAAGGAGGCGGCGAAGGCGAGCAGCGAGGGTCAGGCACTCGCCGACTGTGTCTCGAAGGCCCACGACCAGGTGGCGTTCGCGGTCTCCGGCTCCTGGATGGTCTTCGCCGAGAACGACGACACCGTCCACCAGGTGATGGACGAGGCGGCCAAGCACTCGCTGGCCGACGACGCCGACTTCAAGAAGTGGACCTCGGAGACAGGCGATCCCGGCATCCTGACGGCGTACGCCGCTCCCGCCGCGCCGGAGGCGCTGGCGAACTACATCGGCACGATGGCCAAGGGCCTGGCCGGCTACTCCCTCGGCACCGCCGACGGCGCCCTGCCCCCCACCGAGGTCGTCCCGAGCATGTGCCCGGGGCAGAGCACCACGGACCTCAAGGACCAGGCCGACGCTCTCGCCTCAGGGGCCTACAAGGACTTCAAGGGTGCCGCCGCGACGGTGCGGTTCGGTGGCAGTGGCATGGAGCTGGTCATGGCCGGCGCCCCGGGCGGTGCCGACGCCGGCACGCCGTCAGCCGGCGTCAGCGACCTGCCGGCCAAGGTCGATCTCGCCGTCGGTCTGGGGATGGGCAAGTCCTTCCTGACCTCGGTGATGGATAGCCTCACCGCGAGCTGCCCGGAGCAGAAGACCAAGCTCTACGAGTCGATCTCCCGGGCCACCGGCCTGAACGCTCCCGCCGACCTGGAGGCCCTGACCAGCCAGTCGGCCCAGCTCGTCCTGGGCTCGGGCTTCAGGTTCGACACGATGTTCGGCGGCGGTGACTCCTCCGACGGCGTGCCGCTCGCGCTGCGGGTCAAGGGCGACCCGGCCACGCTGATGCCGATCGCGCAGAAGCTGACGGCGACGCTGAAGAAGCAGCTCGGTGCCGAGATGCTCTCGATGATGGGTCTGGACGACGTGCTGACGCCGGTCCAGGGCAAGGACTCGGTCACCGTCGGCCTCAGCGCTGCGTTCACGCAGCAGGTCGCCCAGGGTGGCGGTGGACTGGGCAAGGACAAGGACTTCACCCAGGCGGTGCCCGAGGCCGACAAGGCCGGCCGGGTGCTGTACCTCTCCCACCACGGCCTGCAGCAGTTCTTCTCCAGTTCCTCCGACTTCGAGGGCTCGGCCTCCAGCGACGGCAGCTCGAGTGAGTCGAGCTCGTCCTCCGACTCGGCCGACACCGATCACCTGCAGTCGGCCGGGCTGAGCAGCTGGCTCGACGGCTCGATCTCGCGCGGCCGCCTGCTGATCACGGTGAAGTAGGCCGTCTCAGTTCGGGGACCACTGCGTGCGGGCGACCTCGGTGGCCGGCAGCGAGGGGATCACGTTCATCGCCTCCACCTCGCTGCGCAGGTAGTCGGTCACGAGCGCGATCCGTTCGCCGGTGTCGTCGGCCTCCAGCAGCGTCTGGCGCTCGGCCATCGGCAGCGGTGCGGCAGCGGCCAGGCTCCAGGAGAGGTACTCGGCGTCGCGGGGGAGCGCCCCGGTCATCGGATCGCCGCGCAGGTGGCTGACGGCGGCGCGGTACGCCGTGAAGATGGCCCGTGCCTGGAGCAGGGCGAGGTCGTCGACCTCGACCGGCAGGGTGGGGCGCTCGGTGACGGTCGCCACCGGGAACTCCCCGGAGGTGTCGAGCCGGTCCAGCCGGATCCGGTCGCGGCCGAGCACCGCGACGTCGTACGTGCCGTCGGGGTGGGCCTCGACCTCGGTCAGCTGGAGGCGCATCCCGACCCGGTACAGCGACTGGGCGCCGTGCTCGCCGACCTCGTAGCCCTCCCGGATCGCGACGGTGCCGAAGAGCCGCTCGGAGGGCTCCTCGATGCTCAGCAGGTGCTGCACCAGGGCCCGGTAGCGGTCCTCGAAGACGCGCAGGGAGAGCCGCACTCCGGGGAAGAGGACGGCGTTCAGCGGGAACATGGGGAGGCGGGTCGTGGGCGTCTGACGTCCATAACCGCTAACCGGATCGCTCATCGCAGACCAACCTACCTAGAATTGAGTCATGATCCGCCGAATCGACCTCCGTGACGCTGTTGCGTCGACCGACTATCGCGCGGCCGTGCCGCGGGCGGAGTTCGACATCGACCATGCCACGCACGTGGTGCAGCCGATCCTCGACGCCGTCCGTGAGCGTGGCCTGGAGGCCATCCTCGAGTTCAACCAGCGCTTCGACGGCGTCGAGCGCACCGAGATCCGGGTGCCCGTCGAGACCCTCGCCGCCGCCCTGGCCGACCTCGATCCCGAGATCCGGGCGGGCCTGGAGGAGTCCATCTCCCGCCTGCGGACGACGTGCCGCAACGAGCTCGAGGCCGACGCCGTCACCGACCTCGCGCCGGGTGCCCGGGTGACCCACCGCAAGGTCCCGGTCGGCCGGGTGGGCCTCTACGTCCCCGGTGGCCTCGCGCCGCTGGTCTCCTCGGTGCTGATGAACGCCGTCCCGGCCCAGGTGGCCGGGGTGCGCTCGATCGCCCTGGCGAGCCCGGCGCAGAAGGAGTTCGGCGGCCTGCCGCACCCCACCATCATGGCTGCGTGCGCCCTCCTCGGCGTCGAGGAGGTCTACGCCGTCGGCGGCGCCCAGGCGATCGCGATGTTCGCCTACGGCGTTCCCGGTGTGGTCGCCCCGGTCGACCTGATCACCGGTCCGGGCAACATCTACGTCGTCACCGCGAAGCGCCTGGTCAAGGGCAAGGTCGGGATCGACTCCGAGGCCGGCCCGACCGAGATCGCGATCCTGGCCGACGAGACCGCCGACCCGGCGTTCGTCGCCGCCGACCTGATCTCCCAGGCCGAGCACGACCCGCTGGCCGCCGCGGTGCTGGTCACCGACTCCCTCACCCTGGCCGACGAGGTCGAGGCCGAGCTGGACAAGCAGGTCGCCGCCACGAAGCACGTCGAGCGGATCCGCACCAGCCTGTCGGGCTCGCAGTCGGGCATCGTGCTGGTCACCGACGTGGAGCAGGGCATCGCCGTGGTCGACGCGTACGCCGCCGAGCACCTCGAGATCCACACCCGCGACGCCGCTGCGGTGGCCGGGCGGATCAGCAACGCCGGGGCGATCTTCGTCGGTGGCTTCGCCCCGGTCAGCCTGGGCGACTACTGCGCGGGCTCCAACCACGTGCTGCCCACCGGTGGCTGCGCCTGCCACAGCTCGGGTCTGTCGGTGCGGGCGTTCACCAAGTCGATCCACGTCATCGACTACAGCCGTGAGGGTCTGGCCGGCGTCGCCGACCACGTGGTGCGTCTGGCCAACGCCGAGGACCTGCCCGGTCACGGTGCTGCCGTCTCGGTCCGATTCGCAGCGGACGTGGTCGACCAGTGACGACGTACGTCCCACCGATCCGGCCGGAGCTGGCGGGGATCGAGCCGTACGGCGCGCCCCAGCTCGACGTCCCGGTTCAATTGAATGTCAACGAGAACCCCTACGGCCCCAGTGCCGCCTGCATCGCCGACATCGCGACCAGCGTCGCGGTGGCGGCCCAGACCCTGAACCGCTACCCGGACCGGGAGTTCACCGAGCTGCGCGAGCAGCTGGCGGCGTACCTGACCCGTGACTCCGGCCCGAGCCCGATCACGCCGGAGATGGTGTGGGCGGCCAACGGCTCCAACGAGGTGATGCTCCAGCTGCTGCAGGCCTTCGGTGGCCCGGGCCGCACGGCGCTGAGCTTCGCCCCGACGTACTCGATGTATCCGGAGTACGCCCGCGACACCATGACCACCTGGGTGGCGGGTCAGCGCGAGGACGACTTCTCCCTGGACCTGGAGCGCGCCCGCGCCCTGATCGAGGAGATCAAGCCGTCGGTCGTGCTGCTGCCCAGCCCGAACAACCCGACCGGGACGGCGCTGCCGCCCGAGGCGGTCAGCCTGCTGTGCGAGGCGGTCGGCGACAGCGGCATCGTCGTGGTCGACGAGGCCTACGGCGAGTTCCGGCGCACCGGGGTGCCCAGCGCCCTGGAGAAGCTGCCTGAGCACCCCAACCTGGTGGTCAGCCGCACGATGAGCAAGGCGTTCGCCGGTGCCGGCCTGCGGCTGGGCTACCTGGCAGCGCACCCGGCGATCACCGACGCGATCCGCGTCGTCCGGCTGCCCTACCACCTCTCGGCCGTCACCCAGGCCACCGCGCTGGCCGCGCTGCGGCACGCCCCGGAGCTGCTCGGCAAGGTCGACGAGCTGCGCACCGAGCGCGACGCCCTGGTGGTCTGGCTCCGGGAGCAGGGCTTCACCGTCGCCGACTCCGACGCCAACTACGTCTTCTTCGGCTCCTTCGCCGACCGGCACGCGGTCTGGCAGGGGCTGTTGGATCACGGCGTCCTGATCCGGGAGACTGGCCCCGACGGTTGGCTCCGGGTCTCGGTCGGCACGCCAGCAGAGATGAACGCTTTCCGCACCGCACTGATTGAGGTCACGACGTCATGAGCACCGCCCGTACCGCCCGCATCGAGCGCACCACCTCGGAGTCGAAGGTCCTCGTCGAGGTGAACCTCGACGGCTCCGGGAAGCACGACATCTCCACCGGCGTCGGCTTCTACGACCACATGCTGACCGCGCTCGCGCGGCACTCGCTGATGGACCTCACGGTGCACACCACCGGCGACGTCCACATCGACGCCCACCACACCGTCGAGGACACCGCGATCGTGCTAGGCCAGGCCATCCGCGAGGCACTGGGGGACAAGAAGGGCATCCGCCGGTACGGCGACGCCACCGTGCCCCTGGACGACGCCCTGGTGCACGCCGTGGTCGACGTGTCGGGTCGCCCGTACCTGGTCCACTCCGGCGAGCCCGAGGGCCAGGCCTACGTGCTGCTCGGCGGCACCGGCGTGCCCTACCTCGGGTCGCTGACGCGCCACGTCTTCGAGTCGATCGCGCACCACGCCTACCTCACCCTGCACGTGCGGGTGCTGGACGGCCGCGAGCCGCACCACATCGTCGAGACCCAGTTCAAGGCGTTCGCCCGGGCCCTGCGCCAGGCGATCGAGCCCGACCCGCGCGAGTCCGGCATCCCGTCCACGAAGGGTGCCCTGTGAGCGCACCCGAGGTCGTTGTCCTGGACTACGGTTCGGGCAACGTCCGCTCGGTCGTGCGCGCCCTGGAGCGCGCCGGTGCCTCCGTCGAGCTGACCGGTGACCTGGACGCAGCGATGAACGCCGACGGCCTGCTGGTGCCTGGCGTCGGTGCCTTCGCCGCCTGCATGGAGGGGCTGCGCAAGATCCGCGGCGAGCGGATCATCGCCCGTCGTCTCTCCGGCGGGCGTCCGGTGCTGGGCATCTGCGTGGGCATGCAGATCCTGTTCGAGCACGGCATCGAGCACGGTGTGGATGCCGAGGGCTGCGGCGAGTGGCCCGGCGTCGTCGAGCGGCTCCAGGCCCCCGTCGTCCCACACATGGGCTGGAACACCGTCGAGGCTCCCGTGGGCACCGAGCTCTTCGCCGGGGCCGAGGACGAGCGGTTCTACTTCGTGCACTCCTACGGCGTTCGCGACTGGACGCTGGTCACCAACGACCGCACCCGCGCGCCCCTGGTCACCTGGGCTGAGGTCGGCACGGCTGAGCAGAGCGACCGCTTTGTCGCGGCCGTCGAGAACGGTCCGCTGTGGGCCACCCAATTCCACCCCGAGAAGTCCGGCGACGCCGGTGCTCAGCTGCTGAAGAACTGGATCGGAACCCTCTGATGTCCTACCTCCAGATGCTCCCCGCCGTGGACATCAAGAACGGCAACGCCGTCCAGCTCGTCCAGGGCGTCGACGGCTCCGAGCAGGTCTTCGGGCACCCGGTCGAGGCCGCTCAGCGCTGGGCCGACGCGGGTGCGGAGTGGCTGCACCTGGTCGACCTCGACGCCGCCTTCGGGCACGGCGCCAACACCGACCTGATCGCCCAGATCGTGCGCGAGGTCGACATCAAGGTCGAGCGCACCGGCGGCATCCGCGACGACGCCTCGCTCACGGCGGCGATGGACGCCGGCGTGCACCGGGTCAACATCGGCACCGCCGCGATCGAGAACCCCGAGTGGTGCGCCCGCGCCATCGCCGAGTACGGCGACCGGATCGCGATCGCCCTCGACGTCCGCGGCACCACCCTGTCGGGTCGGGGCTGGACCAAGGACGGCGGCGACCTGTGGGAGACCCTGGCCCGCCTCGACGCCGAGGGCTGCGCCCGGTACGTCGTCACCGACGTGAACAAGGACGGGATGCTCGCCGGCCCCAACCTCGAGCTCCTCTCCCAGGTCTGTGCGGCGACGGATCGTCCGGTGATCGCCTCGGGCGGGATCACCACGATCGACGACATCCGCGCGCTGATGACCTTGGTGCCCGAGGGCGTCGAGGGTGCCATCGCTGGCACCGCGCTCTACACCGGCTCGCTCTCGCTGACCGAGGCGCTGGCCGTGACCCGGGGGGAGCAAGCATGAGCCTGGCTGTCCGGGTGATCCCGTGCCTCGACGTCGACGGCGGTCGGGTGGTGAAGGGGATCAACTTCCAGGACCTGCGTGACGCTGGCGACCCGGTCGAGCTGGCGAAGGTCTACGACGCCGAGGGCGCCGACGAGCTGACCTTCCTCGACATCTCCGCCTCCCACGAGGGCCGTGCCACCACGATGGAGATCGTCTCGCGCACCGCCGAGCAGGTCTTCATCCCGCTCACCGTCGGTGGCGGCGTCTCCTCGGTCGCCGACGTCGACCGGCTGCTGCGGGCCGGGGCCGACAAGGTCGCGATGAACACCGCCGCGATCCGTCGTCCCGAGCTGATCGCCGAGGTCGCCGACCGGTTCGGCAACCAGGTGCTGGTGCTCTCGGTGGACGCTCGCCGTGCGCCGGGCACCGCCTCGGGGTTCGAGGTCACCACCCACGGCGGCCGCCAGTCGGCGGGGATCGACGCCGTCGAGTGGGCGGTCAAGGCCGCCGAGCTCGGTGCGGGGGAGATCCTGCTCAACGCGATGGATGCCGACGGCACCGAGGACGGCTTCGACCTGGGCCTGATCCGGGCGGTCCGGCGCGAGGTCTCCCTCCCGGTGATCGCCTCGGGCGGCGCGGGCACGGCCGAGCACTTCGCGCCCGCGGTCGAGGCGGGCGCTGACGCGGTGCTGGCAGCGACCATCTTCCACTTCGGGAAGGTACGGATCAGTGAAGCTAAGGCAGCTCTGGCAGCGGCGGGCCACCCGGTCCGCTGAGTCACGACCCATGCTCGACGTCGCGTACGCCCCGAACCCGGACGGTCGCCCCGATCCGGGTGAGGTGGTGTGGACGTGGGTGCCCTACGAGGACGACCCGACCCAGGGCAAGGACCGGCCGGTGCTCCTGGTCGGGCGCTGGCACGACGGGACGACGTCGGGCCTGTGGGGGCTGTACCTGACCTCGAAGGACCACGACCGCGACGCTGCCCAGGAGGCCCGCGCGGGTCGGTTCTGGATGGACATCGGGACCGGCTCGTGGGACCGCGAGGGGCGTCCCTCGGAGGTCCGGCTCAACCGGATCGTCGCGGTGGATCCGGCTCAGGTCCGCCGTGAGGGGGCCGCAGTGCCCCGGGGCGTCTTCGAGGCCGTCGTACAGGCGGCGAAGCCGTATCTGACCCAGGCACAGCGAATCTCGGGAGATTCTTAGGGCCTCGATCCGTTTGGTGACGCCGGCCCGGTGGTAGACCGAGGTCATGGTGCGCTTCTACGTAGTGGGGTCGCTGCTCGTTCTCGGTGCTCTCGTGGTGGTCGCTGCCGCGCTCGGCAGCGCCGGCTGGTGGGTGCTCGCCGCCCTGATCGTGGTGCTGATCGGGGTCGCGATCTACGACCTGGTGCAACGCAAGCACTCGATCCTGCGGAACTACCCGCTGCTGGGTCACCTGCGGTTCCTGCTCGAGGACATCCGCCCCGAGCTGCAGCAGTACTTCATCGAGCGCAACTGGGACGGGCGGCCCTACGACCGCGACACCCGGGCCTCGATCTACGAGCGCGCCAAGGGCACCAAGCAGGAGCAGGCCTTCGGCACCGAGCGTGACGTCGACGAGCCGGGTTATGAGTACCTGGTGCACTCCACCCGGCCGCTGCCGGTGGCTCCGACGCCGCCGCGGGTGCGGATCGGGGGCCGGGACTGCTCCCAGCCTTACGAGATGGCGTTGATGAACGTCTCGGCGATGAGCTTCGGGGCGTTGAGCGCCAACGCGATCCAGGCGCTGAACCGCGGTGCCGCCCGCGGCGGCTTCGCCCACGACACCGGTGAGGGCGGGCTGAGCCGCTACCACCGCAACGGCGGCGACCTGATCTGGGAGATCGGCACCGGCTACTTCGGGGCACGGACCAAGGACGGCGACTTCGATCCCAACCGGTTCCGTGACACCGCCGCCGACGACCAGGTGAAGCTGGTCTCGCTCAAGCTCAGCCAGGGCGCCAAGCCCGGCATCGGCGGGGTCCTGCCCGGCGCCAAGGTGACCCAGGAGATCGCCGAGGCCCGGGGCGTGCCGGTGGGCGAGAAGTGCGTCTCCCCGTCGGGGCACCGGGTCTTCTCCACTCCGCGTGAGCTGGTCCTGTTCCTCGCCCAGATGAGGGAGCTCGCCGGCGGCAAGCCGACCGGCTTCAAGCTCTGCCTGGGCTCGCGGGTCGACTTCCTGGCGATCTGCAAGGCGATGGTCGCCGAGCAGGTCACCCCGGACTTCATCGTCGTCGACGGTGGCGAAGGTGGCACCGGTGCAGCGCCGATGGAGTACGAGGACCACATCGGCACCCCGCTGACCGAGGGGCTGATGATCGTGCACAACGCCCTGGTCGGCGCCGGTCTGCGCGATCAGGTCAAGGTCGCGGCCAGCGGCAAGATCGCGACCGGGATCGACGTGGTCAAGCGCCTGGTCCAGGGCGCCGACTACACCAACTCGGCACGCTCGATGATGATGGCGGTGGGCTGCATCCAGGCCCAGCTGTGCCACACCAACACCTGCCCGGTCGGGGTCGCCACCCAGGACCACCGCAGGATGCGGGCTCTCGACGTCCCGGACAAGTCCGAGCGGGTCTTCCGCTACCAGCGCGACTGTGTCGCCCAAGCGATGCAGGTGATGGCCTCGATGGGCGTCAGTGGCCCCGAGCAGCTGCGTCCGCACATGCTGCGTCGCCGGATCAGCCAGACCGAGATCCGTAGCTACGCCGAGATGTTCCACCACCTCGAGCCCGGAGAGCTGCTGGCCTCCCCGCCCGAGGGCCACTGGGCCACGGACTGGGCACTGGCCGACCCCGACCGTTTCATCCCCTGAGAAGGAGCACGACATGACGACCGTCGCAGAGCTCATCGTCAGCGCCCTGGCCGATCACGGCGTACGCAGCGTGTGGGGCGTCGTGGGTGACGCCCTCAACCCGGTGACCGACGCCATCCGCCGCGAGGACCGGGTGGAGTGGATCGGGGTCAGGCACGAGGAGGCGGGGGCGTTCGCCGCCAGCGCCCAGGCCCAGCTGACCGGCGACCTCGCGGTCTGCATGGGCACCGTCGGGCCCGGCGCGATCCACCTGCTCAACGGCCTCTACGACGCCAAGAAGTCGCACGCCCCGGTGCTCGCGATCTGCGGTCAGGTGCCGCGTGAGGACATCGGCAGCGACTTCTTCCAGGAGGTCGACAACAACGCCGTCTTCGCCGACGTCGCGGTCTTCAACGAGACCGTGATGGACACCGCCCAGCTGCCGATGCTGCTCGAGGCCGCGGTCAACGCGGCACTGGCACAGCGCGGCGTCGCGGTGCTCTCCATCCCCGGCGACGTCGGCGCCCTCGACCTGCCGAAGAGGACCGAGCCGCCCCGGTTCTACGCCGCCGCCCCCGGTGCCGCCGCGGACCCGGCGGCGATCGCCGCGGCCGCCACCGCGATCAACACGGCCGGCTCGGTGACGCTGCTGGTCGGGCAGGGCGCTCGCGGTGCCCGCGAGCAGGTGGTCGCCCTGGCCGAGCGGCTGCGGGCCCCGATGGTGCTTACCCTCAAGGCCAAGGAGGGGTTCGACGAGGTCGGCGACTACGAGATCGGCCAGTCCGGTCTGATCGGCAACCCCGCCACGGCGAAGGCGTTCGAGGCCTGCGACGTGCTCGTCATGATCGGCACCGACTTCCCGTACCGCAACTTCTACCCGACCGGGAAGACGGTGATCCAGATCGACCGTGAGGCCGGGCACCTGGGTCGGCGTACCCGCGTCGCGCACGGGCTGGCCGGTGACGCCCGCCTCACCCTGGAGGCACTGCTGCCGCTGGTCGACCAGCGCGACGACGACGGGCACCTGGACGCCGCCCTGCACACCTACCACCGTTGGCAGGAGTGGCAGGCGCACCTGACCGACCCCGACTACGACCACAAGCCGGCCGGCCTGCTGCGCCGGCTGCTGGACAACCCGGAGAAGCGGATCCGGCCCGAGCTGGTCGCCGACGCCGTCCACCGGCACGCCGCGGCCGACGCCGTCTTCACCTCCGACACCGGGATGTCGACGGTCTGGCTCTCCCGGTTCGTCAGGATGACCGGCGGGCGGCGCCTGATCGGCTCCTACAACCTCGGCTCGATGGCGAACGCGATGCCGCAGGCGCTCGGAGCGCAGCTGCTCGACCGCGAGCGGGAGGTGGTCGCGTTCTGCGGCGACGGCGGGCTGAGCATGCTGCTGGGCGACCTGATCACCGCCGTCACCCATCAGCTGCCGGTCCGGTTCGTGGTCTTCGACAACGGCCGCCTGGGCATGGTCAAGCTCGAGATGGAGCAGGTCGGCCTGCCGGAGTACGGCACCGTGCTGCACAACCCCGACTTCGCCCGCGTCGCCGAGGCGATCGGCCTGTACGCCGTCCGCGTCACCGATCCGCACGAGGTGGACGAGGCCGTCAGGGTGGCGTTCGCCCACCCGGGTCCGGTGCTGCTCGACATGGTGACCGACCCCGAGGAGATCGCCGTGCCGCCGCGCCCGACCCTCAGCCAGGGGTGGGGGTTCGCGATCGCGAAGACGCGGGAGTTCCTCGACTCCCCGGAGTGAGGCAGGGGGCGAATCCCGAACCGAGGGGGTAGACGGGGCCGACGTCGGAGAGAGAGGGTCGAGGTGACCGTGGGTGTTCCCCTGCGGTCATTCTCGGAAGGAATCTCGACGTGAAGAAAGCACTGACGATTCTGACGTCAGTCGTCGTTCCCACGGTGTTGCTGGCCCCAGGTGCCATCAGCGCGGCGGACGCGGCGACGTCGTCAACGGCGCACCATCGCGCCACCCAGGGGCACCACAAGGCCACGGGTCAGTACGTCCCGCCGCCGCTGACCTGGGGTACGTGCCCCACCACGCGCCTCAAGGCAGCCGGAGCGCAGTGCGCGATGCTCACCGTCCCGCTCGATCACGCCCGGCCGAAGGGGCCGACGATCAAGATCGCGGTCAGCCGGATCCTGCACACCAATGCCGACTACAAGGGCATGATCGCGGTCAACCCCGGCGGTCCCGGTGGCTCCGGTCTGGGCCTGGCCACCCTCGGCCGCGCGGTGCCCAACGGCGTCGGCGCGAAGTTCGACTGGTACGGCTTCGACCCGCGCGGCGTCGGCCGCAGCGAGCCCGCGCTGAGCTGCAACCCCGACTACCCGGGCAGCGGCTGGAACCGCCCCGACTACGTGCCGACCAACCCCGCCGACAAGGCCTGGTGGCTGCGCACCGCCAAGCAGTACACCGTGGACTGCGCCCACTCCAGCGCCAAGAAGCTGCTCCCGTACCTGCGCACCGAGCAGGTCGCCGCCGACCTCGACACCCTCCGCGTCGCCGTCGGCCAGAAGAAGCTCAACTACTACGGCTTCTCCTACGGCACCTACCTCGGCCAGGTCTACGCCACGAACTACCCCAAGCACGTCGGCCGGATGGTCTGGGACGGCGTGGTGGACGCCAAGCGGGCGTTCTACCAGTCCAACCTCGACCAGGACGTCTGGTTCGACAAGAACATCGACCTCTACTTCAACTGGCTCGCTGCGCACAACGACGCCTACGGTCTGGGCACCGACGGCAAGGCGATCCGCGCCGGCTACTACCAGGCGCTGGCCCGGCTCAAGCAGAACCCGACCGCGGGCGGCAAGATCGGCCCTGACGAGCTCGCCGACGCCCTCCAGTCCGCGGCGTACTACGTCTACGACTGGGACACCATCGGTCACATCTACGCCGACTTCATCAAGACGGGCGACGGCACCGGACTGCTCGACCTCTACAGCGGCCCCGGTGACGACAACGGCTTCGCGATCTACGCCGGCGTGCAGTGCACCGACGCGCCGTGGCCGGGCTGGAAGAAGACCGAACGTGACTCGTGGCGGCTCCACGCCCAGCACCCGTTCCTGACCTGGGGTAACACCTGGTTCAACGCCCCCTGCCTGACCTGGCCGGCGGCCTCGGGCAAGGCGGTCAAGGCACACGGCACCCACGGCCTGGGCCGGATCCTGCTGATCAGCGAGTCCAGCGACGCCGCGACGCCGTTCTCGGGGGCGCTGGCCACCCGAAAGGCGTTCAAGTCCTCGTACCTGATCGAGGGCGTCGGTGGCACCACGCACGCCGGTTCCCTGTCGGGGGTGGCGTGCACCGACGACACGGTGGCGACGTACCTCGACACCGGCAAGCTGCCGGCACGCAAGGCCGGCAACCGGGCCGATCAGAAGTGTGACCCGGTGCCGCCGCCCACGGCGACGGTCCCGACCGCGGCCCAGCAGCGCTCCGCGGTGCCGCAGAGCACCGACCCGATGCCGGCCCTGGCCCGGCAGACCCTGGAGGAGGCTCAGCTGATCGGGCGCTGAGGCGCTCGTCCGAGCGGCGCCCGGGGAGGAGTCGGCTGTGCCTAGCCGAGTGCCTCCCCGGGCGCTGCCGTGTCGAGGGTGAGCGGATCCCAGTCGATCACGAAGCGGTTGCGGCCCCGGGCCTTGGCGACGTACATCGCCTGGTCGGCGGCACGCAGCATGGTCTCGGCGTCGGTGGCGATGCCCGGTGCGAAGACGGCGCACCCGCAGCTGACCGTGAGCCGTCCCAGGCGCGAGGTGGTGCTCGGGATCTGGGCGGCGGCGAGCAGGGTGAACAGCTCGGTCAGCAGCGGCTCGGGGTCCTCGGTGTCGGGCAGCACCACCACGAACTCGTCGCCGCCGTAGCGGGCCGCGATGTCGCCGGGACCGATCACCTGACGCAGGCAGTCGCCGAACCGGATCAGGGCGGCGTCGCCCTCGAGGTGGCCGTCGACGTCGTTGTAGGCCTTGAAGTGGTCGATGTCGATCATCACCAGGCAGGCGGTGGTCGTGCTGGTCGCACGGCCGGCGGCGATCTCGGCCAGCTCGGCGGTCAGCATCCGGCGGTTGGCCAGCCCGGTGAGGTCGTCCTGTGAGGACTGCTGGGAGAGCATCTCGCGCTCCTCGTGCAGGGCCCGGTTCTCCTCCTCCAGGGCTCGCTGGCCGCGGAGGCTGTCGGTGATGTCGAGGATGAACCCGATCGCGCGTACCGCCTCCTCCGCATCGTTGAGGATGAGGCAGGCCGCCGACTTCACCCATCGGATCTCGCCGGTGGGCCTGACGATCCTGAAGGAGTTGGTGTAGTCCTCGCCGGTCTGGATCAGGTGGGAGGCGGTGTGCTCCACCTCGGTGGCGTGGGCCAGGTCCTCGGGGTGGATCCGCGGCCGGAACTGGTCCATCGAGGTCACCGTGCCCGGCACCAGCCCCATGATCGCGTGCCAGGTGGCGTCGCAGAAGAGCCCCTCGGTGGTGAGGTCGAAGTCCCAGATCCCCAGGCCGCCGACCAGGCTCGCCATCGCCAGCCGCTCCTGGCTCTCGACCAGGGCCTTGCGTGCGGCGCGCTCCTCGGTGACGTTGCGCGCCACGCACAGGATGGAGGTGACGTTGCCGTCGTGGTCGCGTGAGGGGGTGAGCAGGTTGTCCCACTCCACTGGCCCGTGCGCCGAGGGCAGGTGTCCGGAGAAGCGGGCCACCTCACCGGCGCGGGCCCGAGCGATGGCCGCCTCGGCCAGCGGCTGTACGGCGGTCGGCATCAGGTCCACCCAGAACTGACCGAACCCGGTCTGCACGTCGACGTCCAGGGCGTCGCAGCCGGCCTCGTTCATGTAGGTGATCCGCCCGCTCGGGTCGAGCAGCTTGATGCAGTCCTGGGAGGCGTCGAGCAGGCTCGCCTGGAGCCCGCTGCTCTCCACCAGGACGTCGTGGTGGGAGCGCAGCTCGTGGATGTCGGCGGCAGTGCACAGCCACCAGTCCTCGCGCACCCCGGCCAGGGTCTGGAGCTGGAGCTGGGCCCAGCGGCCGTTGGCCAGGCGTACCTCCACCGGCGGCAGCCGGTCGGTGTCGCTGAGCCGGGCGACCAGGCGCATCACCATCGGGCGGTCGGGCTGGGCGACCAGCGACGGCAGATCGGGGGAGGGGCCCCCGGTCACCGTGGTCCAGATCGAATTGGCGTAGTGGACAGCGCCCCCCGCGTCCACCACCCCCGCTGCCATCTGTAGGAGGTCGACGAACCGCGCCAGCGGCTCCTCTTCCCCGGCGCGGTCCCATGCTCGCGTTGTCACGCCCCTACTATCTCTCGACGCCCTGCACCCGCGTGGCCGAATGGGTTCACAGGTAGATCGAGAAGCGACGTTTCTTTGCCGTCTCTCAGACGAGCGGACCGGCGGGCACCCCGATCGGCACCCAGTCGCGGTGCAGCCCGTCGGCGTCGAGGACGTGGCCCAGACGCTTGGCGACCCGGGTGGTGACCCAGCGGTCGAGGATCCGGACCGACGGGTGGGCGCGCAGCAGCCGATGCTCCAGGGCGTCGAGGTCGTGCAGGTGGCGGAGCCAGAACACCGCCGTCAGGTTGGCCGGACCGCTGATCGAGGCGCACATCCGGAGGTGGTCCATCGCGCGCAGCGAGGTCACCACCTCGGGCAGGGTGCCGCTCTCGGTGCGCAGCCAGAGGGTGACCTCGGCCTCCCAGCCGAGCCGGGTGTGGGCCAGGTCCGTGCGGAACCGTGCCCAGGGTGCGGTGAGCAGCACCTCCAGCCCGCGCGAGACGGTCGAGGTCGAGCTCCCCAGTCGGGCGGCGAGGTCGCTGACGGTGATCCGCGGGTCGGGGTTGAGGGCGGCGATCAGGTCGCGGTGCAGAGCGGTCGGGGTGGGGACCGGCTCGCGGACGGGGAGCGCGGCGGTGATCGCGGCGATCTGGGCGGGGCTCAGCGCTGCCAGTCGCCAGCCGGGGCCGTCGCGGAAGATGGTGTGCAGCAGCGAGGTCCGGGTGCGGGTGACGCCGTCCTGGCTGGCGACCCGGCGCTGGACCAGGTCGTCGACGGCGCCGAGGCTGGGGCCGGAGACGAGGACGGCGAGGTCGCGGTCCCCGGTGGTGCAGGTGATGTCGTAGACGAGGCGTTCCCGGGAGAGCGCGTCGATCACCTGCTCGCGCCGCCCGGGCACGCAGCCGACCTCGACCAGTCCGGCGCGGACCGGGTTGTCCCGCGGCGTGGGTGCCATCTCGAAGCAGGTCGACCAGACCAGGCCTGCCTCGACGAGGGTCTGCCAGCGCCGTGACAGGGTGGTCGGGTCGCTGGCCAGCACCTCGCCCAGCCGGGTCCACGAGATCCGTGGATGGAGCTGCAAGGCGGCGATCAGCTGGTGGTCCAGGGGAGCCGTCATGGGCAGATCCTCTCGTGTCCTGCTGATCGGTGAAGGAATCCTGCGCCTGTGTCGCGACGATAGCCACTCTGGGAGGCTGTCTTCCAGGATTCAGGGGCAGATCTCGTACGACGAACAGGACCGCCCATGTCTTCGACAGCCCCCACGCCCGATTTCCGCGCCGAGGCGCAGGACCTGCTCGCTCCGCTGAGGGCGCTGCGTCGCACGCTGCACCAGCACCCCGAGGTCGGGCTCGACCTGCCCCGCACCCAGCGGGCCGTCCTCGACGCCCTGGACGGACTGGACCTGGAGATCACCACCGGTACCTCGCTCACCTCCGTGGTCGCGGTGCTGCGCGGCGCCGCGCCGGGGCCGACGGTGCTGCTCCGGGGCGACATGGACGGACTCCCGGTGGTCGAGGACACCGCGGAGGAGTGGCGCTCCACGAACGGGGCGATGCACGCCTGCGGTCACGACCTGCACACCGCCGGACTGATCGGTGCCGCCCGGCTGCTGGCCGCCCACCGGGACCAGATCGCCGGGACCGTGGTGCTGATGTTCCAGCCCGGGGAGGAGGGCTGGAACGGGGCGAGCCGAATGCTGGAGGAGGGGGTCCTCGACGTTGCCGGGGAGCGGCCCGTGGCGGCGTACGCCGTCCATGTCGGCACCCGGGATCAGGGCCTGTTCAGCACCCGGCCCGGCGCGGTGATGGCCAGCTCCAACCGGGTGCGGGTGACGCTGACCGGGCGGGGCGGTCACGGCAGCAGCCCGGCGAATGCGCTCGACCCGGTGCCGGCGCTGGCCGAGCTGGTGCTGGCGATGCAGTCGATGATGACCCGTCGGGTCGGTGCCTACGACCCGGCCGTGCTGTCGGTGACCATGCTGAGCGCGGGGGAGACCGAGAACGTGATCCCGGAGAAGGCCAGCCTGCGCGGCACCCTGCGCACCTTCTCGACGGCCACCCTGGATCTGATCGAGACCGAGCTCGCTCGCCTGGCCCACGGGATCGCGTCGGCGCACGGACTGAGTGCGGAGTTCGAGCTCACCCGGGACTACCCGGTCACCGTCAACGACGCCGAGGCCAGTGCCCGGGTCGCGGGCGTGGTCGTCAAGGCGTTCGGGGCCGAGCGCTACGAGGAGCTGCCCGAGCCGTTCATGGGGTCGGAGGACTTCGCCTTCGTGCTCGACCAGGTGCCCGGCTGCTACGTCATCCTGGGTGCCCGCCCGCACGACGTCGCCCCGGGTGGTGCCTATGCGCATTCGCCGCAGGTCCGCTTTGACGACGCGGTGCTGTCCGATCAGGCGGCGTTGCTGGCCCTGCTGGCGTGGGAGCACGTCGGCGGCGCTGACCGTGGTGAGACGGGCAGTGAGATCGTGCCGGTGGGCGTGCGGAGGTAGGTCCTGCCGGAGGGGCTGGTCCAGAGGTAGAGGCCGGGTTCGAGGTGTTGGTATTGCCATCCGCTGTGGGTCTTGAGGCGGTGGTGGTGGCGGCACAGGGGTGCGAGGTTGGTGCTGGTGGTCTGGCCGGGTGGTCCGCTGGGGTTGTAGGGGGTGATGTGGTCGAGGTCGCAAGCCCGGGCTGGGCGCTCGCACCAGGGGTGGACGCAGGTCCGGTTGACCAAGATCGCTTGTTCCCGCATGGTCTCGGACGGGACATACCCATCACGCGTGTGCTGGGTGGCGAGGTCGAGGACGGGGCGGATGATGACCTTGGTCCCGGCGGTGCGGCACCACTCTGCGACTCGTTCGACCGGGGCCAGGGTGTTCCCTGATTCGACGTGGGCGACGGGTGAGTCGGGGGTGAGGTGGACGTAGGTGTGCACCACCCGCGTCACGGCATCGGGAGTCTCCTCGGCTGATCCAGCCAACTGGCGGCGTGCGATCACCCCGACTGCCTTCGCACGGCGGACGTCCAGAGACTCGGGCTCAGAGTCCGGGGCGGTTGCGTCGAGTTCGGCGAGGTGGGCGGCGACGTCTTGGATCGCTGCCTCGAAGTCGGCCGCGTCAGCGGCGTCGAGGCGTCCGAACACGTCCGCCAGGCCGTCGGGCTGCCCGGTCCCGGAGACACTGATCGCCCGGCCCTCGGCTGCTGCCCTTGCTCGGGCCACAGCTGCGTCGGGGTCACTCAGGATCTCGGCGAAGACGACCATGCGTCGGAGGCGGGCCATCCCGACCCGGTGCGCGATCGGGGCGATCACCTCGTCGACGTACCGCGCACCCTCGGCCGGAACACTGCGGAGTGTCGCGGCGACCTGACGGGCCCGCCACACCTCAACCCGACCTTCTCGGACGGCAGCCAGCGTTTCGGGGAACCGCCAGGCCAGGTCCCACGCATCAGCGAGATACGACAGTGCAGCGCGGGGACTCATCTGAGCGAAGGCAGCGAACTCCGCGACTGCTTCCTCCCCGATGCGTGGACAACCATCGCCACCGACGGGCATCTCCAGGCCGTACCGCTGCTCCACAGGCTCCGTGTCGGCCACCAGACTCAGCCAGCGGATTGCCTTGTCCAAGGCCTTCACCTCACGACGACGAGCCTTGACCTGGTCCACACGCCAGCCCTCCAACAGCGCCTCAGCACTGCTGGTCACTCCCGCTCCGCCCTTCGGCTTCATACTCATCACAGTATGGGAAGCCGCCGACATTTTCGGTGGGCAGGATCTCGCCGTTAGAAACTTTGTCAGGGGAGTTTCGAGTCTGGGGAATCATGGCGTCATGGACGTCGTAGCCCCGGGCACTGGGGCCAACCGGGTGTATGTCGACATGGTGGGGGATGAGACATCAGCGGCCTACAAGCGGCGGCCGATCATGACGTTGGCCGAGCGCGTGAGTGTGGTGTCCGCCTGCCGCTACGTCGAGGAGGCGGGTGATCGACGCGCATCGGGAGGGCATCCTCGGGGTCTGATCGACCTGGCGTGAGCCTCCCTCCCACCACCGTAGGCTTGCCCCTTGTGTCACAGGGTGCGAGTAGGGCTGAGCGTGTGCGGAACAGAGGGGCGACGACGCTCGACGGACTCCGGGTCCTCGGGGTCGCGGTCAAGCGTGAGCCGTGGATCTTCACCCTCTCCACCCTGGGTAGTGCGCTCTTCGGTGCGCTGACGGTCGCCGACGCCTGGGTGCTCGGCTGGTCCACCGACCACGTCCTGGTGCCGTACTTCGACGGGGAGGGGATCGGCCCCGGCCTGGTCTGGGCGGTCCTCGGCCTCTTCCTCGGGGTCGCGCTGCTGCGGGCCGTCGGGATCGTGGCGCGCCGGCTCGGCGCGGGGATCATGCAGTACCGGATGCAGGCGCACAGCCGGCGTGCCGTCACCCGGCGCTACCTGGAGCTGCCGCTGGCCTGGCACCACCAGCACCCCACCGGCCAGCTGCTGTCCAACGCCAACTCCGACGTCGAGGCGGCCTGGGCGCCGATCGCGCCGTTCCCGATGGCGGTCGGCACCATCGTGATGATGGTGATCGCCGTCGCCCAGATGTTCGTCGCCGACCTGGTCTTGGCCCTGGTCGGGCTGCTGGTCTTCCCAGCCGTGATCGTGGCGAACCTGATCTACCAGCGGCTCTCCAGCCCCCTGATCACCCGCGCCCAGCAGCTCCGTGCTGAGCTCTCCGAGGTCGCCCACGAGTCCTTCGACGGCGCCCTGGTGGTCAAGACCCTGGGCCGCGAGGCCGAGGAGACCGAGCGGTTCGGGGTCAAGGCCGCCGAGCTGCGTGAGGTCAACATCGCCTCGGGCCGGATCCGCGCAGCCTTCGACCCGGCGCTGGCGGCCCTGCCCAACCTCGGCGTCCTGATCGTCCTGGTCGTCGGCGTCCTGCGGGTGCGCAGCGGCGCCACCGCCCCCGGTGACGTCGTCACGATCGCCTACCTGCTCACCATCGTCAGCTTCCCGATCCGCTCGATCGGCTGGCTGTTGGGCGAGTTCCCGCGCAGCGTCGTGGGCTGGCGACGGGTCACCGCGGTGCTGGACGCCACCGGCTCGACGACGTACGGCGACACCACCATGCCCCACCCGGCCACCGGCGTCCGCCTCGCCGTGAACGACGTGGCCTTCGGCTACGAGCCCGACGCCGACGTGCCCGCCTCGGCCGTGCTGACCGGGGTCACCTTCGACGTCGAGCCCGGTCACACCACCGCCGTCGTCGGTGCCACCGCCTCGGGCAAGAGCACCCTGACCACCCTGCTCACCCGGCTGGTCGACCCCGACGCGGGCTCGATCACCGTCGACGGGATCGACCTGCGCGCCTTCGCCCACGGCGAGCTGGCCAGCGCGGTGGCCGTCGTACCGCAGGCGGCCTTCCTCTTCGACGACACCGTGCGCGGCAACGTCACCCTCGGGTCCGACCTGAGTGACGCCGACGTCTGGGCCGCCTTGCGCACCGCCCAGGCCGACGGCTTCGTCTCCGCGCTGCCGCACGGCCTCGACACCCGCCTCGGCGAGCGCGGCACCAGTCTCTCGGGCGGCCAACGCCAGCGGCTCTCGCTGGCCCGCGCCCTGGTCCGCCGGCCCCGGCTGCTGATCCTCGACGACGCCACCAGCGCCGTCGACCCCGAGGTCGAGCAGCGCATCCTGGCCGCGATCCGCGACTACGACGCCACCGTCGTCGTGGTCGCCTACCGCAAGGCCACGATCGCCCTGGCCGACGAGGTGGTCCACCTCGACGGCGGCAGGATCGCCGACCGCGGCACCCACGCTGAGCTCGTCGAGCGCTCGGCCGACTACGCGGCGCTGGTCAACGCCTACGACCGAGACGAGGCCCAGGCATGAGCAACACCGTCAGCGCAGGCGCCGACAGCAACACGGTCGGCGCAGGCGCCGACTTGGGGGCCCTGGAGACCATCCGCCGCGGCCTGCGGCACAGCCCCGAGCTCACCCGCGGCCTCGGGGTCACGATCGTGCTGGCGGTGCTGGCCAGCCTCGGCCAGGTCGTCGTGCCGATCGCCGTACAGCAGACGTTGGACAAGGGGATCAACGCCGACGGCGGCCCTGACCTCGGCTTCACCCTGGCCGCGGCCGGGATCAGCGCGGTAGCGATCATCGCCACCGCGGTGGCGTCCTTCCTGATGACGCGGCGCCTCTTCACTGCCTCCGAGCACGGCCTGGCGACCCTGCGGACCAAGGCGTTCCGCCACATCCACGACCTGCCGCTGCTCACCCAGAACACCGAGCGTCGCGGCGCCCTGGTCTCCCGGGTGACCAGCGATGTCGACCAGGTCAGCCAGTTCCTCGTCTTCGGCGGCCTGCTCTTCATCATCAGCATCGGCCAGATGCTGGTCGCCACCATCGTGATGGCCTGGTACTCCTGGCCGCTGGCGATCCTCGTCTGGGTCTGCTTCGCGCCGCTGTTCATCTCGATCCGCTGGTTCCAGCGCAAACTGTCCGACGCCTACACGCACGTGCGCCAGATGGTCGCCACCATGCTGTCGGCGGTCAGCGAGCCCGTCGTCGGTGCCGCCGTGGTCAAGGCGTACGCCGTCGAGGACCGCACCCAGGAGCGGATCGACACCGCCGTGGACGCCACCATGTCGGCACAGACGGCCGCCCAGGGGTTCACCGTGTTCAGCTTCAGCCTCGGCGGGATCAGCGGCGGCCTGGCCAACGCCGGTGTCGTCCTGGGCGGCATCTGGCTGGCCGACCACGCCGACCTGCCCGGCTTCGGCGGCGGCTCGATGAGCACCGGCACGGTGCTGGCCTTCGCGTTCCTGGTCAGCCTGTTCGTCAACCCGGTCCAGATGGGCACCCAGATCCTCACCGACGCGCAGAACGCGATCGCCAGCTGGCGGCGCGTGATCGGCGTGCTCGACACCCCGGCCGACCTGGTCGACCCCGGCCCCGACGGAGTCCGGCTTCCGCGCGGGCCGATCTCGGTCGAGTTCCGCGACGTCACCTTCGCCTATCCGGGTGGGGCGCCGGTGCTGCACGACCTGAGCCTCGAGCTCGGTGCGGGGCGCCGGTTCGCGGTGGTGGGGGAGACGGGCTCGGGCAAGTCCACCCTGGCCAAGCTGCTCACCCGACTGGTCGACCCGACCAGCGGCACCGTCCTGCTCGACGGCACCGACCTGCGCCGGATCAGTGCCGCGAGCCTGCGTCGCAGCGTCGTGCTGGTGCCGCAGGAGGGGTTCCTCTTCGACGACACCGTCGCCGCCAACCTGCGCTACGGCGACCTCGACGCCACCGAGGACGACCTGCTCGCCGCCGCCGACTCGCTCGGTCTGGCCGACTGGCTGCGTGGCCTGCCGGCCGGCACCGCCACCCGGGTCGGCCAGCGCGGCGAGAGCCTGTCGGCGGGCGAACGGCAGTTCGTCGCACTGCTGCGGGCCCAGCTCGCCGACCCCGACCTGCTCGTCCTGGACGAGGCCACCAGTGCCGTCGACCCGGCCGCGGAGATGCGGATCAACGCCGCCCTGGAGCGCCTGATGGCCGGGCGCACCAGCGTCACCATCGCCCACCGGCTCTCCACCGCGGAGGCCGCCGACGAGGTGATCGTGGTCGACGCGGGGCGCGTGGTCCAGCGCGGTCCGCACGCGGTGCTGGCGGCACAGGCCGGGACGGCGTACGAGCGTCTGTACCGGTCCTGGACGGCACAGCAGGGCTGATCGGCGGTCCGGCCGCGGCCGTCGATGGCACAACCGTCATACTGGGAGACGTGTCCGAGCCTGTGTCGACCCCTGTGTTGGATCCCCAGATCGCCGCCCGCCTGAAGCGGACGGTCGACGGGCTGGTGCCTGCGATCGCGCAGCAGCATGACACCGGCGAGGTTCTGATGATGGGCTGGATGAACGACACCGCCCTGGCGATGACCCTGGCCACCGGCCGCGCCACCTACTGGTCGCGTAGCCGCCAGGAGTATTGGGCCAAGGGCGACACCTCAGGGCACAAGCAGTGGATCAAGGAGGTCCGCCTCGACTGCGACGGCGACACCCTGCTGCTCAAGGTCGACCAGGAGGGCGCTGCCTGCCACACCGGTGAGCGGACCTGCTTCGACGTCGACCTGCTGGGGACCGGTCCGGCGTGAGCCGGCGCTCGTTCTGGCCCACCGTCGGCCTCGGTCTGATCGGGGCCGGAGCCGCGGCCATCGCCGGGCACAAGCCCTGGGTGCACGCCGGCTCCACGAAGCTGACCGACGCCACCGGCGGCGTGGTCGGCGAGCGTCCCGACGTCACCGCCCTGGCCCTGGTCGCGATGGCAGCGTGGGGTGTCCTGCTGGTCACCCGTGGCTGGGTACGCCGTCTCCTGGCCGTGCTCGCGACCGTGGCGGCAGCCGCGGCGACGGCGTTCGCCGTGGTCGGGCTGACCACGACCCCCGACACCGAGGCGAGCTGGTTCTCCTACACCTCCGACGGCCCGCCTGCGCTGACCCACGGCAGCTGGGGCTGGATCGCGCTGGTGGGCGCAGTCGTGGCGGTCCTGGCCGGCCTCTATGCCCTGCGTGCGACCCCGTCGTGGCCGGAGATGGGCCGCCGCTACGACGCCCCCGTCACCGCCGCCGCGGCCGAGCCGGAGACCCCGCTGGACTGGTGGAAGGCGATGGACGAGGGGAGGGATCCGACAGCCGATCCCGCTGCCCCTCCCGCCACTGACCAGACCGGCGGCGCCCCCGGCGAGGACAACCACTAGGATCGCGGGCATGGCTGACAATCACGGAAATACCCCCGCCGCCTGGACCGCCGTCGCGCTCGGTCTCCTCGGCTTCGTGGTCGGCAGCGTCGGGCTGATGCTGTCGCCGATCAACTACGTCGTCTTCTGGATCGGCGTCGCGCTGGTGCTGGTCGCGGGCGTCGCCTTCGTCGTCCTCGGCAAGATGGGCTACCACACCGAGAGTCACTGATGGCGTCGGCGCGCGTAGAGCGTCTGCGTGCGCCGACCCTCACCATCGCGGCCCTCGCGGCCGCGACCGGAGCCCTTCATCTGCGTGACCCGCATCGCGGGGGCAGCTGGGGGCTCTGTCCGTTCAACGCCCTGACGGGGCTCTCCTGTCCCGGGTGCGGCGGCCTGCGGGCCGTCAACGACCTGAGCGACGGCCACGTCGGGGCAGCACTGTCGAGCAACCTGCTGGTCACCGTGGGCATCCCGGTGGCAGTGGTCGCCCTGCTGATCTGGGTGGTCTGTGCCTGGCGTGACGCGCCGTTCCCGCGCCTGGAGCCGCGGACCCGGCAGGCGGTGTGGCTGGCGATCGCCGCCGTCGTCGTGGTGTTCAGTGTGGCGCGCAACCTGCCCGCCGGCTCCTGGCTGGCACCCTGAGCGAGGCCGTGCGTGCGGCATGACAGACTTGCCCCTATGTCTGGGACCGTACTCGACGAGATCCTCGCCGGGGTCCGCGCCGACCTGGCCGAGCGTCAGGCCACCACCTCCGAAGCCGACCTGAGGGCCAGGCTGAGCGAGATCGAACCGGCCCGCGATCCGATGCCGCACTTCCGTTCCGCCGGGTCCAGCGTGATCTCCGAGGTCAAGCGCAAGAGCCCCTCCAAGGGCGCCCTGGCCGAGATCCCCGACCCGGCCGTGCTGGCCGCGGCGTACGCCCGCGGTGGGGCCGGCGCGATCAGCGTGCTGACCGAGCGGCACCGTTTCGGTGGCAGTCTGGACGACCTCGACGCGGTCCGTGCCGCCGTCGACGTACCGATCCTGCGCAAGGACTTCATCGTGGAGCCCTACCAGCTCCTGGAGGCCCGGGCGCACGGCGCCGATCTGGCCCTGCTGATGGTGGTCAGCCTGGACGACACCGCGCTGCGCTCGCTCTACGAGTACGCCGTCGAGCTCGGCCTCACCCCGCTGATCGAGGTCCACGACGAGGCCGAGACCGAACGTGCCGTCGCGCTCGGGGCCGAGCTGATCGGGGTCAACGCCCGCAACCTCAAGACCCTCGAGGTGGACCAGTCGGTCTTCGGCCGGCTCGCCCCCCTCATCCCCGACGACCGGGTGAAGGTGGCCGAGTCCGGCATCTTCTCGCCCGCCGACGTGCAGCGCTTCGCCGACGAGGGTGCCCGCGCGGTGCTGGTCGGCGAGGCCCTGGTCAAGGACGGCGACCCCGAGGCCGCGGTGCGTGCCATGACCGGCCTGAGTGCCACGACGAAGGACTGACCCGATGACCACGCACCTGCACGAGACGACCAGCTACGACGCCGACGAGCGCGGCTTCTTCGGCGGCCCGGTCGAGGGCTTCGGCGGCAAGTACATGCCCGAGGCCCTGATGAAGGCGCTCGACGAGATCGACGTCGCCTGGACCGAGGCGAAGGCCGACCCGGCCTTCGTCGAGGAGTTCAACGCGATCCTGCGCGACTACGCGAACCTGCCCAGCCCGCTGTACGAGGCCAAGCGGCTCAGCGCACAGACCGGCGGGCGCCGGATCCTGCTCAAGCGCGAGGACCTCAACCACACCGGCGCGCACAAGATCCGCAACGTGCTGGGCCAGGCCCTGCTCACCAAGCGGATGGGCAAGAAGCGCGTCATCGCCGAGACCGGCGCGGGCCAGCACGGCGTCGCCACCGCGACCGCCGCGGCCTACTTCGGCCTGGAGTGCACCGTCTACATGGGCAAGGTCGACACCGAGCGCCAGGCCCTCAACGTCGCCCGGATGCGTCTCCTGGGCGCCGAGGTGATCCCGGTCGACACCGGCTCGGCGACCCTCAAGGACGCGATCAACGAGGCGTTCCGGGACTGGGTCGCCAACGTGGAGACCACGGCCTACCTGTTCGGCACCGCGGCCGGCCCGCACCCGTTCCCGACCCTGGTGCGCGACCTGACCCGGGGGATCGGTGACGAGGCCCGGGAGCAGGTGCTGGCGCAGTACGGCGCCCTGCCCGACGCGATCGCTGCCTGCGTCGGGGGCGGCTCGAACGCGATCGGCCTGTTCACCGCGTTCCTGGAGGACCCGAGCGTGGCGATCTACGGCTTCGAGGCCGGCGGCGACGGCTTCGAGACCGGTCGGCACGCCTCCACCATCACTGCGCATGACGAGGGCGTGCTGCACGGCGCACGCACCTACGTGCTCCAGGACGCCGACGGCCAGACGATCGAGTCGCACTCGATCAGCGCCGGCCTCGACTACCCGGGCGTCGGCCCGCAGCACTCCTGGCTGGCCAAGTCGGGCCGGGTGACCTACCAGCCCGTGACCGACACCGAGGCGATGGACGCCTTCGCGCTGCTGGCCCGCACCGAGGGGATCATTCCCGCGATCGAGTCGGCGCACGCCGTCGCCGGTGCGCTCCGGATCGCGCCGACGCTGCCGGAGGGCTCGACCATCCTGGTCAGCCTCTCGGGTCGTGGCGACAAGGACATGGGCACCGCGATGGAGTACTTCCACCTCGACCAGAACGCCCCGCAGGACACGAAGGACGCCCAGTGAGCACCTCGACCGCATTCGTCCAGGCCAAGGCCGACGGCCGTGCCGCTCTGATCGGTTACCTGCCGGCCGGGTTCCCCGACGTCGACGGCGGCATCGAGGCGCTGACTGCGATGGTCGCGGCCGGCTGCGACGTGATCGAGGTCGGCCTGCCCTACAGCGACCCGGTGATGGACGGCCCGACCATCCAGGCCGCCGCCCAGCAGGCACTCGACGGGGGAGTGCGGACCCGCGACGTGCTGCGCACCGTCGAGGCGGTCGCGGCCACCGGTGTCCCAACCGTGGTCATGACGTACTGGAACCCCGTCGAGAAGTACGGCGTCGAGGCGTTCGCCCGCGACCTGGCCGCTGCCGGTGGCTCGGGTCTGATCACCCCCGACATCACCCCGGACTACGCCGAGCACTGGATCGCCGCGGCCGACGAGCACGATCTGGACAAGATCTTCCTGGTCGCGCCGTCGAGCACCGACGAGCGGATCGCGATGACCACGGCGGCCTGCCGGGGCTTCGTCTACGCCACCGGCGTGATGGGCGTGACCGGCGGCAAGGCTGCCACCACCGACGTGGTCGGCCCCCTGGTGGCCCGCACCCACGCACTCGCCCCGGCCGGGCTCCCGGTCGGTGTCGGCGTCGGGGTCTCCACCGCGGCCCAGGCCACCCAGGTCGCGGCCGCCGGAGCGGAGGCGGTGATCGTGGGCAGCGCGTTCGTCAGGACCCTGCTGGAGAACGCCGGCGACCCCGCCGCCGGACTGAAGGCGCTGTCGGCGTTGACCGAGGAGCTGGCTGCCGGTGTTCGTCGCTGAGCGTCGTCGCACCCTGGCGGTCGCGATCGCCGCGGTGCTCACCTTCGTGCTGAGCGCCTGCGGCGGCGGGTCGAGCACCCAGGCCTTCTCGGGCACCACGCATGCGCCGTACACGGTCTCGAAGGTCGCGCTGACCGACACCGACGGCAAGCCCTACAGCCTCACCGACGCGACCAAGCCGCTGACCCTGGTCTTCTTCGGCTACACGCACTGTGACGACTACTGCCCGCTGGTGATGAACAACCTCTCGGTGGCCCTGACCCGGCTCAGCGAGGCCGACCGGGCCAAGGTCGACCTGATCTTCGTGACCAGCGACCCGGCCCGCGACACCGGTCCGGTGCTGCGCAAGTACCTGGACCGCTACGGCTCGGGCTTCATCGGCCTGACCGGCAAGCTCGCCGACATCGTCGCGGTGGGCAAGTCGCTGGCGGTCTCGGTCGATGCCGGTGAGCCGCTGCCCGGAGGGGGCTACGATCTGAGCGCTCACGGCACCACGATCTCGGCGCTGGGACCTGACCACACCTCGACCGTGATGTGGGACATGGACACCTCGTCGTCGAAGTTCGCCGCCGACTTCACCGCGATCCTGCACGGAAAGGCCCCCAGCGAGTCATGATCCTGCCGCTCAGCATCCCCAGCCCCGGCGAGGGCGTCTGGCACATCGGCGCACTGCCCATCCGGGGCTACGCCCTGTGCATCGTCCTCGGCATCGTGGTGGCGGTCTGGCTGAGCGAGCGGCGCTGGGTCGCCCGAGGCGGCAAGTCCGGCGAGATCTCCGACGTGGCGCTGTGGGCGGTGCCGTTCGGCATCATCGGTGCCCGGCTGTACCACGTCGCCACCGACCACGACCTCTACTTCGGGGCCGGGCGGAGCTTCTGGAACGTCTTCTACGTCTGGCACGGCGGCCTGGGGATCTGGGGCGGCGTCGCCGGGGGAGCGCTGGGTGCCTGGCTGGGTGCCCGCAAGCGCAACATCGACTTCGGTGCGCTGGCCGACGTGATCGCGCCGACCCTGCTGGTCGCCCAGGCGATCGGCCGGTGGGGCAACTGGTTCAACCAGGAGCTCTACGGCAAGCCCACCGACCTGCCCTGGGGCCTGGAGATCGACCCGGCCCACCGGGTGCCGGGCTACGAGAACGTGGCCACGTTCCAGCCGACGTTCCTCTACGAGTGCGTGTGGAACCTGGCCGCCTTCGCGCTGCTGCTGTGGTTGGAGCGACGCTTCCGGCTCGGCTTCGGCCGGGTGATGGCGCTGTACGTGATGTTCTACACCGCCGGTCGCGGCTGGATCGAGATGCTGCGGATCGACACCGTCGAGCTGAACCACGTCCTGGGCCTGCGGTTCAACGTCTGGACGTCCATCGTTCTCTTCGTCGCCGCCCTGATCTTCTTCATGTGGAGCCAGCGTCGGCACCCGGGGCGGAACCCGAGCGTGTACCGGGATGCGGAGCCCGTTCACACGGTGGTAACGTAACGACTTGCGCCTGGGCCAATGCCGTCCCTTGCAAAATGCTTCACCGGACGACACCTCGACAGGAGACCATTCCTGTGCCCTATCAGCACTCGTTCCCGGCGGCCCAGGGTCTGTACGACCCCCGCGATGAGCGCGACGCCTGCGGCGTCGCCTTCGTGGCCAGCCTGACCGGAGTCCCGACCCACCAGATCGTCTCCCAGGGCATCACCGCCTTGGAGAACCTCGAGCACCGCGGCGCCGCTGGTGCGGAGGTCAACTCCGGCGACGGCGCCGGCATCCTGCTGCAGGTGCCGGACGCGTTCCTGCGGGCCGTGGCCGGCTTCGAGCTTCCCGCCGCCGGTGCGTACGCCGTCGGCACGGCGTTCATCCCCGGCGACGCCGACCAGGTCAAGGCCGCCAAGGCCGCGATCGAGGCGATCGCCGCCGACGAGGGCCTCGACGTCCTGGGCTGGCGCGAGGTGCCGGTCGACCCGAGCACCCTGGGCCAGACCGCCGTCGCGGTGATGCCGTCCTTCGAGCAGCTCTTCGTCGCCGCCGCCGGTGCCCGCCAGACCGGTCTCGCCCTGGAGCGCCTGGCCTACTGCCTGCGCCGCCGTGTCGAGCACGAGACCGAGGCGTACTTCCCGTCGCTGTCCAGCCGCACGATGGTCTACAAGGGCATGCTCACCACCGCCCAGCTCGCCGAGGTCTTCCCCGACCTGCGCGACGAGCGGATGGCCTCGGCCATCGCGGTGGTGCACTCGCGCTTCTCCACCAACACCTTCCCGAGCTGGCCGCTGAGCCACCCGTTCCGCTACATCGCGCACAACGGTGAGATCAACACCGTGATGGGCAACCGGAACTGGATGCGCGCCCGTGAGGCCCTGCTGGCCTCCGACGTCATCGGCGGCGACCTGGACCGGATCTTCCCGATCTGCACGCCGGGTGCGTCGGACTCCGCCAGCTTCGACGAGGTCCTGGAGCTACTCCACCTGGGCGGGCGCAGCCTGCCGCACGCGGTGCTGATGATGATCCCAAGGCGTGGGAGAACCACGCCGAGATGGACGCCAAGCGCCGCTCGTTCTACGAGTTCCACTCCACCCTGATGGAGCCCTGGGACGGCCCGGCCAACGTCGTCTTCACCGACGGCACCCAGGTCGGCGCCGTGCTGGACCGCAACGGTCTGCGCCCGGGCCGCTTCTGGGTCACCGACGACGGTCTGGTTATCTACGCCTCGGAAGCCGGTGTCCTCGACGACATCGACCCCGCCAAGATCGTCCGCAAGGGCCGGATGCAGCCCGGCAAGATGTTCCTCATCGACACCGAGCAGCACCGCATCATCGAAGACGACGAGATCAAGGACAAGCTCGCCTCCGAGCACCCCTACGACGAGTGGCTGCATGCCGGTCTGATCAAGCTCGACCAGATCCCCGAGCGTGAGCACGTCGTGCACTCGCACGCCTCGGTGACGCGTCGCCAGCAGATCTTCGGCTACACCGAGGAGGAGCTGCGTGTCCTGCTCACTCCGATGGCCAACACCAGCGCCGAGGCACTGGGGTCGATGGGCACCGACTCGCCGATCGCGGCGTTGTCGAGCAAGCCGCGCCTGATCTTCGACTACTTCGCCCAGCTCTTCGCGCAGGTCACCAACCCGCCGCTGGACGCCATCCGTGAGGAGCTGGTCACCTCGCTGGCCGGCTCGATCGGCCCGGAGTCGAACCTGCTCGAGCCCGGCCCGGCCTCGTGCCGCCAGATCGTGCTGCCGTTCCCGGTGATCTCCAACGACGACCTGGTCAAGATCCGCCACCTCAACCGCGAGGGCAACTACGCCGGCTTCATCACCCACGTCTCCCGCGGCCTCTACGAGGTCGAGGGTGGCGGCGAGGCGATGGCCGCGCGGATCGAGGAGATCTGCCGTGAGGTCAGCGAGGCGATCGAGGCAGGTGCCCGGATCGTCGTGCTCTCGGACCGTCACTCCACCGCGGAGCTGGCGCCGATCCCGTCGCTGCTGCTCACCGCCGCCGTCCACCACCACCTGGTCCGGGAGAAGTCCCGCACCCAGGTCGGTCTGCTGATCGAGGCCGGTGACGTCCGCGAGGTGCACCACGTCGCGCTGCTGGTCGGCTTCGGTGCTGCCGCGGTCAACCCCTACCTGGCGATGGAGTCCGTCGAGGACCTCGCCCGCGAGGGCAACTTCGTCAAGGTCGCCCCCGAGGTCGCGGTCAAGAACCTGATCAAGGGGCTGGGCAAGGGCGTGCTCAAGGTGATGTCCAAGATGGGCGTCTCCACGTTGGCCTCCTACACCGGTGCGCAGATCTTCGAGTGCGTCGGCCTGTCCGCTGAGGTGGTCGACCAGTACTTCACCGGTACGACGTCGAAGCTCGGTGGCATCGGCCTGGACGTGATCGCGCAGGAGGTGGCGCTGCGCCACGCCAAGGCGTACCCGCGCGACGGCGTCGCCCCGGCGCACCGCACCCTGGAGATCGGTGGCGAGTACCAGTGGCGCCGCGAGGGCGAGCCGCACCTGTTCGATCCCGAGACGGTCTTCCGTCTCCAGCACGCCACCCGCCAGGGTCGCTACGACATCTTCAAGCAGTACACCCAGCGTGTCGACGACCAGGCCGAGCGCCTGATGACCCTGCGTGGCCTGTTCAAGTTCAAGGACGCTGCCGCCACGGGTCGCGCGCCGATCTCGATCGACGAGGTCGAGCCGGTCGAGGCGATCGTGAAGCGGTTCTCCACCGGCGCGATGTCGTACGGCTCCATCTCCCAGGAGGCGCACGAAACCCTCGCGATCGCGATGAACCGGCTGGGCGCCAAGTCCAACACCGGTGAGGGCGGCGAGGATCCCGAGCGGCTCTACGACCCGGAGCGTCGCTCGGCGATCAAGCAGGTCGCGTCGGGGCGCTTCGGTGTGACGAGTGAATACCTGTCCAACGCTGACGACATCCAGATCAAGATGGCGCAGGGCGCCAAGCCGGGCGAGGGTGGCCAGCTGCCCGGTCACAAGGTCTACCCGTGGGTGGCCAAGACCCGGCACTCGACGCCCGGCGTCGGCCTGATCAGCCCGCCCCCGCACCACGACATCTACTCGATCGAGGATCTGGCCCAGCTGATCCACGACCTGAAGAACGCCAACCGCGAGGCGCGGGTGCACGTCAAGCTCGTCGCCGAGATGGGCGTCGGCACGGTCGCGGCGGGTGTCTCCAAGGCCCACGCCGACGTGGTGCTGATCTCCGGTCACGACGGCGGCACCGGCGCCTCCCCGCTGACCAGCCTCAAGCACGCCGGCGGTCCCTGGGAGCTCGGCCTCGCCGAGGCCCAGCAGACCCTGCTGCTCAACGGTCTGCGCGACCGGATCGTGGTCCAGGCCGACGGCCAGCTCAAGACCGGTCGCGACGTCGTCATCGCGGCGCTGCTCGGTGCCGAGGAGTACGGCTTCGCCACCGCTCCGCTGGTGGTCTCGGGCTGCATCCTGATGCGGGTGTGCCACCTCGACACCTGCCCGGTGGGTGTGGCCACGCAGAACCCGGTCCTGCGTGAGCGCTACAGCGGCAAGGCCGAGTACGTGGAGAACTTCTTCCTCTACCTCGCCGAGGAGGTGCGCGAGCACCTCGCCGCACTCGGTTTCCGGACGCTCGACGAGGCCATCGGCCAGGTCGACGTGCTCGACACCCGTGACGCGATCGACCACTGGAAGGCCTCGGGTCTCGACCTGACGCCGATCTTCCACAAGGTCGTCCCGCAGGAGCAGTTCGCCGACCAGGACCTGCGCCACACGAAGGCCCAGGACCACGCCCTGGAGAAGTCGCTCGACCTCACCCAGCTGCTCCCGGCCGTCGCCGACGCGATCGAGACCGGCACCCCGGTCAAGGTCGCGCTGCCGATCCGCAACATCAACCGGACCGTCGGCACGATCACCGGCAACGAGATCACCAAGAGGTACCGGGGCGCGGGCCTGCCCGCCGACACGATCGACGTCACCTTCACCGGTGCCGCCGGCCAGTCCTTCGGTGCCTTCATCCCGTCGGGTCTGACGCTGCGCCTGGAGGGCGACGGCAACGACTACGTCGGCAAGGGCCTGTCCGGTGGCCGGATCGTGATCCGCCCCGACCGGGCCGCGACGTTCAAGGCGAGCGAGCACATCATCGCCGGCAACACGATGGCCTACGGCGCCACCTCGGGCGAGATCTTCGTCCGCGGCGGTGTCGGTGAGCGCTGCTGTGTGCGTAACTCCGGTGCCACGGTCGTCACGGAGGGCGTGGGTGACCACGGCTGCGAGTACATGACCGGTGGACGGGTCGTGGTGCTGGGCAAGACCGGCCGCAACTTCGCGGCTGGTATGTCCGGTGGCTACGCCTTCGTGCTCGACTTCAAGGAGATCCGGCTCAACGGTGAGCTGGTCGAGACCGGTCCGGTGACAGGCAAGCGTGCCGACGAGCTCCGGGAGATCGTCGAGCGCCACCTGGCCGAGACCGACTCCGAGGTCGCCGCAGAACTGCTGGCTGATTGGGAGAACGCAGTGTCGCGCTTCACCCTGATCATGCCGAGTGACTACAAGAGGGTCATCGAAGCTCAGGAGGAGGCCTTCGAAGAGGGCCTCAACGAGGACGAGGCCGCAGCTCGGATCATGGAGGTGCTCCATGGCTGAGCGACGCGTTGACGTGGAAGGTGGGCTGCAGCATGGCTGACCCCAAGGGATTTCTGAAGCACGGTCGCGAAGGCGCGACCCGTCGTCCGGTCGAGGAGCGTCTGGGGGACTGGAACGAGGTGTACGCCGGCGGCGGCATCGGCAAGAACCTGCTGCCGATCATCACCGACCAGGCCAGCCGGTGCATGGACTGCGGCATCCCGTTCTGCCACAACGGCTGCCCGCTGGGGAACATCATCCCCGAGTGGAACGACCTCACCTACCGTGGTGACTGGGAGGGCGCGATCGAGCGGCTCCACGCCACCAACAACTTCCCCGAGTTCACCGGCCGGCTCTGCCCGGCCCCGTGTGAGACCGCCTGCGTCCTGGGGATCAACCAGGACCCGGTGTCGATCAAGAACATCGAGGTCTCCATCATCGACAAGGCCTGGGACACCGGCCTGGTCCGTCCGCAGGCGCCGGAGTGGCTCTCGGGCAAGACCGTCGCCGTGATCGGCTCCGGTCCTGCCGGGCTGGCGACCGCGCAGCAGCTCACCCGTGCCGGTCACACCGTGGCCGTCTACGAGCGGGCCGACGAGGTCGGCGGCCTGATGCGCTACGGCATCCCCGAGTTCAAGATGGAGAAGAAGCACCTCGACCGTCGCCTCGACCAGATGCGACGCGAGGGCACCGTCTTCCGGACCGGTGTCGCGGTGGGGGAGAAGCTCACCGGCGACGACCTGCGCTCGCGGTACGACGCTGTCGTGCTCGCCATCGGTGCGTGCGAGCCCCGCGACCTCAAGGCCCCCGGCCGCGAGCTCAAGGGCGTGCACCAGGCGATGGAGTTCCTGCCCCAGGCCAACCGGGCTGCGCTCGGTCGCGAGCAGGTCGACGGCGCCGAGCAGATCACGGCGGCGGGCAAGCACGTCGTCGTGATCGGTGGCGGTGACACCGGTGCCGACTGCCTCGGCACCTCGCTGCGCCAGGGTGCCGCCTCGGTCACCCAGCTCGAGATCATGCCGCGTCCTGCGGACTCCGACGGCAAGGCCGCGCACCGTCCCGCGGGGCAGCCCTGGCCGACGTACCCGATGATCTACCGCGTCTCCTCGGCTCACGAGGAGGGTGGCGAGCGGGTCTACTCGGTCTCCACCAAGGAGTTCCTGGGCGACGCTGAGGGTAACGTCCGGGCCCTGAAGCTGATCGAGGTCGAGTTCGTCGACGGCAAGCTGGTCGAGATCGAGGGCTCCGAGCGCGAGATCCTCGCCGACCTGGTGCTCTTCGCGATGGGCTTCCTCGGCCCGGAGAAGCCCGGTCTGATCGAGCAGCTCGGTGTCGAGCTCGACGGTCGTGGCAATGTCGTGCGCGATGGTGCCTTCGCGACCACCGTGCCTGGCGTCTTCGTCGCCGGTGACGCGGGTCGTGGACAGTCCCTGATCGTCTGGGCGATCGCTGAGGGCCGGGCCGCCGCAGCCGCGGTGGACACGTTCCTGACCGGTTCCACGACGCTGCCCGCCCCGATCAAGCCGACGGACCGCCCACTGGTCGTTTGATCGATCATATCCGCTAGGGTTGGACACGTGAGACGGGCAAAAATCGTGTGCACCCTCGGTCCTGCGACGGACTCCGAGCGGCGGATCAAGGAGCTGGTGTACGCCGGCATGGACATCGCCCGACTCAACATGAGTCATGGGGCGCATCCCGAGCATGCCGAGCGGTACCGGCTGGTACGTGAGGCTGCCGACGCCAGCGGCAAGGGCGTCGGCATCCTCGCGGACCTGCAGGGCCCCAAGATCCGTCTGGAGACCTTCAAGGAGACTCCGGACGGATCCAAGTGGCAGTTGCGCCGCGGCCAGGAGTGGGTGATCACCACCCGCGAGGTCGAGGGCGACGACAAGATCTGCGGCACGACCTACAAGGGCCTGCCCGGTGACGTGAGGGTCGGCGACCTGCTGCTGGTCGACGACGGCAAGCTGCGGCTGCGGGTCACCGGCGTGACCGACGGCACCGACGTCCACGTCGAGGTGCTGGTCGGGGGACCGGTCAGCAACCACAAGGGGATCAACCTCCCCGGCGTCGCGGTCTCCGTGCCGGCGCTGTCGGAGAAGGACATCGCCGACCTGCGCTTCGCGCTGGCGCTCGGCGTCGACTACATCGCGCTCTCCTTCGTCCGAGACGCCCAGGACGCCGAGGACGTCCGGGCGATCATGCGGGAGGAGGGCCGGATGGTCCCCGTCATCGCGAAGATCGAGAAGCCGCAGGCCATCGAGAACCTCGACGAGGTGATCGATGCGTTCGACGCCTTCATGGTCGCCCGCGGCGACCTCGGCGTGGAGTGCCCCCTGGAGGAGGTCCCCTTCCTGCAGAAGACGATCATCCAGAAGGCCCGGATCAACGCCAAGCCGGTGATCGTGGCCACCCAGATGCTCGACTCGATGATCTCCAACCCGGCGCCGACCCGCGCCGAGGCCAACGACGTCGCCAACGCCGTCCTCGACGGTGCCGACGCCGTGATGCTCTCGGCCGAGACCTCGGTGGGCGACTACCCGGTCCACACCGTCGAGACGATGGCCCGGATCATCACCGCCACCGAGGGCCACGCCTTCGAGCACGGCACCATCGGTCGCCTCAATGAGATCGAGTGGGACCCGCACACCCGCGGTGGTGTCATCGCCAAGGCGGCCGAGGAGGTCGCCGAGCGCGTCGGCGCGAAGTACCTGGTCGCCTTCACCACCACCGGTGACTCGGCCAAGCGCCTGTCCCGGCTGCGTGGCCCGATCCCGATCCTGGCCTTCACCCCGCACGCCCTCGTCCGCTCCCAGCTCGCGCTGGTGTGGGGCGTGGAGACGTTCAAGGTCGACGAGGTCAAGCACACCGACCTGATGGTCCGCCAGGTCGACGAGGCCCTGCTCCAGATCGGCCGCGTCGAGGAGGGTGACCTGGTGGTCATCATCGCCGGTGCGCCTCCGGGCATCCCCGGGTCGACCAACGCCCTGCGGATCCACCGCATGGGCGACGCGATCAACGAGGTGACGGTCGCCTACAAGAAGGACTAGTTCTTCACATCGACGAAACCACAAGAGCGGAGGCCCTCGGGCCTCCGCTCTTGTCTGTGGTGCCGGGTGTGGGAGTCGAACCCACACGCCTTTCGGCAGCGGTGTTTGAGACCGCCATGTCTGCCATTCCATCAACCCGGCAGGGACGGCTCAACCTACCGGATCTGAATCACACCCCACTACTCAGGGGTGCGGGTGCTCGGCGTACTAGGCTGGTGCGGTGACCTCCACGAAGCCGCCTCGCACTGTTGTCATCGCCGAGGACGAGGTCCTGATCCGGATGGACCTGGCCGAGATGCTGGGCGAGGAGGGCTACGACGTCGTCGGGCAGGCCGGTGACGGACAGGCCGCGATCGAGCTGGCCACCGAGCACCGACCCGACCTGGTCATCCTGGACGTGAAGATGCCGGTCCTGGACGGGATCGCCGCCGCCGAGGTGATCGCGCGTCAGCGGATCGCCCCGGTCGTGATGCTGACCGCCTTCTCCCAGCGCGAGCTGGTCGAGCGGGCTCGGGACGCCGGCGCGATGGCGTACCTGGTCAAGCCGTTCACCGCCTCGGACCTGGTCCCGGCGATCGAGCTGGCGATGAGCCGGTTCAACGAGCTCGCTCAGCTCGAGGCGGAGGTGGCGGGGCTGACCGAGCGCCTGGAGACCCGCAAGGCCGTCGACCGGGCCAAGGGCATTCTGCAGGCCCAGCTCCAGCTCTCCGAGCCGGAGTCGTTCCGCTGGATCCAGAAGACCGCGATGGACCTGCGGCTGTCGATGCGCCAGGTCGCCGACGGCGTGATCGAGCACGGCCCCGGGATCGCTCCCGCTGCCGAGTGAGGCAGCCGGGACGAGAGACCTGAGTCACAAGACCCGGGTCGAAGGTCCCCGGTTCACCGCGTGGACTTCTGTCAGACCTGGCGAACGCATAAACTCTCGCCCCGGTAGAGGACACGCCCCCGTCGGGGTCACTCGCCTAAAGCTGGGAGGCTTTTCGATGAACGCGCGTGTGTCACGATCGATGGTGACCCTCCGTGAGGCCACGGTCGAGGACGCCCCCTTCCTCACCGTGCTGTGGATCGACCTGCTGCGCCGTGCCGATCTGGCCGACCAGACCGCCGACGTCGAGAACCTGATCAAGAGCGCTGCGGCCTCCACCGAGCAGCGCATCGTGATCGCCGAGTACGACGGCGAGATCGCCGGTGGGGTCTTCCTCCGGATCGGCACCCTCACGCCGTTGAACGCGACCCCGAGCCTGCTGGTGCTGGCGCCGTACGTCGGCGGCAAGTTCCGCCGCAAGGGCGTCGGGCGGGCGCTGATGGACGCCGCGGTGACCTGGGCCGAGGAGAACGGCATCACGCACATCACCACCGGTGCGGGTCACGGCTCCCGCGACGCGAACCGCTACCTGGCCCGGCTCGGCCTCGGTGCCTCGGCGGTGCTGCGGATCGGCTCCACCCAGGTGATGCGCGACCGGCTCACCGAGCAGCTGCCGACCAGCCGGCGCGGGCCGGGCTACCACCCGCAGCGGGTGCTGGCGGCGCGGCGCGTACGGCGCGCCCAGTCCCACAGCTGAGCGCGCCGGGACCGATCATTCCGTCGGGGCGGGGATCAGGGCGCAGGTGATCCGCGCGGTGCAGACCCGCTTGCCGGCCTCGTTGGTGATCACGATCTCGTAGGCCGCCGTGGTGCGCCCCAGGTGGATCGCCGTGGCCGTGCCGGTCACCAGACCGGTGGTGGCACCGCGGTGGTGGGTGGCGTTGAGGTCGACGCCGACGGCGGCCTTGCCCATCGTCATGGCGTGCATGTGGGAGCCGACCGAGCCGAGGGTCTCGGCCAGGGCCGCCGACGCGCCGCCGTGCAGCAGCCCCATCGGCTGGGTGTTGCCCTCGACCGGCATCGTGCCGACCACGCGGTCGGCGCTGGCCTCGAGGATCGTGACGCCCATCTTGACGTTGAGGCCACCCATGCCGTGCGGCATGGAGTCCATGTAGGTCTCGATGGACTGGGGGTTCGTCGGAGTCTGACTCATGACCCCCATTCTGCTGTCGGTGGCGAACGATAGGCTTTCGGGGTGGCTGACCAGGTGACCCAGACCCGACCCCGACTCCTGCTGTTGGACGGCCATTCGCTGGCCTACCGGGCGTTCTTCGCGCTGCCGGTGGACAACTTCGCGACCGCCGCCGGACAGCACACGAACGCTGTCTACGGCTTCACCTCCATGCTGACCAACGTGCTGCGCGACGAGCAGCCGACGCACGTCGCGGTCGCCTTCGACCTGTCCCGGCAGACCTTCCGGCTGGCGGAGTACTCCGAGTACAAGGCCAAGCGGAACAAGACCCCCGACGAGTTCAAGTCGCAGCTGCCCCTGATCCAGCAGATGCTCGACACCTGGAACATCACCTACCTGACCAAGGAGGGGTTCGAGGCCGACGACATCATCGCCACGCTCACCACCCAGGGAGTCGAGGCCGGCATGGAGGTGCTGATCCTCACCGGTGACCGCGACAGCCTCCAACTGGTCACCGAGCACTCCACCGTGCTCTACCCGATGCGTGGGGTCTCCGACCTGGCCCGGATGACACCGGCCGCCGTGGAGCAGAAGTACGGCGTTCCGCCGCACCGTTACCCCGAGATCGCCGCCCTGGTCGGCGAGGACAGCGACAACTTGCCGGGCGTGCCCGGCGTCGGACCCAAGACCGCCGCCAAGTGGATCGCCACCTGGGACGGCCTGGACAACGTGATCACCAACGTCGACAAGATCACCGGCAAGGCCGGGGAGTCGCTGCGCGCCCACCTCGGTGACGTGCTCCGCAACCGACACCTCAACGCCCTCATCCGCGACCTGCCGCTGGACAAGGCCCCCGCCGACCTGGCCCGCACCGAGTGGGACCGGCAGGCGGCCCTGGAGTTCCTCGACGAGATGGAGTTCCGCGGCGAGCTGCGCACCCGGATCCTCGACGTCGTCGGCGGTGCCGACGAGCCGGTCGAGGAGACCAGCGCCGGCTTCACCCTCGACGGCCGCACCCTGGCCGCCGGCGAGGTCGCCGACTTCCTGGCCGGGCTGGGCACCGAGCAGGTCGCCCTGCACGTGCGCGGCGGCTGGGGCTCGGGCACCGGCCACGTCGACGGGATCGCCCTGGTCACCGCCGCCACAGCGGCGTACGTCGGCACCGAGACGCTCACCCCTGACGACGCTGCCGCGCTCGGCGCCTGGCTGGGTGACGCCACCAAGCCGAAGGTGATCCATGACGCCAAGGGTCCCGAGCTGGCGTTGTGGGGGCAGGGGGAGTGGACGCTGGCCGGGCTGGCCACCGACACCGCCCTTGCTGCCTATCTGGTGGCCCCCGATCAGCGTTCCTACGACCTGGCCGACCTCACCATGCGCTACCTCAAGCGCGAGCTGCGTGCCGACGTGGTCGAGGAGCAGGAAGCCCTCTTCGAGACCCCCGGCAGCCCGGTCAGCGAGGCGGCGCAGTCGGCGATGCTGCATGCGCGGGCGGTGCTCGACCTGGCTGTCGTCCTCGGCGAGGAGCTGGAGCGTGCCGGCGGCACCCGCCTGCTGCACGAGCTGGAGCAGCCCCTGATCGGGCTGCTGGCGCGGATGGAGCGCACCGGCATCGCCGTCGACCAGGCCTACCTCGACGAGCTGGAGTCCTTCTTCGCCGGTGAGGTCAGGGCGGCCGCCCAGGCGGCCTACGACGTGATCGGCAAGGAGATCAACCTGGGCTCGCCCAAGCAGCTCCAGGTGGTGCTCTTCGACGACCTCGACATGCCGAAGACGAAGAAGACCAAGACCGGCTACACGACGGACGCCGACGCGCTGCAGTGGCTGTACGAGACCACCGAGCATCCGTTCATGCTGCACCTGCTGCGCCACCGTGAGGCGGGCAAGCTGCGCACGACCATCGAGGGGCTGCTCAAGACCGTCCAGGCCGACGGCCGGATCCACACCACGTTCAACCAGACCATCGCCGCCACAGGCCGCCTCTCGAGCACCGAGCCGAACCTGCAGAACATCCCGGTGCGCACCGAGGAGGGGCGTCGGATCCGTGCCGGCTTCGTCGTCGGTGAGGGCTACGAGTCGCTGCTGACGGCCGACTACAGCCAGATCGAGATGCGGATCATGGCGCACCTGTCCGGCGACGAGCACCTGATCGAGGCGTTCCGCTCGGCGGCTGACTTCCACACCATCACCGCCCGCCGGGTCTTCGGTGTGCCCGAGGACGTCCCGGTCAGCACCGAGCAGCGCGCCAAGATCAAGGCGATGAACTACGGCCTGGCCTACGGGCTCTCGGCGTTCGGCCTGTCTCAGCAGCTCAAGATCACCCCCGGTGAGGCTACGGAGTTGATGAACGACTACTTCCTCACCTTCGGTGGCATCCGCGACTACCTCGAGGGGGTCAAGGACGAGGCCCGCAAGACCGGCTACACCGAGACCATCATGGGTCGTCGTCGCTACCTGCCCGACCTGACCAGCGACAACCGGCAGCGCCGTGAGGCAGCCGAGCGGATGGCGCTCAACGCTCCGATCCAGGGCTCGGCCGCCGACCTGATCAAGGTCGCGATGCTCAACACCCAGGCAGCGATGGACGCCGCCGGGCTGCGCTCACGGCTCCTGCTCCAGGTGCACGACGAGCTCGTGCTCGAGGTCGCCACCGGCGAGCGCGAGGTGCTCGAGGAGCTGGTCCGTCGCGAGATGGGTGCCGCCGCGGCACTCCGTGTCCCGCTCGACGTCAGCGTCGGCACCGGCCGCAGCTGGCACGACGCCGCGCACTGAGCGGGGCTGCGCCCCGGCGGGCGGCCGCTCAGGCCACCGGGGCCGCGGCCGCCTCCGTCGCCTGGTCGTCCTCGCGCATCGTCCACAGGCTCAGCCCGACCAGGACCGCGACCAGGACGGCGTCGGTCACGATCATCAGGGCGAGCAGGCCGGTCAGGCTGGTGACGTGCCACCAGCCGACCACGGCCACCACGAGCACCGCGACCCACAGCAGCAGGGTCGCGCGACGGCTCTGCCGGGCCAGCACGGAGTAGATCAGCAGCTGCAGGGCCGCGAGCAGGGTGCCCAGGACGGCGAACTGCCACAGGTCGGGGTGGATCGCGCCGTATTTCTTCTCGCCGCCGACGAAGATCATCGCCACGTCGGTCAGGAGCAGGGCTCCGGCCACGCAGATCACGCCGACCAGGCCGACCAGCATCAGCGAGCGCAGCAGCACCGTACGCCGACGGGCGGTCGTCGACATCGCCGGGAACGCCACGATCGAGACGAACTGGGGCATGAACAGCACGGCCTTGGTGAGGATCAGGCCACCGGCGTACAAGCCCGAGCCGTGCTTGCCGAGGATGTGGCTCGACATCACGATGTCGATGTTGGACAGCGCGAAGAAGGCCAGCAGCGCCAGGGCGCCGTGCGCGACCTCGGTGCCGATCTCGCGCAGCTGCGGACGGTCGGTGCGGGCCGGACGGCTGTTGCGGCCGCGGCGCAGCACGTACCAGCCGACGACGCACGGGATCACCCAGCCGACGGCCACCGCCGCCAGCGCGGCACCCTCGGTCGGACGGATCGCGAGGGCGATCACGCCGAGCACCAGGCGTGGCACCCCGGCCGCGAGGTAGACCAGGCTCAACTCGGCCCAGCGGCGCTCGCCCTGGAGGATGCCCGCCTGGGCACCCATCACGTTCATCGGCAGTGCGCCGATCGCGACCAGCAGGGCCGGGTAGATGCTGTTGAGGTGCTGGGCGCTCACCAGGATCGGCGAGGCCGCCAGCATCACCAGGGTCAGCGCCCACGAGGCGCGCCAGCCCAGGGCGAGGATGTTGTGCTCCACCTCGGGCAGGTGGTCGGGGTTCGCAGCGATCCGGCGGGCCGCCGTGGCCTGGAGCCCCAGCTGGAGCACCGAGAGGACGAGCTGGATGGCGAGCAGTCGGGCGATCGAGCCGTACTGGTCGAGGCCGACGAGGCGGGCCGCCACGAGCTGGAACCCGTAGGTGCCGACGTTCATCACCATCACCGCGACCGCGATCACGCCACCGGTCTCGATCAATCTGCGGAGTCGCGACGATGGCTGAGCACGGAGGGTCACAACCGCTGAGTCTAGAGTGCCTCGTGTGAGCGCCCGAGCATCCCGCTCCCGCGTCGTGTTGCCGTCCGTCGTGTGGAGCCTGACCCTCGCCGTGGTGATGCTCGGACCGGCGCTCGGTCCCGGTTTCGTGCTGCTGCGTGACATGGTCTTCGTGCCGCACCTGGACCTGGGGCGCGCCGACGTGCTCGGGCTGGGCAGCGCGCTGCCCCGCGCGGTGCCCTCGGACGCCGTCGTCGCCGTGCTGGACCAGGTCGTCGGCGGGATGGTGCTGCAGAAGCTCGTCCTGCTCGGCTCGCTGGCCGGAGCCGGGGTCGGGATGGCGGTGCTGGTCGGCGGCGCCCAGGTCGCCCGGCTGAGCGCAGCCAGTGTCGCGATCTGGAACCCGTTCGTCGTCGAGCGGCTCGCCATCGGCCACTGGCCGGTCCTGGCCGGGTACGCCGCCCTGCCGTGGCTCCTGCTGGCCGGACGGCGCATCGCGGCCGGGGGAGCGGTCGCGGCCTGGCTGCCGCTGGTGCTGATCGCGGGGAGTCTGAGTGCGAACGCCGGGGTGGTCTCCGCCCTCGCCCTCGGCGTGAGTGCCTGCGTGGGCGGCGTACGACGTCGCAGCATCGCCGTGCTGGCGGTGCTGGTGGCGGCGGTCAACGCCCCGTGGATCGTCGCCGGTCTGGCCCACGCCGCCGCCTCGACCGGGGCGGGCGGCTGGAGTGCCTTCGCGCCCTCGGCCGATGCCCTGCCGACCCCGCTGGCGGTGCTGACGCTGGGCGGGATCTGGAACACCGGCGTGGTGCCCGGCTCCCGCGAGGGCATCGCGGCCTGGATCGGACTGATCGCGCTGGTGGCGCTGGCGGTGGCGGGATGGCGACGCTGGCGCACCCCCGCGACCCCCGCCTCGTCCGCCGGGGGACAGGGCCGAACACTGCTGGTGCTCTGGCTGATCGCGATGGCGGTGGCCTGGGTCAGCTGGCTCGCTCCGGGGCCGCTGGGCCGGATCGGCGAGCACGTCCCGGGTCTCGGGCTGCTGCGCGACGGCACCCGCTCCCTGGGGCTGGCGGTGCCGCTTACCGCGGCCCTGGTCGCTGCCGGCGTGGAGCGCCTGGTCGCCCTGCCCCGCGAACGGGTCGCCGCCCTCGCCCTGGCCGCGGTCGGGGTGCTGGGACCGGTGGCGCTGCTGCCCGATGCGGCGGCCGGTCTGAGCGGTGAGCTCGACACGGCTCGGCTGCCGGGTGCCTGGTCGCAGGTGCGTGCCGTGGTCGAGCCCGGTCACGGCAGCGCCCTGGTGCTGCCGTGGAGCGCCTACCGGGCGCCGGCCTGGAACGGCGGGCGCCCGGTGCTCGACCCGCTCCCGCGGATGCTGCGCACCGACGCGGTGATCAACGGTGACCTGCTGGTCGGCCAGACGCTGGTGGCCGGTGAGGACCCCCGTGCCGCCGACGCGGGTCGGGTGCTGGCCGCTGCCACCCCGGCGGCGCGTGCTGAGGGGCTGCGCGGTCTGGGGATCGGCTGGGTGGTGCAGGAGCTGGACGCCGGCACGGCCCCGGAGGTGGCCGGCACCGTGGTCCTGGACGACCCGCTGGTGCGGGTGGTCAGGCTCGACGGGACCATCACCCGCACCGAGGTCGCGACGGCGACCCGGGTGGCGCAGGGAGCGGCCTGGGTGGCGTACCTGGCGGTGGTGGTCGCCTCGGCCGCAGCCCTCCTCGCCGCCGCGGCCCGGACCGCTGCGGCCCGCATGTGAAGATGGTCACGTTCGGCCTGGGTCCTGCTAGGCTGGGGGTTCGAGTGGAGGGAGAGCCATCGTGCTTAGTTTTGGGTTCATGGGGACCATCGCCAGCATCGTCGTCGGCGGCGCTGTCGCTGCTGTGACCGTCGTCGGTCTGGTCAACCACACCGTCGACAGCAAGCCCGGCCCCGGCCAGGCCGGTAGCGTCGCGGGCAGCACTTCGATCGCCTACGGCACGCGCTGAGCGAGCTCGCTCGACCCCTCGTGGTCGACCTCGACGGGACGCTGATCGCCAGCGACCTCCTGGTCGAGAGCGCCTCGGACTACATCGCACACCATCCCCTGGGAGCCCTCCGGCTTCCGGGATGGCTGCGCGCCGGCAAGGCGACCCTCAAGCGTGAGCTCGCCTCCCGGGTCGACCTCGACGTCGCGGTGCTGCCCTACCGCGAGGACGTGGTGGCCTGGCTCACCGCGGAGCGTGCCACAGGCCGGCGCCTGATCCTGGCCACGGCCAGCGACGCCCGCCAGGCCGAGGCGGTCGCCGCTCACCTGGGCCTCTTCGACGAGGTGCTGGCCACCGGCGACGGGGTCAACCTCAAGGGGCCCGCCAAGGCAGCGGCCCTGGTGGAGCGCTTCGGCGAGCACGGGTTCGACTACGTCGGCGACCACGCCGACGACCTCCCGGTCTGGCGGGCAGCGGCCGTCGGGCACCTGGTCGGTCCGCGCAGCGGCGTGGAGGGGCAGGCCCGCGGTGTCACCGAGGTCGGCCGCGTCTTCGGCCGCCACGGTCGGTCGCTGCGTGATGCCATCGGCGTACTGCGGCCCTATCAGTGGGTGAAGAACGCCCTCATCCTGGTGCCGCTGCTGACGGCGCAGCGGCTCGGCGATGCCGAGGCGGTCGGGGACACCCTGCTGGCACTGCTGACCTTCTGCCTGGTCGCCTCCAGCGTCTACGTGCTCAACGACCTCGCCGACGTCGCCCACGACCGGCACCACCCGCGCAAGCGCTCCCGGGCGTTCGCTTCGGGTCGGCTGCCGTTGATGGCCGGCTGGCTGCTGTGGCCCACCCTGGCCGTGGTCGGCTTCGCGATCGCGGCACTCTTCCTGCCCGGGCTCTACTGCGCCGCGCTGGCGGCCTATCTGGTGCTGACCGTGGCCTACACCTTCTGGCTCAAGCAGCAGCCGGTGGTGGACGTGGTGGCGCTCGGGATGCTCTACACCAGCCGGATCGTCGCCGGTGCGGCGGCGATCGACGTCGAGCTGTCGATGTGGCTGCTGACCTTCTCGATGTTCTTCTTCCTCAGCCTGGCCCTGATCAAGCGGGTCAGTGAGCTGGCCCGGCTGCGGCGGACCGCGGGCCCTGCGGGGATCAACGCCCGCGGCCGCGGCTACCGGCCCGCCGACCTGGAGCTGTTGTCGTCGTACGGGGTCGCCTCCAGCGTCGCGGCGGTGGTGATCTTCTCGCTCTACGTCGACGACCCGAAGACGTCGGTGCTCTACGCCACCCCCGAGCTGCTGTGGTGCAGCGTGCCGGTGCTGCTGGCCTGGCTGATGCGGGTCTGGCTGCTGGCCCACCGCGGTGAGATGGACGAGGACCCGATCCTGTTCGCGATCCGCGATCGTGCCAGCATCGCGACCGGTGGCATCCTGGTCGCTGTGTTCGTGCTGGCCAAGGTCGTGACGATGTGAGCAGTCGATGAGCCAGGTCTCGCTGTCGGGCTGGGGCCGCTACCCGGTCGTCCCCACCGAGCTCACCCTCGCCCGCTCGTACGACGATGTCGCCGCCGCCGTGGCCGCCGGGCCGCTCACCCCGCGCGGGCTGGGGCGCAGCTACGGGGACAGCTCACTGGGGGAGCGCACCCTCGACCTGACCGGCCTCGACCACCTGATCGCCTTCGACGACGAGACCGGGGTGATCACCTGCGAGGCCGGGGTGAGCCTGTCGGCCGTGCTCGCCGTCGCGCTGCCGCGGGGCTGGTTCCTGCCAGTCACGCCGGGCACCCGGTTCGTCACCGTGGGCGGCGCCATCGCCAGCGACGTGCACGGCAAGAACCACCACCGCGACGGCTCCTTCTCCGACCACGTCACCTCGCTGCGGCTGATGCTGGCCAGCGGCGAGATCGTGACCGCCTCGCGCACCGAGCACGCCGACCTCTTCCACGCGACCTGCGGCGGGATGGGGCTGACCGGGGTGATCCTGGAGGCGACGTTCACCCTGCGCGCGGTGCGCTCGCGGATGATCGAGGAGACGGTCCTCAAGGTCCCGCACCTCGACGCCGCGATCGAGGCGTTCGAGCAGCACGGTGACGTCACCTACTCGGTGGCCTGGATCGACCTGGTCGCCACCGGAGCCCACCTGGGACGGTCGCTGGTGATGCTCGGCGAGCACGCTGCCGACGGCGAGCTCGGCCAGGCCTCCGGTCCCGGCCTGCCGGTGCCGGTCGAGATGCCGGCCCGGCTGCTCAACCGCGCCACCGTGACCGCGTTCAACGCGCTCTACTACGGCCGCGTCCGGCGGCCGCTCACGCAGCATCGGATCGACTACGAGCCCTTCTTCTACCCGCTGGACCGGCTCAGCGACTGGAACCGGCTCTACGGTCGGCGCGGCTTCCTGCAGTACCAGTTCGTGGTGCCGCTGGAGGCGGGCCGGGCCGTCCTGGCCGAGGCGGTCAGGCTGATCGCGGCCAGTGGGCTGGCCTCGCCCCTGGCGGTGCTTAAGGTCTTCGGGGCGGGCAACGACAACCTGCTCAGCTTCCCGCGTCCGGGCTACACCCTGGCCGTCGACGTCCAGACCGGGCCGGCCGCGTTCGCGCTGTGCGACGCCCTGGACCGGCTCGTGATCGAGGCCGGCGGCCGGCTCTACCTGACCAAGGACTCCCGGATGAGCGCGCAGACCTTCGCCGCGGGCTACGACCGGATCGACGAGTTCGCCCGCATCCGCGCCCAGTACGGCGCCACCGGAGTCTTCGTCTCCGAGCAGGCCCGACGCCTCGGCCTCGCCTGAGGCGACCCGACCACCGACACGTCCACCGACGAGGAGAGACGATGACCACGATCGCTGTGCTGGGTGCCACCAGCGGCATCGCCCAGGCCTGCCTGCGGCAGTGGACGGCCCAGACCGGCCAGGCGAGGCAGCCGCTGGCGCTGCGGCTGGTGGCCCGGGACGCGCAGCGCCTGGAGCGCACCGGCGCCGACCTGAGCGCTCGGGGTGCGGCCGTGACCGTGACCCCGATCAGTGCCGACCTGAGCGACGCCACGTCGGTGAGTGCCGCGGTCGACGCGATCTTCGCCGACGGTCCCGTCGACATCGTGATGATCGCCTTCGGCACGATGCCGTCCCAGGCCGAGGCGGACGCCTCGGCGCAGGTGGGCGCCGACCTGCTGCACGTCAACGGCACCCTGGCGCTGCTCGCCGCACACCTGGTCGCGCTGCGCCTGGAGGGCCAAGGGCACGGGGCGCTGGCGGTGCTCGGGTCGGTGGCCGGGGACCGCGGGCGACAGTCCAACTACCTCTACGGTGCGGCCAAGGCGATGGTCGCCACCGGTGTCGCGGGGCTGCAGCACCGGCTCGCGTCCAGTCCGGTCACCGTCACCCTGGTCAAGCCCGGTCCGACGGCGACCCCGATGACCGACCACCTGCGTGGCGGCAAGCTTGCGCTGGCCGACGTCGACGCGGTCGCCGCCGAGATCGTCGCCGGGGTCGAGGCCGGTCGTCCGGTGGTCTATGCGCCGCGGCGCTGGCGGCTGATCATGGCGATCATCAGGGCCGTCCCGCGACGGATCTTCGAGCGCACCTCGCTGTGAGCCTCACAGCTGTGGGCTGACCACCTGGCCGCGCTCGGCGGCGTCGACGATGGCCGCGAAGTTGGTCTGGGACTGCTCCCAGGTGTGCCGGGCCGCGTGCCACAGCGCCCCCTCGCCGAGCTCCTTGCGCAGCACCTCGTCGGTGAGAACCTCGCGCAGCCGCTCGACGAACTCCTCCTCGGTCTCGACCAGCAGCCCTGAGACACCGGCCTCGATCGACTCGGTGGTGCCCCCGGCGTTGCGGTAGGCGATCGCCGGGGTGCCGTAGCGTCCCGCCTCGGTGATCACCAGGCCCCAGCCCTCCTTGAGCGAGGGCACCGCCATCACCCAGGAGCGCTCGTAGACCGCCTCCCGGGTGGCGTCGTCGACGAAGCCGAGGAACTCCACGGTCTCCCCGGCTCCGCGCTGGGCGGCGTACGCCGTCAGCTCGGTGCCCCACCAGCCACTGCCCACGATGGTGAGCCGGAGGTCAGGGATCGTGGCACGCAGCGCGACGGCCGCGTCGATGGCCTGCTCGACCCGCTTGTGCGGCACCAGTCGGCCGACCACGCAGATGCTCGGGTACGTCGACTTGCGCGGGTGCACGTCGAGGCGGGCCTCGGTGCCGTTGTGCACCACCGCGATCCGGTCCCCGTCCACGCCCAGCTCGATCAGCTCCGTGCGGGTGGCGCGGGAGACCGCGATGTACTGGCAGCGCCGGTAGAGCCTGACCGCGAAGGACGACTCCAGCCACCAGCCGATCCGGCCCTTGAGCCCCGGGTAGACCACCGGCCACTGCTCGCGGTGGACGTGGTGCACCAGCACGATCACCGGCGCCCGGGTGACCAGGCGGGTGAAGAACGGCAGGCCGTTCTGGACGTCGACGACCACGTCGGGGCGACCCAGCCGGCCCAGCGCCAGCAGCAGCATGCCCCACAGGTAGACGGTGAGCTTGCCGCCGCGACGGACGTAGCGGATGCCCTCGGAGGTCTCCTCAGGAGCCGCTCCGGGGTAGGCGGCAGTGAAGATCGTGACCCGGTCGCCGCGCTCCACCAGTCCGCGCGCGACCTGGTCCAGATAGACCTCCGCGCCGCCCCCTTCGGGGTTTCCGGTGTCCCGCCACGTGAGCATCACAACGTGTCGTGCAGTCAAGGCAACCCCTCCCAAGGAAACCAGTACTGAACAGTAACCTTTTGCTGTGACGTTGTGCACACGCGCGATGCGTGGGCTACCCTGCGGCGGTGCTTCGTCGGTCCCTGAACGCTGACTCGTGGGCCCCGACCGTGCGTCGCTCGGTCCGTCTTTTCGCCGACTTTCGGCATGAGCAGGACGACCCGCGCCGGTTCTACACAGCGCTCGCGACCGACTCCGTCGGCCAGCTGAGCGCGTACGCCGGCAGCGCCGGGCTGGCGGGCAAGGTCGTGCTCGACGTCGGCGGCGGCCCGGGGTTCTTCCGCGACGCGTTCGAGTCCGCGGGGGCGACGTACTTCGCTCTCGACGCCGACGTCGGGGAGCTCTCCGGGCAGGGCGAGATCGCGCCGGGCACGGTGATCGGCGACGGGATGCGGCTGCCGTTCGCCGACGCGTCGGTCGACGTCTGCTACTCCTCGAACGTGCTCGAGCACGTCCCCGACCGGGCCGCGATGGCCGACGAGATGCTCCGGGTGACCAAGCCCGGCGGGATCGTCTTCCTCTCCTACACGCTCTGGTACGGCCCCTGGGGCGGCCACGAGACCTCGCCGTGGCACTTCCTCGGCGGCCGTTACGCCCGGCGACGCTATGCGCGCACCCACGGGCACGAGCCGAAGAACAAGTTCGGTGAGTCGATGTACGCCGTCACCGCGGCCGAGATGCTGCGCTGGGCGCGTGCGCAGAACGCCGGCGAGGTGCTCGCCCGGGTCGCGCGCTACCACCCCTGGTGGGCGCGCTGGATCGTCAGGGTGCCGGTGATCGGGGAGGTGCTCTCGTGGAACCTGCTGCTCGTTCTGCGAAAGCGGTGACCTCTGCCTCGGCGACCTCGCGGCTGCGGCGCTGGGGCTACGCGGCGATCCTGACCGCCCTGGCCTTCGCCCAGTCCCCGGGCCGGATCGTGCCCGACACCAAGTTCGACCTGGTCGCGGCGCCGTGGCGCTTCCTGGCCAACGCGACCCAGCTGTGGGACGCCGAGGCGGCATTCGGCCAGATCCAGAACCAGGCTTACGGCTACCTGTGGCCGATGGGGCCGTTCTTCGGCCTCGGCAAGCTGATCGCACTGCCCGAGTGGGTGATCCAGCGGCTGTGGTGGGCGCTGCTGCTCAACCTGGCGTTCTTCGGTATCCTGCGGCTGCTGCGCGAGCTGCGGCTGGGCACCCCGTGGAGCCAGGTCGCCGCGGCGACCGCGTTCGTGCTGGCACCACGGATCACCTCGATCCTGGGGGAGAGCTCCGTCGAGCTGTGGCCCACCGCGCTGGCACCGTGGGTGCTGGTGCCGCTGATCCGCGGCTCCGAACGGGGATCGGTGGTGAAGGCGGCCGCGGCGGCGGCGCTGCTGGTGGCCTGCTGCGGCGGGGTCAACGCCACCGCCGCCTCGGCGGTGATCCCGATCGGCGTGATCTGGCTGCTCACCCGCGCCCCGGGCCCGCGCCGCTGGCGGCTGCTGGGCTGGTGGGGGATCTTCACCGTCGCCGCGACGCTGTGGTGGACGATCCCGCTGATGCTGCTGGGGCGCTACGCCGCACCGTTCCTGGACTACATCGAGAACGCCACCCTGACCTCCTCGGTCACCGACCCGTCCAACAGCCTGCTCGGCACCTCCAACTGGGCGCCCTACCTCGGCGGCGGCTCCTACCCGGCCGGCACCACCGTGCTCGGGACCCCGTTCGTGCTGCTCGACGCCGCCGCGATCGCCGGTCTGGGCCTGGCCGGGCTGGCGCTGCGTGCCCACCCGCAGCGCCGCTTCGGGATCGGCCTGCTGCTGGCCGGCCTGGTCCTGGTCGGCCTGGGCTACGTCGGCCAGGTGCACGGCTGGGGCGCCGCCGAGCGGCAGTCCTGGCTCGACGGTGCGCTGGCGGCACTGCGCAACACCCACAAGTACGACGTCGCGATCCGGCTGGCCCTGAGCCTCGGCATCGCCCATGCCCTGGCCCGGCCGTTGCAGGGCCGCCAGATGACCCCGGCGGTGGCCACCCTGGCCCGCCGGATGCTGGTCGGCACCACCGCCGTCGTGCTGGTCGGCCTGGCGCTGCCCTGGGCGCAGGGATCGGTGGCAGCACCGGGCGGCTTCACCGCGGTGCCGACGTACTGGCGTCAGGCGGCCGACGCCGCCGGGAGCCGCACGGGGACCAGTCTGGTCGTCCCGGCTGCGGCGTTCGACGACTACACCTGGGGCTCGACCCGCGACGGGATCCTGCAGCCCTATGCCACCGGACCGTGGGCGGTGCGCAACGTGGTGCCGCTGGCCGAGCCGGGCAACGTCGACCTGCTCGACCAGGTCACCGCGCTGCTGGAGAGCGGGCACGGCAGCGACCAGCTGGCCGGTCTGCTCGCCCGTGCCGGGGTCGGCACCCTGGTGGTGCGCAACGACCTCGACCGGGCCGCCACCGGCGCACCCGACCCCGCCTACGTCCACGCCGCGCTGGAGAACAGCCCCGGCCTGACCCGGGTCGCCGGGTACGGCGACAAGGTCGGCCAGACCCGCCTGCAGACCGGCTCCGATGGTGCCCGGGTGGTCGTCAACCGCGGCCTTGCCGGGCAGTACAGCGCCGTCGAGCTCTACGCCGTCAGCGCCCCGGCCACGGCGACCCTGCAGCAGCGCGGCACCTCGGTGATGGGGGACGTCGGCAGCGGGCTGCCGCTGACCGCCGACCTGCTCGGCACCAGCGCGTCCGCGACCGCGACCGGCGGTGCCACCTCGGCGCCGGTGGTCCTCACCGACGGGATGCGCCGCCGTGAGGTCGCCTTCCAGGCCGTGCGACGCAACGTCGCCGCGACCGACGCCGCCGGCTCGTCGCCGCTGCGGCCCGGCCGCGAGCAGTTCCACCGGGTGATCGCCGACCAGGAGGCCTGGCAGACCACCCTGGCCTGGCAGGGCGTCAGCGCGGTCACGGCCACCTCCTCCCAGGCCGCAGTCGACGCCGAGCCGCCCCTGGACCGCGGCGCCACCCCCGGCTCCGCCCTCGACGGCGACGACACCACCGCCTGGAAGAGCGCTGCGGGCACCGCCACCGATGGACAGCGGCTCACCGTCACCTTCGACCAGCCGACCGACGTCGACCGGGTCACCCTCCGGCTGCCGTCGGGGCTGAGCACCGTCACCTCCGTGGACCTCCGCGCCGGTGCGGCCAGCACCCGGGTCGACGCCCCAGCGGCCGGCACCGACCTCCCGGTCACCCTCCGTGCCACCGCCGCCACCTCGCTCAGTGTCACGCTGCACACCGCTCCCGGGGCCGTCGGACAGGTCGGCATCGCGGAGCTCACCGTCCCCGGCCTGAGCGCCCACCGGGTGCTGGCCCTGCCCACGCCTCCGACGGGTGTCAATGTCGAGGCGATCGACCTCACCCGCGACCGGGGCACCTCGGCGTGCCCGCTCATCGACGAGGCCGTCACCTGCCTGGCCTACCTGGGCACCAATGGCGAGGACGGCGACCACCTCGACCGGAGCCTCACCACCGACGCGGGGGAGTACCGGCTCAGCGGCACCGCCTCGCTGCGCCGTGACCCGTCCGGCAGCAGGGCGCTGGCCGCAGCCGCCGGGGTCGACCTGCGCACCACCGGCTCGGCCGCGGTCGACCTGGCCGAGTCACCGGTCGCGATGATCGACGGCGACCCGGCCACCACCTGGCGTGCCGAGGAGGACGCCTCGGTGACGCTGCGCTTCGACACGCCCCGGGTGCTGCACTCGCTCACCCTGGCCACCGGGTCGACGGCCGCCGCCCGCAGCCCCGAACGGGTCGAGATCCGTGCCGGCGCCCACCGGCTCCGGGTCACCCTCCACGACGGCGACGCCCGCCTGCCCGGCTGGCGCACCGACCACCTCACGATCAGGGTGCTGACCTGGAGCAAGGGTCTGAGCATCGACGACGGCCAGCCCGCCACCTTGGACCCGGGGATCTCCGAGCTGCTGATCAACGGCGAGCAGGTCGGCGGCTCCCAGGCCACCCTCGGCTGTGCGGCAGGGCCCCGGATCGACGTGGACGGCACCGTGGTCGCGACCCGGCTCACCGGATCCCTGTCGGCCCTGGTGCGGGGCGACGACGTCGCGCTGGAGCCGTGCGGTGACGCCGTACGCCGGCTGGGTGCGGGCACCACGACGGTGCTCGCCACCCCGAGCGACCTGGCCCGGGTCGACACCCTGCACCTGACCGCCCTGGCGCAGGCCCAGCCGCAGAGTCAGACCCAGGACAGCGACGCGACCACCGGCGTCACCACGGACCGTGCCCTGACCGGCACCACCCTGCCGGTCACCCGCGACGGACGCGACACCCCGACCTCGGTCCAGATCGCGGTGGCGACCACCGACGAGCGGGTGCTGAGCCTGCCGCAGAACTTCAACGCCGCCTGGCGTGCCACCCTCGACGGCACCGTGCTGACCCCGCTCCGCGTCGACGGCTGGCAGCAGGGCTGGGTGGTGCCGGCCGGACTGGCCGGGACCGTCAGCCTCGACATGCCGGCCAACACCGTCTACCGGGTCGGCCTGGTGCTGGGGGCGCTCGGCGTCCTCGGTGTCGCCGTCGTCCTGGTGCGGAGCCGCCCACGGCGCGAGCTGGCACCGTTGGGCACCGGCGAGCCGACGTACGTCGACAGTGTGCTGGCCGTGCTGGCCCTCGGGCTGCTCGCCGGCTGGATCGGTGCCGCCCTGGGCCTGGTCCTGATCGTCGCCGGGCGACGGCTGCCGGGGCTGCGCGAGGGGGAGCCGTGGGGGCCGCTGGCCGCCGGGGCGGTGCTGGTCTCGGTGCTGCCGCGAGTGCTGGAGCGGGGCAGCGACCTCGCCGGCCTGGCTCAGTGGTCGGCGGTGGTCGCGGTCGCGCTCATCGCCGGGTCCCTGCGGGCCAGCGGGCCGCGGTTCTTCAGCCGCAGCACCGGCGACTCCAGGAACCGGTAGGACAGGCCCGCGGCGACGAGGGTGATCGCCAGGGTGAAGGCCAGCACCTCCGCGAAGCGGCCGGTGAACGGGTCGATCCCGGCCACCCGCATGCCGACCACGAGCACGAACATGTGGATGCAGAAGATCCCGTAGGAGATCTCGCCCAGCCAGGTCGGCACCCGCCCGGTCATGAACTGGCGCACCCGGCCCTCGCGCTCGGGGCCGAAGACCAGCGGCAGGATCAGGCAGCCCGCCGAGGCGGCATACAGCAGCGACTTGGCGACCGCCTCCCAGGACGTGGGCGGCACCAGCAGGCGGGGCCCGGCGACGTCGCTGCACGCGATCGCGAAGAGCGCCAGGCCGAGGATCCACCAGCCGGTGAGGTCACGGGCCACGTCGTCCAGCCGTGCCGTCACGCTCGGCACCACGCTGCAGGCCGCGAACGCGACGCCGACGCTGAACCAGAGCACGTACGCCGGCAGCCACTGCCCGACATGCCAGTCGCTCGGCGCGATCTGCTGGGCGAACGCGGTCCAGGCCAGGCCCAGCACGCTGAGCCCGGCGAAGCCGGCCAGGGTCCGGCGCAGGGAGAACCGGCCGCGGCCCAGCAGCAGCCGCAGCAGGAACGGCAGCACCAGGTAGAAGGCCACCTCGGTGCACAGGCTCCACATCTGGGTGAGGCTGCTCGACAGCGGCGCGGGCCGGTAGAGCTGGGTCAGGGTCAGGTTGCTGACCCAGTCGCCCAGCGAGGCGTGCCGGTTGGCCGGGTCGGCGGCCAGGGCGACCACCACCACGACCCAGTAGATCGGCAGGATCCGCAGCGCGCGCTTCCACAGGTAGTGGCCCAGCGCCGGATCGGGGGTCCCGGCAGTGCGAGCCTGGAACCAGGGCCGGCTGAGCAGGAAGCCGGAGACGACGAAGAAGAGCGCGACGCCGAAGTCGAGGCGGGAGAGCACCGCGCCGGGCCAGCCGTGGTTGATCTGGCCGGTGTTGAACGCGACGTGGGTGAGCACCACCATCAGCGCTCCCGCCGCGCGTACGGCGTCCAGCGTCGGGTACCGGCGGCGGGCCGCGGTGGAGGTCACGGCGCGGGGGTCGGCGTACCGACGGAGAGCTCGGCGATGCACAGGTGCGCGCCGGCCGAGATCCCGGAGAAGGAGATCTCGTCCATCCGGTCGGCACCGGCGATGAAGAAGAGCGAGTGCAGGCCGGGCTCCAGGGTGGTCTCGTAGTGCTGGTCCCCGGCGGTGATCGACATCGGCGTCTCGGTCTCGGCGTAGTAGGCCGCCCGGGTCCACCAGCCGGTGCCCAGCATCGGGCCGTCCAGGGGCACCGAGACGGCGCCGTGCTTGGCCGGGTAGGCGCAGCCTGCGCTGGTCGCACCCGACTCCACGCCGTTGCCGGTGGTGGCGACCGGGGCCGCCTGACGCAGCGGGGTCACCATCATCGGCCCGAGGTGGCCGGTGTCGTCGAAGACCGCGATCGTGTCGGCCTTGATCGTCGGGAAGGTGACGTGCTTGGCGGCCTTCCAGCGGAAGACGTGGCTGACGGTGTTGTCCGGGTAGCCGTAGGCCCACATCACCGTCTGCGGCACCTGGGTGTCGGCGATGGCGGTCGGCTCGGTGAGGTGGTCCAGCGTGCGGGCGACGGCCCTGACGTACCGGTTGCCGCCCTGCTGGCTGACCTCGTGCCAGCGGTGGGCGTACTCGACGCAGGAGACGGTGCCGAGCACCGCGATCACCGAGATCGCCAGGGTGACCCGCACCGGCTTGTCCAGCAGCGCGCTCTCCCGGGTCGACTCGACCTGCTCGGGGGCGCCGAGCAGCGGCATCGTGGCCAGCGCCAGCGCGATCATCGTGAACGCGGCCAGCTCGGTGACGTAGCGGTACTCCAGGGCGAGGATGGAGCCCAGCACGGAGCGCCCGGCGGTGACCAGCACGATGTCGGCGATCAGGGGGACCGCGACGAGCAGCCAGGCCCGACGCGAGCGGTGGCGGGTCTGGGCCACGTGCACCAGGAAGAGCAGGACCAGGCCGGACGCGACCCAGGTGAGCAGCGGCGGGGGAGCGGCCGAGGGCCAGGTGCCGCCGGTCATGTCCCACTTCAGCGGGCCGCCGAGGATGCCGGTGGCGTAGGTGGTGCCGATCATCCGGGAGCCGACCGCGGTCAGCGGCTGGTCCTGGTCGGGCGAGGGGCTGAAGGCGCTGCCGGTGGACAGGTAGATCGCCAGGTAGCCGACCGCCACCACGCCGTACAGCACCACTCCGGCGCGATAGCGCCGCCAGACCTGCTGGAGCCGTGCCACGATGTCACCCTGGGCGAAGTAGCCCACCGCCAGCAGCGCGAACAGCCAGTAGACGAAGAGGGTCTTCTCCTGGAAGGCCAGGCCGACCACGGTGATCGCGATCGCGATCAGGGCGTCGCGGAAGCGTCGCGAGCGCAGGTAGCGCAGGTGGAAGATGCCGGCCCACATGATCACGATCAGGCCCGGGGTCTGGTTCATCCCGACCGCCCACCACACCGTGGTCGGCATGGTGAAGGTGGTGAAGAGCAGCAGCGCCAGCGGCGGCAGGATGCCGGGGCGCTTGCCGAACGCGGTGATCAGCAGCATCAGCGCGCCGCCGTAGGTCAGCGCGAGGCCGGCGATCAGCTCGATCGCGGTCAGCCAGAAGCCGAGGCCGGCGATCTTGAGGTTGAGCCAGCTCAGCGCGATCCCGGCCGGCATCACGTGGCCGCCGTAGTTGCGCATCAGACTGGACAGGTGCAGACCGTCGGTCTGGGCCCACGACATGAAGACGAAGTCGTCGAAGGCGAACCAGGAGCCCGACACGGCCCAGGAGCGGATCACCAGGGCGACCAGGATCATCGCGATCGCGCTCACCACGACGCCCCGTTCGGTCTGCAACCAGCGCAGTGCTCGGCTGGTGCCGCGACGGGTCGCCGGGGGCTGTTCGGTGAGGGCAGGGCGGTCCACGGCGTGACTATGGCATACGGGCCGCCGAACAGGACATCGAAGGGGTGAGTCCGCTCACGGGCGAGGCTCGTGTGACCTATGGCACAGCACCCCTGAGAAACTGCTAAGGTTCGGAAGCATTTCCGTGACCTTGGGAGGGGTTAAACCGTGCGTGCTGTTCTTGGACGCCTGTCCTTGTTTGTTGGTGCCTTCGCGCTCGTCGCCGCGGCCGTCTCCATCTTCTGGGGGAAGGACGCTGCCTACCGGATCCCGCTGGACACCGACTCCTACACCCGGCTGACGGGTCAGGCCTCGGGCAGCCTGGCGAAGTCCGACACCCCGGTGGACGTCACCTACATCGTCCACACCCAGGTCGACCCGAAGCACTCCAATGGCGACGTGATCGCGATGGAGCAGACCAGCTGCATGGCGCTGACCTCGGAGTACTGCATCGACGGGTCGGGCAAGTTCGTCCTGGCGGGCACCGACGAGCAGATCGTCAACATCGCCCACAAGGCGTTCGCGATCGACCGCAAGAGCAGCTGGCCGGTCAAGGACCAGAGCAAGTACATCCTCGACGCCTCGTTGGTCGAGCCCTATGAGGGTGTCGTGGTGAAGTTCCCCTTCAACACGAAGAAGAAGGACTACCCCTACTGGGACAGCACCCTGGGTGCCACCACGACGGCGGTCTACAAGGGCGAGCGCACCATCCGTGGCCTCACGACCTACCGCTTCGATGTCGACATCCCGGCCACGCAGGCTGAGATCGCCGCCGGCACGCAGGGCACGTACGCCGCCACGCAGACGGTCTGGGTCGACCCGAAGACCGGCTCGTTCATCGACCAGACGGGCACCCAGAAGGTCACCCTGCCCGACGGCACCAACGTCCTCGACGTCGCGGTCAAGTACACCGACCAGACCATCGCCGACAACGTGAAGACCGCCAAGAGCAACAAGCGTTCGCTGGGCCTGGTCGGGACGCTGGCGCGCTACTACGCCCCGTTCATCGGGATCGCCTTCGTGGCCCTGGGCGTGTGGCTGCTGCGCCGCCGCCCCGCGGCGAAGGCCTGATCAGACGCGAGACCGACGACGGCGCCCCCAGGACCTGGTCCTGGGGGCGCCGTTGACTGTCAGGGGCGTCGCTCAGCGCTGGGCGGTGGCGAGCAGGTCGGCACCGAAGATCGCGGTGCCCGGGGTCAACTCGCCCCGGGCGCGGCTCCAGCCACCCCAGATCCGGTCGTTGTCGGCCGGCCACTCGGGCTCGATCAGGTCGGTGAGCCGGAAGCCGGCGGCCGAGAGCAGCCCGACCCAGTCCCCGAGCGTGCGGTGGTGCTCGGCGTACGACGCGGTGCCGGTGGTGACGTCGATCTCGACGTACGGCGTGCGGTCCCAGTACGACTGCGAGGCGGTGAGCCCCTCGGCGGTCGGGTCGTCGGGGAACATCCACCGGGTCGGGTGGGTGATCGAGAAGGCGAAGCGGCCGCCCGGGCGCAGCACCCGGACCACGTCGGCGACGGCGACCTCGATGTCGGCGACGAACTGGAGCGCGCCGAACGAGCAGAACACGACGTCGAAGGAGTCGTCGGCGAACGGGATCGCGGTGGCGGTTGCCCGCACCGACGGTACGGCGACCCCGGTCGCGTCATCGAGGCGCAGCGAGTGCTGCAGCTGGCGGTGGGACAGGTCCAGGCCGTAGGAGGTCCCGCCTTGGTGCCGCACCCAGCGTGCGCACTGGCCCGCACCCGAGCCGAGCTCGAGCACCTGCCGGCCGGCGAGGTCGCCCAGGACCCGAAGGCTCTCCTCGGTGACCCCCTCGGGGCCCCAGATGAAGCCGATGTCACCGAGGAACGGGCCGTGGGTGGCCTGATACTCGTCGGCGTAGCGGTCCCAGTCCGGGCCGTTGGCCCGTCGTGACTCGGTCTCGCTCACGGCCCGGCGATCGGAGTACACGATCGGCCCCTGCGGCTCACTCACAGGGCCAGGCTATCGGCCCACACACGCGCCAGCGGGCACGGACCTGAGTCCGTGCCCGCTGGAGCCCCGAGTCCACCGGTCCCGCCGCCCCATCGGCGAGACCGGTGACGATCACTTCTTCGTGTGCTTGCTCTGGCCCGGAGGGAGCTTGCCCTTCTTCAGCGGGCTCCACCCGTGCTTGACCTCCCAGCCGTCGCTCTTGCCGCCACGGTCGGTGTCCCAGTCGTTGGGGTTGCACTTGTAGCGCTTGGTCTCCTGGCCGTCCTTGAGGCCGTCGCGGTCGGTGTCGGCCTGGAGCGGGTTGGTGGGCCGCGAGCCCCAGCGCTTGTTCCCGGTGCCCCGGATCTCGTCCCGGTCGCTGATCCCGTCACCGTCGGTGTCGGCCACGAGCGGGTTGGTCCGCACCGCCCACACCACCCGGGTGGCCTTCTTCGCCCCGATCAGGCGGAGCCGGGAGACGACCCGGAAGCCCTTCACCTCGGCGCCGTCGGTGAGCCCGTCGCCGTCGGTGTCGGCCTTGAGCGGGTTCGTCTTGTAGGTCTTGACCTCGAGCCCGTCGTTGAGGCCGTCACCGTCCGTGTCCGCCTTGAGCGGATCGGTGCCGATGTTGCGCTCGGTGCTGTCGGTGAGGCCGTCGCCGTCGGTGTCGACCGGCCCGGTGGGCGTGGTCGGCGTCGTCGGGGTGGTCGGAGTGGTCGGGGTCGTGGGCAGGTCGTCGGAGCTGTCCAGCGGGTTCGTGCCCCGGGCGACCTCGGCGCCGTCGTCGACCCCACCGCCGTCGGTGTCGGCCTTGAGCGGGCTGGTCGCGTACGTGACGACCTCGGCGTAGTCGGTGAGCGCGTCGGCGTCGGTGTCGGGCTTCGACGGGTCGGTCCCGATGTTGTGCTCGGTGGCGTCGGTCAGCCCGTCGTTGTCGGTGTCGACGGCGCCGCTGACCACCTGGTCGTCGCTCGGGTCGGTCGGGTCGGTGCCGTTGGCCACCTCGTGCCCGTCGTCCACGCCGCCACCGTCGGTGTCGGCCTTGAGCGGGTCGGTGGCCGGCACGTGGTGGGCCGGGTCGCCGTTGACCTCGGCCAGGTTGGTCAGGCCGTCGCCGTCGGGGTCCTCGGCCGCGTCGGAGACGCCGTTGCCGTCGGAGTCGGCCTTCGTCGGGTCGGTGTTAGTCAGCCGCTCCTGGCCGTCGGTGAGGCCGTCGCCGTCGGTGTCGGCCTTGGCCGCGTCGGTCGCCGGGGTGCCGTTGACCTCCTCGGCGTTGGTCAGACCGTCGCCGTCGTTGTCCTCGGCGCCGTCGGCGATCCCGTCACCGTCGGTGTCGGGGTGGTACGGGTCGAGGCCGAGGGCGGTCTCCACCGCGGTGCTGAGGCCGTCGCCGTCGGGGTCGGTGGTGCAGTCGATGCCGCCGGCCGGCACGGTGACGGTGGAGGAGAGCGGCACCACGTCGGCGTTGAGCACGGTGAGACCGCCGCCGAGGACGGGCAGCAGGCTGATCTTGGCGTGCAGCAGCGCCACGTCGGCGCTCGCGCTGGTGCCGTCGGCGGCGAGGCTCTGGTTCTGCGTCCCCAGATAGCCCAGGCTCAGCTCCACGTTCGCGATCGAGCCCAGCACGGTGCCCAGCCCCGGGATGTTCGACAGGGACAGGACCTTGTTGTTCGCGTCGAGGGTCTGCGGTGCCATCGACCCGACCCTGACGGTGAGGACGGGCTGGGTGTAGCTGACCGATGCGCCGCCCGGCGTACCGCTGGCAGAGGCGACCAGCTTCGGCGCCTGCGCCACCCCGATCGAGATCGCGCCGCCGAGCAGCTCGACGGAGGCCACGTTGGCTCGCGACTCGGCGACCAGGACCCGGTCGTCGGCCGGGGTCGCGGCGTTGGGCACCTGGGTGATGGTCTCGCTCACCGAGGCGGTGCCGGGCAGTGAGAGCAGCGAGGGCAGGTCGGGCACGCCCGGGAGCGTGGAGGTGCCACCGAGCACGGTGAGGCTCGCGATCCCGGCGGTCGAGGTGGTCGGCACCAGCGAGGCCGGGGCGCAGGAGGCGTGGGCGTTCCACATCGCGTGCGCCGAGGTGTCGGCGACCTTGGCCGAGACCAGCGGGGACAGGGCGGTGATGTCGGCGGACGGGCCGTAGTTCGGCAGCGCGTCGCCCGGCTCCGGAGCGGTCTGCAGTGCGTAGTCCAGGGCGCCGCCGGCCTCGGCGACCTTGAGGCCGAGGCCACCGCCGAAGGCCTTCGCCTTGACCGTGTTGCCCTTGGAGTCCTTGCCGCCCCGGCTGTCGACGCTGCCCTTGGCCTCACCGACGACGACGTTGGCCAGCGAGCCGGCGCTCACGCCGAGGGCGGAGATCCGCAGGACGTCGGCCTGGGCCGTCGCCGTGTACGTCGGAGTGGCGGGCGGTGTCGGGGTGGGCGCGACCGCCGCCTGGGCCAGGCTCGGTGTCACCATGGAGGTGATCACCGCCGTGGTGAGCCCGACCGCGGAGGCCAGGGCGGGACTGAAACGCATGGGATACTCCTCGGGGTGTGTGGCACAGGCGCCCCGTGAGGGATGTCAACAGCCTGTGTTACCAAAACGAGGAGAATCTGTAGGAGTTACGCCGGTTGGACTCCGAGGCGGCCCGCGACGTACGCTGGACTGTCCCGCTTCCTAGGAAGCACTCCCTAACCTCAAGGTTCCTACTACTCCATGACCACGCTCTCTGCCCTTCCGGACTACGACGCGCCCCAGGTTGCGATCAACGACATCGGCTCCGAGGAGGACTTCCTCGCCGCTATCGACGCGACCATCAAGTACTTCAACGACGGCGACCTCGTGTCCGGCACCATCGTCAAGGTCGACCGCGACGAGGTCCTTCTTGACATCGGCTACAAGACCGAGGGCGTCATCCCCTCGCGCGAGCTCTCCATCAAGCACGACATCGACCCCAATGAGGTTGTTGCTGTCGGCGACGAGGTTGAGGCTCTGGTTCTCCAGAAGGAGGACAAGGAAGGCCGTCTCATCCTGTCCAAGAAGCGCGCTCAGTACGAGCGTGCCTGGGGCACCATCGAGAAGGTCAAGGAAGAGGACGGCGTCGTCGAGGGCACCGTCATCGAGGTCGTCAAGGGCGGCCTGATCATCGACATCGGCCTGCGTGGCTTCCTGCCCGCGTCGCTCGTCGAGATGCGTCGCGTCCGCGACCTGCAGCCCTACGTGGGTCAGACCCTCGAGGCCAAGATCATCGAGCTCGACAAGAACCGCAACAACGTGGTCCTGTCGCGTCGTGCCTGGCTCGAGCAGACCCAGTCCGAGGTCCGCCACGGCTTCCTCACCCAGCTCCAGAAGGGCCAGATCCGCAAGGGTGTCGTGTCCTCGATCGTCAACTTCGGTGCGTTCGTCGACCTCGGCGGCGTCGACGGTCTGGTGCACGTCTCCGAGCTGTCCTGGAAGCACATCGACCACCCCTCCGAGGTTGTGGCCGTGGGCGACGAGGTCACCGTCGAGGTTCTCGACGTCGACATGGACCGCGAGCGCGTCTCCCTGTCGCTCAAGGCGACGCAGGAGGACCCGTGGCAGCACTTCGCCCGGACCCACCAGATCGGCCAGATCGTTCCCGGTAAGGTCACCAAGCTCGTCCCGTTCGGTGCGTTCGTTCGCGTCGAGGAGGGCATCGAGGGCCTGGTCCACATCTCCGAGCTCGCCGAGCGTCACGTGGAGATCCCGGAGCAGGTCGTCCAGGTCAACGACGACGCGATGGTCAAGATCATCGACATCGACCTCGAGCGTCGCCGGATCTCGCTGTCGCTGAAGCAGGCCAACGAGACGGCTACGGCTGCCGACGTGGAGGAGTTCGACCCGACCCTCTACGGCATGCCCGCCACCTACGACGAGCAGGGCAACTACATCTACCCCGAGGGCTTCGACCCGGAGACGGGCGAGTGGCTCGAGGGCTTCGAGGCTCAGAAGAACGCCTGGGAGGAGCAGTACGCCCAGGCTCACGCTCGCTGGGAGGCTCACGTCAAGCAGCAGCAGGAGGCCAAGCAGGCCGAGGCTGAGGCTGGCGAGGCCACCTCGTACAGCTCCGAGACCGCCGAGACCAGCGGCTCGCTGGCCTCCGACGAGGCTCTGCAGGCGCTTCGCGAGAAGCTCACCGGCAACAACTGAGGTTCCTCCTCGGGCTCCGGCCCAGGTGAACAGCAGAACTGAGGAAGCCCCTCGATCCACCGTCACGGTGGGTCGGGGGGCTTCGTCGTTCCGCGACTTCCGGGTTCGCCACCGCCGACTTCCGGGTTCACCACGCGCGAGATCCGGGTTCACCACGGGTGAGTTCCGGGTTCGTCACCGGACCCACGGCGGGTGTTCCCATTCGCCTGCGCTGACGCCGCGGTGTCTCTAGCCTGGTCGCGTGGTGAGCAGGATCGGCGTCGTGGTCGTCGCCATCATCGTGGTGGTCACGTCGTTGGTGGTGGCCCGTCCCGGCGTCGCCGATGCCGATCGACCCCTCCGGATCCTGCTCTACGGCGACTCCATCACGCAGGGGTCCAGCGGAGACTGGACCTGGCGCTACTTCGTGGACAGGCACCTGCGATCGAGCGGCGTCAGCTTCGACCTCGTCGGACCGCGGCCCGGGGTGCACCACCTCCCGGAGCCGGAGACCGGGCTGAATCCCGACGACGAGGAGTACGCCGATCCCGCGTTCGATCACGACAGCGGAGCGGTCTGGGGTCAGGCCTTGAGCTGGCCGGTCTACGAGCTCGCTGGGCCGAGCCCGCAGGCGTTGGTGCCGACGTACCTGCCTGATGTGGTCGCCTCCATGATCGGGATCGACGACATGGGCTTCCTCCAGGTCTCGCCTCAGCGGATCGTGGAGGCGATCGGTGACCAGATCCAGACCTCACGCCTCGTCAACCCCGACATCGACTGGGTGCTGGTCGAGTACCCCAACACCTGGCTCACCTCTGTTCCGATCTACAACCAGCACCTCCGCGCCCTGGCGGCCGACCTCACCACGGAGCGGTCCCGGGTGGAGGTCGCGGAGGTTCCGCCGGCGGACCAGTCGCAGGACACCTTCGACGGCACCCACCCCAGTGGCAGCGGTGCGATCCGGATCGCAACGGGCGTGGAGGATGCGCTCGCATCGATCGGCGTCGGGACGGCGCCTACGACGGTGCCGGTCGTTCCGGTCGGTCCCGCCCGGCCGCCGGCGTTGACGGCCTACCCGGGGGTCGGCGAGGCGACGTTGCTGTGGGCGGCTGCTCCGGGCGTCTACACCGAATGGGTGGAGATGCGCGACGCCACCGCCGCAGCAGCCTGGATCCGCCACCGTACGCCGTTCCCGGACGGTGTCTACCAGGCCGTCGTTCCGGGGCTGGCCGATGGGCACCGGTATCAGTTCAGGCTGCGCCCGCAGAAGAAGAACTCCCTGGCCGAGGTGACCTCGGCCGTCGTCGAGGTCGTGCCCGGCGCTCGGCCGACGGCACCGCGTCCCGCGCTCGACGGTGTCTCGGCAGGCGGTCGGGTGCGGGTGAGGTGGCCTGCCACACCGGCCACGGCCGGCTACCGGGTAGAGGTGACGACGCGGGACGGAGCCGGTGTGCGGACCAGCACCCCGACGACTTCGCCGTCGTGGCTGCGGACCGGCCTGCGCAACGGCGCGGTGGTGGTGGTCCGTGTGCGGGCCGAGAACGGTCTGCTGGCCAGCGAGTGGTCGCTTCCGCTCGCGGTGGCCGTGCCGTCGCTGAAGCCGGTGACGAAGGCGCTCAGCTCCTCGCCCCGGCACCGGGTGGTGGTCGCCCGGGCAGCGACGGTCGCCTACGCGACGAGCTACCGGCTGCAGAGTGCGGCCGGACGCAGCTGCCGATCCCGTCCGGCGGCGTCACGATTCGTGCGGACCGGCGCCGAGGTGACCAGCCCCCGGGCGAGGTTCCGGACCCGGGCGGCGTACGTCTGGGCCCGATGGAGCCCGGTGCGTGACACGGCGGTGGGGCCCGTCGCCGGGTCGTCGTACTCCTGCACGAAGGTCCGCTGAGCAGGCTCGGGTCACGGCACGGTGACCGGGGTGGTGAGCCCGCCTCGGACCAGGTCGGCGTACGCACCGCCGCGCAGCAGCAGGTCCTCGTGGGTGCCGAGCTCGACGATCCGGCCGTGGTCGAGGACCGCGATCTGGTCGGCGTTGCGGACCGTGGAGAGGCGGTGCGCGATCGTGATCGTGGTGCGGCCCCGGGACAGTTCGTCCAGCGCGAGTTGGACCTCGCGCTCGGTGGTGTTGTCCAGGGCGCTGGTGGCCTCGTCGAGGACCAGCACCTGGGGGTTGCGCAGCAGGGTGCGGGCGATCGCCAGGCGCTGTTGTTCGCCACCGGAGAAGCGGTGGCCACGCGAACCGACCATGGTGTCGTAGCCCTGGGGCAGTGACCGGATCAGGTCGTCGATCTGGGCGGCGCGGGCGGCTGCCTCGATCTCGGCGTCGGTGGCGTCGGGCCGTGCGTGGCGCAGATTCTCCCGGACGGTGGCGTGCAGGAGATAGGTCTCCTGGGTGACCACGCCCACGACATCGGCCAGGTCGGCCAGGCGCAGGTCGCGCAGGTCGACGCCGTCGAGGGTGACCGCACCGGAGTCGGGATCGTGCAGTCGAGCGACCATCCCTGCGAGGGTCGTCTTGCCCGAGCCGGTGGCGCCGACCAGGGCGAGCGACGAACCGGCAGGAACGGCGAGCTCGATGTCGTGCAGGACCGGCTGGGTGGCGTCGTACCCGAAGGTGACGTCGGCGAAGCAGATCTCGCCCCGTGCGGTGCCCAGGGCGACGGGGTCGGTGGGGTCGTCGATCTCGATCGGCAGGTCGAGGTACTCGAAGATCCGGCTGAACAGTGCGAGTGACGAGGTGACGTCGACGCTGACGTTGAGCAGGCCCATCAGGGGGCGGAAGAGCGAGCCCTGGAGCGAGACGAAGGCGACCAGGGTGCCGATCGTGACGCCGTCGCGGGTGACCGGCAGGCCGGCGGCGAGGTAGAGGGCTGCGGGCACGGCGGCGAAGATGATCTGCATCGTTGCCATCCGCCAGCGTCCGGCGAGCTGGCTGCGCACCTCGAGGTCGACGAGCTCGGCCGAGGTCTGCTCGAACTTCCGGGTCATGGCGGGTGCTGCGCCGAGCGTCTTCGCCAGCAGTACGCCGCTCACGGAGAGCCCCTCCTCGACCTGGACGTGCAGATCGGCGAACTTCCGCTGCCGCTCGTTGGTGATCTTGTAGCGCGTGCGCGCCACGGTGCGGGTGGTCAGGACGGCCGGGGGCAGCACGACCATCGAGATCAGGGCCAGGCGCCAGTCGAGCGCGACCATCGCCGCGATCGTGCCGATCACGACGGTGACGTTCGCGGCGATCGAGGTGGCCGTGCTGGTCACCACCGACTGCATCGAGCCGATGTCGTTGACCAGCCGGGACTGGACCTCTCCGCCGCGGGTACGGGTGAAGAAGTCGACGCTCTGGCGCTGCAGGTGGCCGAACAGGTCACTGCGCAGCCGGTGCATCACCTGCTGGCCGATCCGGGTCGAGATCAGGGTCTGGAGCACGCCGAGGCCGGCCGAGGCGACGGCGATGGCGACCATGCCGATCACGCACCAGACCAGGAGCGAGACGTTCTGCTCGGGCAGCGCGACGTCGATGACGTGGCGAACGAGGAAGGGGGAGGCCAGTCCGATCACGGAGCTGGCGGTGATCAGGGCGACGACGATGGTCAGCCAGCCCTTGTGGGGCGCGAAGAGGCGCCCGATCCGCCGAAGCTCGGCGGGGTGGTCCCGGAGCTGCGCCGTGTCGGCGTCACGCTTGCGGGGATCGCGGCGGTCGCTGGGACCGCCGTCGTGGCGTTCGGGGCGGCCGCGGCCGCCGGGGGCGTGGAAGTCGCTCACACGCTCACCTCCAATTGCTGAGGTTGACTCACTATGAGCCTAACACCGCACCGCTGTACTCTTGTTCCCGTGCACAGCACCCACACCGAATCGACCGGCGACCTGCTGATGGTGGCGGCCCGGATGCTCCGGCGTCGCTTCTCCGTCGCCCTGGAGGAGTACGACGTCACGCCGTCGCAGTCACGAGCGCTGCGCACCGTCGCCGAGGAGCCCGGCGTCCGACTCTCGGTGATCGCCGAGCGCCTGCGGATCGCGCCCCGGTCGGCCACGGACGTGATCGACGCACTCGAGCGCCGGGGACTGGTGCAGCGGCAGCCGGATCCGGTGGATCGTCGCGCGACGTGTGTCGTGCTGACGCAGGAGGGTGCGCGGCTGCGGGCGCTGATCGACGCGGCCCGGCACCGCGAGCTCGACGGCTTCGCCTCGCACCTGTCCGACCCCGATCGCGCCGAGCTCGACCGGATCCTGCGTCAGGTGGTCGCCGACCTGCGGGAGTCGGGCGAGTAGACGGTGGTGAATCCGGATCTGGGCGGTGGTGAACCCGGATCTGGGCGGTGGTGAACCCGGAAGTCGGCGGTGGTGAACCCGGAAGTCGGCGGGGCGGGGTGCGGTCTAGGCTGCGCCCATGCGTATTGGGCTCACCGGCGGGATCGCCTCAGGCAAGTCGACCGTGTCGCGGATGCTGGCCGAGGCCGGCGCGGTGATCATCGACTCCGACCAGCTCGCCCGCGAGGTGGTCGCCCCCGGGAGCGCGGGCCTGGCCAGCGTGGTCGACGTGTTCGGCCCCGAGGTGCTCACCGCCGAGGGTGAGATGGACCGGCCGAAGGTCGGCGCGATCGTCTTCGCCGACCCCGACAAGCGGGCCCAGCTGGAGTCGATCATCTGGCCGCTGGTCGCTGCGCGCTCGGCGGCCCTGGTGGCCGCGGCCGAGCCGGGCGCCCTGATCGTGCACGACATCCCGCTGCTGGTCGAGACCGGCCAGGAGAGCACCTTCGACGCTGTCATCGTGGTGGACGTGCCGCACGAGACCCAGGTGGAGCGGATGATCCGCGACCGGGGGATGACCCGGGAGGATGCCGAGAGCCGGATCGCGGCGCAGCTCGACCGCGGGTCGAGGCTGGCGGCGGCGACGTACGTCATCGACAACACCGGAAATGTCGAGGACCTGCGCCACCAGGTGGCACAGGTCCTCGAGCAGCTGCGGAGCTGAGGCAGGGGTCAGGCGGCCAGGTCCGGGTCGCCGAGCCGGCGGAGCTTCTGCAGCGCCTCCCGCTCGAGCTGGCGCACTCGCTCGGCGCTGATGCCGTGCTTGACGCCGATGTCGGCCAGCTTGTGCTGGCGGCCGTCGGAGAGGCCGTAGCGCGCCCTGATGATGTCGGCGGCACGCGGGTCGAGCTGGTCGACGAGCTCGTCGAGCAGTTCACGGGCCTCGCTGTCGAGCACCTCCAGGTCGGGACCGGGTGCGGACTCCAGTGCCATCAGGTCACCCAGCGAGGTGTCGCCCTCGTCGTCGACCGGAGCGTCGAGGCTGACGTGCTCACGGCCCCACGCCATCAGGTCGAGGACACGGTCGAGGTCGAGGCCGAGCTCGGCGGCGATCTCAGCGGCCTCGGGCTCGCGGCCGAGCTTGCGCTCCAGGGCACGGCGGGCGCCGCCGATCTGGTTGAGCTCCTCGACCACGTGCACGGGAAGGCGTACGACGCGGGCCTGCTGGGCGATGCCACGCGTGATCGCCTGGCGCACCCACCAGGTGGCGTACGTGGAGAACTTGTAGCCCTTGGTGTAGTCGAACTTCTCCACCGCGCGGATCAGGCCGGTGTTGCCCTCCTGGATGAGGTCGAGCATCGGCATCTGCGCACGGCCGTACTTGCGGGCGATGGAGACGACCAGCCGCAGGTTGGCGTTGATGAACTGACGCATGGCGCGCTCGCCCTCGTCGACGAGCCATTCGAGCTCCTCGCGGGTGGCACGGCCGGGCGCCTTCGTGTTGACCTTGCCCTCGGCGAGCAGGTGCTGGGCCATCAGACCCGCCTCGATCGCCTGGGAGAGCTCCACCTCTTGGGCGGCGTCCAAGAGGTCGGTGCGTGAAATTTCGTCAAGGTAGAGACCGACGCTGTCGCGTCCCTCGATTTCCCGGGTGGCGGTGAGTGTAGCCATGGGGACCCCTCCTTCGCTTGCAGGGTTCGCCTGCATCTAGTCAACACGCTCGTGAGGCACTGGATTCCCAGCCGTGCGCGCTTCTCGAAGGGTTAGACGTGTGGCGTGTTCCCGTGGTTTCCGGATTCGGTGAATCTAAGTGAAATCTCAGGTCACCCGAATGAGTCCGGGCGTGACCACCTCGGCGTAGACCCCGAACGCGGGCTCACCGGCAGGGGTGCGAGGGCGGTAGTCGGCCAGGGCCCGCAGCAGCCGTCCCGCGCGCTCCCCGGTGCGTGGATCGAGGTCGATCACGGCGCAGCGCCCGACCGGGGCGCCGACCTTGACGGTGGCGGTGCCCAGCCGCAGCTCGCGGCCCGCCCAGCCATCCTCGGCACCGGCGGCCTCGTCGGTCTCGATCACCGCACTGGCGCGGAAGCGGGCCGGGTCGACGGCGGTGCCCGTGCGGGCGGCGAGCTCGTCGAGGGAGGCCCGGGTGAGCAGCGTGAGGCCGGCGCCGTACACCACCCCGCGTGGCGGAGCGGCCGCCAGCGCGACGTCGCGGCCCAGCACCCGTCCCACCAGGGCGGCGTGCGGGCCCACCATCAGCGCCAGGTCCACCTCGCGGCCCCAGTAGTCACACCGCAGGTGGCGCCCCGTCGGCGTCGGCACCGCGACCACACGCTCGCCGTCGGGTGCGGTGATGCTCAGACTGGGCCGGGCGCCGGTCCCAGTCCCGCTCCGGGTCTCGACCGCGTGCAGCGCCACCAGCCCCGGATGCTGCACGGTGCGCAGCACCCGGCGCTCGACCGGATCGACGAAGCACCAGCGCCGGTCACCCACGACGCCGTGAGGATCGACCTCGATCCGGGGCAGGTCGAGGTGGGCCGTGCCCTTGACCGGGGAGAACCCGACCCGCAGGATCCGCGGCCCGGGCGTGCTCACACCAGACCGAGCCGCTCGATGATCCAGGCCAGGCTGAAGGCGCGGTCGTGCCAGCCCTTGTAGCGCCCCGAGACACCGCCGTGCCCCGCCGCCATCTCCGTGCGCAGAAGTACGTCGGCCTCGGCGACGGCCCGCAGGCGCGCCACCCACTTGGCTGGCTCGACGTAGAGCACTCGGGTGTCGTTGAGGCTGGTCTCGGCCAGGATCGGCGGATACGCGCGGTTGGTCACGTTGTCGTAGGGCGCATAGGAGGCCAGGTAGTCGTAGACCTCCGCGTCGGCCTCGGGGTTGCCCCACTCGTCGTACTCCACCACCGTCAGCGGCAGTGAGGCGTCCAGCATGGTGGTGAGGTTGTCGACGAACGGCACTGCCGCCACGATCCCGCCCAGCAGCCCCTCGGGGGCGAGGTTGGCCACCGCGCCGACCAGCAGCCCGCCGGCGCTGCCACCCTCGGCGACGATCCGGCCGTTCTCCGTCCAGCCGGTCGCGACCAGGTGCTCGGCGCAGGCGATGAAGTCGGTGAACGTGTTGCGCTTGTGCAGCACCTTGCCGTCGTCGTACCAGCGACGGCCGAGCTCGCCGCCGCCGCGCACGTGCGCCAGCGCGAACGCCCCGCCGCGCTCGAGCACCGAGAGCCGGGCGATCGAGAAGCTCGGGTCGAGGGAGTACTCATACGAGCCGTAGGCGTAGAGGTGGACCGGCACCGGGCCCGCAGCCCGCGCGTCACGACGTACGACGATCGAGATCGGCACCTGCTCGCCATCGGGTGCGGTGGCCCAGAGCCGGTGCTCCTCGTAGGCCTCGGGGTCGTACTCGACACCGTCCAGGGCCAGGACCGGCTGCTGCTTGCGCAGCGTCAGGGTCCGGGTGGCGACGTCGTAGTCGTAGACCGAGCTCGGGGTGCGCATCGTGGTGTAGCCCAGCCGCACCGTGGGCTGGCGGAAGTCCGGGTTGCCGCCGGCGCCGATCGTGTACAGCTCGTCGGCGAACTTCACCAGGTAGTCGTCGCTGATCCCGTTCGGGGCGGCGCTGTCGAGGTCCAGGATGCGCAGCTGGGTGAGGCCGCCGCTGCGCTGGTGGACGACGAGGTGGGTCTCGAAGGCGTCCACCCCCTCCAGGCGTACGGCGGGGTCGTGCGCGATCAGCGGACGCCACTGCTCCCGCGGCGTCGGCGCGATCGGTGCCACCGCGATCTCGAAGTCGGCGCCGGTGGCGTTGTGGTGCACCAGGAAGACGTCCTCCCCGCCCAGCACGGCGTGCTCCAGGGAGTACTCCACGCCCTCCTCCCGGGCGGCGAAGACCTGCCAGCCGGTCTCGGGGGCGTCGAGGTCGAGGAAGCGGATCTCGGTGGTGATCTTGGCGCCGGACTCGATCATCAGGAACCGGTCGGTGCGGGTGCGGCCAAGGCCGCTCCAGAACCGCTCGTCGGGCTCGTGGAAGACCAGCTCGTCCTCGGCCTGGGCGGTGCCCAGGCGGTGGCGCCAGACCTTGTCGGGGCGCCAGGACTCATCGACGGTGGAGTAGAAGAAGGAGGCGCCGTCGCGGTCCCAGGTGGCACCGCCCATCGCGCCGGTGATCACGTCGGGCAGCTCCTCGCCGGTGGCGAGGTCCTTGACCCGGATGGTGTAGCGCTCGTCGCCGACGACGTCGACGGCCCAGGCCAGCAGCGAGGTCGTGGGGGAGACCGCCGAGCCGCCGAGGCTGAAGAAGTCGTGCCCGGTGGCCAGGGCGTCCAGGTCGAGCAGCACCTCCTCACCGGCCAGGGCGGGCTGGTCGGGGGCGACGGTGGTGTCGGGCGTCGGCGGCGTCCAGTCGTCGGGGTCGGTGACCCGGACCCGGCAGGAGGCGCCGTACTCGCGACCGGCGAAGCTGCGGCCGTAGTACCAGTACCCGCGACGGCGTACGGGCAGCGACAGGTCGGTCTCCAGGGTGCGCTGCTTGATCTCGTCGAAGAGCCGGGCGCGCAGGTCGGCGAGGTGGGCGGTGCGCTCCTCGGTGTAGGCGTTGTTCGCCTCGAGGTAGCCGATCACCTCGGGGTTCTCCTTGTCCCGCAGCCACTCGTAGTCGTCGGTCCGCTTCCGGCCGTGGTGTTCGGTCGTGATCGGTCGGGCGTCGATCGAGGGAGCCTGGAGCTGGGGCATGGATGCGACCCTATCGCCGACGCCCCTATCCTCGACGCCATGCTGACCGTCGACCTCAACGCGGACCTCGGTGAGGAGATCACCGACGACGCCGGGCTGATGGCTGTGGTGACCTCGGCCAACGTGGCCTGCGGCTACCACGCGGGCTCTGTGGCGGTGATGCGCGCGGTCTGCGATCTGGCCGCGGCCGGGGGTGTGGCCGTTGGCGCCCAGGTCTCCTACGCCGACCGGGAGAACTTCGGCCGGGTCGAGCTCGACGTCGACGCCGCGGTGCTGACCGAGCAGATCGCCGACCAGGTCGGCCTGCTGCGGGAGGCCGCCACCGCCGCCGGCATCGAGGTGACCTACCTCAAGGCGCACGGGGCGCTCTACCACCGCACCCGCCGCGACGCCGTCCAGGCGGCGGCGGTGCTGGCCGGGGCAGCGGGGCTGCCGGTGCTGGGCATGCCGGGCGAGCTGCTCACCCAGGCCCGCGCCGAGGGCCGGCGCACGATCGCCGAGGGATTCCCTGATCGGGCGTACGACGGCGAGCAGCTGCGTCCACGCGACCAGCCCGGTGCGCTGGTGAGCGCCGAGCCCCAGATCATCGCCAACGCGGTGCGGCTGGCGACCTCGGGGGTGGAGTCGCTGTGCCTGCACGGGGACTCCCCGGGGGCGGTCGAGCACGCCCGGGCGGTGCGGGCCGCGCTGGAGGCCGAGGGATGGGCGCTGCGGAGCTTCAGGTGAGGCTGCGGCAGTGCGGCGCTCGGGCCGTCCTGGTCGAGGTCGACGACGCCGCCCAGGCCTCCTCGCTCGCGCTGTGGGCGCGGGCGGCAGGGGTGCAGGCCGACGAGATCGTGCCGGCAGCGCTGACGGTGCTCTTCGACGGTGTCGAGCGGGCGGTGATCGAGGAGGCTGTGCTGCGGTGGGAGGCCTCGGCGGCTGGGGCTGGGGTGTTGCGGTCCTCGGCGACGTCGGCGGCGGCGTCGCGGGTGGTGGAGGTGCCGACCGTCTACGACGGGGCCGACCTCGCTGAGGTGGCGGGGCTGTGGGGCTGCTCGGTCGAGGCGGTCGTCGCCCGCCACACCTCGGTCGAGTTCACCTCCCTCTTCTGCGGGTTCGCGCCGGGCTTCGCCTATCTGGCGGGACTGCCCGGGGGCTGGGAGGTGCCGCGACGGGCCGAGCCCCGTGCCGCGGTCCCGGTCGGCTCGGTCGCCCTGGCCGGAGCGTGGTGTGGGGTCTACCCGACGTCCTCGCCGGGCGGGTGGCAGCTGCTGGGCCGGACCGACCTGGTGCTGTGGGACCTGGAGGCGCCGAGCCCGGCGACCCTGGCCCCGGGGACACGGGTGAGGTTCGTCGCGGTGCGACCGGTGGCCGTATGAGTGGCCTCACCCTGCTCGCCGTCGGCGCTCTGGCCACGGTGCAGGACCGGGGTCGGATCGGCTGGGCGCACCTGGGGGTTCCGCGAGCCGGTGCCCTCGACGCCCCGGCCGCCGCGCTGGCGAACCGGGTGGTCGGCAACGGCGTCGACGATGCGGTGATCGAGGTGACCCTGGGCGGCTTCGCTGCCCGGCTGGACGGGGTGGACGGGCTCGACGGGGCCGCTGGGGGTGGCCGCTGGGCGGCCCTCACCGGGGCCCCGGCACCACTCACCCTGGCAGGGCGCACGATGCCGGTCGGGGCGCCGTTCTGGTGGCCCACCGGTGCCGAGCTCCGGATCGGGGCGCCGACGACCGGGGTGCGCAGCTACCTCGCGGTCGCGGGCGGGATCGCGGTGGAGCCTGTGCTGGGCTCGCGGGCTACCGATCTGCTCGCCGGGGTCGGGCCCGACCGGCTCCGCGCCGGGGACCTGGTGCCGCTCGGGGCGCCCGCGGGGACGGCGTACGACCTGCCGACGGTCCGTCGTCCGCGGGGCGAGGGGCTGCGGCTCCAGGCCGGCCCGCGTGCGGAGTGGTTCACCACGGCCGCGCGCCGGCTGCTGGTCGAGGCCGAGTGGACGGTCCGCCCCGACTCCGACCGGATCGGGATGCGGCTGGCCGGACCGATGATCGAGCGCGAGACGACGTACCGGGGACGGGAGCTGGCCAGCGAGCCGATGGTCCTCGGCGCCGTCCAGATCCCGCCGCAGGGGCAGCCGATCGTCTTCCTGGCCGACCATCCGCCGACCGGGGGCTACCCGGTGATCGGGGTGGTCGACCCCGATGACCTGTGGCAGTGCGCTCAGGTCAGGCCGGGGGATCGGCTGCGATTTCGAAACGGCTGAGCGCCGGGTCGTCGACGGCGAAGGAGCGCACCGGGCCCGCTGGGGTCTCGGCGGTCTCGAACCTCACGGTGACCACGCCGCGCCCTGAGCCCCACACCCAGCCGCGGCCGTGCTCGGCGTGCACGACGTCCATCCCCGGCCACCAGCCCTGACGTCGGCGCATCACCGTCTCCGGTGCCGGGACCGGGGCGTTCTCGGCGTCACCGTCGTCGGTCGTGGCGGGATCCTGGGAGCCGAACAGCTCCTCGAAGAGGTCCTCCTGGATCCAGTCGGCCAGGCCACTGACCCCGACCCCGAGAAGGCGGATGCCGCCTGCGGTCTGACCCGACTCGGTCAGCTCGACCAGCAGGGTGCGGGCCATCTTCGCGATCACCGCGTCGGTGTCGGTCGGCCCGGCCAGCGTCGTGGACCGGCTCAGGGTGGTGAAGTCGTGGAGGCGCACCTTGAGCGTGATCGTGCGTCCGGACAGGCCGTGCGCCCGGAGCCGTTCGCCGACCTGGCGGGCCTGGCGCGCCACCAGCGAGTCGATCAGCACCCGGTCGGTGAGGTCGGAGTCGTACGTCGACTCCACGCTCACCGACTTGGTCTCCCGTTCGGCCACGATCGGTCGGTCGTCCTGGGCCCGGGCGAGGTGGAACAGGCCGGTGCCGTGGGCCTTGCCGATCAGGCTGACCAGCTCGTCGAGCTCGACGGTCTCCAGGTCGGCGACGGTGTGGATGCCGGCGCGGCGCAGACGTTCGGCGGTCTGCGGGCCGACGCCGGGGATCACCTTGACGTTCATCGGGCGGAGCAGCTCCAGCTCGGTGCCGGGGTCGACCACGACCAGGCCGTCGGGCTTGTTCAGGTCGCTGGCGATCTTCGCCATGAACTTCGACGTGCTCACCCCGACGCTGGCGGTCAGCCCGTCGGTGGCCTCGGTCAGTCGGTGGCGCAGGTCCTCGGCGAAGGCGCGTACCCCGGTCGGGCTGAGGTCGATCGGCTCGTGGGCGGCGGCCAGGTCCACGAACGCCTCATCCAGGGAGAGCGGCTCGACCAAGGGGGAGACCGAACGGAGCAGCTCCATCACGCGTTCGCTGACGCTGCGGTAGGCCTCGAACCGCGGACCGAGGAAGGCGGCGTGCGGGCACCTGCTGCGGGCCTCGCGGGTCGACATCGCCGACCGGACGCCATAGGCCCGGGCCTCGTAGCTCGCGGTGGCGACCACGCCGCGGCCACCGGTCCCACCGACGACGACGGCCTTGCCCCGCAACGAAGGCTTGTCGCGTTGCTCGACGGCGGCGAAGAACGCGTCGAGATCGAGGTGGAGGACACTGGCGTGCGGGCGCACGGGACGAATCTAGTCGAATCTCCGTTCGAACGCTGCTTCGGCGGGTGCGCCGGGTGCGTCGTCGTCCCACGCGTCACACGACGGACCACTGTCTGTCCCGGATCGCCGTTGCCGGCTGGTTCTCCACCGGTCCGTCGGCGGTGGCCGCCGTGGGTCGGCTGTTCCGCCCAGGGTGGACGCCATGATGACGATGAACCTCTCCACGACCGACGATCTGCTCGCGGCCGTTCCCGTCCTGCTCGGCTTCCATCCCCATGACTCGGCGGTGATGGTCACCTTCGGCGGCGCGCACCCCTTCCACGCTCGGATCGACCTCCCGCCACCCGACCTCCTCCCCGAGGTGCTGACCGATCTCGGCGCGGCGCTGCTCGCCCCGGCACGCCGGGAGCGCCCCGACTCCGTGGTGTTCGTCTACTACAGCGCCGAGGCGGCAGCGGTGGTCGAGGTGCATCGCCACCTGAGCCGTGAGTGTCGTGCCGACGGCATCGTGGTGCTCGACGGGATCAGGGTCGAGGGCGACCGGTGGTTCAGGGCCTGGCGGGTCCCGTCGGCGGGGGAGCGCGGCACCACGTTCGACCCGGCGGGCCACCGGTTCACCGCCGAGGCCGTGCTGGAGGGTCGGGTCACCGCTGAGAGCCGTGAGGCGCTGGCGCGGCGCCTGGTCGGGGACGCCGCACTGGTCGGAGCGGTCTCCGTGGCGATGGGGCAGGCCGAGCCGTGGCCGCTGGCCCAGACGCGCGATCTGGTCGAGGCCCACATCGGCGGGCGCACGAGGCCCTCGGACGCCGAGGCTGCCACGCTGCTGCTCTCGATCGGTGCGCCGCAGGTGCGGGCCGGGGTGTGGTGGGGCCTCACCCACGCAGGTGCCGAGCGGCACGTCGAGCTCTGGATCGACCTGGTCCGGCGGGCGCCCGGGGCCACGGTGGGCGATGCTGCCACCGTGCTGGCGGCGGTCAGCTGGCTCGCCGGCAACGGGGCGCTGGCCTGGTGCGCGGTCGACCGGGCGCGTGCGGTCGGGGCCGACAACGACGTACTGGTCCTGATCGCGGGCCTGCTCGTCGGCGGGGTGCCGCCGCTGGAACGCTGGCCGGACATGGACGAGGGCTTCGACCTGGACCTGGACGTCGAGGGCGCCCCGGACGCCGAGGCCGAGTCGGCGCCGGTGGCAGGACAGGGGATCGGATGGTGAGCCGCTCAGCGTCGACGAATCCGGTCCCACTGCCGGGCGGTGCCGGTGCGCGGATCGCGCCATCCGTGCCGCCCGACGGTGACGAAGACGAGCCGCAGGTCGAGCTCGGCGTAGGCGGCTCCGGCCGCTGCCAGCCAGGCCAGCTCCAGGTCCTCGACCGGGTCGACCTCGCCGGGGCGGGTGAGCCAGACCAGTGGGGTCCACGGCTGGGTCGCCGGTGCGATCCGTCCTGCCATCTGGGCCACGATCTCGGTCCGCAGGGTGTGGTCGGTCTGATCGGTGTCGGCGGTGCGGCTCAGCAGCGGTCCGCGGGGCAGTCCGACCCAGAGTCGGGGTGCGGTCCGCCGCCGACCGCGCAGGCCGGCGATGTGGGTCGCCACGGCCACCCGCAGCAGCCGCTGCAGTGGGCGCGAGACCGGCTCGGTCAGGCCGTGCGTTCCCGGATCGATCACGTGCCCAGCGTGCCTCACCTCGCTCGCTCGTGCGGCGCTCTGTCCACAGGTGCGCGATGATGGTCGGCATGGCTTTCCAGATCGCCCAGGACCCCGCCGCCGATCAGGTCCTGACCGACGACCCGTTCGCACTCCTGGTGGGCATGATGCTCGACCAGCAGTTCCCGATGGAGCGTGCCTTCGCCGGCCCGGCCAAGGTGCTCGAGCGCTTCGGCACGCTGGAGCCGGGCAAGATCGCCGCGGCCGACCCGGAGCGGTTCTCCGAGCTGTGCCGTCAGCCTCCGGCCATCCACCGGTACGGCGGCTCGATGGCCTCGAGGCTCCAGGAGCTCGCCGGCATGATCGAGACGACGTACGACGGCGACGTGACGCGACTGTGGAGCGAGGCGACCACCGGCGCCGAGCTGCTCAAGCGCGTGATGGCTCTGCCGGGGTTCGGCAAGCAGAAGGCGCAGATCTTCGTGGCCCTGCTCGCCAAGCAGGCCGGAGTGCGGCCCGAGGGCTGGGAGAAGGCCGTCGGCGACTACGCCCTGGAGGGGTTCCGCTCGGTCGCCGACGTGGTCGACGGGGAGTCGCTGCAGAAGGTTCGCGACTTCAAGAAGGCCAAGAAGGCGGCCCTGCGCGAAAAGTCATGAGTCCCGTGGCACAATGATCAACGCGGTTCTTGACGTCACCGGGCCTCGCCGCGCCCCGAAGCCAGTTTCACGAGAGGTGTTCGTGTCCTCGAACGCACGCAAGCTCCCTGCAGAGGTGTTGTCCCACCCCGCCGTCGTGTCACTCATCGATCGGAGTCGTCCGACCGGTCGGGTCACGCCGGAGGATGTGCGACAGGCAAGTGAGGCGGCGGCCGTTGAGCCGCGCCATCTCAAGGGCCTGATGAGTCATCTGTCCGAGCTCGGCATCTCCGTCGACCTCGGCCAGGTCAGCTCGCGGGCTGCCGCCGCCGCGTCCCCGGCGAAGAAGACGACGACCGCGTCGGCCAAGAAGGCCGCTGCCAAGCCGGCCGCGAGCAAGCCGGTGGCGACCAAGGCCGCCGCCAAGCCCGCTGCCGCGAAGAAGGCTGCCGCCAAGCCGCCGGTCGACGAGGACGAGGGCGAGGAGATCGTGCTCGACGAGGTCGAGGTGGAGGTCGAGGAGACCGTCACCGAGGTCAAGATCGGCCCCGACGGCAAGAAGATCCTGCCTGACATCTCCGACGAGCAGTTCGAGAAGGACGTCGCGTCCGACCCGTCCATCGCCGAGGACGAGAAGCAGGCTTCCTTCGTCGTCTCCAACAGCGATGACACCGACGAGCCCGAGCAGCAGGTCATGGTCGCCGGTGCGACCGCCGACCCGGTCAAGGACTACCTCAAGCAGATCGGCAAGGTCGCGCTGCTCAACGCCGAGCTCGAGGTCGAGCTCGCCACGCGCATCGAGGCCGGTCTCTTCGCCGAGGAGAAGCTCGCAAAGGGCGGCAAGATCAAGCCCCAGCTCGAGGAGGAGCTGGAGTGGATCGCCGAGGACGGCCGCCGCGCCAAGAACCACCTCCTCGAGGCCAACCTGCGACTCGTGGTCTCCCTGGCCAAGCGCTACACCGGCCGCGGCATGCTCTTCCTCGACCTGATCCAGGAGGGCAACCT
>NZ_JASLGR010000047.1 GCF_030150155.1 Nocardioides sp.
GTGCGACACAAGCGCATGCACGAACGACGCAAGCAGGCGGCGGACCGAGAGTCACAGAAGTCGCAAAGCGCTCCAACATCTCGGCCCGCCAACACCAAGCCTACGAGCGTCCAGGTGGCTTGACGTTCCTTAGGAACTCAGTTCCCGACCAGACAGGCCCCTGGCGTCCGGCGGGTGCGCTGGCAAGGCGGCGACGCGAAGGCGACCTTCAGAGCGCAGCGGTCGTCGAGCGTCGCCAACGCCGCCAGCGTGCCCGCCGGGCGTCAGGGAAGGTCGAGGAGCTTCTCGCGGACGGCGTACATCACGGCCTCCATCCGGGAATGCAGCTGCAGCTTCTCCAGGATGTTGCGGACGTGGTTCTTCACGGTGTTCTCGGAGATGAAGAGTTGCTTGGCGATCTCGCGGTTGTTGAGCCCCTTGGCCACCAGTCGGAGCACCTCGAGCTCGCGCTCGGTGAGCTTGAAGCCGCCGCCGGACTCACGCTCGGGGCGCGACATCTGCTTGAACTCGTCGATCAGCTTGACCGCCATCGAGGGGCTGATCAGGGACTGGCCGTCGGCGACCACGCGGACGGCCTGGGCGACCTCCTCGACCGAGGAATCCTTGAGCAGGTAGCCGCTGGCGCCGGACTTCACGGCGTCGTAGAGGTCGGCCTCCTCGTCGGAGACGGTGAGCATGATGATCTTGGCCGACGGCACCGCCGCCTTGATCGCCGAGCACGCCTCCAGGCCGGTGCGACGCGGCATCCGGATGTCGAGCAGGACCACGTCGGGGGCGGTCTGGGCGGCCAGCGCGGCACCCTGGTCCCCGTCGGAGGCCTCCCCCACGATCTCGATCCCGGTCTCGCTGCCGAGCACCATCATCAGGCCGCGCCGGAAGAGCTCCTGGTCATCAACGATGAGCACCCTGATCGGGGCTACGGACGCGACGGACATGTGCTCATCATGGCACGTTCGGGTGGTCCGGTTCGCCTTGTGGCGTCCCAGGACCACCCGAACGGGCTATCTGCTCCGCGTCACTCGGACAGGTCTAGTCCGATCACGCCGTAGTCGTAGCCGCGGCGTCGGTAGACCACCGACGGACGCTCGCTCTCCTTGTCCACGAAGAGGAAGAAGTCGTGCCCGACCAGCTCCATCTCGTAGAGCGCCTGGTCCAACGTCATCCGGGTCGCCGGGTGGACCTTCTCCCGCACCACCAGGGGCCCGTCACCCATCACGGTGATCGGACCGACCTGGCGCTCCTCGTCACCGCTCGTCTCCATCGCGGCGCCGTCGACCGGGGCACTGACCGAGGCCAGCGCCTGGCCGACCGAGACCGGGGCACGACGCCCACGGTGCACGCGACGACGGTCGGAGGCACGGCGCATCTGCGCCGTCATCTTGTCCAAGGCGAGATCGAGAGCTCCCATCTTGTCCGCGGCACACGCCTCGGCCCGCACCACGGGGCCCTTGGAGTAGGCGGTGAGCTCGACGCGGACGGCGCCCTTGTTCTGGCGCGGATTGGGTTCGCAGTCGACTTCGACATGCACCCGCATCAACCGGTGGTCGTGCTTCTCGAGCCGGAGCAGCTTGTCGGTGACATGCGTGCGGAACCGGTCGGTGACCTCGCAGTTGCGAGCCGTGACAACAATGTCCATGAGGACCTCCTAGGCCCGGCGATTCAACGCCGGATTGAGTGGAGCTGGTGTTGCTGGACCTTCCTGAGGGCATGGAGATCCGCCCGGCCGACCTGATCTTTGACCCCACACTCGCCTGCTGCGGTTTGGCGGCTTACCTGCCACGCCACCGTCTCCGGCCGGTACGCGATATCTGATCGCGTGGGCCGGGCAGGACTTACGACTAAGCCGCACCATGCTCCCCTCGCCACCAGGTGGCTCGGATTACGTGGGCCGTTTTGCCTGCGACTGGCATCGGCTTGTCGCACTGGGGCTCGGAAACCGGGCGCCTGTGCGACGCAATCACGGACCCGAACGGACTCCATGAAGAGACGTTAGACCGCCCCGGCGCTCGGGCCAACCCCTGGCCCGGATTCGGGACCAAGGACTTACTGAGAATCACCTCCCGGATGACGGCGCACGGTCGCCGCGACCACCGCGATCCCTGCCACCGGCAGGCCGACGGCGGCCAGGGCTCGCTGGGCCTCCCGGGCCGTGGAGCCGGTGGTGAGGACGTCGTCGCAGACCACCACCGAGGCCCGCGGGGTGATCCGGGCCAGGCGTCGCAGGGTCGTGGCACTGCAGCGCATCGAGCCGGTCAGGTTGGCGTGGCGGTCCTGGGCATCGAGCCCGGCCTGGTCCCGCACCCCCGGCCGCATCCGGAGCAACGGCACCGCGAGCACGGCGCCGGTCCCGGGCCCGGTCCCGTGCCCCCAGTCCCGGGTGGAGCCGGCCAGCGCCGCGGCACCGCGCGTGATCGTCCAGGTGCTGTCCAGGGCCCGCTCCCGGACGCTGGCAGGGCGTGAGGGCACCGGGACCAGGACGATCGGCCCGGGTGGCCCCAGGGCCTCCTGCAGGTCCCTCACCGAGGCCGCGAGCAGGGCCGACAGCGGCTCGGCCAGACTCCACAGCCGGTGCTCCTTAAGCCCGAGGACGAGGGCGCGGAGGGTGCCGTCGTACGGGCCGAGGGCGAACGGCGGCGCGAGACCCGGTGGCGTCGGGGTGGGCCAGGCCAGGTGCGCCCGGGTCGGCAGCGCGGCGCGGCATCCCGGGCACAGCAGTCGTCCCGGCCGCGAGCACCCGACGCAGCGGGTGCCCAGCGCGAGGTCGGTCAGGGCGTCGACGGCGGAGCTGGACACCTCCCCAGTCCATCGGCGCGAGCACTGCCGCACCACCGGCCTCACCGGGGCTGTGGACAACGTCGACGAGGACGGCGCCTGTCAGCCGACGTAGGTCAGGGCTGTGACTCCTGGGGCGATGGTCTCGTCGCGTCCCACCGTCGAGAGGCTGATCAGGTCGCGACCGTCGACGCCGTACGTCGGCTGCCCCGACGCCGGGGAGCCGATCAGTCCGGAGAGGACCTGCCCGACCAAGGTGCCGCCGGGCATCAGGGCGACACCGGCGCCGTCGACCGGCAGTGTGGTGACCCGGGCGGAGTCGTCGAGGCGGTGCAGCACCGTGACGCTGGTCGGGGACGCCCACACCATGTCGTCGATCTCGCCGAGGTCACTGCTGACCACCCGGGCCTCGCCGACAGCCCCGATCACGCCGTCGCTCGACGTCGAGATCCGGCTGACCACGACCCGGTCCACCATCCCGTTGCGGACCACGGCCAGCACCCGGGTGCCGTCGCGTGAGACCAGCAGCCGGCGTACGTCGGCACCGCTGATCCCCGGCAGCGTGACCTGCCGCGTCTGAGCGTCGGCGACCACGCTGATCCGGGCTCCGGTCCGGCGGCGGTCGACCAGCCAGAGCCGTCCCTCGCCGTCCCAGACCGGCTTGAGCAGGTCACGGCCGCCGCGCAGCACGGTCGTCACCGGCTCGTCCTGCTTCGTGGTCGCGGTCAGCAGCACCTCCTGGCCCGAGCCGGTCACCGCGGCGATCCGGGTGCCGCTCAGGTCGACGCCGATGCTGCGCAGGTCGTGCCGGCTCTGACCGAGCGGGCCGCGGGTCGAGGAGAGCTGCGGCAGCGTGCCCGCGACGACCTTGCGGTCCTTGACCCCGAACAGCAACGGGCTGGACTGGTAGCCCGCCGGGTCGAACTGCGGCCCGGCACTGGAGACGTCGAACTCGGTGCGGCCGTTGCTCAGCGAGACCGGCTGGCCGCCGATCGAGAGCTGCATCCGGGAGATATCGGAGTCCTGACGCAGGGTCCAGGCGAGCTGGGCGATCAGCTTGTTGGTGGCGTCGGCCGAGCGGACCTGGTCGTCGCCGTTGCCGCTGAGCTCGATGCTGGCCACCCCGTTGGCGTCGATCGGCACCGAGAGCCCCTGGGAGACGTCGGCGGGCACGACGGAGTGGATCAGGCCCTCCAGCTCCTTGCCCGGCCCGAGCAGCAGGTCGCGGACCAGGACGGTGGCGAGCTCGTTGCCGCGTGGCACGAAGACCGGCTCGGGGACGAGCTGGGTCTCCGAGGCATTGAAGTAGTACAGCGACATCTGGCTGTAGCGGCCCTCGAACCACCAGTCCGGCACGATCAGGGCGTTGGGCACCTCAGCGATGCGCCACTGGCCGTCCTCCTTGGTCATGGTGAAGGTGAGCCGGCGTTCGGTGGTCGCCACCGCGCCCTGCCACACGCCGCGGCCGTCGATCCGCCAGGTCGGGCCGAGCTGGACGCTGACGTCGTCACCGGAGGCGACGGCCGAGGCCTTCCCGGAGTACACCAGCACCTGGTCGTCGGGCTTCCAGCCCTTCTGCGCGTCGGCGGTGAGGAACTGGCCGGCGGTGCTGGTCTGCAACGGGGTCGCCAGCAGGGCCTCCAGGAAGCCGTCGACGATCTCGTTGGGGCCCATCCCCTTGCGCGGCGGTCGCGGGTCGATGGCGATGCCGGTCGCCCCGGAGGAGGTGGTGCCGGAGCCCACGGAGACGACCTGTCCCCCGGTCGGCACACCGAGGCAGGCGCTGGTGAGGACGGCGACCGCCGCCAGGGCGAGGGCGGCGCGGACCGCACGCCAGGACCGAGCGTTCATCGCCTCCCCCTCGTCGAGGTGCCCGCACCCGCCGGGATCAGCGGCAACGGGCTGTGCCGGAGCACCGAGCCGGTGCGCCGGGGAAGAGTCAACCGGAAGACCGCGCCGTGCCCGGGCTGACCCCAGGCCTGGAGCCAGCCGCCGTGCAGGGTGGCGTCCTCCAACGCGATCGCCAGACCGAGACCGGTGCCACCGCTGGTGCGCGCCCGGGCCGGGTCGGCACGCCAGAACCGGTTGAACACCATCGCCGACTCCCCCGGGGCCAGGCCGACACCGAAGTCACGCACCGAGACCGCCGTACCGGCGTCGTCGGAGGCGACCTGCACGAGTACGTCGCCACCGGGATGCTCCCCGGGCGGGGCGGCATGGTCGATCGCGTTGGTGACCAGGTTGCGCAGGATCCGCTCCACCCGACGGGCGTCGGCCTCGGCCAGGCAGGGCGTCGGCGGGGCGATCACCCGGATCTCCAGGCCGCGCTTGGCGGCCAGCGGGCGGGCTGCCTCGACGACCTGACGGCTCAGCTCGACCAGGTCGACGTCCTCGGTCTCCAGGGCTGCGGCACCGGCGTCGAACCTGCTGATCTCGAGCAGGTCGGTGAGCAGCCGCTCGAACCGGTCCAGCTCGGTCTGGAGCAGCTCCGCCGCCCGGGCCGAGGCCGGGTCGAACGTGTCGCGGGAGTCGTGCAGCAGGTCGGTCGCCATCCGCACCGTGGTGAGCGGCGTACGGAGCTCATGGGAGACGTCGCTGGTGAACCGGCGCTGGAGCCGGCTGAGATCCTCCAGCTGACGGATCTGGCGCTGCAGGGCGTCGGCCATCTGGTTGAACGACAGCGCCAGTCGCGCCAGGTCGTCCTCGCCGTGCACGACCAGCCGCTCCTGGAGCTGGCCGTCGGTGATCCGCTCGGCGACCTGACGGGCCATCCGGATCGGGGTGACGACGTGCCGGGCGACCAGCCAGGCCGAGGCGGCCATGAAGAGCAGCAGCAGCGCACCGGCGGCGAGCAGGGCGCGGTTGACCAGCGCGAGGGTGTCGGCCTCGTCGCTCATCGGGTAGAGGAAGTACAGGACGTAGCTCTTGCCGTCGGCCGGCAGCGTCACCAGCGAGCCGACCACGACCCCGGGGATGCGGGTGGTGCCCTCGCCGGTCGAGGACCTGATCGTGGTGTAGGTCCAGGCGGTCGAGGTGTCGCCGGCGAGGAAGTGGTCCTCCAAGGAGCGGGGCACGCTGGCGGTCTCCAGGCCGGGTGAGAACTCGGCACCGCCGTCGGCGATCCTGCCGCCGCCCTCGGCGAGGGGTCCGGCCATCACGACCTGGTAGCCGCGGGTCGCACCGCGCTGGATCATCGGCTCGATCAGGTCACGCTGCTGGCCTGCGGAGTCGCGGTCGATCGTGGAGGCGGCCGAGAGCCGGTCCTTGGCGTCGTCGATCTCGGTGGCGGTCTCGGCCACCACGGCGCTGACTCGGTGGTGCAGCAGGCCCTCGCGGACCCGGGAGACCAGGAACCAGCCCATGATCGAGCACGCGAGCAGGGAGAGCAGCACGGTGCTGATCACGACGCGCGCCTGGAGCGAGCGCCGCCAGAAGCTGCCCCAACCCGGGTACATGGCGACCGTGAGCCGTGCCGCTAGGACTGGCCGGCTTTGTAGCCCACGCCGCGCACGGTGAGGACGATCTCGGGGTTCTCCGGGTCGTGCTCGACCTTGGAGCGCAGTCGCTGGACGTGCACGTTGACCAGCCGGGTGTCGGCGGCGTGGCGGTAGCCCCAGACCTGGTCGAGCTGGACCTCGCGGCTGAACTCCTGCCACGGATTGCGCGCCAGGCAGAGCAGCAGGTCGAACTCGAGGGGGGTGAGCGCGATCGGCTCGCCGCCACGACTGACGACGTGGCCGGCGACGTCGATGCTGAGGTCGCCGATCTGGAGCGCCTCGGCGCTGACCGGGTCGAAGCGCCGCATCCGGGCGCGGATCCGGGCGATCAGCTCCTTGGGCTTGAACGGCTTGACGACGTAGTCGTCGGCGCCCGACTCCAGCCCGACCACGACGTCGACGGTGTCACCCTTGGCCGTCAGCATGACGATCGGTACGCCGGACTCGGCACGGATCTGCTTGCAGACCTCGATCCCGTCCAGGCCCGGGAGCATCAGGTCGAGCAGCACCAGGTCGGGGCGATAGGAGCGGAAGACCTCCAGCGCCTCATCGCCCCGACCGGTGACATGGGAGTCGAACCCCTCCTGACGCAGCACGATCGCCAGCATCTCGGCGAGGGAGGCATCGTCGTCGACGACGAGGATGCGCCCGCGCGCCTCAGGAGTGTTCGTCATCCCTGCTCGCTTAGTACCGGTAGTGGTCCGGCTTGTAGGGGCCTTCCACCGGCACACCGATGTACTCGGCCTGCTCGGCCGAGAGCTCGGTGAGCTCGACGCCGAGGGCGTCGAGGTGGAGGCGGGCGACCTCTTCGTCGAGCTTCTTCGGCAGCACGAAGACGCCGATCTCGTACTCGTCGGTCTTGGTGAAGAGCTCGATCTGGGCCAGCACCTGGTTGGTGAAGGAGTTCGACATCACGAAGGACGGGTGACCGGTCGCGTTGCCGAGGTTGTAGAGACGACCCTCGGACAGGATGATGACCGACTTGCCGTCGGGGAACGTCCAGGTGTCGACCTGCGGCTTGATGTTGTCCTTGACGATGCCCGGGACCGCGGCCAGACCGGCCATGTCGATCTCGTTGTCGAAGTGACCGATGTTGCCGACCAGGGCGTTGTGCTTCATCTTCTCGAAGTGCTCGACCCGGATGATGTTGAAGTTGCCCGTGGTCGTGATGAAGATGTCGGCCTCGCCGACGACGGACTCGAGGCGCTTGACGGCGTACCCGTCCATCGCAGCCTGGAGAGCGTTGATCGGGTCGATCTCGGTGACGATGACGCGAGCGCCCTGGCCACGCAGTGCCTCGGCGGTGCCCTTGCCGACGTCGCCGTAGCCGCAGACCACGGCGACCTTGCCGCCGATGAGCAGGTCGGTGCCGCGGTTGATGCCGTCGATGGCGGAGTGGCGGGTGCCGTACTTGTTGTCGAACTTCGACTTGGTGACGGCGTCGTTGACGTTGATCGCCGGGAACAGCAGGGCGCCGTCGTTGAACCGCTCGTAGAGGCGGTGCACGCCGGTGGTGGTCTCCTCGGAGACGCCCTTGATGCCGTTGGCGATGGTGGTCCAGCGGGTCGGGTCGGCCTCGACGGAGCGAGCCAGGACCCGGAGGACCTCCTTGAACTCGGCGTTGTCGGTGCTGTCGACGGACGGCACGGAGCCGGCCTTCTCGAACTCGACGCCCTTGTGCACGAGCAGCGTGATGTCGCCGCCGTCGTCGAGCAGCAGGTTCGGGCCGACCGGGTTGCCCTCGGCGTCGGTGAAGTCGAAGACCTTCTCGGCGAGGTCCCAGTACTCGGCCAGGGTCTCGCCCTTCCAGGCGAAGACCGGCGTACCGGCGGGAGCCTCGACGGTGCCGCCCGAGGAGGCGGGGCCGACGACGACCGCAGCGGCGGCGTGGTCCTGGGTGGAGAAGATGTTGCACGAGGCCCAGCGGACGTCGGCGCCGAGCGCGGTCAGCGTCTCGATCAGGACGGCGGTCTGGACGGTCATGTGCAGCGAGCCGGCGATGCGGGCACCGGCCAGCGGCTTGGTCTCGGAGTAGCGGGCGCGCAGCGCCATCAGGCCCGGCATCTCGTGCTCGGCGAGCGTGAGCTCCTTGCGGCCGAACGCGGCCAGGCTCAGGTCAGCAACCTTGTAGTCCATGAATGCATCCTTCATGTCCGAAGTTGTGGACTGCGGTGCATCTGCACTCGTTCGGGATCTCCCGCGCAGCACCTGATCAGGCTACCCACGAACGCGGTCCACCACCGCATCGAGACGAGCGACGATCTCGCGGTGCGCCGCGAGGATCTCGGCCATCGGGCCGGCGCTCTCACCGGCCAGCCTGAGGTTCGCGGCGAGGTTGATCCCGGCGATCCGGGCAGCGGCCCCGAGACCGGCGGCGGCTGCGGCGATGTCGGCGCGGAGCACCGGGTTGCCCCGCTCCTCGAGCTCGGCCAGCAGCGGCAGCGCCGCCACCCCGAGGCCGAGGATCTCGGCGCTGGTCCGGGCGCCTTCGCGGGCGGTGTCGGGCAGGTGGGCGAGCTTGGCCCGCCAGGCCAGCGCCAGGTCGGCCGAGGCCCGGGCGTCCTCGTCGATCAGGGTGACCGCACGCTCGCGCAGCAGACGGGTCTGCTCGACCAGGGCCAGCGTGCGATCGTCGTACGTCGCCACCATCTCGGCCAGGGCCAGGCCGGTCGCCGCCATCAGGGCCGCCCCGGCCCCGCCACCGGGGTTCGCGCCGTGGCCGGCGAGCCGGTCGAGCCAGCCGCCGATGGGCTCCTGGGCGGCCGGTTCCTCGGGCTCGGTCTGCTCGACCACCTCGGGGACGACCCCGGCCTCGAAGAACGCCTCGAACGCCTCGGCGCCCGGCGCCGGCTGTCCCGGTGCTGCCTGTCCCGAGGTCGGCCGCCCCGGCTCGAGGGTCATCTCAGTGTCCCTTGCGCGGGATCAGGTGCAGCACGCCGACCACGATCGCACCGATCACGCAGCCGATCGCGGCGGAGACCAGGGTGTTGAAGACCCAGCCGAGGATCGCGCCGATCCCGCTGACGTGGTGGCTGATCGAGTGCTGGACGTCGTGCACCCAGCCGTAGGGCTGGTGCAGGCCGAGCTCGTGGCTGCTGGACAGGATCAGGTGGCCGCCGACCCAGATCATCGCCGCGGTGCCGATCACCGACAGCGAGGTGAGCAGCACCGGCATGAAGGTGACCAGGCGGCGACCGAAGCGGGCCAGCAGCGGACGCTCGCCGCGGGCGAAGTGCAGCCCGACGTCGTCCATCTTCACGATCGCGGCGACCACGCCGTAGACCCCGATGGTGATCAGGACCGCGACCACCACCAGGATCATCAGCCGGGTCCAGATCGACTCGTCGGCGACCTCGTTGAGGGCGATCACCATGATCTCGGTGGACAGGATCAGGTCGGTGCGGATCGCCCCGGCGACCATCCTCTTCTCGGCCGCAGCGTCGACCAGGGCAACCTCGGTCTCCTCGTGCCCGCCACGCAGCGCCTCGACGACCTTCTCCACGCCCTCGAAGCAGAGGTAGAGGCCACCGCAGATCAGGATCACCGGGATCACCCCGGAGGCGAACTGGCTGAGCAGCAGTGCGATCGGGAGGATGATCAGCAGCTTGTTGCGGATCGAGCCGAGCGCGATCCGGCCGACGATGGGCAGCTCACGGTCGGGCTTGAGGCCGGCGACGTACTGCGGCGCGACGGCGGTGTCGTCGATCACCACGCCGACGGTCTTCGCCGTGGCCCGGCCTGCTGCCGCCCCGACGTCGTCGAGGGAGGCGGCCGCCAGCTTGGCGATCGCAGCGACGTCGTCCAGGAGTCCGAAAAGGCCCGCGCTCATGGTGCGAAGGGTAACGATTCCTCGGTCGCCGCCCGCTCACCGGGCGGCCGGTTCCTCACTCGGCGGCGAACCCGAGGTGGAGGTACTCGGCGGCGTAGCGCCCCGAGAGCAGCAGGTGGGCGTAGCGGGCCAGCGCTCCCCCGCTCTCGGCCGAGATCACCTCGACCCGGATCGTGCGGGCGTCGGCGGAGCCCACCAGCGCCCGTCGTTCGGCCAGCAGTGCCGGCGAGGAGGCGTGCTCGACGCCCTCGTCGAGCAGGAGCAGGGCCGGTCGGGCGGCCAGGCCGTCCTCGATCGGGTCGTCGAAGATCGACGCCACCCGGGTCGCCTCCAGGATCGGCAGCAGTCCGTCGGCGTCACCGCTCAGGGCCGGCCGTCCCGCGGCACGGCGCAGCAGCACCGCGACCTGCCGGGCGGCGTCGGCGGCCAGCACCGACCCGCCCCAGACCAGCGGCACCGACTCGCTCAGCGCGATCGAGCAGAGCTTGGCCGGGTTGAGGCTGAACTCGCGGAACGGCGTGCACTCCAGGGCGACCCGGTCGAGCACGTCGGCGATCTCCTGCACGCCCGGGGGCGCGGTCAGGCGCAGCGCGGCGAGGAAGTCGAGCGCCGCCACCCCGACCGCGAACGCGTCGGCGGTGGCGACCGGCAGCAGCACCGAGTCGGCACCGCTGACGTGGTCGGCCAGGATCGAGGACTCCGGCGCCGAGGCGACCACGCGGCACCCGCGCCGGCTGGCCTCGGCCAGGGTCAGGGCGAGCTCGGGGTCGCCGCCGTCGGGGGCGACCGCCAGCACCAGGTCGAGGGCGCCGACCCAGCCGGGCAGTCCGACGCCTCGCCAGACCACCATCGGCACCGGCGCGGAGATCGCCCCGGCCAGCTCGACCAGGCGGGCGCCCGAGCCGATCAGGATCACCGCCCGGGGTCGCTCCCGGAGCCGTTCGGGCAGGTGCGCGAGCACCTCGGCGACGGCGGTCGCCTCCCGGCGGACCCGGGCACCGGACTCGGCGAGGCCGCGCAACCGAAGATCGGCCGTGCCGAGCACAGCCGCATCATCGAGCCGGGCCTCGTCGAAGTACATCGTCAGGCGGGCTTACGGGCCTCGTCGACGAGGAGGACCGGGATGGAGTCCTTGACCGGGTAGGCGTAGCCGCAGCTGCCCTGGCAGACCAGCTCGCCGTTGGCGCCTTCGAAGCTGGTCTCGGTGCGCGGGGTGAGCTCGCCGTGGCACTGCGGGCAGACGATGATCTCGAGCAGGGCGGCGTCGAGGCCGAGGGAGGGGCTGGTCACTGGACATCCTTCGTGATGATCGCGAGCGCTTCGTCGCGAATGGCTTGCATGGTGGCGGTGTCGATGCCCTCGGCGTTGAGCCGCAGCAGCGGCTCGGTGTTGGAGGCACGGACGTTGAACGCCCAGTCGGGGTGGCTCACGCTCAGCCCGTCGAGCTCGTCGATGGTGACGCCGTCGCGGCCGGCGTACGTCGCCTTGAGCTCGGCGATCACGGCCTGGGCGTCGGGAACGGTGGAGTTGATCTCCCCCGACAGCGGATAGCGCTCGTACGGCGCCAGCAGGGCGCTCAGCGGGGCGTCGGTCTCGGCCAGGGCGGCCAGCGCGTGCAGGGCGGCCAGCATCCCCGAGTCGGCCCGCCAGAAGTCACGGAAGTAGAAGTGACCCGAGTGCTCGCCACCGAAGACGGCGTCGGTCTGGGCCATCACCGCCTTGATGAAGGAGTGGCCCACGCGGGTGCGCACCGGGGTGCCGCCGAGCTCGGTGACGATCTCGGGCACGGCGCGGGAGGTGATCAGGTTGTGCACGATGCTGGCGCCGGGGTCCTTGGCCAGCTCGCGGGCGGCGATCAGAGCGGTCAGGGTCGAGGGCGAGACCAGCTCGCCGCGCTCGTCGACCAGGAAGCAGCGGTCGGCGTCGCCGTCGAAGGCCAGTCCGATGTCGGCGCCGGTCTCGCGGACCTTGGCCTGCAGCGCGACCAGGTTCTCGGGCTCGATCGGGTTGGCCTCGTGGTTCGGGAAGGTGCCGTCGAGCTCGAAGAAGAGCTCGGTGACCTCGATCTGGGGCAGCTGGGCGAAGACGGCGGGGGCGGTGTGCCCGGCCATGCCGTTGCCGGCGTCGACGACGACCTTGAGCGGGCGACCGGTCACCGGTGCCAGGGCGAGCAGGTGGTCGACGTACGCGCCGAGGACGTCGGTGGTGCTGATCGTGCCCGGGGTGGCGGCCGGCTCGGCGAACTGGGCCGAGAGCACCAGGTTGCGGATCTCGGCCAGGCCGGACTCCATCCCGACCGGGGCGGCGAAGGCGCGGCACTGCTTGATGCCGTTGTACTGCGCCGGGTTGTGGCTGGCGGTGAACATCACGCCGGGGATGCCGAGGTGGCCCGAGGCGAAGTAGAGCTGGTCGGTGGAGGCCAGGCCGATCAGGACCACGTCGGCACCCTGGGCGGCGGCACCCTCGGCGTAGGCCTGGGCCAAGGCCGGCGAGGAGGGGCGCATGTCGTGCCCGATCACGATCCGGTCGGCGTCGAGCACCTGCACGAACGCGCGCCCGGTCGCGGCCGCCAGGGCCTCGTCGATCTGGTCCGGGACGGTGCCGCGGACGTCGTACGCCTTGAAGACGGCGTTGATGTTGTCGGGGTCCAGACTGGCCATGGTGCCTCAGCCTAGCGGCCGCACCACGGCGCGGTCAGCGACTCGGCTCACTCGCTGCTGAGCACGCGCAGGTGACCGTGTCGCTTCGTCTCCCGTACGCCGACCTCCGGCTCGGGCGCAGCGGCGGGCGTGGAGCGCCCCGCCTCGCGGACGGCGTCGGCCAGGGCGAGCAGGTCGTCGTTGCTCGGGGCGGGCTCGGTCGGGATGTTCGCGAGCCGCAGGACCTCCCAGCCGCGCGGGGCCGAGAGTCGCTCGGAGTGCTCCGAGCAGAGGTCGTAGGCATGGGGTTCTGCATGGATCGCCAGGGGTCCCAGCACCGCGGTCTGGTCGGCATAGACGTACGTGAGGGTCATGACGGCGGGACGGGTGCAGGCCGTGCGCGAACAACGACGAGCAATCACAACCGGTGACGTTACCCGCTTCGCCTCGATTCGCTGACTAGGCTCGCTGATGTGCCGATCACGTACACCCCTGGCCCGCCCGGGCCCGACCGCCGCTCGGACCGTCCCTCACGTCGGGATCGGCGCGGTCGGGGCATGCGCGGCCCCGGGGTGGTGCCCGTCGTCCCGGGCACTCCGAAGCTGCGCACCGCGCGGGACCGGTTCGACTCCCTCGCCCTGGCGGTGATCAGCGAGATCGACGGGCGTTGGTCGAGTCGGCTGGGGCTGGTCGAGTACGCGGTCGAGGACACCCCGCAGGTGCCCGACGACTGGCGCACCGACCAGGTGCCGCTGTCGTCCCTGATCCGTGGCACCGGTGCCACGCCGAGCCGGATCGTGCTGTTCCGGCGGCCGATCGAGCATCGCTGCGAGACCCGCTCGGATCTGGAGGCGATGGTGCTGACGGTAGTGATCGAGCAGGTCGCCGAACTGCTCAACGTCGAGCCGCAGGTGATCGACTCCCGCTACCAGCAGGACTGAGGCCCCGGGACCGCTCAAGGGCCGAAGGAGACCGCCGGCACCGCACCGGAACGCTGCAGGGTGCGCAGCCGCAGGACCGCCGCCCCCTTCGCGCCCCCGGTGCCGGTGATCAGCACCGCGCCACTCACCCCGGTCCGCTCCGGTGTGACCTCGACTGAGCGCACCCCGCCGGGCAGGGTCAGCACCGACGCCTTCTTCGGGGTCAGCGAGACCCGCTGCGAGATCAGCTGCGTGCCGTCGGCACCGCGGCCCACCACCGTGGCCACGCCGAGGGCGTCAGCACCGGCCAGGACCAGCTTCTTCGCGCCGGCGGGCACCAGCAGGGTGGTCGCCTCCGAGACCGTCTCGCCCGGCACCAGGAAGCTCAGGTCGCCGTCGACGACCGAGCGCAGCGAACTGGTCACCGGCGCACTGGCATCGATCTCCACACCGACGGCGTCGCCGCCCTTGTCGGCGCGCAGCACCGCGTCCAGGGCGGTGCTCACCACCGTGTGCGGCGCCACCGAGATGGTCGTGAGACCGTCGGGGGCGAACGTCGAGTCGGCGGTGATCAGCTTCACCGTGGCGGTGACCTGGTCCTCACCCGGGTTCGCGATCACCAGGCTGTGCCGACCCGACCCCGACTGCAGGCCGAGCAGCCGACTGGTCGCTGCGGGCGCGACCTGCGGGGCCAGCCACTCCTCGGTGGTGGTCCCCCCGGTCAGGCGCTCCCCCCGATCCCGTACGGCGACACCGACCTGTCCCCGCACGACGCTGACGTGCAGCGCCATCACGCCGGTGCGCGGCACCAGGGCGCCCAGGTCGAGCTGGACCGACCTGCGTGAGTCGACGGCGACGCCCCGCAGCGCGGGGACCGAGAGCAGGCCCTCGTCGCTGAGCACCTCGATGTCGGCGATCGCGGGACCCTGGTTGGGGTTGACCAGCTCGATCACCGACGCCTGGGTGGGGCCGGCACCGACGCCGGTGAACCACTGGTCGCCCAGCGGCTGGGTGCAGTCCCAGGCGGTCAGGTGCGTCTGGGTGGTCACCGAGCCGAGCAGGCCAGGGGCGACGTCGCCGGTGGCACCGACCACGACCGGGGCCGTGTCGGCGGAGCGGGTCAGCACCCGCTGCCCGGTGAGCGCGACCTTCGTCGGGGCGCTGCGGCTCCCGCTGGGCTGCTGCGCCACCTGCGGGGCCCGGGTGAGGGTGCCCGCGCCGGTGGTGCCGGCGTCGGTGGCCGAGCCGAGCGCGAGCGTGGCCGCCCCCGAGGCCTTCGCCGAGAGCGCGCCGGGGCAGATCACCTCCGCAGAGGTCAGGGCCGCGCTGGAGGGCGCGGTGGTGAGGATCTGCGGTGCGTCGGGCCGGGTCAGCGCGAGCGCCCCAGCGATCACCAGCGGCAGCGCCGCGGTCAGGACGACGGTGGCGTCCAGGCGGCGCCCGCCGTGACGTGAGCGGTTCATCGGCTCCTCCTCGCCACGCTCGGCGCAGCCATCACGACGACCACCGCCAGGCCGATCCCGGCGATCACCAGCAGCGTCCAGCGCAGCCAGTCGAACGGCCCGTCCAGAGCGACAGCCGAGGGCTCGGTGTCGAGCTGCCAGGCGCGGGTCGTGCGCGACTCCGTGCTGGCCTGGGAGAGGCCACCGGTGGCGTCGATGGTGGCGGCCACGGTCGCGTCGGCGGGGGCGGGCGCGACGACGTACTGGATGCCGTTGGCGGCCAGGCTGGTCACGGTGGCCTCGTCAGGACGCGACACGAAGGTCTGGATCAGGCGGGCGAACGCCGCCGGGGGCTTACTCAGTGCCAGCACCTCGTCCTGGCCCAGGGTGACGCCCTCACCGCGGACCACCTCGTAGCGCACCCCGTCCTCGACCGAGCCCCGCAACACCAGGATGCCGTGCGCGGCGCCCTTCTGGGAGTCCTCCAGCATGTACCCCGGCAGCACCCGGCTGACGGTGTCACCGAGGGCGCCGTGGCCTCCCACGGCAGCCCAGCCGAGACCTCCGAGGACCGGGACGACGGCAACCAGGGCGACCAGACCCGCCAGCACCCGGCGCTCGCCGCGCAGGCCACCGGCCATCGCGCCACCGAGCGCCCCCTGGGTGCCGACCACGATCGCTACGATCGCGCAGCCCTGCAGCAGCACCATCGGGAAGCCGGTGCCGACCGGAGCGGCCTGCGCACCGAAGTGGAGCACGACGAAGGAGAGCAGCAGAGCGACCACCGCGGCGATCACCCCGACCAGCCAGCAGACCAGCACCGGGATCCGGGTGCGGGCCGGGATCAGGGCGAGCAGGGCGAGCACCGGGAGCACCAGGCCCAGCCACCACGGGGCGCCCAGGTCGGTGATCCGGCCCAGGGCCAGGTGCCAGCCGTCGACGGCGTGGGCCGGCGGTCGGCCGGCGTCGAGCAGCAGCGAGACGCCCGCGCCGTGGCGCAGCGCCGAGACCCACCACGGGGCGAGCAGCACCACGGGGACGGCCATCGCGATCGCGGGCGGGCCCCACAGTGTGCGCTCGGGACGGAGCCGGAGCAGCACCAGGGCGACGGCCACCACGACGACGGCGAGCAGCACACAGACCAGCCAGGCGGTCGGGGTGAAGGCGACGATCAGGGTGAGCAGCAGGCCGGTGCGCCAGGCCGCGCGCCAGCGTCGCTCGGCGGTCGGGTCGGCGAAGCCGAGAGCGGCATGGGCCAGCCAGGGCAGCAGCGCGCTGGCCACCACGGGACCGAGCCGGCCGTCGCTCCAGGCACCGGAGACCAGGGGCACCGCGGCCCACGCGAGCGAGCCCCACAGGATCAGCCAGCGCGACGCGCCGCGAATGGAGAGTAGGCGCCCGACCACCCGCATCAGGCGCCAGGCGCCCCACAGTGCGAGCAGCGGGGAGACGATCAGCACGACGCTGACCGCGGCGGCAGGCTTGCCGCCGAGGACCGTGGCCAGCAGCGTCAGCGGGCCGAGGTACGGCGACGCCGGGACGCCGGTGCCCTGGCCGAGCTTGTGCCAGGAGTCCACCAGCAGGCTCCACCACGAGCCCACCCCGCTCGGGGCGGGGCTCAGCCCGCCGCCCACAGCGGTCCCCCACGCCGTACGGGTGGCGATCAGCAGGACGACGACCCCGAGACCGAGCAGCACGGCGATCGGGTTGGTCAGGAAGCGGGCCACCACGCCGGTGTCGCGCAGCATCGCGTCCTCGTCGTCGAGGTCGCTGGTCTCGCCCGCGGTGGAGTGGTGCCGGGCGGCGAAGGAGGCGGGATCGGCCTCGGCCGCGGCGATCCGACGGCGTTCAGCGACGTCGGCGGCTTGGTGAGTCAGGGCCGAGGCGAGGTCGCCGACGGCGTCGAGGCCGTGCCGGTAGGGCAGCCACCAGGGCGCCAGCAGCGCCCTGACCTGTCCCGGTGGCACCGCGTCGAGCTGTCGTCGGGCCCGGCGGGCGGCATGCACCGGACCGGGGCGGAGGTAGATCGAGACCAGGGCGGCGAGCTCGTCGAGCGCCTGCGGGACCTGGCGGACCAGGATCAGCCCGAGCACCCGCAGCAGCGAGCCGAACAGCGTCCGGACCAGCTGGAAGGGCAGCGAGCGTGCCCGGGAGTTGGCCAGCAGCGTGTAGAGCGCCGCGCGGCGCTCCTGGTAGTGCGGATGGCGCCCGGTCAGGGCGGTGCGCCGCAGGCCGCGGTGGGCGGCCTCGGCATGGAAGACGACGGCCTGGGGCACGATCATCGTGGTCAGTCCGGCCCGCGCAGCACGCCAGCCGAGGTCGATGTCGTTGCCGAAGATCGGCAGCTGCGGGTCTAGTCCACCCAGGGTGTCCAGGGCGCTGCGCCGGATCAGCATGCCGGCGGTGTTGACCGCCAGCACGGTGCGGATCTCGTCGTGCTGACCCTGGTCGTACTCGCCGCGCTCCAGACCGGTCTCGCGGCGGCCGGTGCCGGAGATGGTGACGCCGAGCTCCAGCAGACCGCGCAGCGAGGGCCACTCGCGCAGCTTGGGACCGACGATGTCGACCTCGGGGAACTCCTCGGTGGCGATCATCAGGGTCTCCAGCGCCGCCGGGTCCGGGGTGGAGTCGTCGTGCAGCAGCCAGAGCCACTCGATGTCGTCGTGGAGCTGGGCGCGGGCGTGCTCGATCGCCGCCGGGTAGGAGGTGGTCGAGCTCAGCACCTCGACCTGGCCGTAGGCGTCGCGCAGCAGATCGGCGCTGCCGTCGAGGGATCCGGTGTCCACGGCGACCAGCTGGTCGGGGGCCCGGCGTTGCGCCGCGATCCCCTCCATCACGGTCGACAGCCAGCGTGCTCCGTCATGACTGACGAGCACCAGTGCTACGCGCCCCCCGGTCTGCTCCACGAGGCACGACCCTAGCCCGGTGGACCACACCCCAGAAATGCGAAGACCCCCGGCGGGGCCGGGGGTCGTCACATCGCGTCACATCGCGTGGTGGTCAGACTGCGCGCTTCTTCAGCTTGCGGCGCTCCCTCTCGGAGAGACCGCCCCAGATTCCGAAACGTTCGTCATTCATCAGTGCCGACTCGAGGCAGTCGTCACGGACATCGCAGGTCTGGCAGACCTTCTTCGCCTCGCGGGTCGAGCCGCCCTTCTCAGGGAAGAACGCCTCGGGATCGGTCTGCGCGCACAGGGCACGCTCCTGCCAGTTGCCTTCCTCGGCGTCAGGTCCGAGGAGAAACAGCTCTCTCATCGTTCATTCGCCCTTTCGACCCGTGCGTGTTGGCAGCCCTGGGTGGACTCCCGGAAAGCCCCTGAACCCGCCCCTTCTCATCGTGCCGAGAAAGTGTGGATCAGGGAGAACAACACAGGCGCAATTACATGCCTGTCGTTCCGCCAAGTCAAGCCCGAGGTCTGCTACAGCATCACGCAAGCCCGAGGGCTGTGACGAAGGCGATCCCGACGCCTCCCCCGACCACCCCGCATGTTGGGTACGGGCTCGGGGGAGGATATGGCAATGAGTTCGACGCTGCGTTCCCTCACTGTCCTGTCCGGCGGTGTCGGTGGTGCCCGCTTCCTCCGCGGCCTGCTGCACGGCATCGCGTCAGGGTCCCTGCCCGGTGTCGCCCCCGACGCGCAGGTCACGGTGATCGCCAACACCAGCGACGACCTGTGGCTGCACGGCCTCAAGATCTGTCCCGACCTCGACACCGTGATGTACACCCTCGGCGACGGCATCGACCCCGAGCGCGGCTGGGGCCGGCGCGAGGAGACCTGGCACGTCAACGAGGAGCTGAGCGCCTACGGGATCGAGAACACCTGGTTCGGCCTGGGCGACCGCGACGTGGCCACCCACCTGGTGCGCACCCAGATGGTCGAGGCGGGCTACCCGCTCTCCGACGTCACCCGAGCCCTCTCCCGGCGCTGGCTGGAGCCGACGTACGGCGACCGGCTCACGCTCCTGCCGATGACCGACGACCGCACCGAGACCCACGTCGTCATCGCCGACGCCGAGTCCCCCAGTGGCAAGCGGGTGATCCACTTCCAGGAGTACTGGATCCGGCTGCGTGCCTCGGTCCCGGCCGAGACCCTTCTCTTCGTCGGCCTCGACGAGGCCACCCCGGCGCCGGGCGTGACCGACGCGATCACCGGGGCCGACCTGGTGATCGTGCCGCCCTCGAACCCGATCGTCTCGGTCGGCACCATCCTCGGCGTGCCCGGGATCCGGGAGGTGCTGCGCGCCACCACCGCCCGCGTCGTCGGCCTCTCCCCCATCATCAAGGGCCACCACGTGCACGGCATGGCCGAGCAGATGCTCACCTCGGCCGGTGTCGAGGTCAGCGCCGCCGGGGTCGGCGGGCTCTACGGCGCCCGCGCCCACGGCGGCGTGCTGGACGCCTGGCTGGTCGACAGCGCCGACGCCGACGCCGTCGAGCCGCTGAGCGCCGCCGGACTGCCCACCGTCGCCGTGCCGCTCCTGATGAGCGACCTGGACGCCACCGCCGCGATGGCCGCTGCCGCGATCACCGCCGTCACCTCCGGCCCCGGGCAGGCGCACTGATGCTGACCGTCTGGGCCCCGGCCGGGGTCGGCGAGATCGCCGCGGGCGACGACCTGGCCGCCACCCTCCTCGCCGCTGTCGCGGCCGACGGGGGCGCACTGCGCGAGGGCGACATCGTGGTGATCACCTCGAAGGTGGTGAGCAAGGCCGAGGGCCTTCAGCGCCATGCCACCCGCGACGAGGCGCTGCCGGGCCAGACCCGCCGGATCGTGGCCCGACGCGGCCCCACCCGGATCGTGCGCAACCTGCTCGGCCTGACGATGGCCGCGGCCGGGATCGACGCCTCCAACGTCGAGGCCGGCACCATCCTGGTGCTGCCCACCGACCCCGACGCCACCGCCCGCGCGGTGCGCGCCGCCCTCCAGGCCGCGACCGGCCTCACCCTCGGCGTGATCATCACCGACACCGCCGGCCGGGCCTGGCGCGACGGCCAGACCGACATCGCGATCGGGGCGGCCGGGCTGACGGTGCTGGAGAGCTTCGCCGGGGTCGAGGACGCCTACGGCAACCCGCTGGTGGTAACCGCCCCGGCCGTCGCCGACGAGCTGGCCTCGGCCGCCGAGCTGGGCCAGGGCAAGCTCGGCGCGCGACCGTTCGCGGTGATCAGCGGCCGCGCCGACCTGGTCCTGCCCGCCGATCAGGACGGCACCGGGGCCGGGGCGCTGATCCGGGCCGAGGGGTCCGACCTGTTCGGCTACGGCGCCCGCGAGGCCGTCGTACGGGCACTGAAGGGTGACCCCGCCGACCGGCTCCCGTTCGGTGCGCCCTCGCCGGCAGCGGACCTGATCGAGGCGCTGGCCGAGCTCGGCGTCGCCGCCGATCCCAGCGCCGTCGGGGCCGACGGCGAGACCGTCGAGCTGGCCCTCGCCGCGGGCACCGACACCGACCGTCTGGCGCCGCTGTTCTTCGCGTTCGGCTGGAAAGTCGACACATTCACAGACGCTTGTCCCCACGTCTCACCGCAAACTCCGTAGACTCTGCCCGTCCTGCACCGTGCAGCACTGACGCACCACCACAGCGAGGAAAGCCCCGTGGCCAAGAAGACCGCCGCCCAGAATTCACGTCGGGCGGTTATCGACGACATCCGCAAGAAGCAGTCGAATGCCGACAAGCGACGCGGGCTGACCATCATCGTTCCGCTGATCCTGGTCGCCGTGCTGATCGTGGTCGCCGCCGCCTACCGGCCGGTCAAGGACTGGTGGGACGAGCGCCAGTTCGCCGACACCAACCTCGCCTCGATCGGTGCACCGGCCTCCTCGTGCACCGACATCACCACCAAGGCCGCTGAAGGCAACCAGCAGCACGTCGCGACCGGCACCACGGTGACCTACACGACCGCCCCGCCGGCCTTCGGCGCGCACTGGAACGAAGCCGGCGTCGCCCCCGTCGCGATGGCGAAGAAGTTCTACGCCTGGGACGAGCGGCCCCAGCTCGAGGCCCTGGTGCACAACCTGGAGCACGGCTACACGATCGTCTGGTACGACGAGACAGTGAACAAGAACAGCTCCGAGCTGACCCAGCTGCGCGCCATCGCGGCCAAGTTCCCCGGTGAGTCCAACTGGCGCTACAAGTTCAAGATCGTGCCGTGGTACACCTCGCAGGGCAACCTGCCCAAGGACATGACGCAGACCGACACCGCGCACGCGGGCGGCGCGACCTTCCCCCAGGGCCAGCACATCGCGATCACGCACTGGTCGGCCGGCGGCACGGCGACGACCGACACCTCCAAGCAGCTCGGCGTCTTCCAGTACTGCTCCAAGATCTCCGGCGCCGCGCTGAAGACGTTCATGGAGAAGTACCCGTACGTCGACTCCCCCGAGCCCAACGCGATGTGATCGCACCGATCACGCGCAGCAGCTGATCAGCACCTGATCTCCCTGTTCCACACGACGAAGGGCCGACCCCCTGGGGTCGGCCCTTCGTCGTCCGTGGCTCAGGTGAGCTCGGGCTTGCCGTCCTTCTGCAGCCCGGCGACGAGCTGCTTGACCTGCTGGGCGTGCGCCCGGGTGGTGACCAGGACGGCGTCCTCGGTGTCGACCACGACGATGTCCTCCAGCCCGACCACGGCGATGGTGCGACCGCTGTTGGGCACCACCAGGCCGCTGGAGTCAATCGAGCGGACCAGGGCGGCGTCGCCCAGCACGGTGGGGCCCTCGTTGTCCACGGTCAGCGCCGCGTCGAGCAGGGTGGCCAGCGAGTCGAAGTCGCCGACGTCGTCCCAGCCGAAGCCGGCCGTCACCATCACGACCCGGCCCGCGGCAGCGGCGGGCTCGGCCACGGCGGTGTCGAGCGGCTCCTTGGGCAGCGTCGGCCAGATCTGGGCGACCTGGTCGGGCTTGGCCGCGATCCGGCGCAGGTTGGCCACGAACGCCGGGTCCTGCTCGGCCAGCAGGTCGAGCAGGACGCTCGGCCTGACCACGAACATGCCGGCGTTCCACTTGTAGCCGCCGTGGTCGAGGTAGCCCTGGGCGACCTCCACCGACGGCTTCTCCACGAACTGGTCGACCCGGCGCGTGGCCGGGTAGCCCTCGAGCTCGTCGACGGCATGGATGTAGCCGTACGCCGAGGAGGCGAAGGTCGGCTGGATGCCGATCGTGACGAGCCAGCCGTCGCGGGCGACCTGCACCGCCTCGCGCACCGCCTCGGTGAACTTCTTGGCCCGGGTGATCACGTGGTCGGCGGCGAAGGAGCCCATCACGGCGTCGGGGTCCTGGTTCTCCAGCACCGCGGCGGCCCAGCCGATCGCGGCCATCGAGTCCCGCGGCGTCGGCTCGGCCAGGATCCGTCCGGCCAGCGCCGGGAGCTGGTCGAGCACCGCCTCGGCGTGGGCGTGGCCGGTGACCACCAGGAAGCGGTCGTCGACCAGGGGCTCGAGCCGGTCGAAGGTCTCCTGGAGCAGGGACCTGCCCGAGCCGGTCAGGTCGCGCAGGAACTTCGGCGCCGTCTGCCGCGACAGCGGCCACAGCCGGGTGCCGGCCCCGCCTGCGGGGATGACGGCATAGAAGTTGTCGATGTTGAGCTTGCCGATCGCCATAGCCATGAGGGTAGGGCAGCACGGTGGTGCGGGTCCGCCGGACCAGCAGGTGGCGGGGAGAATGGTGGCGTGACGACCTCCACCTTCGCCGGCGTGCTCGCCGCCCGCCTCCGAACCGATCCCGGCCAGCCGCTGGTGACCTTCTACGACGAGGCCACCGGGGAGCGGGTCGAGCTCTCCACCACGACGTGGGCCAACTGGGTGGCCAAGGTCAGCTCGCTGCTGATCGACGAGCTCGGTGCCGAGCGCGGCCAGCGGCTGCGGATCGACCTGCCACCGCACTGGCTGGGCACCGTCTTCCTCGGCGCCGCCCTCAACACCGGCCTGGTCCTGGTCGACGACGACCGGCCCGACGTCGTGGTGACCGGCCCCGACACGGTGGCCGACTGGGCCCCTTCGGCCGGCACGATCACGGTGCTGGCCTGTTCGCTGCGGCCGCTGGGCGTCCGGTTCGCCGAGCCGTTGCCGGCCGGCGTACTCGATGTCGGGGTGGAGGTGTGGAGCCAGCCCGACGCGTTCATCGCACTGGACCCGCCGGGGCCCTCGGATCCGGCGGTGGAGCTCGCCGGGTCGGATCTGACCCAGGCACAGCTATGGGAGGCGGCCGTGGCTTCCCCTGCACACGGCCGCCTCCTGTCGGAGACGAATCCGGCTTCCCCACCGGGGATCGTCTCCCTTACCGGGCCACTCGCGAAGGGTGGCTCGGTCGTCCTGGTCGCTCATGCCGATCCCGACCGGCTCGACCTCATCGCTGAGACCGAGCGGGTCACGGACCGCTTCCTCATGCCTTAGCCGGCCAGGTCGTAGCCCTTGAATCCGTAGCCCATCACCCGGCGCGGGCTCAGGGTTCCGTCGCTCTTGCCACGCAGCGAGTACAGCGTGCCCGCACCGTCGCGGACGACCAGGTCGGAGTGGCCGCTGCCGGCCAGCGGTCCGACGCCGATCACCCAGTCGTAGGCGCCCATGCCGGTGGAGACCACCTTGGGGCTGCTCAGGCCGCCCGGCCCGTTGCCCTTGTAGAGCAGCAGCGAGCTGCCGTTGCGGACCAGCACGTCGGGCGCCTTGTCGGCGTCCCACGCCCCGCCGGGGACCTGGGCCGACCCGGCGATCCGGTTGTAGACCGCGTAGCTGGTCGACACCCCGGTCTTGCCGTTGCCCGGGAAGAGCCGCATCCCGCTGGCGTTCTGCGCCATCAGGTCGGCGTTGCCGTCTCCGGTCATGTCGCCGACGGCGGAGATCATCGTGTAGCCGGCGAAGTTGCCCAGCAGGTAGGCGCCGGAGAAGGTGCCGGCACCGTTGCCCAGCGTCAGGTAGAGCTTGCCGTCGGTAGTGCGGTACAGGACGTCGCCCTTGCCGTCGCGGTTCCAGTCCCCGGCGTTGAGCACGAGGTTGGCCTTGGCGAGGTTGAGGTTGGTCACCACCGGGGTGCCGAGGTCGGTCGCGGTGGTCTTCTTCAGCAGGTGCAGGTTGCCGTTGGTCACGGTGAGGATGTCGGGGCTGCCGCCGCCGACGACCTGGGTGGCACCGCTGATCGGACCCTCGGTCTTGAACCCGGCGTACGGGCCGAGGTTGCCACTGAAGCCGGTGCCGCCGTTGCCGAGGCGGACATAGCCCTTCTTGGTCGAGGCCGAGCGGTAGATCACGTCCGCCCTGCCGTCGAAGTTGAAGTCGGCCACGGCCAGCGAGGTGGCACCCTGCCAGCCACCGCCCAGGCTGCGCTTCTTGCCGAAGGTGCCGTGGCCGTTGCCCGGCAGCCAGGAGAGGTTGCCCTTGGTGTCACGCACGACGAGGTCGACGCGCTTGTCGCCGTTGATGTCGCCGGCGCCGATCCAGTTGAACGCCTTGAAGCTGCGCTTGTCGATCCGGCCCTGGCGGAAGCCGCCCTTGCCGGTGCCGAGCAGCAGCACCAGCCGGCCGGTCTTCGCGTCGCGGGCGGCCAGGTCGTTCTTCCGGTCACCGTTGACGTCGCCGAGCGGGATGATCAGGTTGCGACCGCGGGCGGCCTTCGTCTTGTACGCCGCCTTGCCGAACGCCCCGGCACCGTTGCCCGGCCGCAGGGCCAGGTCGCCGGCCCCGTTCCAGGCCACCACGTCGGCCTTGCCGTCGCCGTTGAGGTCGGGCGAGAGCACGAAGGAGCTCTTCTTGCCGCCGAAGGTGGACACGGTCCCGGAGAAGCCGGAGACGCCGTTGGTCGGGATGATCACGCCGCGCTTGTCGCTGCTGCGTCGGGCGATGATGTCGGGGTAGGAGCTGCCGACCAGGTTGGCGTTGCGGGCAGCGAAGGCCCACCCCTTCTGCAGCGCGGCGGTGGCGCGCCGGATGTCGGGGATGCGGGCGTAGAGGTACTTGCCCGGGCAGGCGGTCGACTTGGTGTCGCGGTGCCCCATGATCGGGCTGGAGAAGGTCCGGCCGCTGATCTTGGCGCTGGTCGCCGAGGCCGAGATGCCGTGCAGCGACAGCTTCCAGGCGAACAGGGCGGCGTACGCGCCGATGATCTCCTGGGAGGGCTGGGCGATGTCGTAGTTGCCGATCGCGCTCATCGCGAACGAGTCGTTGTTGTAGTTCTCGGTGTGCGCGCCGACGACCGGGCGGCTGACGCCGCCGTAGCGGCCCTCCCAGATCCGACCGAAGCGGTCGACCAGGAAGTTGTAGCCGATGTCGCGCCAGCCCTTCGACTTCACGTGGTAGGCGTAGATGCTGCGGATGATGCCCGGCACCTCGGCGGCGGTGTAGTCGTTCGCGTTGACGGTGTGGTGCACGAAGGCGCCGTGGATGGTGCCGTACGACGGCGCGGTCTGTTCGCGGATCTTCTCGTCGGCACCCCACTGGGCGCGGCTGTAGATGTACGGCTTGGCCACCGAGGTGGCGGCCAGGTCGAGGGCGTCGTCGGTGGTGGCGCCCTCGAGGGCGTCGGCGACGGCGGCGCTGTCGGTCGGGTCGGTGTCGGCGGCGGCCAGGCTGAGCCCGTCGGCGCTGCCGGTGCTGGTGTCGGTGTGGGCAGCCGCACCGTTGGCGGTGCCGGTGGAGTCGACCAGGTTGCCCGAGGCGTCGGGGGCGGCGTCGGGCACGGTCGGCAGGTCGTTGGTGTTGATCTGCGGGCTCTGCTTGGCCGAGGAGGTGGCCTTGCCCGGGTCGATCACGGCCAGGGTCATGTCCTGGGGGACCTGGCCCTGGGTGATCTCGGCCTTCACCTGGACCTGGTCGACGTGGCCGACCAGGGCCTCGTCGGTGCCGGGGCGGGCGGTGCGGGCCTCGGCCGAGCCGGTGTCGGGGCCGTGGTCGTCGTGGTAGTCCAGGTCGGACCAGGCGCCCCAGGTGCCGCCGGTGTTGGTCCGGATCTGGAGGGCGATGTCGTCCTCGGAGAGGTTCTGGCCGCGCTCCCAGGTCACGCCGACGGTGCCGAAGCCGGTGACGTCCTGCGGGTCGCTGACGATCGTGGTGGTGCCGGTCTTGGTGTCGGCGACCGTGGTGGCGCGGAGCTTCTCCGAGCCGGCCAGGTAGACGGCGCTGCGCGCAGCGTCTCCCCCGCTGGTGGCCAGCGCGGGGCGCTGCCCGGCGGCCGGGGCGGTCAGCGGGATCTCCCGCACGATCGGGTCGACCTCGCCGGTGGGGACCTCGGAGGCCTGGTCGGCGACCGACTCGTAGGCGGCCAGGGCGGTCGCCACCGAGCCGTCGTCACCGGACTGACCGGCCGAGGGGTGGTCGCGGACCACGTCCAAAGAGACCACGTTGGCGGCCGGGACGAGGGCGGCGAAGACCGCACCGATGACCAGGATCTGCTGGGTACCGGCGACGAATCGCAACTTCTGAGGGTGCATCACAAACGCTCCAGGTGTGCGGGGAAGAGTCACACAAGGCCTCAACTTTCACACCCGTCACACCCCTTTGGGAAGGGTCCGTGAGTAACTACAACGTTGCAATTTCCATTCGACACGCCGCAAAATCGCAGATTAAAGTAAAATTACAAGCGTGTAATTCGCACAGAAAGGCCCCTGGCCCCTCCCGAAGGAGGGGCCAGGGGCCTGCTGCTGGGTGCCGCTGTGCCGCGGCGGAGGAGCGCTGCGGGGCCTAGACGTCGGCGCCCAGCTCGTTGTCGACGGCCGCGGTGCCCTTGACCGCCAGGTCCTCCTCGTAGCCGACGTAGCGGATGCCGCCCTCGGTCGGACCGTCGTAGCCCATCACGCCCTTCTCCAGGACGATCACGCGGTCACACATCCGGGCGACCGAGGCGGCGGCGTGGCTGACGTAGACCAGGGTGACGCCGGAGTTGCGGATCTCCTCCATCTTGGCCAGGCACTTCTTCTTGAACGGCTTGTCCCCCACCGCCAGCACCTCGTCGGCAAGGAAGATGTCGCCGTCGACGTGCACCGCGACGGAGAAGCCCAGCCGGGAGTTCATCCCCGAGGAGTAGGTGCCGACCGGCGCGTCGATGAACTTGCCGATGTCGGCGAACTCGACGATCTGCTCCAGCTTGCGCTGGGTCTCCTTCTGGCTCATCCCCATGATGGCGGCGTTGAGAAAGATGTTCTCCCGCCCCGACAGCTGCGGATGGAAGCCGGCACCGGTGGCGATCAGGCCGGCGATCCGGCCGCGGGTGAGCACCTCGCCCGAGTCGGGCCGCATGGTGCCGTTGATCAGCTTCAGCAGGGTCGACTTGCCCGAGCCGTTGAGCCCCATCAGGCCGACGGACTCGCCCTGCTCGATCTCGAAGGAGACGTCGTTGACGGCGGTGAAGGTGTCGCTGATCTGCTGGCCGCGCAGCATCGCGACCGTCATCTGCTTGAAGGTCTTGTGGTAGCGCAGGGTGAAGTTCTTGGTCGCGTGATCGACCTTGATCGCTGTAGCCATCAGAGTCGCTCCGGGATCCGCTTCTCGAACTTGCTGAACACCAACTGCCCGATCAGCAGCAGCACCAGGCTGCTGCCCAACGCGATGAAGCCGCGCCCGATGAAGTGGTCCGGCATCATCGCCAGATGCTTGTTGCGCGCGTCATGGCCGGTGGTGGTCCAGAACGCGCGTTGCATGAAGAGCACCGCCATCGCGATCGGATCGGCGAGGTACAGGTTGACCAGCCAGTTCGGCAGGTGGGCCTGGACCATCTCGTAGGAGTAGACCATCGGCACGCCCCAACGGACGTAGTTGGTGATGATCCCGACGAAGCTGCCGAAGTCGCGGAAGAAGACGTTGGCCACGCTGAACAGCAGCGCGAGCGCGGTGCCGAGCACCATCGCCAAGGCGATCGCGAAGCCGAGGCCGACCACGGTCATCATGTCCGGGTGCCAGCCTGAGAAGAGGCAGACGATCACCATGATTACGACCTGCGGGCCGACGTGCACCAGCGAGACCAGCATCGCCGCCACCGGGAACATCTCCCGTGGCAGCGCCATCTTCGTCATCAGCGGCTTGTTCCGCACGATCGAGCGTGTCCCGGCACCGAAGGTCTCGGTGAAGAAGTGCACGATGATCAGGCCCGCGAAGACGTGGATCGGGTAGTTCGGGATGTTCCCGTGGGCACCCATGATCTTGCCCATGATGAACCAGTAGATGAAGAACTGGCTGAGGGGGTTGATGTAGGACCAGATGAAGCCCAGCGCGGAGCCCTCGTAGCGGGCCGCGAGCTCGCGCTCGACCAGCAGCTTGAGCAGGTAACGCCGTCGGAAGACCTCCAACAGCCCCTGGGTGGCCGAGGGCGGCGTGAGCTCACCTTCGACGACCCTCACCTGGCGGGGAACCGCCGGCGCAACGTCACTCATGACCTGATCTAGGCCTCTCCCCCGGTGCTGTGGCCGGCCGTGCCAGCCTCACCGGACTCGTCGGTCTCGAGCCAGGGCCTGAACGTCTCCGTCCACGCCTCCGGCGACGTGATGTCCTTCAAGGCTGCACGGTACTGGGCGGCCAAGGCCGGCCACTCGCGGCGGTACCGCTCGTGGATCACCAGGGTGCGCTTGAGCAGGTCGCGGTAGCGCTCCGGGTCGCGCTTGTAGAGCGCCGCCGAGCTGCCGTCGTTCATCGACACGATCGCCGAGTCGAAGCCAGCGAGCTTGTACCACTTGGCGTCGATCGCGGGGATCTCCGCCTCGGGGAACTCCTCGGCCATCGCACGGGTCGGGCGGAACTGGCGCAGGGGCGCCATCACGGCCGCGATCAGCTGCTCGCGCCGACGCGGCACCGCCGAGATGGCGGCGTCCTTCTTGCGCGGTTTGGCCCGGCGCACCGGCGGGAGGTCCTCGCGGTCGGGGATCAGGCGGGCGTCGCTGAACTGCTTGCGGAAGGCGTTGACCTCACCCAGGCGGGTGGGCAGCATCGCGTGCAGGTGCTCGGGCCCGGCCAGCACGTCCTCCATCGCCTGAAGCCGCAGCTCCGCGGTGGAGTACTGCATCGCGACCAGGTGGGCGATCTGGTTGTTGCGGCTCTCGCGCAGCACCCGTCCGCCCTTGGGGAAGACCGAGTGCAGCAGCGCCGCGATCAACCGGTTGCGGTGGTGGAAGTAGGCCTGCCAGTCCAGGGCGTCGTTCTTGTCCGACCACGGCACGTGCCAGACCGCGGTGCCCGGCAGGGTCACCGTCGGGAAGCCGGCCTCCTTGGCCCGCAGGCCGTACTCGGAGTCGTCCCACTTGATGAAGAGCGGCAGCGACAGGCCGATCTCCTTCATCACGCTCAGCGGGATCATGCAGGAGAACCAGCCGTTGAAGTCGACGTCCCAACGCTTGTGCAGCCAGCGCGCCGACCGGATGTTGCGGGTGGAGAAGTCCCAGGCGCCGTAGGCGTCACCGGGGGTCAGCCACCAGAACCGCCAGGGCTGGACGATCTCACCGAAGCTGTGCAGGCGCGAGCGTGAATAGATGTTGAACATCATCCCGCCCACGATGGTGGGGCGCCGGGCCAGGTCGCCGAAGATCACCTGGCGGATGACGGCCTCGGGCTCGCACACGACGTCGTCGTCCATCAGCAGGACGTTGGTCGCGGTGCCCTTGTTCAGGGACTCCAGCTGGCCGCGGGCGTAGCCGCCCGAGCCGCCCAGGTTGCCCTGCTCGATCATCCGGAGCTTGTCGCCCAGCGCCTCGACGGCGGCGGGGAACTCCGGGCTGTCCTTGACCAGCTTGGTGCCCTGCTCCATCACGAAGACGGTGTCGAGGTACGGCGCCAGGTCGGCGTCACCGAGCTGCTGGAGCAGCTTGGCGCAGAACTCGGGGCGGTTCATCGTGGTGATCGCGAGGTCGGTGGTGCCGTGCTCGGCACGCTCGGCCGGGACCTCGGCGGTCCACTGCGCCGACACCACGGCCGGCTCCTCGCCCGCGACGACGTCGTACCAGTACCAGCCGCCGTCGACGAACGGACCGAGCGAGAGGTCGAAGGTGTAGGTGTTCTCCCCCGCCTCGGAGACGATCGCCTCGACGCGCTGGCTGTTGCCGTTGGCCAGGGACTTGTAGACGATGACGTGCGCGTCCGCGCCGGCGACGGTGACCGCCAGGGTGACCTCCTCGACGATCGTCCACCGACGCCAGTACGACGCCGCCAGCGCGTTGAAGAAGGAGCCGAACGAGACGGTCTGGCCCGACAGCACCTTGAAGTGGGTGCGGTCCACGACCTGCTCGGGCTGGACCCGGCGACCGGTGCCCGAGCCCTGCCGGATCTGCGCGTTGTGCACGGCGCGGGCGGCGGGGTCGCCGCCGACGACGTACTTGTCCTCATCGAGGTTGGCGTCCTCGAGGTCGACGTAGAGCGCCATCACGTCCATGTCGCGGTCCAGCGGCATGATCTGGCGCTGGAGCAGGCGGGTCGCGGTCTGGGTGGTGCTGAGGGAAGTCACTCTGCGATTCCTCCCGACGCGAAGGTCGCGCCGTCGGTGAAGTGGGGCTTGATCTTGTTATCGAACATCGACAGGGCCGAGCCGATCGCCATGTGCATGTCGAGGTACTGGTAGGTGCCCAGGCGGCCGCCGAAGAGGACCATCGGCTCCTTCTTGGCGAGGTCGCGGTACTTCAGCAGCTTCTCGCGGTCCTCGGCGGTGTTGATCGGGTAGTACGGCTCGTCGCCCTCCTCGGCGAAGCGGCTGTACTCGTGCACCACGATCGTCTTGCCCGGGGTGTAGGTGCGCTCGGGGTGGAGGTGCTTGAACTCCAGCACCCGGGTGAAGGGCAGCTCGGCGTCGTTGGCGTTGACCACGCCGGTGCCCTGGAAGTCGTCGACGTCGAGCGTCTCGGCCTTGAGGTCGATGGTGCGCCACGACAGCCGGCCCTCGGCGTTCTCGAAGTACTCGTCGACCGGGCCGGTGTAGACGACGGGGACCTTGCCCTTGTACTCGTCGGCGACGGCGAGGAAGTCGACGCCGAGGCGGACCTCGATGTTCTCGTGCTCGGCCATCTTGTTCAGCCAGGCGGTGTAGCCGTCGACCGGCAGACCCTCGAAGGTGTCGTTGAAGTAGCGGTTGTCGAACGTGTACCGGACCGGCAGGCGCGTGATGATGTCGGCGCTCAGCTCGGTCGGGTCGGTCTGCCACTGCTTGGCGGTGTAGCCCTTGACGAACGCCTCGTAGAGCGGGCGGCCGATCAGGCTGATCGCCTTCTCCTCGAGGTTCTTCGCGTCGGCGGTCGCGATCTCGCTGGCCTGCTCGGCGATCAGGGCGCGCGCCTCGTCGGGGGTGTGGGACTTACCGAAGAACTGGTTGATCAGCCCCAGGTTCATCGGGAACGAGTAGACCTGGCCCTGGTACTTGGCGAAGACCCGGTGCTGGTAATTCGTGAACGCGGTGAACCGGTTGACGTACTCCCAGACCCGCTTGTTCGAGGTGTGGAACAGGTGGGTGCCGTACTTGTGCACCTCGATGCCGGTCTCGGCGTCGAACTCGGAGTAGGCGTTGCCACCGATGTGGTCACGCCGCTCCAGGACGAGCACCTTCAGACCGAGCTCGTTGGCGGCTCGCTCGGCGATGGTGAGGCCGAAGAATCCCGAGCCCACGACGACGAGGTCGGGCTGGCTCTGAGGGGCAGATGGAGCGGCAGGTACGGTCGACACAATCGGTCAGTCTACGAAAGGCCGGACCAGGGTCCGCATTGCCGCGCGGGGCAGGATTATTCTGTCCGCGATGAACATCACAAGCGTGCTGCGCCGGACTGCAGGGCAATGGGGATTGGCGTGGGCGTGCAGCCTGGCACTGGTCGTCATCATGCTCGTGATGTCCGCGACGACCGGCATCTCCCTCAAAGACCCTGACAACGTCATGCCCGGGTACATCCGCTTCCCCCTGATCGTGGTCGGTGTGCTCGCCGTCGACGTGGTGCCGCGGATCGTCTACCGGATCGCCAAGGGCGGCCTGGGCCTGGCGGGTGCGTTCCGTAGCGTGATGAAGGAGCGCTGGCCCGCCTCGCACTGGTGGTTCGCCGCCAACGGCGTCGTCTCCTGGTACGTCTGCTACGCGGCGTTCCGCAACGTGAAGTCGATGGCGCCGATCGCGAACACCAGCGAGTGGGACGACCGGCTGGCCTCCTTCGACCGCTGGCTGCTCTTCGGCCACGACCCGGCCCAGCTGCTGCACGACCTGCTCGGCACCGGCTGGGCGGCGCACCTGCTCTCGGGCGTCTACTTCCTGTGGATCGCGATGGTCCCGGTCTCGATCGCGATCGCTCTCGTGTGGACCCGCTTCACCAGCGCCGGCGCCTGGTTCGTCACCGCGATCAGCGTCGACTGGCTGCTCGGTGCGGTGCTCTACTACGTGATCCCCACCGTCGGGCCGATCTACTCCGACCCGCAGACCTTCGCCGGCCTGCCGCACACCTACGTCACCGATCTGGCCTCCTCGATGTGGGAGGACCGGGTCGAGGTGCTGGCCGCACCGACGACCCACAACGGCCTGCAGACGATCGCGGCGTTCCCGTCGCTGCACGTCGGCATCATGGTGACGATCACGATCATCGTGGTGCTGATGCGGCTGCACAAGGTGATCCGCTGGGCGGCCTACCTGATGCTCGTGCTGACCATCCTGGCGACGGTCTACCTGGGCTGGCACTTCCTCGCCGACGTCTTCGCCGGTGCGCTGCTGGGCGCCTTCGCGGTCTGGATCTCCGCGATGGCGACGGGCAACCGGAAGGGCTGGAAGCCCTACCTCACGCCGCGGGAAGCGACCGGGACGGACGAGAACGCATCCCCCGTGCTGACCACACAGCCCTGAGCACGTTCCGGGCCTCGCCCGGGCGACCCTTGGCCAGCGCGACCAGCGCGACCGCCACGGTGATCGCCCAGGGCTTGGCCCGGACGAGCACGTTGGTGCCGTAGCGGAAGTGCACCACGAAGAGGTTGCGGTACATGTAGAACCCCTTCCAGCCGGCCAGGTCGTGCTGCTGGGAGAAGTCGATCTGTCGGATCAGGCGCGCGTCGCGCAGCCCCCAGATCGTGCGGCCCGTCGCCCTCGCCCGCAGCGCGTAGTCGACGTCGTCGTAGAAGATGAAGAAGCCGGCGTCGGGCAGACCGATCTCGGCGACCACCGAGCGGCGGACCATGAAGCCCTCGAAGGCGACGTTCTCCAGAGCGACCCGCTCCGGCATGGAGGCGCGGTCGGGGTACGTCGAGACCACGCTGGCCGTCTTGGGCTTGATCGCCAGCGGGTTGGTCAGGTCGAACCGGAGAGCGGCGTACTCGGCGAGATCACCGCGAGTGCCCTCCCGCACCGCCATCAGGCAGTCCTCGTCGGCGGCGAGCAGCACCGTGAGGCAGTCCGGGGCCGGGACGACGTCGTCGTCCATCAGCCAGATCCGGTCGTAGCCGCCCCGCCAGGCCTCCTCCATGCCGCGCCGGAAGCCACCGGCACCGCCGAGGTTGTCCGGGCTGGTGATCACCTGGAGGCCGGCCAGGGTGCTCGCTGCGAGCACCTCGGCGGTGTGGTCGCTGCTGGCGTTGTTCACCACGATCACCGCGTCCGCCGGTCGCTCCAGGCGGCCCAGGCCGAGCAGCATCTGCTCCAGCAGATCGGCGCGGTTGTAGGTCACCACCACGATCGCGACCGTCTCGGCGGCCGGCGTGGGGTGCGGGGCGTCGGTCATCGGAGGAACCTCTCGTGGCCGGTGAAGTCGCCGCACAGGGCGGCCCGCCAGGCCTGGATGCTGAGCCAGATCCGCTTCGGTGCGCGCCTGGTGAAGGTGTAGAACCACAGCGTCTTGGCGATGAACGCCGCCGCGTGCGGCACACCGCGGTACTCGCGCAGGTTGAGCAGGTTGTTGCGCGCCATGCAGTAGTGCTTGAGGTCGCTGGGTGAGTGGTTGTACGTCGTCGCCCCGAACATCATCGGGGTGCCGAGCTCCCCCACCGACGGGTGGTGGAACCGCGCCGCGGCGACGGTGGCGATCCGGGCGCCCGAGGCCTCGGCCCGGAGCCGGTACTCGTGGTCGTCGCCCCAGATGAAGAACTCCGCCCGCGGTACGCCGATCCGCTGCACCAGTCCGCGGGTGACCAGGACCCCGTTGAACGGGATCACGATCTCCTCCAGCACGCCCCGCACCGCCGCGGCCTCGACCGCGGCGACGTCGTGGGCGACCCGGGTGCCGCCGGGCAGCCGGATCGGGAAGACCAGACGCTGCGGGTCGGCCTCGTCGACCACGATCGGGCCCCAGAACTCCAGGTCGGGGTGGGTGTCGCCGTAGGCCAGCAGGGTGGGCAGGCAGTCGGGGGCGGGGACGCCGTCGTCGTCCATCAGCCAGACCAGGTCGGCGCCGCGCTCCATCGCCCAGCTCAGACCGGTCGCGAAGCCGCCGGCACCGCCGGTGTTGGTCTCCAGGGTGCGCGCGATCACCGGCACCGACGGGTGGTCGTCCTCGGTGCCGTCCAGCGCCGCGAGCCACTCGCCCGTGCCGTCGGTGGAGGCGTTGTCGACGACCAGGATCTCGTCGACCTCGACCTGGGTGTCGAGCCGCTCCAGGAGGCGTTGCAGCAGGGCCAGCCGGTTGAAGGTGACCACGACGGCTACCAGTCGTCGGGACTCACTCACGAGGCACCATCCTAGCGTCGCTGGGGCCGGAGCCCGCCTGGACGCTCAGCAGGAGGCAGCGAGGTCGTCGGACTGGTTGGCGGCGTAGCCGGTCTTCAGGGAGCCGATCGAGCCACCGGTGACGAGGGTGTCGGAGCCGCCGGTCGAGCCGGTCGAGCCCGAGGAGCCTGCCGTGGCCGACGTACCGGCCGACGGGCTGACCTTCGTGGTGCCGGTGGCCTTCTTGCCGCTGATCGCCTGGGCGATCATCCGCTGGGCCTTCTTCTGGTTCGGGTGGGCGGTGATGATCGCCGGCGGCACCAGGGAGACGGTCGCGATCTTCTGGCTCTTGGCCTTGAGGGCGAGCGAGACGAAGGTGTCGACCTCGCTGGCCGGGATCGAGGTGGAGATCATCGAGGAGCTCGCGTCGGCGATCTTGGTGAAGTGGGTCAGCACCTTGGCCGGACTGAGCTGGGAGAGCATCGCACCCATCACGCACTTCTGCCGCGCCATCCGGGAGTAGTCGTCGCTGGAGTCACGGGCCCGGGCGAACCAGAGCACCTCGTGGCCGTCGAGCTTGCGGATGCCGGGCTGGACGTAGCCGGTGACGTCCTTGCCGAGGCCGCCGACCGGGATCGGCTGGCGGACGTTGAGGGTGACGCCGCCGACGGCGTCGACGAGCTTGTGGAAGCCGTGCAGGTTGACCATCGCCCAGTAGTTGATCTGCAGGCCGGTGATCCCCTCGATGCCCTCGATGGTGGCGTCGACGCCGGGGTTCTCGGAGTCGGGGAAGAGGTCCTTGTGGTCCTCGGCCCAGGTGGAGAGCCCGTTGAGGTACTTCCCGGTGCCGCCCCAGCCGTTCGGGAACTGCTGGGCCATCACCGAGCCGGGCTTGAAGCGGAAGTTCGACATGTTGCGCGGTAGGCCGACCAGCACCGTCTTGCCGGTGCCGGCGTCGATGCTGGCGACCGTCATCGAGTCGGGGCGCAGGCCCCAGCGACCGGCACCGGAGTCGCCACCGAGCAGCAGCACGTTGTAGCGGCCGGCGTGGGCGCCGGTGACCTTGGTGCCGGAGAACATCGCCGCCGCCAGACCGCGCTGGGCGTTGACGACGTGGGAGCTGTAGAAGAGCACGCTGGCCACCGCCAAGCACAGCGCGGCGTTGATCCCGAGCGTGACCCGGCGGTGCTGGGTCAGCAGCGACGGCGGGCGGCCGATCCGCCAGGCGTCGACGAAGAGCGCAGCCCAGCCGATCGCGAGCGCGATCAGGAAGAGCCGGACGAGCTGCAGGAAACCGGTGTTGAAGCCGAGCCTGATGAAGAAGCCGTGGTTGATCACGCCGTAGGCCCCGACCAGCATCGTGACCACCAGGGCGATCGCGAGACCGCGCAGCACGCCGCGGCCGACCCGCTTGTTGCCGGCGACCAGCTGGGCCGACCCGGGCAGCACCAGGGTCATCAGGAGCAGCGAGACAGCCCGGCGGTACCGCACGCGGGCGGCCCGTTCGTCGGTGCTGATGCGGGGTGAACTCGTGGGTGCTGACATGACGGCCTTCTCGGACGTGGCTGGTGCTCGACTGACGCCAGACGGGGGAAGATCCAGCCCGGCCAGTATCACCAGTCACATGTGTCACAACTGTGACAACACGCCGGACCGTTACGAAGTCGGAGCCGACTCCCCCACCGGCTGGTCCGGCTCCTCGGCCAGGCCCGGGACCGGCACCGGCCGCCCGTCCTCACCGATCGCGACCATCACGAAGACGACCTCGGCGACCCGGGTCCGCTCCCCGGGCGTCGGGGTGCTCAGCGGCTCGTTCTCGATCAGCACGCTGACCCTGATCGAGGTCCGACCGGTGCTCACCACCGACGCGGTGGCGTAGACCAGGGACCCGACCTCGACCGGCACCTCGAAGGAGGCGCCCTCGATCGCCCGGGTCACCGTCGTCATGCCGCAGTGCCGTCGCGACGCGACCCCGGCCGCGGAGTCGGCCATCTTCAGGATCTCACCGCCGTGCAGGGTGCCGTGCACGTTGGCCTGGGGCAGCCGCGCGATCTCGGCGAGGCTGACCCGCGAATAGCTCGCGGGGCGCGCAGATCCGGGGCGGACACGTCCAGTGGGGTCGGGGTCGTTCACCCGTGGCACGGTACCGTCGAGCGCATGTCTGACGGTCAAGGCCCCGATTTCAACTGGTTGTACACCGGGAAGGGCACACCGCCACCCGAGGGACAGAACTCCACCCCGGAGCCGGAGTCGACCCGTGTGATGCCGGTGCAGCAGCGCCCCGGCACGGGTGCCGGCACCCCCTCCGGTACGCCGCCCACGGCACCCCCCGCGCCGCCGCGCCAGCCCCCGGGGCCGCCGAAGGGCACCGAATACGGCAGCAGTCGCGGCCGGCCCTCGATGCCGAGCTTCAAGCGCCCGCGGGTCAAGACCATCGTGCGGGTGATCCTGCTGGTCCTGGTGATCTGGATCGGCTCCCTGGTCTGGGTCGGGCTGGGTGACGTCAAGGCCCTGCACAAGGTGGCCTGGGAGCCCAGCGGCACCCGCCCGGCCGCCCAGCCCGGCAGGACGTACCTGATCGTCGGCTCCGACTCCCGGCTCGGCCTGAGCAAGGCGCAGAAGAAGAGGCTCGACGCCGGACCCGACATCGGGCAGCGCACCGACACGATCAAGCTGCTCCACACCGGCAGCGGCCCGACGGTGATGCTCACCCTCCCCCGTGACTCCTACGTCCCGATCCCTGGCCACGGCTCGTCCAAGATCAACGCCGCCTTCGCCTGGGGCGGCCCCGAGCTGCTGGTCAAGACGATCGAGCAAGACACCGGCCTGCGCATCGACGGCTACGTCGAGATCGGCATGGGCGGCCTGATCAACCTGGTCGACTCCGTCGGCGGGATCACGATCTGCCCCACCACGAACATGACCGACCCGCTGGCACGGCTCAAGATCAAGAAGGGCTGCCAGCACGCCGACGGCTTCACCGCCCTGGCCTACTCCCGCTCCCGGCACGCCCAGAAGCTCGGCGACCTCGGTCGCGGCGAGGCCCAGACCGAGGTGATCGGCCAGGTCGGCTCCAAGATCCTCTCCCCGACCCGGCTGCTCAACCCGTTCGCCCTGAACGCCCTCAAGCCAGGGATCTCCGGCATCTCGGTGGGCAAGGGGATGAGCAACATCGACGTCGCCAAGTTCGGACTCGCGTTCCGGTCGGTCTCGGCCGGCAAGGCGATGCAGTGCGGCATCCCGATCTCGGACATGTACATCCACTGGGACAAGCAGCGCGCGCTGAAGATGCTCGGCTACCTCAAGACCGACACCACCTCGCAGATCCCGGCGTCGCTGTGCACGCCGTCGGGGCTGCCGAAGTCGGTGACCGGCTGAGGCCGGCACCGACACCTCCGCCGACCCCGAGAACGACGAGGATCCTGCCCATGACGACGTACGAGACCCTGACGCTGGCCGTCGACGACGACGGCATCGCCCTGCTGACCCTGGACCGTCCCGAGGCGCTGAACGCGTTCAACCTGACGATGTCGCGGGAGCTGCTCTCGTTCTGGACCGAGCGCGCCACCGAGGACGACATCCGGGCCGTCGTGGTGACCGGGGCCGGGCGCGCGTTCTGCGCCGGGATGGACCTCACCGGCGAAGGCAACGTGTTCGGACTCGACGAGACCGTCACCGACCTCTCCCCCGCGACCCTCGCGGCGCACCTCGACGAGGAGCCGTACCTCACCGGGGTGCGCGACGTCGGCGGCAAGATCGCCCTGGCGGTGCTGGCCCTGCCCAAGCCGGTGATCGCGGCGATCAACGGCCCTGCGGTCGGGATCGGCGCCACCATGACACTGCCGATGGACCTCCGCCTGGCCTCCACCCACGCCCGGATCGGCTTCGTCTTCGGCCGGCTGGGGATCGTGCCCGAGGCGACCTCCTCGCACCTGCTGCCCCGCCTGGTCGGCCTCCAGCAGGCCCTGGAGTGGGTCTACTCCGCCGACATCATCGACGCCGAGGCGGCGCTGGCCGGTCGGCTGGTCCGCTCCGTGCACGCCCCCGACGAGCTCGTCACCACCGCCCTGGAGCTGGCCCGCTCCTTCGTGGTCGGACGCAGCGCCGTGGCCCTCGGCCTGGCCCGGCAGATGCTGTGGCGCAACACCGAGTCACCGCTCCAGGCCCACCTGGCCGACTCGCTGGCGATGTGGCACACCTCCGTCGGCGACGGCAAGGACGGCGTGGCGGCGTTCCTGGACAAGCGCGCACCCCGGTTCAGCACCCGCCCCTCCGACCTGCCGGAGGTCTTCGGAACCCCCGGCGACTAGCCTGGGACCGTGGCCGACACGATCGAGATCAGCACCCCCGACGGCGCCGTGGAGGCCTACCTGGGCTGTCCCGAGGGAGCACCGCGCGGCGGCATCCTGTTCTTCATGGACGCCTTCGGGCTGCGTGGGTGGATCGGCGAGATGGTCGACGAGATCGCGAGCTGGGGCTACGTCGTGCTGGCCCCGAACGTCTTCCACCGTGACGGCACCGTCGCCGAGCTGGTCCCGCCGATCGACCTGATGGACCCCGCCGAGCGAGGTCGCTTCTTCGCCGAGCTCGGCGGCCGGGAACGGATCGCACACCTCACTCCCGAGCTCGCCGCCCGCGACCTGCCCGCCTACGTCGCCACCCTCCAGCAGTACGCCGGCACCGGGGCGCCCCTGGGCACGACCGGCTACTGCATGGGCGCCCGGCTGGCGTTGCGCGCCGCGGGACAGTCCGACCTGTTCCGTGCCGTCGGTGGGTTCCACGGCGGCTCCCTGGTCACCGACGACCCGGCCAGCCCGCACACCACGGTCAGGGCCGGCGTGACCTACCTCTTCGGTCACGCCGACCAGGACGGCTCGATGACCCCGGCCGACGGCGCCGTCCTCGACGACGCCCTGCGGGCGGTGGGAGCACCGTTCACCTCGGCGTTCTACCCCGGCGGCACCCACGGCTACACCATGCGCGACACGTCGAACTGGCACGAGCCGTCGTACCAGCGGCACTGTCGCGAGCTGCGGGAGCTGTTCGCCGACGTGCTCGGCTGAGCCCGGCTGAGCCTGGCTGAGCCCGGTGCAATCGGGCGAAGCCACACATCCGATGCCCGGACGCGAGAGACTGGACCCCGGCCCTCGCACCCTCGACCTCCGACGGGAACCCAGATGCGCTCTGCTCTCGTACGCAGACTCGGACATCTGCCGACCCTCACCCTGCTCTCGGCGCTCTTCTACGGCCTGACCGGCCTGGCGTTGGAGATCGCGACGATCTGGTACTTCCCGGGCAAGAACCCGCGCGAGGTGCTGGGGATACTCGGGGCCGTCGCGATCGCGCTCAGCGCGCACACCCTGCGCCGCGGGGTCAGGTTCACCACCGCCGAGGCGACCGGGTTCCTGGCGATCTACCTGACCGGTGCCGCTGCGCTCAGCTTCACCACCGGTCGCGACCTGGCCGCGTTCAGCAACGGCCTGGTGCTGCCGATGCTGGGGCTCTACACCGGGTGGCTGCTGCCCCGCCGGGCCGCGCCGGTCTTCTACCTCGGCCTGGTCGGCTGGCTGGTGGCGATGACGCTGCGCGGTGACCCGATGCTGACGGCGATGGCCTTCGTCGGCGCCGGGCAGTCGGTGGTGGCCGTCGAGGTGGCGTGGCGGCTGACCGTACGGATCTCGGCGCTGATGTACGTCGACTCCCTCACCGGGGTGCTCAACCGAGCCGGGGTGACCCGACGCGCGGCCCTGCTGATCGACCGTGCCCACGCCGAGCGCAGCACTCTGAGCCTGGCCGTGATCGACCTCGACGACCTGCGCAAGGTCAACAACACCGCCGGTCACCGCGCCGGTGACGCGCACCTGGTCAGCGCCGTGGACAGCTGGGCGCCGCTGGCACGCGAGGGCGACGTGGTGGGGCGGATCGGCGGCGACGAGTTCGTCATCCTGTTCCCCCGCACCGACGAGGCCGCCGCCCGGGTCCGGCTGCGCGCCCTGCAGGAGGTCTCCCCGGTGGCGTGGACCTTCGGCGTCACCCAGGTACGCAGCGACGACACCTACGCCTCGGCGGCCGAGCGCGCCGACCTGCGGATGTACGCCGACAAGCACGTCGTCCACCCGCCGGCGGTGACGGCGCCGCAGGCCCGGCGCTCGACCGAGGACGCCGGGCCCTCCGGGGTGACCGAGGGTCTCAGGCCCCGGGAGGACCGAGCACCGTGACCGAGCAGGCGCCGCCCAGGCCGAGGTTCTGGGCCAGCGCCACCTCGGCTCCGGCCACCTGACGTCCACCGGCGGTGCCGCGCAGCTGCCAGACCAGCTCGCTCACCTGCGCGAGGCCGGTCGCCCCGAGCGGATGGCCCTTCGCGATCAGACCGCCCGAGGGGTTGATCACGCACGCGCCGCCGTACGTCGTCGCGCCCGAGGCCACCAGCGCCGCGCCCTCACCGGGACCGCACAGCCCCAGCGCCTCGGTGACCAGCACCTCGCTGATCGAGAAGCAGTCGTGCACCTCGGCCACGTCGACGTCACCGATCCGCAGCCCGGCACGGCTCAGCGCGGTGGCCGCGGCCCGTTCGGTCATCCGTACCCCGACGGCGTGGATCGCCTTGAGCGGCGAGGTGCCCTCGAACGCGTCGGCGGTGTCGGAGACCAGCTCCTGGGCCAGCAGCGGCACCGCGGTGGCGCCCAGCCCGCGTTCACGCACCACGTCGGCGCTGGCCACGATCACGACCGAGGCACCGTCGGACATCGGGGAGCACTGCGAGCGGGTCAACGGGCCGGCGACCTGCTTGTCGGCCAGCACCTCGTCCAGGCTGAAGGGCCGCTGGAACTGGGCGAGCGGGTTGCGGGTGGAGTGCTCGTGGTTCTTCACCGCGACGGCGGCGATCTCCTCGATCGTGGAGCCGTAGTAGGCGATGTGCTCCAGGGCCGCCTGGGCGAAGATCCGGGTCTGGGCGGGCCCCGACCCGACGTCGGGTCCGGCGGCGACCACCGCGAGGTGCGGGTCGATCGTGGTGACCCGGGGCGGCGTGGCAGGTCCGGCCATCGCCTCCTTGGTCATCTGCTCGAAGCCGACGGCGACGGCGATCCGGGCCACGCCGCAGCGCACCCACTCCTGGGCCAGGTGGAGCGCAGTGGCACCGGTGGCGCAGTTGTTGGTCACGTTGACGATCCCGATGCCGGTGATGCCGGCGTCGTAGAGCGCCCGCTGGCCGGCGGCCGAGGGCTGGAAAACGTGGCCGACGGCGGCACGGTCGATGTCGGCGTAGGTCAGCCCGGCGTCGGCCAGCGCCTCGTCCAGGGCTCGGCCGACCATCGCAGGATAGGTCTGCGGGTTGGTGCCGATCCGCTCGAACGGTGTCATGCCGACACCGATCACGTACGGCGTCGTGCTGGTCGGACGGGTCATGATCATGCTCCTGGCTTCTCGGCGCCGACGACCCAGAGGGCGTGGAACTGCGACGCCCCGCCCATCGCATGGCCGATGGCACGACGGGCGGCGTCGACCTGGTGGTCGCCGGCGAGTCGACGTACCTGCTGGGCGGCCTCGGCGAAGCGGACCAGTCCGGTCGCCCCGGTCGGGTTGCCCGAGAGCACCCCTCCCGAGGCGTTGACCGGCAGGTCCCCGGTCATCGCGGTGCGACCCTCGTCGGTCATCCGCCAGCCCTGGTGGCGCTCGGCCAGGCCGAGGTTCTCCAGCCAGATCGGCTCGTACCAGCTGTACGGGATGTAGAGCTCGGCCACGTCGATCTCGCGGGCCGGGTCGGTGATCCCGGCGGCACGGTAGGCCTCGGCGGCACACGCGCTCCCGGCGGCAGGATCGACCTCGTCACGCCCGGCGAAGTGGCCGGTCTCGGTGCGCCACGCCATCCCGTGGATCCAGGCCGGCGGGCGACCGGTGGCGGCGCTGATCCGCTCGGCGTCGGCCTCCCCGGTCACCACGATCGCTGCCGAGCCGTCCGAGGACGGGCACGACTCCAGGAAGCGGATCGGGTCCCACAGCATCGGGGAGGCCTTGACCTCCTCGACGGTGATGTCGGGCTTGTGCACGTGCGCGAACGGGTTGCCCAGGGCGTTGAGGCGGTGGTTGACCGCGACCTGCCAGCCGATGTGCTCAGGCGCCCCGGAACGGGTGATGTAGTCGCGGATCACGGGGGCGAAGTGGCCGCCGGCACCGGCACCGAGGGAGACCCCGAAGGGCAGCGGGCGCGACAGCGCCCAGGTGAAGTTGCCCTCGGACTCCTTGCTGTAGGCCACCACCAGCACCCGACGGGCCAGCCCCGCCTCGATCAGGTGGGCACCGTAGATCGCGGCGTGACCACCGACCGAGCCACCGGTGAAGACCCGGGTGACGGGCAGGTTGCGCCCGCCCATCGCGTCGGCGAGGTAGAGCTCGGGGTTCATCACCCCGTCGAAGAGGTCGGGCGTCTTGGAGAGCACGATCGCGTCGATGTCGTCGACCGTGAGCTCGGCGTCGGCCAGGGCCGCGGCGACCGACTCGCGGATCAGGCCCGCGATCGAGACGTCGCGCTTCTTGGCCTGCTGGGACTGTCCGACACCGACGACGGCAAGGCGCTGGCTCATCGCTCCCCCTCCAGCAGGCAGATCAGGTTCTGTTGCAGGGCCGGGCCGCTGGTGGCGTGGGCGAGCGCGCGCTGCGCCTGGCCTGCAGCGATCCGTCGCGCCGCCTCCCCCACCCGGATCAGGCCCGTGGCCGTGGTCGGCGCCCCGGCCAGTGGCCCACCCGACGGATTCAGTACGACGTCACCACGCAGCCCCAGCTCGGCCGCGAGCAGCGGCTCGACGTAGGAGTACTCGGCGTGCAGCTCGGCGACGTCGACGCTCTCGGCCCCGAACCCGGCGAGCTCGGCGGCCCGCTGGCCCGCCCGCCGGACGGTGGCCGAGGTGGTCAGGTCGCGGTTGCCCGGGTAGTGCGTGTCGAGCCGGTGGTCGATCGCCCGGATCCAGACCGGGGCCTCGCTCAGGGCGCGGGCCCGGTCCCCGGCGGCGAGGATCATCACCGCGGCGGCGTCCCCGACCGGGGCGATGTCGAGGTCGCGCAGCGGGCTGGCGACGTACGGCTGGGCGAGCAGGTCCGCGACCCGGTGCTCGCCGCTGCGCAGGGCGTGCGGGTTGTGCTGGGCCGCAGCCAGGCAGCGCGCCACCGTGGCGGCGCTGTGCTCCTCGCTGAGGATCCCCGCGTTCAGCAGGGCGCGGGCCTGGAGTCCGGCCAGGGCATGGCGGTGCGGGCGCAGCGGGGTGAGGAAGTAGGGGTCGAGCATGGATGGGGCGACCTGGTCCAGGTCGACGGGCAGCGTGCCCCGCCCGATCCCGTAGACCAGGGCGATGTCGCCGTGGCCGAGCTGGAGCCAGGCCCAGGCCTCGTACAGGGCCCAGGCGGCGTCCATCTCGACGTGGGACTCCGAGATCGGCGGCCAGGCGCCGACGGCGTCGAGGGACTCGATGTAGGAGAACGTCCGACCCTCGTGGAAGTCGTGGGAGCCCGAGACGAAGAAGTCCACGTCGGAGCGTTCGATCCGGGCGCTCGCCAGGGCGTCGCGGATCACCGGGGCGAGGATCTCGGCCATGTCGTGCTGGCGGTTGACCCGGCAGTCGGACTGGGCGAAGGAGACGATGCCGACCTCACGCATCGACGTCACCTCCCACCGGACGCACCGGAGACACCGGACGGAAGTGGGCGATGCTGCCCAACGACGGGGTGCGCTCGGCGTCGGGCACCCAGACCGGCTCGACCGGCAGCCCGATCCGCACGTCGGCAGGGTCGATCTCCCAGATCCGGTGCATCAGGCGGTTGGCGGCCCCGTCGAGGCGGATCTGCGCGACGACGTACGGCGGCGTGTGCACCTGACCGGGAAACGGGAAGTTCACCACGCAGAAGGTGTCGATCACCCCGGTGCCGGGCAGCTCGAACGGCTCGCCGAGCTCGACCAGGCAGCGGGCGCAGTGGTCGGGTGGCGGGGCGTAGACCTGCTCGCAGACCGGGCAGGTGCGGGCCAGGATCAGGCCGTCGGCCAGGCCACGCAGGGCCACGGAGCGCCCCACCCCGGCGACGTAGGTGTACTCCATCTTGAACGGCAACTCGAGGGTGTCGACCGGCCCGGCGGTGGCATCAGCACTCCCCTGGACCGTGCTGGCGCTGTGCTCGGGGACGAAGGCGACGATGTCGGTCATCGAGCCGACCCGCTCCTCGCGCCACCGTGCCTGCACCCGCATCCCGACGGTGATCGCGGCGGGGTCGCCGCCGGTGTCCAGGGCATGGAACAGCGCACCACGGGTGCCGTCGAGGGCGATCAACGCCCAGGCGAAGCCGCCCCCGGGCACCGGGTCCCCGGGCCGCGAGTCGACCCAGGTCCAGGACTCCACGACACCGTGGTCGCTGACCGGCACCAGCCCGTGGGTGGGTGCGGCGGTCTCGGGGTCGAACTCGTGCGGTGGGCACAGCACCGCCCCGTCAGCGGTGAGCGCCCCGACCAGGCGCCCGGCCCGAAGCTGACCGAAGAAGACCGCCAGCTGCGGCCCGACGGTTCGCGAGAAGCCGAACTCGATCCCGAACGGCGCGGTGAGGGTGGGGGTCACCTCGCAAATAGAACAGGTTCTATTTGCGTTTGGCAACAGGTCCCTTCTCAGCACGAGCCGCCACGGCGGCCATCACCTGCTCCACCAGGTCGGAGACCTCCCGCTCGACCGCCTCGCCGGTGAGCGTCGGAGCGCCGATCCAGGAACCGTCCCGCAGGACCGTGACGCTCAGGCATCGCGCCGTCCGCCGCAACCGGATGCCGAAGGCTCCGCCGCACAGGTCCAGGTGCTCGGGGAGGTCGTACTCGAGCCAGATCTCGACGGGGAGTCCGTCGAGCCACTCACTCACGCCGGCCTCCCCCGCGCCGATCCGGTCGAAGAGTGCGAGTTCGATGGCCTCGGTGAGGTCGACGTCAGAGTCCCAGATGAGGCGGCTCCCCCGGACCCCGAGGCCGAACCCCATTACCAGACCGACACCCGGTGTCGCGTCCATGCGATCCGAGCCGTATGCCGCCCGCACGATGGCCGGCACAGCGACACCGGGGGTCGACTCATGGTTGTGAGCGCCCGACCACTCCTGATGGATCTCACCGCGATCCGGATCAAGAGTGACCACGACGCCTCCGTGCGGCGATCCGACCCTCGGCACGAGGTGAACCGTCCGCTTCGTCCAGCGCAGTGTCTTCGCACTCGCCCGGAAGTTGACCAAGGCGTTGTAGGCGAGCGCGGGCGCCGACCGCGCGATCAGCACCTCCGACGTACGGTCGCGGACCTCGATCGCCACCCGCCCCCAGCCGTCGTCGTCGACCCGGTAGACGGCCCGGGCGGTCATCGACCGGTCCGGGCTCGTCTTCCACGACGAGGCCCACCGGAACTCCAGGTCCTGGGCGAGGACGCGGGCACGGACCCGCTCGATCGCCTCCAGCGGCCAGCCACGGTGGGGCGCCAGCTGGACGACGGCGTCGTGGATCAGGTCCAGGACCAGTCGCCCCCGCTCACCCGCGGAGAGGCCGACCACGGCCTCCGGGACGAAGACGGTGCCCGACTCCCAGTCGGTGGGCTTGTCCGTGTCGACCTGGAGCTGGACCTCGTCGGCCTCATGCGGATGGGAGAAGAACCGCAGGCTCCGCTGCGGACCCTCGAGGTTCTCGTCGGCCAGGGCCTCGGAGTAGGCAGCAGCGACCCGGCAGGCCGACCGCACCAGCGCATCGGTGGCGGGAGCATCGGCCCACGGCCGATCCTCCCGCCCACCGGAGGGCCAGAACTCAACGCGTCCGAACCGGACCACTGGCTCCCCCTTGCGCCGACGTGTGCGGGAGTCTAGTGGCTCGTGTTCGAAGTTTTGGGACGGTTGGCGTGCTCGGGGTGCGTGCCTCGCAAGGCGGAGGACCGAAGGCGGGCCGCAGGCCCGTCGAGTGTTCGACAACGCAGCGAGGTGCGTGCCCCGAGTGCGCGAACCGACCAACAACTTCTCACACGAGCCACTAGATCTCCGACTGGATGCCGGCCAGCAGCTGGCGCGCCATCACGATCCGCTGCACCTGGTTGGTGCCCTCGTAGATCTGGGTGATCTTCGCGTCGCGCATCATCCGCTCGACCGGGTAGTCGCAGGTGAAGCCGTAGCCACCGAGCAGCTGGACGGCGTTGGTGGTGACCTCCATCGCGACGTCGGAGGCGAACGCCTTGGCGGCGGTACCGAAGAAGGTAAGGCAAGCTCCACCCGTGCGCCTTCAAGGACATGTTCCCGAACCGGACCATGGGCTACTCGATCAGTGACCGGATGCAGTCCCGGCTTGCGGTTGAGGCACTAATCAACGCCGTCGCCAGGCGGGGCGTCGTCGCTGGCTGGATGGGCAGAGTCGGCGCAGCAGGTAACAACGCGGCGACGGAGAACTTCTTCTCATTGCTCCAGAAGAACATCTTGAACCGGCAGCCCTGGCGCACCCGAGAATACCTTCGAATCGCCATCGCGACCTGAATCGAAAGGACCTACCACCGACGCCGACGCCGCGACCGACTCGGTCGATTGACGCCTGTTGAGTACGAGACCATCATGACCGCGCCGGCCACTCGGGCTGCATGAACCAACCTGTCACCTGATCGTGCAGCAGACCCAATCGTCGGCTGCGAACTGGATGCGAACCCTTGCCGACTCGTCTGTCCCCCCTGGCCCGAGACAAGTTGTCACGTTCGTAACAACTTTCCATTTGAAGGATCGCTCATTCTGCGAAGTGGCTGACAGTGGGGTGTTCCCCGGAGACGGTGGAGGCTCAACCACCTACGAGGGGAAAGAGTCTTGCTTCGTCTTGGGAAAGAGTGGCAAGGAAAGAGGGCCGCACTGGTTGCGGCGCTAGGCGTGCCCGTGGTTACCGGAGCGATGCTGGCGGCCACGGCGGTCCCTGCTACGGCCGGCTACATCGGTACCTACGCCAAGAACAACGTGAAGATCCGCACCGGCCCGTACACGTCGTCCACACTGGTAGGCCAGGGCTACCTCGGCCAGGACAACTGCATGTCCTACTACCGCACCGGCACGGTCGTCGACGGGGTCAACCGCTGGTGGTATCACGTGAACTTCTCCAACGGGAAGCGTGGATACTCCGCCGAGGAACGGCTCCGTGTCTACTCCGCTCTCTACGCCTGCTACGACGTCTGAGCCCGAGGAGGCCGGAATGAACACCAACACCAAACGCAACCGCTTCGCTGCCGTCAGTGCCGGAATCGCGGTCGCCGCGGTCGCAGGCTGGGCGATCCAGTCTGCGAACGCGGCGACGGACGCCGGGGGCCAGGACCATGTCGTTCCTGACGCCATCAGCAGCCTAGCGCCCACCAGCACGAGCCCGGTTTCTGGGTGCCCGGCGGGATCTGCGCCCGAGCTCAAGGTCGATCGGGACCCGGAGGAGACGACTGGCGGAGCCAAGACGGTCCTCGAAGCTGTCCAGCAGCTTGACCCGAAGGTCGACGCCGTCAGTGAGGAGCCCTTCGGCCGGCGGGCCGGCGCTCCTATCTGGGTCGATGCAGGGGGTCAGACCTATCTCGTTACAGCGCTTGAGGATGACACCTGGTTCGCATCAGGTGCCAGCCTTGCGGGCTGCGGTTTGGTGAGCGACATGCTCACCGGCATCGAGAAGTAGCCCGGTTCTTCAAACTTGAGGCCCGCCTGATCCCGGGGTGACCATGTGTAGACCCCAGGATCAGGCGGGCCCGCTTCTGCGTTAGATCGGTCAGTCACAGATGCCACGTTTGGGCCTGAGTTGCACAGATTTAGTGACCCAGTTGGTCGAGTAGGGCGGCAGACCTCGGCGGGAGTCTTGGGGGCAGCGGTGATGGTCTGCCCAGCGACGCTGAGGGTGATCTCGCGCAGCGGCCGCAGGGTGGTGACGAGTTTCTTGATGCTGACGCCGGTGACCTGCTGAAGGTGACGTGCGATCGCGAGCGCGGCGAACACGATGGTCTGGTGCGCCTCGATGGATTCGCGCTTGCGGTGGAACATCGGCCTCGCTCGTAGATCGGTCTTGGACATCCGGAACAAGGGACTGCCCCCCCCCCGGTCAGGTCAAGGTGTCAACCGAACTCCGGGCAGTCCCACAGACGCCGTCACTCGACCCTTGGGATGATGACTCCCGTGGAGTTCTAGCAGGCCCACTTCGCGACTCTCAACCGAGAGCCGCACCCCGTATGGGACCGGCGAAGAACCTGGGGCGCTTCAACCTGTGCCGTCTGGTGCCGTTTCGCTCCACACACAAAGGGGGCCGGATGACGAAAAACGTCATCCGCCCCCCTTAAGTGCCTTATCTGCGCAGGTCAGAGGGTCGACTGCACCCCCGCCAGCAACTGGCGCGCCATCACGATCCGCTGCACCTGGTTGGTGCCCTCGTAGATCTGGGTGATCTTGGCGTCGCGCATCATCCGCTCGACCGGGTAGTCGCGGGTGAAGCCATAGCCACCCAGCAACTGGACCGCGTTGGTGGTGACCTCCATCGCAACATCAGAGGCGAACGCCTTGGCGGCAGCACCGAAGAAGGTCAGGTCGGCGTCGCCGCGCTCGGAGCGGCCCGCGGCGGCGTACGTCAACTGACGAGCCGCCTCGATCCTCATGCCCATGTCGGCGACCATGAACTCGATGCCCTGGAACTCCGCGATCGCCTTGCCGAACTGCTTGCGCTCCTTGATGTAGCCCAGCGCGTAGTCCAGAGCGCCCTGGGCCACGCCGACCGCCTGCGCGGCGATGGTGATCCGGGTGTGGTCGAGGGTCTTCATCGCGTACTCGAACCCGCGGCCCTCCTCACCGATCAGCCGGTTGGCAGGGATGCGGACGTTGTCGAAGTAGACCTCGCGCGTCGGCGAGCCCTTGATCCCGAGCTTCTTCTCCGGGGCACCGAAGCTCACCCCGGGGTCGGACTTCTCCACCACGAAGGCACTGATGCCCTTGGACCGCTTGGTCGGGTCGGTGGTGGCGAGCACGGTGTAGAACTCCGAGACGCCGGCGTTGGTGATCCAGCGCTTGGTGCCGTTGAGCACCCACTCGTCGCCGTCGCGCACGGCGGTGGTCTTCTGGTTGACGGCGTCCGAGCCCGCCTCGGGCTCGGACAGACAGTAGGAGAACCCGCCCTCCCCCGCGGCCAGCTTGCCGAGGTACGTCGCCTTGAGCTCCTCGGAGCCGCCGATCATCACCGGCAGCGAGCCGAGCTTGTTGACCGCAGGGATCAGCGAGGCCGACACGTCAGCGCGCGCGATCTCCTCGATCACCAGGACGGTCGCCAGTGCATCGGCGCCGACGCCGCCGTACGCCTCGGGGACGTGGGGGGCGTAGAAGTCGGTGGCCAGCAGGGCGTCGTGTGCCTCCTGGGGGTAGCGGGCCTCCTCGTCGACGGCGGCGGCGGCCGGGGCGATCTTGGCCTCGACGATCTCCCGGATGGCACGTCGGATCTCGACCTGCTCCTCGGAGAGGGCGAACATGGGGTGCTGCTCAGACATGCAGGGTTCCGATCTCAGTAGGTGTAGAAGCCGCGGCCGGTCTTGCGGCCGAGCAGGCCGGCGTCGACCATCCGGTTGAGCAGCGGCGGGGCGGAGTAGAGCGGCTCCTTGAACTCCTCGTACAGCGACTCCGCGACGGCCTTGGTGGTATCCAGACCGATCAGGTCGGCCAGCGCGAGCGGTCCCTGCGGGTGGGCGGCGCCGAGCACCAGGCCCTGGTCGATGTCCTCGGCCGAGGCGAAGCCGGACTCGTACATCCGGATCGCGGAGAGGATGAAGGGGATCAGCAGCGCGTTGACCACGAAGCCGGCGCGGTCCTGGCAGTCGATCGCGCTCTTGCCCAGGTCGTCCTGGACGAAGGAGCGGGCGAGCTCGACCGACGCGGGGTCGGTGAGCAGCGAGGGCACCAGCTCGACGAGCTTGAGCACTGGCACCGGGTTGAAGAAGTGGATGCCGAGCACGTGCGTGGGTCGCTTGGTGACGACGGCCAGCTTCATGATCGGGATCGAGGAGGTATTCGAGGCCAGCAGCGCGTCGGGGCTGGTCACGATCTCGTCGAGCTTCTTGAACAGCTCGGTCTTGGCGGCCTCGTCCTCGACGATCGCCTCGACCACGAGATCGCGGTCGGCGACGGCGGTCAGGTCCTCGACAACCCGGATCCGTGCCAGTACGTCGGCGGCGGAGTCGATCTTGCCGCGCTGCTCAGCCTTCTCCAGCGAGGCGGTCAGCCGCTTCGTGGCCGCCTCGACGGCCGCCGGGCTGGACTCCACCACGATGACGTCCTTGCCCGCGCGGGCACAGACCTCGGCGATGCCCGAGCCCATCAGGCCACCGCCGATGACACCTACGCGCTGAATGCTCGTCACGCGCTTCTCCTCTTCCGTACGCTGCTCACGAATGAAACTCAATTCCATGTTTACGGTACTCCGTCCCATGAACTAGGTTCAAGCCGTGCCCACCGACGCGTCCTCCTCCCCCGAGCAGACCTCCACCCGGGACCGCCTGGTCGCCGCGGCGTTCGACCTCTTCGCCGAGCAGGGCTTCGAGAACACCACCGTCGACGAGATTGCCCAGCGCGCAGGCGTGGGCCGGTCCACCTTCTTCCGCAACTTCGGCAGCAAGGAGGACGCGATCTTCCCCGAGCACGACGCCCTGCTGGCACGGATCGAGGAACGGCTGTCCACCGCCGATCCCGAGACCCGCGGCCTCGCCGTCGCCGAGGCCGCCCGACTCGTCCTCCAGCACTACCTGGCCGAGGGCGCGCGGGCACGCACGCGCTACCGGCTGACCCGGTCGGTGCCCGCGCTCCAGGCCCGCGAGGTGGCCGGCCTGCGCCAGTACCAGCGCCTCTTCACCCGCTTCCTGGCACGCTGGTGGGCCGACGAGACCGACGGCCCACTGCGCGCCGAGCTGATGGCGGCCGCCATCGTCACCGCCCACAACCACGTCCTGCGCCGCTGGCTGCGCGGCGAGGCCGAGACCGCCGGCGAGACGCGGCGCGGCTTCGACCACGCCATCGACATCGTGCTGGAGCAGCCCACGAACGACGACGACTCCACCACCGTGATCGTGATGCGATCAGGTGGTGGAGTCGAGGCTGTCGCCAACCGGCTCCGGCGAGCCCTCGCCGAGGTCAGCGCTTCACAGTGAGGGTGATCCGCTTGCTGGCGGGCTTGGCCTTGCCGCCGCCGAGGAAGCGGACCAGCAGGCGGTGCTTGCCCACGGCCAGCTTCGGCAGCGCGACCTTGAGCTTGCCCTTGAGCGTGGTGTAGCCCAGCGCCTTGGTGCCGTCGCAGACCAGGACGGCGCCCTTGGCCTTCTTCTTGCCTCCGGCCTTGTAGGTGCCGGAGATGGTGAGCTTGGCGTGCGCCCGCGCCTTGACCTTCTTCTTGGCGAGGGCGAGCTTCAGCGTCGTCTTCTTGGTGCCGACCTTCGGCAGCGCAGCCGTGCAGGGGTTGAGGGCCGGGGCCGTCTTCGGGCCGGTCGTGCCGGTCTTGGTCGGCGTCTTCGACACCACACCGCCGGCCAGGACGATGCGGTTGTGGTCGACCACCGTGGCGGTGGCACCGCCGACGGTCGAGATCGTGCAGCCCAGGGTGGTGACGGCACTGCCGACGGCCGAGCTGAGGAACTTCAGGTCGAACGCGGACGGCGCGGTCACCGAGTAGGTGCCGTCGCTCGGCGCGGTCAGACCACCGGTGAGGTTGCCCAGCACCAGGTTGAGCGGGTTGCTCTGCCCCAGCGTGCTGAGGTCGCCCAGGGTGAAGGTCTGCGACAGGCTCCCGCCGAGCGAGGAGACCGTCGTGCCGAGGCTGTTGACCAGGTCGAACTCGACGTCGGCGACCTGCGCGGTCAGCGAGGTCGAGGAGCCGAACGCGGTGCCGAGCAGCTGGTTGATGATGTTGAGCAGCGGGTCGAGGGCCGTGTGCAGCAGGCCGTTGACCACGTCGAGCAGCTGGGTCAGGACACTGCCGACCTGACCGACCAGCGAGTTGAGCACCGGCTGGAGCGGCGTACCCGTCGTCAGACCGTCGGTGAGCGACTGCAACGTGACGGTCAGCGGAAGGCTGATGCTCTTCAGCCCCGACGTGCCGGTGCAGGTGTACGTCGCGGTCGGCGCGGTGGTCGCGGCGTGGGCCGGCGCGGGCGCGAAGGCCAGGCCACCGGCGGTCAGCGCACCGGCTGCCACCACAGAGACGAGACGGGTTCGGATCGACAAGGTATTCCCTCCAGAGAAGTCACCGGGGCTCCCTCGAACCCGCGCCTCACCGTAGGACGGTCCCGACCCCACCGTCCTGCCTCCGAGCCGCCTTTGGGACCTTGTACCCACAAGGTTCGCCCGTACGTCGGACACGGAGCGCCCCACCGGCCGGGTGGCACGATGGAGCCATGAACGACACGCCCGCCTGGCTCGACCCTGCCACCATCGACCACCTGCTCGACGACACCGAGACCTGGGCGATCGTGGGCCTGTCGGGTGACCCGTACCGGACGGCGTACAGCATCGCCGCCGAGCTCCAGGAGCACGGCAAGCGGATCGTGCCGATCCACCCCCGTGCCGCCGAGATCGGCGAGGTGCTGGGCGAGAAGGCCTACGCGAGCCTGGCCGACGTGCCGTTCCCGATCGACGTCGTCGACGTCTTCCGGCGCTCCGAGGCGGCCGGTCAGTTCGCAGACGAGGCGGTCGCCGTCGGCGCGAAGGGCGTCTGGTTCCAGATGGGCGTGCTCGACGAGGAGGCCTTCGAGCGCACCCGTGCCGCGGGTGTGCCGATGGTGATGGACACCTGCCCGAGCAAGGTCTGGTTCCAGCGCGCCCGGGCTGCTCAGAGCTGAGCGTCGCGGACGACGGCACCCTTCGCCTGGGCGACGGCCTTGAGGTCGGCCTGGAAGTCGAGCACCCGGGCGGCCAGGTCGGCATCGCCCACGGCAAGGATCCGGGCCGCGAGCAGGCCCGCGTTGCGGGCGTTGCCGATCGAGACGGTGGCGACCGGGACGCCGGCCGGCATCTGCACGATGGAGAGCAGCGAGTCCATCCCGTCGAGGTACTTCAGCGGGACCGGGACGCCGATCACGGGCAGCGGCGTGACCGAGGCGAGCATGCCCGGCAGGTGCGCGGCACCGCCGGCGCCGGCGATGATCACCGACAGACCGCGCTCGTGGGCGCTCTTGCCCCAGGCGATCATCTCCTCGGGCATCCGGTGGGCCGAGACCACGTCGGCCTCCCAGGTGATGCCGAACTCGGTGAGCGCCTCGGCGGCGGCCTTCATCACGGGCCAGTCGGAGTCCGACCCCATCACGATGCCGACGCGGGCAACAGTCTTCTCGGTCATGTCTGCAGTCTCCTCAGGTCACTCAGAGTCGTTGCCGAGATCGCCGGCGAACCAGGCGGCGGCATGGCGGGCGCGCTCCAGGCAGGTCTCCAGGTCGTCGCCGTAGGCGTTGACGTGGCCGACCTTGCGTCCGGGGCGCAGCTCCTTGCCGTAGAGGTGCACACGCAGGTGCGGGTCACGGGCCAGAGCGTGCGGGAAGCCGTCGTACAGCCGACCGACCTCACCGCTGGCGGCAGCCTCGCCGCCGAGGATGTTGACCATCACGGTCCACGGTGCCCGCGGCGTGGGCGAGCCCAGCGGCAGGTCCATCACGGCCCGGAGGTGGTTCTCGAACTGCGAGGTCTCGGCACCGTCCTGGGTCCAGTGCCCGGTGTTGTGCGGACGCATCGCCAGCTCGTTGACCAGGATCTGGGTGGTGCCGTACTCGTCGACGACCTCGAAGAGCTCGACGGCGAGGATGCCGACCACACCGAGCTCACCGGCGATCCGGAGCGCGAGGGTCTGCGCCTGCGCGGCCAGCTCGGGGTCGAGGTCGGGCGCCGGGGCGATCACCTCGTGGCAGATGCCGTCACGCTGCGTGGTCTGCACGACCGGGTAGCCGGCGGCCTGACCGCTGGCCGAGCGGGCGACGAGGGCGGAGAGCTCGCGACGGAACGGCACCAGCTCCTCGGCCAGCACCTCGACGCCGGCCGCCTCGGCGACGGCGAACGGCTCGGCCAGGTCGGCCTCGGAGCGCACCACCCAGACGCCCTTGCCGTCGTAGCCGCCGCGGGTCGTCTTGAGCACGCACGGGAAGCCGAAGTCGACCACGGCCGCCGCGTCGGTGACGATCGCGTTGCGCGGGCACGGCGCACCGAGCTCGGCCAGCCGGGCACGCATCCGGCCCTTGTCCTGGGCGTAGACGAGCGCCTGCGGCCCAGGCCGTACGGCGACACCGTCGGCCTCCAGTGCGGCGAGGTGCTCGGTGGGGACATGCTCGTGGTCGAACGTGACCGCAGCACAGCCGGCGGTGACCCGTCGCAGCGTCTCCAGGTCGCGGTAGTCGCCCACGATCTGGTCCGGGATCACCTGCGCTGCCGAGACCCCTTCGGCCTCGGCCAGGAGCCGGAGCGGGAGTCCGAGAGCGATGGCGGGTTGCGCCATCATGCGGGCCAGCTGCCCGCCTCCGATCACAGCAAGGGTCGGTGCGAGCTCAGCCACGCTGACAGCCTATCGGTGCCGGCCCGCCCCACCGAACCGTGCGGGGTCACCGGATCAGCGGGCTCTTCTCGAAGCGCAGGCCCTTGCCCCGGATGGTGGTGATCAGGCTGGGGCGCCGGGTGTCGTCGCCGAGCTTGCGGCGCACCCAGCCGAGGTGGACGTCGATGGTCTTGGAGGAGGTGAAGAACTCGGTGTTCCACACGTCGCGCATCAGGTCCGCGCGGCTGACGATCAGGCCGGCGTTGGAGATCAGCTTGTAGACGAGGTCGAACTCCTTGCGCGACAGCGTGACCTCTTCGTCGTTGCGCCAGGCGCGGCGATTGTCCGGATCGACCCGAACGTCCTGAACCTCAATCACGGTCGCAACAGTAAAGGCGCACGGACGCGTTAATCGACCGTTTGCAGGTTAGGGCCAATGGCATCTTCATGCCATCCGCTGTGCAGACCCTGTGGACGTGCCTGTCAGTGCCGCATCACGGCGACGGGCTCGAGGACGCCGAAGCCGCGCACCGGCCGAGCCGGGAGCCGTCGGGTCTCGAACAGGTCCGGCGGCAGCTGCCCGGCGGTGGCCTCGTCGATGATGATCCGGTTGCGGCGGGCGACAGCGGTCAGCCGGGCCGCCATGTTCACCGGCGGGCCGAAGACGTCGCCCATCCGCAGCACCACCGAGCCGGTCGCGATCCCGACCCTGACATCGGGCATCCGCGGGTCCCGGCCGATCACGTTGATGATCCCCTCGCCGGTGTCCAGCGCCCGGATCGGGTCCTCGTTGATGAACAGCACCGAGTCCCCCAGGGACTTGATCACGCGCCCCTTCTGCAACGCCACGACGTCGGCGCAGCGGGACTCGAAGAGCTCGACCAGGTCGCCGATCTTCTCCTCCGAGAGCGTGTTGGACAGCGCGGTGAAGGAGACGATGTCGGCGAACCCGACGGTGACCTGGATGGTGTTGGCCTCGTCGGCGGTGTCCAGACGCCCCATCGCGTTGGCCATGTGGCGCCGCCAGGCGTAGATCATCAGCCGCTCGAAGGACGGGTTGAACGAGGTGGAGAACGTCTCTGCCGCGGCCCGCGGGGCGGTCGCGGTGCCGTCCTCCTCACCGTGCCCGTCGAACTGGTGGGCCAGCGCCGAGACCTCCCACTCGGCCAGCCGGGCCATCGACAGGCCCAGGCCCCGGGTCAGGTTGATCGCCATGTCGAAGTCGACGACACCGGTCTCGAGCACCTTCTCCACGGTGCGCAGCGCCTCGATGTCGGCCTCGCTGTAGATCGCCTCGCCGCCGGCGTCGGCGAACCCCAGGGCGCGCCACAGCCGCTTGGAGCGGTCCTCGGAGATCCCCGTGATCGAGGCGACCTCGGCCGAGGTGAAACGGGGGGCTTCGGAATCGGGCACGGGCGGCATCATCCCACTCTCAGACGGCCCGCAGGTGCACGACGTCACCGGCAGCCACGGTGACCGGACCGGTCTCGGTCGAGATCACCAGACAGCCCGAGGAGTCCACCGCCACGGCGGTGCCGAGGAGCATGTCGCCACCCGGCAGCTCGGCCCTGACCGAACGACCGAGGGTGACACTGACCGAACCGTACGTCGAGGCCACCTGCTCGGGGTCGGCGAGCCAGTCCGCGTAGTGCGCGAAAAGCGAGCGCAGCACCGTGATCAGCACCTGGGTGCGGTCCACCGGTGCCCCCGACTCGATGGTCAGCGAGGTCGCGGTCTCCACCGGCAGGTCGGCGGCCTCGATCGAGGTGTTGAGTCCGATCCCGATCACCGCGGCCGGACCGTCGGGGGTCTCCACCCGCTCGACCAGGATCCCGCAGACCTTCGCCTCCGAGCGGGTGCCCTCAGCCGGGCCAGTCCTACTGAGCAAGACGTCGTTGGGCCATTTCACGCCCGCGTCGAAGCCCATCTCGCGCAGTGCGGAGGTGACCGCCAGGCCGGCCAACAGCGGCAGCCAGGTCCAGCGCGTGATCGCCAGATCGCGCGGTCGCAGCAGCACCGAGAAGGTCAGGGCCGAGTACCGCGGCGTGCTCCAGACACGGTCAAGACGGCCGCGTCCGGCGGTCTGGTGCTCGGTCGCGATCACCAGCCCCTCCGGGGCGCCCTCGCGGGCGCAATCGGCCAGGACGGCATTCGTGGAGGGCGTCTCGGAGAGGACTTCGACGACCCAATCATCGTCTCCTGTGAGAAGGGTCACAGGATCGAGCGGCGCAGGTGAACTCACAGACAGTAGGGTGCCACCTTGTGAGTGCCGAGAACCTGACAGCGCCCGAAGAGTCGGCGATCAACCTCCACACGACTGCCGGAAAGCTGGCGGATCTGGAGCGTCGCATCGACGAGGCAGTAACCAAGCCCGCCGCGAAGGCCCAGGAGAAGCAGCACGCCAAGGGCCGCAAGACCGCCCGCGAGCGGATCGAGATGCTCTTCGACGAGGGCAGCTTCGTCGAGCTCGACGAGCTGGCGCGTCACCGCTCCCAGGACTTCGGTCTGGAGAAGAACCGCCCCTACGGCGACGGCGTGATCACGGGCTACGGCACCGTCGACGGTCGCCAGGTCTGCGTGTTCTCCCAGGACTTCACCGTCTTCGGCGGCTCGCTGGGCGAGGTCTACGGCGAGAAGATCGTCAAGGTCATGGACCTGGCGCTCAAGACCGGCTCGCCGATCGTCGGCATCAACGAGGGCGCCGGCGCCCGGATCCAGGAGGGCGTCGTCTCCCTGGGCCTGTACGGCGAGATCTTCCGCCGCAACGTCCGCGCCTCGGGCGTGATCCCGCAGATCAGCCTGATCATGGGCAACTGCGCCGGTGGTCACGTCTACTCCCCCGCCGTCACCGACTTCACGATCATGGTCGACGGCACCTCGGGCATGTTCATCACCGGCCCCGACGTGATCAAGACCGTCACCGGTGAGGACGTCACGATGGAGGAGCTCGGTGGTGCGCGCACGCACAACACCAAGTCGGGCAACTCGCACTACATGGCGACCGACGAGGAGGACGCCATCGAGTACACCAAGGCGCTGCTCTCCTTCCTGCCCTCGAACAACCTGGACGAGGCGCCGGCGTACGACGAGATCGCCGACCTGGAGCCCAACGAGGACGACATCGCCCTCGACACCCTCATCCCGGACTCCCCGAACCAGCCCTACGACATGCACGACGTCATCTCGACCGTGCTCGACGACGGCGAGTTCACCGAGGTCCACCCGCTCTTCGCCCCGAACATCATCGTCGGCTTCGGCCGGGTCGAGGGCCGTTCGGTCGGCGTCGTGGCCAACCAGCCGATGCAGTTCGCCGGCACCCTGGACATCGACGCCTCGGAGAAGGCCGCCCGCTTCGTGCGGACCTGCGACGCCTTCAACATCCCGGTGCTGACCCTGGTCGACGTGCCCGGCTTCCTGCCCGGCACCGACCAGGAGTGGCAGGGCATCATCCGCCGCGGCGCGAAGCTGATCTACGCCTACGCCGAGGCCACCGTCCCGATGGTCACCGTCGTCACCCGCAAGGCCTACGGCGGCGCCTACGACGTGATGGGCTCCAAGCATCTCGGTGCCGACATCAACCTGTCGTGGCCCACCGGCCAGTACGCCGTCATGGGTGCCCAGGGCGCGGCCAACATCGTGCACCGTCGCGAGCTCAAGGACCTGGCCGACTCCGGTGCCACCACCGAGCAGGTCGAGGCCAAGCGCGCCGAGCTGATCGAGGAGTACGAGACCACCCTGGTCAACCCGTACATCGCCGCCGAGCGTGGCTACGTCGACGCCGTCATCTTCCCGCGGGAGACCCGCGCCGAGGTGGTCAAGGCCCTGCGCCTGCTCAAGACCAAGCGCGACTCGCTGCCGCCCAAGAAGCACGGCAACATCCCGCTCTGATCAGCTCGGAGACACTCATGACTGACGCAGCATCCGACACCGCAGCGGAGCAGGCCCCGGCCGCCCCGCTGCTGAAGGTGATCAACGCCGACGCGACCCCCGAGGAGGTGGCGGCCATCGTGGCCGTCTTCGCCTCGCTGGGTGGCGGCGCTCCGGCCCCGAAGCCGAAGCGGGCGGAGTGGAACAACCCGGCCCGGGGCGTGCGGCGCACGCTCCCGGCGACCTGGCGCACGTCCACCCTCCCCTGACCGAGTTCCGGGTTCACCACCGCCGAATTCCGGGTTCACCACCGCCGAATTCCGGGTTCACCACCGCCGAAATCCGGGTTCACCACCGCCGAACTCCGGGTTCACCACGCAGCACCGACGAGCCTCCGGCCCCGCGCAGTACGCGCCGGGCCGGAGGCTCGCTGCGGTCAGGAGCAGGCCAGAAGCCGCCCCGGACCAGCCGGTTAGGCTGACGCCATGACCCGCCAGATCGATGCCCGCAGCGACCGTTACCTCGCCGAGTCCGTCGTACTGAATCCGCTGGAGGCCACCGCGATCGGGGTCCCCGGGCACGACCACGAGCTCCCGGACCTCTCCCCCGAGGGCTGGGACGAGCGTGATGCGCTGGCGCGCGAGGCACTGCGAGAGGTCGGCGAGCTGACCGCGATTGACGCCCGCGAGGAGCTGGCCCAGGCCGCCTTCGTCGAGCGGCTGGGGCTCACCGTGGCGAAGGCCGACGCACAGCTGGACCGCTCCGAGCTGTCGGTGATCGACGGCGCGCCGCACTGGATCCGCGGCGTGCTCGACCTGATGAGCGCCGAGGACGAGGAGAGCGCCGAGAACCTCACCGCGCGTCTGGCCGGGGTGCCGCTGGCCCTGGAGCAGTATCGTCGCACGCTGAACGTCGAGGCCGCCGCCGGCCGGGTGAGCGCCGTGCGCCAGTACGCCGAGACCGCGACGCTGATCGAGGGCTGGGCGCGTCCGGGCGACTACTTCGCCGCTCTGGGCACCGCCTCGCCCGACCTGCCCGAGACACTGCGCACCGACCTGGCCCGTGAAGCGGAACGGGCCCGGGTGGCCTTCGCCGACCTGGCCGGCTTCCTGCGCACCGAGATGGTCCCCCGCGGTCGGGTCGAGGACGGGGTCGGCCGCGAGCACTACGCGCTGGCATCGCAGTACTTCCTCGGCTCCTCGATCGACCTGGAGGCGACGTACGCCTGGGGCTGGGAGGAGCTCGCCCGGATCGAGTCCGAGATGGGCTCGGCCGCGCACGCACTGACCGGCTCCACCGACGTCGACGCGGCGATCGCCCTGCTCGACGCCGACCCGGCGCGGAACCTGACCAGCCGTGAGGAGTTCCGCTCCTGGATGCAGGCCCGCTCCGACGAGGTGCTGACCAGCTTCCACGGCACCCACTTCGACATCCCGGCCGAGATCCGCCAGATCACCTGCACCGTCGCGCCCACCAACGACGGCGGCGCCTGGTACACGCCGCCGACCGAGGACTTCTCCCGTCCGGGCACGATGTGGTTCTCCTTCACCGACTCCCAGGAGAAGTTCTCCACCTGGCGTGAGCTGACCACCGTCTTCCACGAGGGCGTGCCCGGCCACCACCTGCAGTGCGGCCAGGCGGTCTGGAACGCCGCCGAGCTCAACCGCTGGCAGCGCCTGCTGTGCTGGGTCTCGGGCCACGGCGAGGGCTGGGCGCTGTACGCCGAGCGCCTGATGGACGAGCTCGGCTACTTCGCCGACCCCGGCGACCGGATGGGGTTCCTCGACTCGCAGGCCTTCCGCGCCGCCCGGGTGGTGGTCGACATCGGCACCCACCTCGGGCTCACGGTGCCGGCCAACCCGTGGGGCTGGCGCGTCGGCGAGCGCTGGAACGCCGACCTGATGCTCGAGTTCATGCTCGCCCACACCCGGATGGACCCGAGCCAGGTGCGGTTCGAGGTCAACCGCTACCTCGGCTGGCCCGGCCAGGCGCCGTCGTACAAGGTCGGCGAGCGGATCTGGCTGGAGATGCGGGACAGCGCACGGGCGGCAGCGGGCGCCGACTTCGACCTGAAGGCCTGGCACACCCGGATGCTGAACCTGGGTGCCGTGCCGCTGGACCTGCTGGGGCGTGCGAGCCGCTGAGCCCCGGCGCGATCACGGCACCACCAAGGTCCCGACCACCGTCGTACCGTCACTCTCGTAGACAGTCACGCTGCGAGTCTTGCCGGCATCGCGGCGCTGCCACTCCAGGGCCTGGGCCGGGCTGGTCGGCTCTGGACCGTCCAGGTCGCGGACGAAGGCGTAGCCACTGCGTCCGTTGCTGGCCTGGACCCGAATGAGGTCGGGCATCCCGCGGTCATTCGGGACGCCGTAGGTCTGCCCCTGGGCGTTGGTTCCCCAGGAGGTCGGCACGTGCTGGGAGTAGGTCGCGGTCAGCCTCCAGCGAACCGTGGGCTTGCTGGCGGTGATCACCGTTGAGGTCTGCCCGGGCCTCAGCGCCATCGCGTACGTCGCCACGGCCTCGTCGCTGTCGGCCTCGGCGGCCCGGGCGGCATCGGCGGCGTCGCACACCAGCAGGGCACCGTCGCTGAACGTCAGCGTGCCAGCGCTCAGGCAGGTCAAGGCCAGCTCGACGTCCGTGGCCCCGGCCGGAGCCGGGCCCAGGTCCACGGTCGCGGTCCCGGTGCGGGTCACCGTCACGGTTCGACCCAGCTCCGTGACACGGTCGGCGCCGGGTTGGGGCGACCAGAGCACCGACCCGACGGCGGCAGCCCCACCGCCGACCACCACGACCCCGGCGACGCCGACCGCCCAGGACCGCCACCACCGCAGTCGTCGCGGACGTGCATCCGTCGCCGCGTGGGCGACCAGTGCGTCGCGCAGGCCGCGGGCGAAGCCCTCGTCCATCGTCGTGCGAGTCATCGGGTCCTCCAGAGCGGGTCGTCGGTGGGCACGACGCCGAGGCTGTCGCGCACGCGGTGGCGGATTCGATGCATCCGGCTCTTGGCCGCAGCCTCGCTGATCCCGAGTGCCTGGGCGGCGTCGGCCACGGCGTAGTCCTCGATCGCGATCAGCACCAGCAGGTGCAGGTCCGGTCCGCGCAGCGACGTCAGCGCCTCGCGCAGTGCCGGGGTGAGGTCGAGCATCACGCTGGCCACATCGGCCGCCGGCACGGTCGCCGCGCGTGGCAGCGCGGCGAGGAACCGCCGGTAGCGCCGTGCCGCCCGGCGCTGGTTGCGTGCCACGTTGGTGGTCGTGACCAGCAACCAGGGCAGCACCGTCCCGGAGACCACGCGTGCCTGGTCGCGGCGGCGCCAGAGCTCGAGGAACGCGAGCGCGGTGACGTCCTCGGCCTGATGCGGGTCCTCGACCAGGCGCACGGCGTGGCCGTAGACCCGGTCCTTGTGGGCGTCGAAGACGAGACCGAACGCGTCGGCGTCCCCGGCGAGGACGCGCGACCACAGCGGGTCGACGTGTCCCGGTTCGGCGCTCATACCCCATTGTGTCCGCAGCCCGCCGATCGGTTGCACGGATGCACCACGATCATTGATCGACTATTTTAGTCGCCTTTATGTTCTATGCTGCCGTCATGGAGGGACCCGCACCTGACTTCATGATCATCGGGGCGCCGAAGGCCGGCACCACCGCGCTCCACGCCGCGCTGTCGCGGCACCCCGACGTCGCGATGAGCACTCCGAAGGAGCCGAAGTACTGGCTCTGCGAGGACGCGCCCCCGCCGGCGTACGTCGGCCCCGGCGACGCCCACTCCCAGCAGGAGTGGGTGTGGCGTCGTGAGGACTACCAGGCGATCTTCGCCCACGACGACGGACCGTACGGCTCCCACGAGCGTCTCCGTGGCGAGGCGACACCGTTCTACCTGTGGAGCCCAGGCGCACGCCGCCGGATCACCACCGAGCTGCCCGACGTCCGTCTGATCGCCGTGGTGCGCGACCCGATCGACCGCGCCTACTCCAACTGGATGCACCTGTGGTGCGACGGCCTCGAGCCCGAGGCCGACTTCCTCACCGCGTTCTCCCGCGAACGCGAGCGGATCCGACGCGGGTGGGCACCCTTCTGGCGGTACGCCGACCTCGGCCGGTACGGCGAGCAGCTCGCCGATCTGCACCAGCGGATCGACCCCGCCCAGATCCTGGTGCTGCGCTACCGCGAGCTCGTCGACACGCCCCGTGCGGCGGTCGACAAGGCCGCCCGGTTCCTCGGCATCAGGACCGGCAAGGTCGACGCGATCCCGGCCGACAACTCCCGCAGCTACGTCGAGCCCGGCTGGCGACCGCGCCTGGTCGGCCCGGTGATCCGCACCGGCGCCTGGCTCGGGCAGTTCGCCCCGCCCCAGGTGTGGCGTGCCGCCGAGCCCCGCCTCCACCCGCTGTTGCGCAGCGAGCACGGCGCCCACCGGCCGCGACTGACACCCGAGGCCCGAGCGGCCCTGATCCCGGCGTTCGCCGAGGACATCGACCTGCTCGCCCAGGTCACCGGCGACGACTACGGCGCCTGGCTCGATCCCGAGAGCCGCGGCTCCTTCCGCGAGCGGTCGGCAGCGCTCAGCGCAGTACCGTGACCAGGTCGTGCGCTCCGTCGGGGCGGGCCGCCTCGACGTAGTATCGGGTCCGTCCATCGGGCAGCGCGACCGCGCTGGCGTAGCGGAACGCGCCGTCGGAGAAGGCGCTGCGCACCGGCTCCCCCGGCTGCGCGTGCAGGCGGCCGTCGGGGCCCGCGATCGCGACACCGGTGGTCTCGTGCCAGTTCGAGGCAGCGTCAGGCCGGCCGTCGTACAGGACGGTGAGGGGCTCGCGCGAGAGCACCGTGGTCACCCGGGCACCGCGCGCATCCCACGCGCCGGGCCGCCCGGCCAGGACCTCGCCGTGGTCGCGCCAGGTCAGCCCGTCAGCGCTGGTCAGGTAGCGCGAGGTCATCCGGTCCTCCTGGCCGACCTCGGTCAGCGGGTGGCAGCACAGCCACATCTCCCAGGACCCGTCGGTCACCGTGATCACCGGGTCCTTGACCGCGACCGTGTCGTCACCCGGCAGCACCAGCCGACGCTCGCCGTCGGGCAGCTCGGCCGGCGTCGCGGCGGTGAGGCTGTCGACCCACCAGTGCTTGGAGTTCCAGGTCGCACACGACAGGTAGAGCCGCCAGCCGCCCTCAGGCAGCGGCACCAGCACCGGCCGCTCCAGGGACTCGCACCCGAAGGTGTCGCGGTGCACCTCGGCCACCGTCTCGAACCGCACACCGTCACTCGACCGCGCGACGCTCACCGTCACACCACGGCCCTCGGCCAGCGGACGGCGGGTGCGCCAGGTCAGCCAGAAGACCCCGTCGTGGAGCACCGCCGAGGCCGCGCCGGCCCAGTTGCCCGGCCCCTGACCCGGCGCCGGCACGACGACCTCGGCACCGTCGAGCGAGGGCAGCAGCAGCGATTCGACCGACATGCCGCCACGATAGTCGACTGACCCGCTCGACATTGAACGCCACGTCGCCGTGTCGACGTCGCCACGGGCGCCCAGCCCCTACGCTGGCAGCCGTGCCCCACCAGCGACCGGAGAGCGCCGCACCACGTCGGAGCGTCGCGCTCACCCTGGCCGCCGTCGTGGTCGGGCTGGGGCTCACCGCCGCCGCTGTCACGTTCTTCGTCGCCACCAATGCACGAGCGAGCACCCTGGCCACCTCCGGTGAGCGCACGACCGCGACCGTGCTGCGCTCAGTCCCTGCTCGATCCTGGGACATCTTCGACAGCGGTCACCTGGTCGTGCGCTATCAGGTCGCCGGGACGACGTACGAGCGCGATGTCTGGCTCGATGACCCGGCCCACGCCCAGGCGCCGCAGACCACCGTCACGGTGCTCTACGACCGGGCACACCCGGACCGGATCCGTACCGTGGACGACACGAACGATCCGGTCCCGTGGGGCGTGCCGATGGTGCTGTGCGGACTGGTCGGGATCGTGGTCCTGGGTCGCTCGCTCTACGTCCTGGTACTGATCCTGCGACTGCGGCGCTACCGACGTCGCCGAGGGCTGAGCTCCGACGACCCGCTCTTCGGCGCCGTGCTTCCCAGCGACGTCGCCCCGATGCCCACCGATGGCCGGCCCGCCTGGGAGGCGGATCGGACCCGCCAGGCGTGGCGGCGCTCGGCGCGCCGCGTCGCCCTGACCGGCGCCGTCACCGGACTCCTCGCCGTCGCCAGTCTCGCGATCCACCTCGGCGTACGAGCCTCCGACGAACGCTGGAGGGACGGAGCCACGACCACCCCCGGGACCGTGATCGACGGCGGCGCGGGCGACACGTTCGGGCAGTCCTGGGTCGAGATCCGCTACCGGGTCAACGGCGTCGTCCTGGACGCCACCGTCAGCGGCACCACTGTCGAGGACCACCCGGTCGGGACCGGACTGGCGGTGCTCTACCACCCCGACCGTCCCGACCGGATTCGCACCACCGACGCCGCCAACCACTCCGATCTGACCCAGCTGGCCCTGATCGGTCCGCCCTGCGTGAGCGCCCTCGGCCTCCTCAACACGATCGTGGGGGCCACCCGGCTGCTGCGCTGGCGCAGGGAGCTGAGGCGGCGGCCCTGGCAGGTCTGGGAGGGGCTCGCCGGCGGCCTCACCACGACCCTCTGGCCACCCGACGCACGCTGGATCAGACTCGCCACGACCACGGCGGACGGCTCCCCGGTCGCCGTCACGCTCCGACTGGGCTCGGGGCTGCGGTGGAGCGAGGCGACCTCATGGACCCCCGAGGGCCAGCAGGTCTGGTATCTCCCCGGCCCGTACCGGCGCGGGATCATCCAGCCCAGCGACTGTGCCGTTCCCCTGAGCGTCTACCTGCCCGGCTCGACACGCCAACTGCGCACTGTGACCCGTCGCCGCGGGCAGTGAGCCTGCCCCCGGATGCACGAAGGCCCCGCCGGCGGGTGGGGCCTTCGTGGCTAAGCCGGATCTCGGCGGTGGTGAACCCGGATCTCGGCGGGCTAGTTGCCCAGGCGCTCGAGCTCTTCCTCGATGATCGCGGTGTCGAGCTTGACGAAGACCGGGGTCGGCTTGCCGACGACGGCACCGACCTCGACCGGACGCGTGCCCCAGGCCGGGACCTGGGTGTAGTCGCCGGTGATCACCGGGTAGCTGAGGCCCGCCACGTCGAGGTCGTCGACCTCGTCCACGCGCGGCAGCGGGGCGAGGGTGCCGGGGCCGCCGAAGGTGGCGTCGATGGCGTTGGCGCTGAACGGCAGGAACGGACTGAGCAGCAAGTTGAGGTCGTGCACCGCCTGGGCCATCACGTGCAGGACGGTGCCGAGCCGCTCGCGGTCGGCCGGGTCCTTGGCGAGCTTCCACGGCTCGGTGTCCGAGACGTACTTGTTGACCTCGCCGACCAGACGCATCGCCTCACCGATCGCGGCCTTCTGCCGGTGCGTGCCGATCAGCTCACCGACGGTCTCGAACCCACCCGCCACAGCGGCCAGGATCGCGGACTCTGCCTCGCCGAGCTCGCCGGCGGCGGGGATCTCCCCGAAGTTCTTGTGGATCAGGGTCGCGGTCCGGTTGACCAGGTTGCCCCAGCCGGCGACCAGCTCGTCGTTGGTACGCCGGACGAACTCGGCCCAGGAGAAGTCGGAGTCCTGCGACTCCGGACCGGCCACCGCCACGAAGTAGCGGAACGCGTCGGGCTGGTAGCGCTCGAGCAGGTCGCGCACGTAGATCACGATCTTGCGCGAGCTGGAGAACTTCTTGCCCTCCATCGTCAGGAACTCACTCGAGACCACCTCGGTGGGCAGGTTGAGCTCGCCGAGCTCGTGCACGCTGCCGCCACGCGCGCCCTTGCCGTTGTAGGCCAGCAGCTCCGCAGGCCAGATCTGGCTGTGGAAGGTGATGTTGTCCTTGCCCATGAAGTAGTAGGACAGGGCGGCGGGGTCGTTCCACCAGGCACGCCAGGCCTCGGCGTCGCCGGAGCGACGCGCCCACTCGATCGAGGCCGACAGGTAGCCGATCACGGCGTCGAACCAGACGTAGAGCTTCTTCGTCGGGTTCTCCCGCCACCCCTCCAGCGGTACCGCGATGCCCCAGTCGATGTCGCGGGTCATCGCCCGCGGGCGGATCTCCTTGAGGATGTTCTGGCTGAACTTGATCACGTTCGGCCGCCACAGACCGGTCGCCTCGCGCTCGTCGAGCCACGCGGTCAGCGCGTCGGCCAGGGCCGGCAGGTCGAGGAAGAAGTGCTGGGTCTCGACGAACTCCGGTGTCTCGCCGTTGATCCGCGACCGCGGGTTCTTCAGGTCGGCGGGGTCGAGCTGGTTGCCGCAGTTGTCGCACTGGTCGCCGCGGGCCTTCTCGTAGCCGCAGATCGGACAGGTGCCCTCGATATAGCGGTCAGGCAGGGTACGACCGGTCGACGGCGAGATGGCGCCGTGGGTGGTCTGCTCGAGGAAGTAGCCGTTCTCGAAGACGCCGGTGAACAGCTCCTGGACGACGGCCGTGTGGTTGCGCGTCGTCGTACGCGTGTAGAGGTCGTAGGAGATGCCGAGCCCGGCGAGATCCTGGGCGATCACCCGGTGGTTGTGGTCTGCGAGCTGTTGCGGCGTCAGTCCGGCCTCGTCGGCGGCGATCAGGATCGGGGTGCCGTGCTCGTCGGTGCCGCTGACCATCAGCACGTCGTGTCCTGCCATCCGCATGTACCGGCTGA
>NZ_JASLGR010000056.1 GCF_030150155.1 Nocardioides sp.
CCAGGGGATCCAGGGCATCACCGGAGCCCAGGGCCTGGCCGGCGTCACCGGCGCCACCGGCACGACCGGTGCCCAGGGGATCCAGGGCATCACCGGCCCGACCGGGGCCACCGGCAGCATCGGCCCGACCGGGCCCACCGGACCCCAGGGCGTCACCGGCCCGACCGGAGCGACCGGCGACACCGGCGCGACCGGCGCCAACGGAACCGCCGGAACCAACGGCGCCCAGGGTCTCACCGGCCTCACCGGAGCCACGGGTCCGACCGGAGCCACCGGCATCACCGGCGCCACCGGGCCCACCGGACCCACGGGCCAGAACGGCGCCGCCGGCCCCGTCGGGCCGACGGGTGCCACCGGAGCCGGCTTCACCGCGGTGACCTACCGCACCGGGTCCCCGGTGGCGTCGAACGGCAGCGTCAGCGTCCAGGTCGCACTCGGCGGTATCTGCCTCGCCGGCGAGACCCCCATCGGCGGCGGCGTCACGCCGACCTCGGCGATCGGGTGGCAGACGGTCGCCACCTACCCGAGCAATGCCACCGGCCTGTTCGCGACGTCGCCTGACCGCTGGGCGGCCCAGTTCTACTCCGATGCCGAGTCGGTGACGGCGTACACCATCTGCGCGCACTAGCCCCACGACGACAGCGGCCGCCCTCCTCACGGAGGACGGCCGCTGTCGTGGCACGGTCGGGAGACGGAGCCGATCAGCCCTGGAAGCGCGGGAACGCGCCGCGGCCGGCGTACCGGGCGGCCTCACCGAGCTCGTCCTCGATCCGGAGGAGCTGGTTGTACTTCGCGACGCGGTCTGAGCGGGCCGGCGCGCCGGTCTTGATCTGGCCGCAGTTGGTGGCGACGGCGAGGTCGGCGATCGTGGTGTCCTCGGTCTCGCCGGAACGGTGGCTCATCATGTTGCGGAAGCCGCTGCGGTGGGCGAGCTCGACGGCGTCGAGGGTCTCGGTCAGGGAGCCGATCTGGTTGACCTTGACCAGCATGGCGTTGGCCTGGCCGCCGGCGATGCCGCGCTGGAGGCGCTCCACGTTGGTGACGAAGAGGTCGTCGCCCACGAGCTGGGTCTTGGAGCCGAGCTCGTCGGTGATGGTCTTCCAGCCGTCCCAGTCCTCCTCGTTGAGGGGGTCCTCGATCGAGACGATCGGGTAGTTGGCGACGAGCTCGGCGTAGTACGCCGTCATCTCGGCAGCCGACTTGGCCTGGCCCTCGAAGGTGTAGGCGCCGTCGTTGTGGAACTCCGAGGCGGCGACGTCGAGCGCGAGGACGACGTCGGTGCCCAGCGTGTAGCCGGCCTTGGCGACGGCCTCGCCGATCAGGTCGAGGGCGGCACGGTTGGACTCGAGGTTGGGGGCGAAGCCGCCCTCGTCACCGAGGCCGGTGGACAGGCCCTTCTCCTTGAGCACGGACTTGAGGGCGTGGTAGACCTCGGCGCCCATCCGCAGTGCCTCACGGAACGTCGGCGCACCGATCGGAGCGATCATGAACTCCTGGATATCGACGTTGGAGTCCGCGTGGGCGCCACCGTTGAGGATGTTCATCATCGGCACCGGCAGGATGTGCGCGTTCGGGCCGCCGACGTACTTGTACAGCGGGAGGCCGGCCGAGTCGGCGGCAGCACGGGCCACGGCGAGCGAGACGCCGAGGATCGCGTTCGCGCCCACGTTGGCCTTGTTCGGGGTGCCGTCGATGTCGAGCATCGCCTGGTCGACGGTGCGCTGGTCGTCGGCGTCGAGGCCGATGATCGCCGGAGCGATCTTGTCGAGCACCGCTTCGACAGCCTGCTGCACGCCCTTGCCGCCGTAGCGCGCGTCACCGTCGCGCAGCTCGACAGCCTCGAAGGCGCCGGTCGAGGCGCCACTGGGGACGGCAGCACGCGCGAACGTGCCGTCTTCAAGAAGGACCTCGACCTCGACCGTGGGGTTGCCACGGGAGTCGAGAATTTCGCGAGCGCCAACGGCTTCAATCACAGACACGCAGCGCAGCCTAACGTGAGAGCGGCCTCACGGAATGTGTGAGTCCATCCCGATGTTGGGCTCAATATGACCGAGACGATCGAGATTCACGACCCGCAGCCGCTGGACGAGCGGGCCCTGGCCGAGCTCTTCACCGACGCTCGCACCGTTTCCTACTTCACCGACGAGGCCGTCACCGACGAGCAGCTGAAGCAGATCTGGGACCTTGCCAAGTGGACGCCGACCGCTGCCAACACGCAGCCGCTGCGCGTCCTCTTCGTCCGCACCGACGAGGCCCGCGAGCGCCTTCTCCCCCACATGGGCGAGGGCAACCGCCCCAAGGTCTCCTCGGCTCCCGTCACCGCGATCCTCGCCGTCGACCCGGAGTACTACGAGTTCATCCCGACGACGTTCCCGCACGCTGCCGCGCTGCGCGACACCTTCGCCGGCAACCCCGAGGTCGCCGCCGCGAGCGCGAAGATCTCCTCGGGCCTCCAGGGCGGTGGCTTCATCTACGCCGTCCGCGCCGTCGGCCTGGCCGCCGGCCCGATGACCGGCTTCGACCCGGCCGGTGTCGACGCCGAGTTCTTCGGTGACTCCGGCTGGAAGTCCTTCCTGGTGATCAACATCGGCCACCCGGCCGACAACGCCCACTTCGGCCGCCTCCCGCGCGTGCCCGAGGACAAGGCCGTCGCCTTCGCCTGAGCCCGGCCCGACCGGCTCCGCGATCTGATTCGCGACCTGAGTGCGGTGGTTCTGAGTCACCTGGTGACCCGGAGCCACCGCACTGTCGTCTCCGGCCCGTGTCCGGCTCGTCTCCGGCTCGTCAAGCGGAACTGAGTTCCTAAGGAACGTCAAGCCACCTGGACGCTCGTAGGCTTGGTGTTGGCGGGCCGAGATGTTGGAGCGCTTTGCGACTTCTG
>NZ_JASLGR010000004.1 GCF_030150155.1 Nocardioides sp.
TGGGCGTGGCCCTGGCTGCCGTAGCCGATGACCGCGACGTGCTTGCCCTGGATCAGGCTCAGGTCGGCGTCGTCGTCGTAGTAGATCTCAGCCACTGGGGCCTCTCCTTCTGGATTGATTTCTTCGGTGCCGAGTATGGCGGTGGTCAGGAGGCCGTCGGCGCGACGGGTACGCCGACCGGCTTGGTGCGCTCGGAGATCGACCGCGAGCCGCGGCCGATGGCGACCATCCCGCTCTGCACGAGCTCACGGATGCCGAACGGCTCCAGCACGCGCAGGAAGTCGGAGATCTTGCCGGCGTTGCCGACGATCTGCACGGTGATCGCGTCGGTGGAGATGTCGATGACCTTCGCCCGGAACAGCTGGACGACGTCGATGATCTCGCTGCGGTTGTCCACGGTCGCGCCGACCTTGACCATCACCAGCTCGCGGGTCACCGAGGAGTCGGGCTCGAGCTCGACGATCTTGATGACCTCGACGAGCTTGTTGAGCTGCTTGGTGACCTGCTCGAGCGGCGAGCCCTCGACGGTGACGACGATCGTCATCCGGGAGACCTCGGGGTGCTCGGTCGGGCCGACCGCGAGCGACTCGATGTTGAAGCCGCGCCGGCTGAACAGCGCCGCGATGCGGGTCAGGACGCCGGGCTTGTCCTCGACGAGGACGGAGAGCGTGTGCTGGGCCATGGTGGTCCGCCCCTTACAGGTCGTCGTGGTCGAAGTTGGGCGCGAGGTCGCGCGCGTACTGGATCTCGTCGTTGCTGGCGCCGCCGGCGATCATCGGCCACACCATCGCGTCCTTGTTGACCCGGAAGTCGACCACGACGGGGACGTCGTTGACCTCCATCGCCTTCTCGATCGTGGCGTCCACGTCATCGGCGGAGTCGCACGACAGGCCGACGCAGCCGTAGGCCTCGGCCAGCTTCGGGAAGTCGGGGATCCTGATGCGACCCTGGCCGGCTTGGCGCTGATGATTCTGGAGGTCGGTGTTGGAGTAGCGCTCGTTGTAGAACAGCGTCTGCCACTGCCGGACCATGCCGAGGTTCTCGTTGTTGACCACCGCGACCTTGATCGGGATGTCGTTGATCGCGCAGGTGGCGAGCTCCTGGTTGGTCATCTGGAAGCAGCCGTCGCCGTCGATCGACCAGACCGTGGCGTCGGGGCGACCGACCTTCGCGCCCATCGCGGCGGGCACGGAGTAGCCCATCGTGCCGGCGCCACCGGAGTTGAGCCAGGTGTTGGGGTGCTCGTAGCCGATGAACTGCGCGGCCCACATCTGGTGCTGGCCCACGCCCGCGGCGAAGATCGCCTCGGCACCGGCGATCGCGCCGAGGCGCTCGATGACGTACTGCGGCGCGAGCCCCTCGTCGGGGGTGTCGTAGCCGAGCGGGTACTTCTTCTTGATCCCGGCGACGTAGCCGACCCAGGACTCGTAGTCCCCCTCGTGCCCGGCGGCACGCTCGGCCTCGAGCGTGATCAGCAGGTCGGCCAGCACCTCGCGGATGTCGCCCACGATCGGGACGTCGGCGTGCCGGTTCTTGCCGATCTCGGCCGGGTCGATGTCGGCGTGGATGACCAGGGCGTGCGGAGCGAAGGTCTTGAGGTCGCCGGTGACGCGGTCGTCGAAGCGGGCACCGAGGCTGATGATCAGGTCGGACTTCTGCAGCCCCGCGACCGCAGCGACGGTGCCGTGCATGCCGGGCATGCCGAGGTGCTGCGGGTGCGAGTCGGGGAAGGCGCCGCGGGCCATCAGCGTGGTGACGACCGGGATGCCGGTGAGCTCGGCGAGCTTGCGCAGCTCACGGTGAGCCCCCGAGCGGATCGTGCCGCCGCCGACGTACAGGACGGGCTTGCGGGCGGCCAGGATCAGCTTGGCGGCCTCGCGGATCTGCTTGGCGTGGGGCTTGGTCACCGGACGGTAGCCGGGCAGCTGCAGCTCGGTGGGCCAGCGGAAGGTGGTGCTGGCCTGGAGCGCGTTCTTGGCCACGTCGACCAGGACCGGGCCGGGGCGGCCGGTCGAGGCGAGGTGGAAGGCCTCGGCGATGCGGGCCGGGATCTCGTCGGCGTCGGTGACCAGGAAGCTGTGCTTGGTGATCGGCATCGTGATGCCGCGGATGTCGGCCTCCTGGAAGGCGTCGGTGCCGATCAGGCTGGCAGCGACCTGGCCGGTGATGGCCACCATCGGGACCGAGTCCATGTAGGCGTCGGCGATCGGGGTGACCAGGTTGGTCGCACCCGGGCCCGAGGTCGCCATGCAGACGCCGACCTTGCCGGTCGCGGCGGCGTAGCCCTCCGCGGCGTGGCCGGCGGCCTGCTCGTGACGCACGAGGATGTGGCGGATCGAGGAGTCGAAGAGCGGGTCGTAGGCCGGCAGGATGGCCCCGCCCGGAATGCCGAAGATCGTGTCGACCCCGGCCGCCTCCAACGAGGTGACCAGGCTCTGTGCCCCGCTGATCTCACTCATCTGCTTTGTTCCTCACGTGTGTGGCTGGATCTGCTGACCTGGTCATGCTGGTCTCGTGCAACAAAAAACCCTCCGGCCGGATGGCAACGGAGGGAGACGCGTCTCTGGTGAAAACTCAGAGGGCGCGTCGCGAGCGTACGAGAATGTCCTGGCGCATGCCGTCAGACTACTCCTCGTGCCACACTTCCGTCACCTCAGTGTTGCACGTCGTCCCAGTATGTGAGCAAACGGGTCCCATCATGTGAACGCTTTGAGGGCCTTGATCTGGCTCCCCGCAGCGTCGAAGTTGGCCGGGTCGAGCCAGGCCTCGTGCGCCGTACGCAGCGCCGGCCACTCCCCGTCGATGATCGAGAACCAGTCGGTGTCGCGGTTGCGCCCCTTGACCACCCGGTGAGAGCGGAACCGGCCCTCGTAGGTGAACCCGAAGCGCGCCGCCGCTGCCCGCGACGGCTCGTTGGCCGCGTTGCACTTCCACTCCAGGCGGCGGTAGCCGAGCTCGTCGAGGCAGTACGCCTGCAGCAGGTGCACCGCCTCGGTCGCCGCCCGGGTGCGCTGCAGGGCGCGGCCGAAGAGCACCCAGCCGATCTCGACCGAGCCGTGGGCGGGGTCGATCGCCAGCAGCGAGAAAGTCCCCGTCGGCTGGCCGGCCCGCTCCCCCTCCAGAGGCACGATCGCGTACGTCGTCGGCGCCTCCTCGACGATGCCGGCCATCAGCATCCAGAACGACGACAGCGCCCCGGGCGCCTCGGCCGGCAGGTAGTCCCACAGCTCCGCGTCCTCGGGTCCGCAGGTCGCGGCGAAGAGCTCGGCGTAGTGCGCCGAGGAGAGCGGACGGAGCTCGACGTAGCGCCCCCGCAGCGTGACCCGCTCGGGCTCGGGACGCGGCGTCCACTCCGGCAGCGGCGTGACGGACGGCACAGGCTTCGGCTCGCTCACCCTGTGGACACTAGTGGCTCGGCTGGTGCGCACCACCCTGGGGTTAGCGTGGGGGTCATGCCTACCCAGACTGCCGCCCTGGTCGCCGACACCGCCGGGGCCCCGTTCGTCGCCCGGACCATCGAACGGCGCGACCTGCGCCCCGACGACGTCCAGATCGAGATCGCCTACGCCGGGATCTGCCACTCCGACATCCACCAGGTCCGGGAGGAGTGGGGCTCGGCGATCTTCCCGATGGTCCCCGGTCACGAGATCGCCGGCGTGATCACCGCGGTCGGCTCCGCGGTCACCGGTCTCGCCGTCGGCAACCGCGTCGGCGTGGGTTGCATGGTCGACTCCTGCGGCGAGTGCGACCTGTGTCGCGACGGCTTCGAGCAGCACTGCACGAAGGGCGCGGTGATGACCTACAACGGCCGCGGCTACGACGGCGAGGTCACCTACGGCGGCTACTCGCGTTCGGTGGTCGTCTCCGAGCGGTTCGCCTGCCCGATCCCCGACGGCATCGGCCTTGACGTCGCCGCTCCCCTGCTGTGCGCCGGCATCACGACGTACTCGCCGCTGCGACGCTGGGGTGTGGGGCCGGGCAGCAAGGTCGCCGTCGTCGGGATGGGCGGCCTGGGCCACATGGGGGTCAAGCTCGCCGTCGCGATGGGCGCCGAGGTGACGGTGCTCTCGCGCAGCGACGCCAAGGCCGCCGACTCCCTCGCCCTCGGTGCCAGTGCCCACCTGGCCACCTCCGACGCCGAGGCGATGAAGGCCAAGCGGGGCTACTTCGACGTCATCCTCAACACCGTCTCGGCGCCGCTGGACATGAACGCCTACCTCCGCCTGGTCAAGGCCCGTGGCGTGCTGGCCAACGTCGGCCTGCCGACCGAGCGCTACGAGGTCACCCCCGGCCTGCTGGTCGGCACCTCGAAGGTGCTCGCCGGCTCCAACATCGGCGGCATCGCCGAGACCCGCGAGATGCTGGCGTTCTGCGCCGAGCACGGCATCGGCGCCACCATCGAGACGATCGGCGCCGACGAGGTCACCGCCGCCTACGACAAGGTCGTCGCCGGTGAGGTGCGCTACCGGTACGTGATCGACGTCTCCACCATCACTGGAAGCTGACGAAGCGGACCCGCGGCCGGATCTTGCCCACCGCCGCGGGTCCCATCCGGTTGACGTCCTCGTCGTAGAACAGCTTGAAGCCCATCGAGAACTGCCGCGGGCGAGCCACGCTGCGGTACGTCGCCAGCTTCTGGCTCCGGGTGCCGAACCCGTCGACGTGCTGCACCATCGCGAGTCCGGGGCGGGCCTTGATCAGCTGCGGGCGACGGATCATCTTCTGCCGGAACTGGTGCAGCATGAAGATCTTCTCCGGCAGCCCACGCTGACGGCTGAACGTCGAGAGCCACGCCGAGGTGCGGTTGATCTCGGCCGCGTCGACGTGGCCGATCACGTGGCCCGGCACGGCGTGGCCGTGCATCCGCCACTCCGGGTCGAGGGCGAGCCCGACCCACGGGTCGGCCAGGGCCCACGACCAGCGCTTGGCGACGCTGAGGAAGTCGGCGTGGCCGGTCTGGATGTCGAGTACCACGAGTGCATTGTTGCGGTGGGCGGCGTCGATCCAGGACTGCACCGCGGCCCGGGAGATGTCGTGGCTGTAGGCGCCATGCTTGCCCGGGTAGCGGTCGGCGACGGTGACGATCAGCTCGTAGACCGTCTGCACCGGACGGCCCAGCACGGCGAACTTCGCTGCCTGGGCACGGAGCCGGCGGTCGCTGACCTGCGGGCTGCGCTCCCCCAGCACGCCGAGGGCGCCGTTGCCGGCGGTGCCGTAGTAGGCCACCAGGAACGGGTCGCCCTCGAAGATCCGGTGCCGACCACCGGGCAGCAGCGCCGGGACGCTGGGCGCCACCGGAGCGGCCGTCGTGGACGGCCGGGCCGAGGGTGAGGTCGAGCCTGACGCTGCCGCGCCGGCCGACGCCGTGCTCGACGGTGCCGGGGTGAGCGAGGTCGACGAACCCCCGCTAACCCCGATCACGACCCACGCCACCACGGCAGCGACGATCAGCCAGCCGCCCAGGATCCAGATCCGATCAGGCGGCCGGCCGACCTCGAGCCGTCCGGGCTCGCGGTCCTGACTCACTCAGGAACGCGGCGGTAAGCCCCGTCGGAGGCCGCGGTGGCCATCGAGGCGTAGGCCCGCAGCGCGGCCGAGACGACCCGCTCGCGCGCGAGGGGGGTGTACGGCTTGTCCCGCTTCTCCTGGGCGATCCGACGCTCGTCGAGGACGTGCTGGTCGACGTCGAGGTTGATCCGCCGGTTCGGGATGTCGATGGTGATCTGGTCACCATCCTCGACCAGGGCGATCAGACCGCCGCCGGCCGCCTCCGGGGAGACGTGGCCGATGGACAGGCCCGACGTGCCGCCGGAGAAGCGTCCGTCGGTGATCAGGGCGCACTTCTGCCCGAGACCGCGTCCCTTGAGGAACGAGGTCGGATAGAGCATCTCCTGCATGCCGGGGCCGCCCTTGGGCCCCTCGTAGCGGATCACGACGACGTGGCCCGCCTCGACCTTCTTCTTCAGGATGCCGTCGACGGCGTCGTCCTGGGACTCGAAGACGATCGCGGTGCCGGTGAACTGCCAGACCTCCTCGGGGACGCCGGCGGTCTTGACCACGCAGCCGTCCTCGGCGAGGTTGCCGTGCAAGATCGCCAGGCCGCCGTCGGCGGTGTAGGCATGCGCCAGGTCGCGGATGCAGCCCTCGGCCGCGTCGGTGTCCAGGGTCGCCCAGCGGTTCTCGGTGGAGAACGCCTCGGTGGTGCGGACCCCGCCGGGAGCGGCGTGGAAGAGCTCCAGTGCCTGCTCGCTCGGGTTCTCCGCCCGGATGTCCCAGGCGTCGAGCCACGCGGCGACCGAGTCGGAGTGGATGGTGTGGACGTCCTCGTTGAGGGCGCCGCCCCGGCGCAGCTCGCCGAGCAGGGCCGGGATGCCACCGGCACGGTGGACGTCCTCCATGTGGTACTTCGGGCTGTTCGGTGCGACCTTGGCCAGGCACGGCACCCGGCGCGAGATCGCGTCGATGTCGGCGACGTTGAAGTCGAGCTCGGCCTCACGGGCAGCGGCCAGGAGGTGCAGCACGGTGTTGGTCGAGCCACCCATCGCGACGTCGAGGGCGACGGCGTTCTCGAACGCGGCGCGGGTGGCGATGTTGCGCGGCAGCACCGACTCGTCGTCGTTGTCGTAGTAGCGCTGGCACAGCTCGACGACGAGGCGGCCGGCCTCCTCGAAGAGACCCCGGCGTGCCGCGTGGGTCGCCAGCGTGGAGCCGTTGCCCGGCAGCGAGAGGCCGATCGCCTCGGTCAGGCAGTTCATCGAGTTCGCGGTGAACATGCCCGAGCACGAGCCGCAGGTCGGGCAGGCCGAGCGCTCGATGGTGTCGAGCTGCTCGTCGGAGACGTTGTCGTTGGCCGAGGCGATCATCGCGTCGATCAGGTCGAGCTTCTCGTGCACGATGCCCTCGATCGCGACCGTCTTGCCGGCCTCCATCGGGCCACCGGAGACGAAGACGACCGGGATGTTGAGCCGCAGCGCGGCCAGCAGCATGCCGGGGGTGATCTTGTCGCAGTTGGAGATGCAGACCAGCGCGTCGGCGCAGTGGGCCTGGACCATGTACTCCACGGCGTCGGCGATCAGCTCACGGCTGGGCAACGAGTAGAGCATGCCGCCGTGACCCATCGCGATGCCGTCGTCGACGGCGATCGTGTTGAACTCCTTGGCCACGCCACCGGCGGCCTTGACCTGCTCGGCGACGATCTTGCCGAGGTCGCGCAGGTGGACGTGACCGGGCACGAACTCGGTGAAGGAGTTGGCGATCGCGATGATCGGCTTACCGAAGTCGGAGTCGGTCATACCGGTGGCGCGCCACAGGGCGCGCGCACCTGCCATGTTGCGGCCCGAGGTCGACGTGGCGGAGCGGAGAGTGGGCATGGACCAAGGGTAATCCCGCCGTGACCTACTGCGCTGCTCGCTCCCCTAGGCTGGACACATGACGGCCCCCGACTGGACCATCTACCAGGCAGTCCTCTTCGATCTCGACGGTGTGGTCACCCCCACTGCCCTCGTGCACGCCCGCGCCTGGGCGGAGATGTTCAACGACTACCTCCCGACTCTCCCGGAGCCGAGACAGGCGCCCTTCACCGACGCCGACTACCACGCGTACGTCGACGGCAAGCCGCGCTACGACGGTGTCCGTGACTTCCTCGCCTCCCGGGGGCTGCACCCCGACGAGGACGAGATCGTCAGGCTCGGCGACCGCAAGAACGACCTGGTCAACGAGGTCCTCGAACGCGACGGCGTCGAGGCCTACCCGGGGTCGGTGCTGCTCCTGGACCACCTGCGCGACCTGGGCATGCCGCTGGCGATCGTCAGCTCCTCGGCCAACGCCCGCGCGGTGCTGACCGCGGCCGGCCTGCTGGACCGGTTCGCCACCATCGTCGACGGCACCGTGGCCCGCGACCTGGGGCTGCCCGGCAAGCCGGCGCCCGATACCTTCCTCCATGCCGCCGAGGTGCTCGGCGCGACCGCCGCCACCTCGGTGGTGCTCGAGGACGCCGTCAGCGGCGTCGCCGCCGGCAAGGCCGGCCACTTCGGGCTGACCGTGGGCGTCGATCGCGGGGCCGGCTCCGCCCTGGCCGCCGCCGGTGCCGACGTACTGGTGGAAGACCTTGCCGAACTCGTCCCTGAAGGAGACAACGCGTGAGCGCCAGCCCCGACCCGATGGACCGATCACGATTCCCGGTCGATCCGTGGCGTCTGATCGAGACCTCGACCTCCCTGGAGGACCCGGGACTGACCGAGACCCTGTTCTCGGTGGCCAACGGCTATCTCGGGATGCGCGGCAACCCCGAGGAGGGCCGCCCGGCCTTCGCACACGGCACCTTCGTCAACGGCTTCCACGAGACCTGGCCGATCAAGCATGCCGAGAACGCCTTCGGCTTCGCCAAGACCGGTCAGACGATCGTCAACGCACCCGACGCCAAGGTGATGAAGATCTACGTCGACGACGAGCCACTCACCTTCGGCACCGCCGACCTGGAGGCCTACGAGCGCACCCTGGACTTCCGCGACGGGATCCTGCGCCGCTCCCTGATCTGGCGCACCCCCAGCGGCAAGCGGGTCAAGATCGACTCCACCCGAATGGTCTCAATGACCCAGCGCCACCTCGCGGTGCTGACCCTCGAGGTCACCATGCTCAGCGGCAGCGCCCCGATCGTGATCTCCAGCCAGCTGCTCAACCGGCAGGACGGTCGCGACGACCTGCACCACTCCAACCCGAGTGCTGCCCAGGGCTCGGACCCGCGCAAGGCCGCCGCGTTCGAGGAGCGGGTGCTGCTGCCGCAGATGTCGTACGCCAACGACGAGCGGATGCTGCTGGGCTACCAGGCCGCCCGGTCGGGGATGACGATCGCGGTCGCCGCCGACCACCACCTGTCCACCTCCGACGAGGTCGAGACCCTGGTCCGTGCCGACGAGGACCGCACCAAGATGGTCTTCCGCGTCGATGCCACCGAGGGCACCCGGCTGCGGCTGGACAAGATCGTGGGCTACCACACCTCGCGCGGCGTCCCGGTGCGCGAGCTCTCCGACCGCTGCGACAGGACCCTGGACCGCGCCAAGCGGATGGGCGTGCCGCGGCTGATGGACGAGCAGCGCCAGTGGTGGGACGAGTTCTGGGCCTCGGCCGACGTCGAGGTCGAGGGCACCGGCCCGCACCTGCGCGCGATGCAGCAGGCCATCCGGTTCAACCTGTTCTCCGTGGCCCAGGCCTCGGCACGCTCCGACGGCATCGGCGTACCCGCCAAGGGCGTCACCGGCTCGGGCTACGAGGGGCACTACTTCTGGGACACCGAGATCTACGTGGTGCCCTTCCTCACCTACACCCAGCCCGCGCTGGCCCGCAACGTGCTGCACTTCCGCTCGATGATGCTGCCCGCGGCCCGCGAGCGCGCCAGCGAGCTGGCCGTGTCCGGCGCCCTCTTCCCGTGGCGCACGATCAACGGCGAGGAGGCCTCGGCCTACTACGCCGCCGGCTCCGCGCAGGTGCACATCGACGCCGACGTGGTCTATGCGATGACGAAGTACGTCGCTGCGACCGGCGACCTCGGCTTCCTCATACGCGAGGGGATCGACGTCCTGGTCGAGACCTCGCGGATGTGGGCCGACCTCGGCTTCTGGCGCCAGCCCGCCGGCGGCGGTGAGGAGTCGTTCCACATCCACGGCGTCACCGGCCCCGACGAGTACACCACCGTGGTGAACAACAACCTGTTCACCAACGTGATGGCGCGCTACAACCTGGAGCAGGCGGTCGCCTCGGTGCGGCTGATCAAGCAGATCGCCCCCGCCGAGTACACCCAGATCGTCGGTCGGCTGCACCTGACCGACGACGAGGTCACCGAGTGGGAGCGCTGCGCGGCCTCGATGCAGATCCCGTACGACGAGGGCCTCGGCATCCACCCGCAGGACGACCTGTTCCTGGAGCGGGAGGTCTGGGACCTGCCGAACACGCCGCCGGAGCTGCGGCCGCTGCTGCTGCACTACCACCCGCTGGTGATCTACCGGTTCCAGGTGCTCAAGCAGGCCGACGTGGTGCTCGCGCTGTTCCTCCAGGGTGACCGGTTCACCCTCGACGCCAAGCGCGCCGACTTCGAGTACTACGACCCGATCACCACCGGTGACTCCACGCTGTCGGCGGTGGTGCAGTCGATCATCGCCGCCGAGGTCGGCTACCACGAGGTGGCGCTGAACTACTTCCTCGACGCCCTCTACGTCGACCTGGCCAACCTGCACGGCAACACCATCGACGGCATGCACATCGCCTCCACCGGCGGGGTCTGGTCGGCGCTGGTCTTCGGCTTCGGCGGGATGCGGGACTTCGGGGACCAGCTCTCCTTCGACCCGCGCCTGCCCGTGGAGTGGGACGCGCTCAGCTACAAGGTGCGCTGGCGGGGCAACCGGCTCGCGGTCAGGGTCACCGAGGAGCAGCTCGAGATCGTGCTGGAGGACGTCGCCGAGGGTGCCTCGGGCGAGGTCGAGCTGACCGTGCGCGGGGTGCGTCACGTGGTCACCGCCGACGCCTCCCTCAAGGTCGCGCTGCCGCACCACGGGCCGCGGACCTCGGGCCATCTGGGCGGCATCCCGATGGTCGGCGGAGTCCGGTCGGACGGCAGTCAGATCACGGCAGCGGTCCCGGAGCCGTCGTACGGTCCGATGGAGCCGCTGACGGGCGAGGTGCCGCTGCCCGACTACGACCCGAACCCGTCCTGAACGCCTCCCTCCGACGGGCTCCCTCCGCACGCGGGGTGGGGCCCGTCGGTCTCGTCATCCTCGGGGTGGTCTCGGTCCAGGTCGGCGCCGCGCTGGCCAAGCTGCTCTTCGACGAAGCCTCGCCGACCACGATCGTCTGGCTCCGGCTGGCGACCTCGACCGTGGTGCTGGCGGCCTGGGCCAGGCCCCGGCTGCGCGGCCGCGGCTGGGGCGAGTGGGGTCCCGCGCTCGGCCTCGGCGTCTGCCTGGCGGCGATGAACTGGGCGATCTACCAGTCCTTCGCCCGGATCCCGATCGGGATCGCGGTCACGATCGAGCTGGCCGGACCGCTGCTCTTCGCCGCGCTCGCCTCCCACCGACGCCGGGACCTGGCCTGGATCGGGGTGGCCGCCCTCGGGGTGGCGCTGCTCGGTCTGCGCCCGGCCGGGGTGACCTGGGCCGGGGTCGCCTTCGCCGTCGCTGCCGCGGCGGCGTGGGCCGGCTACATCCACTTCGCCGCCCGCACCGGCAAGGCCTGGCAGGGCCTGGACGGGCTAGCGATCGCCTCCGGGATCGCTCTGGTCCTGCTCACCCCGCTGACGCTGGGCTGGCACGGTGGCGAGCTGGCCTCGTCGCACCTGTGGCTGATCGGCGCCTGCGTCGGGCTGCTCTCCTCGGTGATCCCCTACTCCGCGGAGATGATCGCGCTGCGCTCGCTCTCGCCGGTGGTGTTCGGCGTCCTGGTCTCCCTCGACCCGGCCGCTGCCGCCGTCGCGGGGCTGGTCGTGGTCGGCGAGAGCCTCTCGGTGCTGCAGTGGCTGGCGATCGGGTGTGTGGTGGTGGCCTCGATCGGGATGACCCGGTCGGCCACCGCCGCTCACTTGGACTGAGTGCCGCTGGACTGAGTGCCACCCGCGCCCAGGACGAGGTTCGAGGAGCCGCCGGGCCAGCAGGTGAAGCCGGCCGGCACCGCCTGGTTGGCCTTGACCATGTCGTTGAGGATGTCGAGGCAGCGCGAGACCAGGACGTTGGGGTCCTTCGAGACCGACTGGGACAGCGCCTTGTTGGCGGCGGCCTGGGCGGCGGCGGTCTTCTCCTGCTGCTGGGCGATCCGGGTGTTGCCGACCTCGGCCTGGTAGGCGTTGATCTTGTCCTGCGTGGTCTGAGCCAGGGAGAGCAACGACATCGTCACCGAACGGACCGTGATCTGGCGCTTGCCGTTGTTGAGCTGGGCCAGCCGCTCGTTCATCGCGTCCTTGATCTTCGCCGAGTAGGAGTCCAGGTCCGGGGTCGCGGAGATCTCGAGGTTGGTCTCCCCCACGGTGCCGCTCGCGACCGCCTTGTCAACGTTGGTGAGCGGGTTGAAGTCGTGCAGCACTGAGTTGACCGACGCCTTGAGCTGGGGTGACGACCAGGCTCTTGCGAATCGTCGCGTTGACGTCGTTGGAGCGGTAGTTCTGGAAGAGCGTCGAGGCCTCCTCCGGTGCGATCTGCCACTGGATCGTCAGCGACGCACAGGCCGTGGAGCCGTCGCCGATGCGGACCTTGATGCACTGGTCGCCGTCGAACTCGTCGGGCTGGATCGCGGCGTCGAGCACGGTGACCTTGTGCCACGGCGCCTTGAGGTGGATGCCGGCGTTGAGGTCACGACCGGTCGGACGGCCGAACGAGGTGACCACGCCGACGTCCTTGGTGCCGACCTTGACCAGGCACGAGGCGACCACCACGACGACGGCGAGCACGCACAGCGCGGCACCGATCCAACGCAGGCCGCCGCGCATCGGCACCGTCACCGAGGTGGCGCCGTCCTCCCCCTGCTTCCGCTTCGCCGCGGTGGTCACCGGCACGGCGACGCTGCGAGCGCGCCGGGAGGCGAGCAGCGCGATCAGGCCGATCACGAGGAGGACGACGCCGAAGATCACAGAACCCATGGCCCCATCCTTTCTTATCCCGCTCTCAGGTTGCAGCCGTGGGGGTCTGCGCTGAGACGGTGCCGGTCACCGTCGCCCGACGCGCCGCACGGCGCAGGGTGGTCAGCACCGGCGCCCCGAGCAGCCCGATCGCCACCGCGGTCGTGATCGCGCGACCGGTGTCGAAGCTGGTGGTCGAGGTGAGCAGCGTGTACTTCGCGAAGGTGACCAGGTTTTCCCCCCACGACGCCGACGGGTCGAACGAGAGCGGCCCGTCATGGCCCGGCACACTGATCCCGGCCAGCGTCGGCCAGCCCTGGAGGTTGAGCAGCGCGCCGTACAGATAGGCCACCACGACGCCGTACGCCGCCAGCATCACGACCTCGCCACGACCGCGCACCCGACGCGGCAACAGCCCCGCCCCGAGCCCCATCCACGCGGTGGCGAGCATCTGGTACGGCAGCCACGGCCCGACCCCGGCGGTGAACAGGGCGCTGGCGAACAGGCTGGTGCAGCCCAGCATGAAGCCGAACGCAGGCCCGAAGACCCGGCCGCCGAGGATGACCAGGAAGAAGACCAGCTCGACGCCGGCGGTGCCGGCCGAGACGCCGCGCATCACCGCGTCGATCGCGGCCAGGACCCCGAGGATGGCGAGCACCCGTGGGTCCAGTCCGCCCTGGCTCAGCTCCGCGATCGCCACCACCACCACGACCGGCAGCAGCAGCATGAAGACGAACGGAGGCTGCACCAACGTGGCGTCGGACTGGTTGACCAGCAGCGGCCAGACCAGGGTGATCAGCCCGAACAGGCTGACCACTGCGAGCACCAGCGTCGAGCGCAGCGTCATCCGCATCATGCCGAGGCGCTCCCCTCGCCGCTGCGGGGTGCGGCACGGTCGAGGTAGGCGACCTGGGCGAGCACCTCGTCCACGGTGAGCCAGCCGGGGCCGAGCACCTTGGTGACCTGCGGGGCGAAGGCCGGGGTCTCGGCGACGACCCGGCGCGCGGGCCCCTCCGAGACCACCTCGCCCTCGGCCAGCACCACGACGTCGTCGGCGACGTGGGCGACGAACTCGACGTCGTGGGTGGCGACCAGGACGGCCCGTCCCGCTGCGGCCTGCTCGCGCAGGATCTGCACCAGCGCGGTCTTCGCCAGGTAGTCCAGGCCCCGGGTCGGCTCGTCGAGGAGCAGCACCGGCGGGTCGGCGGCCAGCACGATCGCCAGCGCGAGGGCGAGCCGCTGTCCCTCGGAGAGGTCGCGGGGGTGCCGCTGGTCGGGGATGCCCGGCACCAGCCGGTCCAGGATCGCCCGGGTCGTCGGACCGGCCGCGGCACACTCGGCCGCCACCGTCTCCAGGTAGAGCAGGTCGCTCGCCGTCTGCGGCAGCAGGCCGACGTGGCGGCGCCGTTCGGCGGGCTTGAGGTCGGCGGGGTCGACGTCGGTGCCGCCGGACCCGGTGACCCGGATCCGCCCGGCGCGCCGTTCTTGGGTGCCCTGCAGCGTCCACAGCAAGGTCGACTTCCCGCTGCCGTTGCGCCCCATCAGCGCGCTCACCCGGCCGGCGGTGAGCCGCAGGTCGACCCGGTCCAGCACGTGCCGACGGCCACGGTCCACCGCCACCCCGACGGCGGCCAGGGTCGGCGTCGCGACCGGGGCCGGCGTCGGGTTCAGGGACTCCGGGCCCGGTGCCTGCAGCCGGTCGACGGCGAGCTCGCGACGCAGCCGACGACGGGTCTCGCGGACGGTGAGCGGGAGCGGGTCCATCCGCAGTGCCCGTCCCAGCTCGATCAGCGGCGGGGCCAGCGGAGCGTCGGCCAGCATCTCGGCCGGCTCGCCGACCCGGAGGCTGCCGTCGCCGGGCAGCAGCGCGATCCGGTCGGCGAAGGGCACCACCCGTTCGAGCCGATGCTCGGCGATCACGACCGTGGTGGCCAGGTCCTCCACCAGGCGGGCCAGGGTGGCCAACACCTCCTCGGCCGCGGTCGGGTCGAGTGCCGAGGTCGGCTCGTCGAGGACCAGCAGCGCCGGATGCATGGTCAGCACCGAGCCGATCGCGACCCGCTGCGCCTGGCCGCCCGACAGCGTGCGCAGATCGCGCTGGCGCAGATCGGCGATGCCGAGCAGGTCCAGGGTCTCCTCGACCCGTCGGCGCATGGTCGCCGGTGCCAGCCCGAGCTGCTCCATCCCGTAGGCCAGCTCCTCCTCGACCGTGTCGGTGACGAAGCCCGCAGCCGGGTCCTGGCCGACGTACCCGATCCGCTCGGCGCGCTCGCGGGGCGGCGCCGCGGTGAGGTCCACGCCGCCGAGCAGGAAGCGACCCGAGAGGTCGCCGCCGCTGAACCGCGGCACCAGCCCCGACAGCACCCCGAGCAGGGTCGACTTGCCGGCACCGGTCGGTCCGGAGACGAGCAGCAGCTCGCCCTCCTCGATCTCCAGCCCGACCCGGTCCAGGGTCGGGCGGTCGGCGTCGGGCAGCCGCACCGTGATCTCACGGAGCTCGACCAGGGGCGGGGTCATCACGCGGGCACCTCCACGGCGTCGGCGACAGGGGAAGGAACCAGGACCAGGGGCGCCAGCGCGATCAGGATGGCGATCATGGCGGTCAGGCTGAGCGTCGGCGCGACGGTGACGAGCGGATGGGCGACCACCGTGTCGTGGTGGGCGACCCACCAGCCGGCGAAGCCGACCACCAGACCGGTGGCGACGAGGCCGACGTCATGCCCGCGCACCCGCTGTGGGCGGTACGTCGTCCGCGCCACCCGTCCGCCGGCGCTGACCAGCCCGAGGACGCAGACCGCAAGCCCGACGGCGACGGTGAGACCCGCGAGGGTGCCGTTCATCACCGTCGGATCGAGCAGCGCGTAGGCGCCCACACAGAGACCGAAGAGCCCCACCAGCATCAGCGCTCCGGTGATCCAGCGCTCCCGGCGCGAGGCCCCGGCCGAGCGGCCGTAGCCCCGGGTGTCCATCCCGGCGGCGAGCGCCATCGAGCGCTCGAGCGCGTCCTCCAGCACCGGCACGACGACGCGGCGCAGCCTGCCGCCGCGACTGCTGTCACCCTCGCGGAGCAGCTGGGCGCGCCGCACCCGAGCCAGCGAGTCGGCCAGCTGCGGCAGCACGGTGAGCGCCACCACGAGGGCGGTGCCCAGCTCGTAGAGCGCCGGCGGCAACGTGCGCAGCAACTTCTTCGGGTTGGCCAGGGCGTTGGCCGCGCCGACCGCGATCACGATCGCAGCCAGACGGAGGCCGTCGTACAGACCGAAGAGCAGGGACTCGCTGGTCACCGGACCGAGCAGATGGATGCCGAGCACCCAGTCCGGCAGCGGGATCTGCGGCAGGTCGACCAGGACGTGACCGCCGGCGGCCGAGCCGAGCAGCACCCGGAAGGCGAGCCGGACCGCGACGATCACCGCCCCGGCGATGAGGTAAAGGCGGAACGCCGCAGCCCACGGGTGGTCGCCCCGCCGCGCGAGGGTGACGAGGATCGTCACCGCGATCGCGAGGCTGGTGAGCCACGGGTTGGTGGTCTGGGAGGCGAAGGCCGCCACCCCGACCGCCCATGCCCACCACGCCAGCGGGTGGACCACGGCGCTGTTCATCGCCTCAACTCATCGCCTCAGCGGGCCCGCCGACGGACGAGGGTGACGCCGACGATCGCTCCGACCAGGACGAGGAGCACGATCGGCGGCACCCAGCCGGGCAGCGAGGAGCCGTCGTCAGTACTGGCCGAGCGCTGCGCCAGGGTCGCCTCCACCGTCGCCGGGTCCGGCACGGCGGTGCCGGTCGGGGTGGCCGAGGCGCCCGCCGACGGCGTGCTGCTGGTGCTCGTAGTGCTGCTGGGCGAGCCGGACGCGGACCCGCTCGCAGTGGCGGTCGGCGAGGTCGTGGCGCTCGCCGAGGCGCTGGGGGTCGCGGCCCGGGTCGGGGTGGCCGACCTGGTCGCCTTCGGCTTCGTGGTGGCGTGCTTGGTCGGCTTCGCGGTGGCGGCCGGCTTCGCACCGGTGGTGGGCGCGGTGGTGCCCGCCGCGACCGGACTGGCAGCGGCGACGCCCGGGGCGGTCTGGCTGGTGGTGCCCTGCCAGACCAGGGCGACCGAGTCACCCGGCTTGACCCGCAGCGAGTCGATCCCGACCGTGGCCGCGGCCCAGGAGCCGCCCTGCCGGGCGACGAAGATGTACCAGTGGTCCTTGGTCCGGCCCCAGCACTCCTCCCCTGCCGCCGGGACCGCGTTGACCTGGCAGACCGTGTCGGGTCCGCCGGGACCGGCGGTCAGGGTGTTGCCCGCGCTGGTGAACGCAACCCGGGCGATGGTGCCGGTACCGCAGCCCTGCGCGACGCCGCCGAGGGTGCCGTAGTCGACCACGACGTTCACCCCGGTGCTCGTGGTGCAGTACGCCGCGTGGGCCGGAGCGGCGCCGAGCACGGCCAGGCCGGTGGCCCCGACGATGCTGAGCATCGCCGAGGCCACCGCGATCCGCATCGTCCGGACGGTACGGCTCGTGCGAGCGAGGAGCTGGATCAACGGGTGACCTTGATCTTGGTGCTGCCCACCCGGTTGGCGAACTGGCCGACCACGCTGAGCTTCTTGGTGCCTGCCGAGGTCTTCTTGGCGACCTTGACCTTGATCACGGCCTTGCCGGAGCTGGTCGCCGTTGCGGTGCCGATCTTCTTGCCGGCCAGCTTGAGGGTGACCTTCTCCCCCGCCGCGAGCCGCTTGATCGTGACGGTGATCTTCGTGCCGCGCTTCACCTTGGAGGTCGACGTGACCTTGAGGGTCGCCGCGCCGAGGACCTTGAGCTTGGCAGTGGTGGTGCCACCGACCGTGCTCAGCGTCAGCGTGCGGGTCGCCGTGCCGGCCGGAGCGGTCACCGTGAGGGCACCGTTCGCAGAGACCTTGACCGCGGCCTTCGCACCCGTGACACACGCCTGCTGAGCCGATCGGAGGCCGGCGACCGTCACCCTGGTGGCGCGGCCGGCGGCGACGTACGCCGTGGTGGTGGTGAGCTTGGGAGCAGTAGCCGGGAGGTACGCCAGCGCAGCGACCGACTGACCGGAGGAACGCAGCCACTGGCCACGGCTGACATCGTCAATCCCGTAGGTGCCGCCGTCTGCCAACGCCTCGTCGTCGTAAGCGATCGCACCGATGTCGGCCTTCAACTTCGCCGACGTGCAGACACCGATGCCCTGAACCTGATGCGCGGCGATCCAGGTCGCGGCCTGCGCTGCGTCGGCCGAACGCCCAGCCAGACCCAACGCCCATCCGGCAAGGCCGGTGTCGTTGGCGTTTGCAACGAAGGTGCCCCCTGCCCCAAAGGAACCGTTGTCGGCCTGCGCGGTGGCCAGCCACGAGGCAGCCTTCGCGATCGCATTGGTGACTGCCGTTTCCTGGGCACCGGCCTTGGCCTTCAGCCCGACCAACTGAACAACAGCTGTTGCCGTACCGCCGACGCTCGGCGCCGCGGTACCGGCATCGCAGGTTGCGGCCGAACCGCTCGCCGCCAGTCCCTCGGCGAACCAGCCGTCACTGCACTGCTGAGCGAGCAGGTACGTCAGGGCGGCACTGCCTTCAGAGCTGGACGCGTTGATCAGCGCCCGAGCAGCGAAGGCCTGGCCGAAGATGTTCTCGTAGTTGCTGCCGGCGTCGGCCACCCCGTCACGGGTGGCGCCGTCGGAGATCCGGCCGGCGGCGTCGGTGACGCCCTCCAGGTCACTGACCAGGGCGGGCAGGACGGCGGCCGCAGGTGCCGCCACCTGTAGGCCGACCACCTTCTTCGCCAGAGCGTTCGATGCGGTCGACTCGATCGTCGCCGGGTGGTCAGGGTCGGTCCAGGTGTCGGTGTATGACGAGTGCGCCCCATAGGACGTGGCGCCCGCAACCCCAGTGCCGATCGTGGCGATCGTGGAGGTCTGAGTACCGAGCGCCTGGAGGACCATCGCCGTATCGATGCTCAGACCAGTATCCGCATAGGTGCTGCCGTACGACTGGTATGTCAACAGACCGCTAGCGCTCACCTGGCTGGCAAGCCACGCCGCAGCGGCCTGAGCCTCCGGTACCGGGACCGGCGTCGACGCGGGAGCCGCCGTGGCCGGGGTCAGGGTGCTGACGGCGAGTGCGCTTCCGAGGAGAGCCGCGCCAGTCAAGGCGGCGGCACTGCGCCGCGCAACGATCTTCTTCATGGTGTCCTTCCCGCTGCAACAGCGGGGCCTCACCTGCGAGGACGCCCACCGTTTTTCCGCGACAGCGTGGTTGTCAGGTCGCTCCACGGCAGGTATTCCGGCTGTGACGGTTGCGGGTCAGCGTCGAAGTTGCATCGACTTCCCCCACACGCGGGCGAGATGTGGAATTAACCCGCTGAACATACCCCAGCGGCACCCTGGTGCCATGATCGATCGCGCCAACCCCCTCACCGCCCGCCGCCTGCTCGAGGTGATCGAGTCCGACATCGTTCCGCTGACCCGTCGCGGGGTCGCGGCCGGCAACAAGCTCTTCGGTGCGGCGCTGCTGCACCGCGACTCCCTCGACCTGATCGTGGCCGAGACGAACAACGAGATCGAGAACCCGCTATGGCACGGCGAGATCCATGCGATGAAGCGGTTCTTCGAGCTCCCCGCCGCCGCCCGTCCTGCGCCGAGCGAGGTCCTCATGATCGCGACCCACGAGCCCTGCTCGCTGTGCCTGTCCGGGATCGCCTGGAGCGGGATCGGCGAGGTGGTCTACCTGTTCAGCCACGCCGACTCCGCCGACTCGTTCGCGATCCCCTACGACATCGCCATCCTGCAGGGCGTGTACGCCGTCCCCGACCCGGACCGCTCCGCCCCCGCGCCGGGCCGGGACCTCTACAACAGGAGCAACCCCTACTTCACCTCCCACGACCTCGCCGCCGCGGTGCGGGGGCTGGGCGATCAGGACCTCGACGCCCGGGTGGCGCGCCTGGTGACGACGTACGACGGGCTGAGCGCGACGTACCAGCAGCACAAGGGTCAGGGGGCGATCGCCCACGCGTGACACCCACGCGCCCCGACCAGGACACCTCGCCGTGACATAGTGCCCAGGACCTTTGTCACTCCGGAGCACGGAGTCACATGAACATCCTCACCTCGGCGCGCCGTCACGGGCGCACCAGGACCATCGCGGCGCTGGCCTCGACGGCCGTCATCGCAGGAGGGCTCGGCGTCGTCGCGACGACGGTCGGGGCCTCCCCCGCCTCGGCGGCGATGCCGGCGGTCTGCAACACCAGCTTCGTCGGCGTCAACAGCGCCGGAGCGATCGTCAAGCGGAGGTACCAGGACGGCGTCTCCGAGGCCCACAACCTGAATCCCGGCCGTCTCGGGTCGTCCCGCGCGGCATGGTCGGGACCGGGACGGGCGGAAACGACTTCATCGGGGAGGGTTTCCTCGCCAACAGCCCCGCTGGCGTCATCTATGGCGTCGGGGTCAGCGCCAAGACAAGCTACAACGACGTCGTCATCACGAAGGTCGCCGTCAACAACACCTGGAGCTCGATCAAGTCCCTGTCCTGGGGCTCCGGTGGCGTCTACGGGCTGTCCGACACCGGCGGCTTCTACCGCTACCAGACCGACGGCGGCGCACCGTACGGCCGCGTCACGATCGGCACCAGCGGCTGGACGCTGAACACCATCACCTGGGACCGCACCGGCGTCGTGCCCGGCACCACCCGCAAGGCCGACATCTTCGTGGCCACCTCCAAGGCCGGGGCGCTGATCGAGTACACGATCCCGCTCGACAAGCCCGCCCGGTGGAGCAGCAAGATCCTGAAGGCCTCCACCTGGGGCAACTTCAAGGCCCTCACCGCGTCGGGCTGGACCGAGAAGATCTACAGCTGAGACACCGGTCCTCGAACGATCGATGGAGCGTGACCGTCAGTATCTGACGCTCACGCTCCATCGATCGTTCTCAGGTCTCGTCGCCGAGACCCGACTCAGCTCAGCTCAGCTTCTCCATGATGATCTCGCGCACGCGGGCGGCGTCGGCCTGGCCGCCCATCGCCTTCATCACGGCACCGATCAGCGCACCGGCGGCACCGTGGTTGCCGCCACGGATCTTGTCCGCGACAGCGGGCTGCGCCTCGATCGCGGCGTCGACCGCTGCGGTCAGGGCACCGTCGTCGGAGACCACGGCCAGGCCGCGGGCAGCGACGATCTCGGCGGGCGTGCCCTCGCCGGCGTACAGGCCCTCGAAGACCTTGCGAGCCAGCTTGTCGTTGATCGTCTTGTCGTCGATGAGCTTCTGCACCTCGACGATCTGAGCCGGCGTGACGCCGACCTCGGCCAGCTCGACACCGGTGTCGTTGGCGCGACGGGCCAGCTCCGACATCCACCACTTGCGGGCGGCCTGCGGGGTGGTTCCGGCCTCGACGGTCTCGATGATCAGGTCGAGCGCCTCGGCAGCCAGGACGTCACGCATCTCCAGGTCGGAGAAGGCGTACTCCGCCTGGACCCGAGCCCGACGCTCGGCCGGGTTCTCCGGCAGGGTGCCGCGCAGCTCCTCGACCCACTCCCGGCTCGGGGCCACGGGCACCAGGTCCGGCTCGGGGAAGTAGCGGTAGTCCTCGGCGTCGGACTTCTCCCGGCCCGACGACGTGGAGCCGTCCTCCTCGTGGAAGTGACGCGTCTCCTGGAGCACCGAGCCCCCGGCGAGCAGGATGCCGGCGTGGCGCGACATCTCGTAGCGCACTGCCCGCTCGACCGAGCGCAGCGAGTTGACGTTCTTCGTCTCCGACCGGGTGCCGAGCTTGGTCTCGCCCTTGGGGGCCAGCGACAGGTTCACGTCGCAGCGCATCGAGCCCTGGTCCATCCGGACGTCGGAGACGGCCAGCGCCTTGATCAGGTCGCGCAGCGCCGAGACGTAGGCCTTGGCCACCAGCGGCGCCTTCTCCCCCGCGCCGAGGATCGGCTTGGTGACGATCTCAATCAGGGGGATGCCGGCCCGGTTGTAGTCGATCAGGGAGTAGTCGGCACCCTGGATGCGGCCGGTCGCGCCACCCACGTGGGTGGCCTTGCCGGTGTCCTCCTCCATGTGGGCCCGCTCGATCTCGATGCGGAAGATCTCGGGCTCGCCGACGCCCTCGCTGATGTCGACGTCCAGGTAGCCCTCGAACGCGATCGGCTCGTCGTACTGGGAGGTCTGGAAGTTCTTCGGCATGTCGGGGTAGAAGTAGTTCTTCCGCGCGAACCGGCACCAGGACGCGATCGAGCAGTTCAGCGCCAGCCCGATCTTGATCGCGTACTCGATCGCCCGCTCGTTCACCACGGGCAGCGAGCCGGGCAGGCCGAGGCAGACCGGGCAGGTGTGCGTGTTCGGCTCCGCGCCGAACGTCGTGATGCAGCCGCAGAACATCTTGGTCACGGTGCCCAGCTCGACGTGCGTCTCGAGCCCGAAGACCGGCTGGTACTTCTG
>NZ_JASLGR010000051.1 GCF_030150155.1 Nocardioides sp.
CCGCCGACGTCGACATCATCATCACCACCGCGCTCATCCCCGGACGCCCGGCGCCGCGCCTCATCACCGCCGCCGACGTCGCCACGATGAAGCCGTGCTCGGTCGTGATGACCTGGTCGGCGACGCTGCCCTCGACGTTGCCGCCCTGGGCGGCCGCCATGTCGACGATGACCGAGCCCGGCTTCATCGTGGCGACGTCGGCGGCGGTGATGAGGCGCGGCGCCGGGCGTCCGGGGATGAGCGCGGTGGTGATGATGATGTCGACGTCGGCGGCCTGGTCGCTGTAGAGCTTCGCCGCAGCCTCGTTGTAGGCCTCCGAGGTCGCGGTCGCATAGCCGGTGCCCGACTGCTCCTGCACCTCGTCGACCACGACGGGGAGGTACTCGCCGCCGAGCGACTTCACCTGGTCGGCGACCTCGGGCCGCGGGTCCGTGGCGCGCACGATCGCACCCAGCGACGACGCGGCACCGATCGCGGCGAGCCCGGCGACACCGGCACCCGCGACGAGCACCTTCGCGGGCGGCACCTTGCCCGCGGCCGTGACCTGGCCGGTGAAGAACCGGCCGAAGTGGTGGGCGGCCTCGATCACCGCGCGGTAGCCCGCGATGTTCGCCATCGAGGACAGCACGTCCATCGACTGTGCCCGCGAGATGCGCGGTACGGCGTCCATGGCCAGCGCGGTCACGCCGGCGTCGGCCAGGGCGCGCACCAGCTCCTCGTTGAGCGCCGGCGCCAGCAGCGACACCAGGAACGTGCCGCGGCGCAGCCGCGAGACCTCCTCCAGCGTCGGGCCGTTGACCCGGAACACCACGTCCGAGCCCCAGGCGTCGTCGGCACTGCCGATGGTCGCGCCGGCCTCGGCGTACGCCTCGTCAGCGAAGCTCGACAGGGCGCCGGCGCCGGTCTCGATGAGGACGTCGTAGCCGAGTCCCGTCAGCTGCTTGACCGTCGCAGGGGTCGCGGCGACCCGGGTCTCTCCGGGCTTGGTCTCACGTGTGACACCGATGCGCATCCAGGCTTCTCCTTGTCTGGGCGTAACCCCGTCCGGGGTAGGGGGAACCTTGCCAGCACTGCCATGACCCGGGAAGTCGATCTCATCCGCCATGTGGATCGGATCGTTCCAAAGAGACAGGCCTCACACTCTCACCCGAACGACGGACCTGACTCAACCCTGGACGGGAGCCTGGACAGGCGCCGGGTGATCGGCGACGTAGTCGACGAACCAGTCGAACGCCTCGGGGTTCGCCAGCGCGTCCCTGGTCGCCACCGTGGCGGGATCGGCCCCGAGGAAGAGCCGCTTCACCGGGATCTCCAGCGCCTTGCCCGTCAGGGTGCGCGGGACCGCCGGCACCCGCACCACCACGTTCGGCACATGGCGCGGGGAGCAGTCGCTGCGGATGCGCCTCCTGATCTCGGCGACGAGATCGTCGCTCAGCTCCTCGGGTGTCACGACGAACAACGGCATCCACGAGTCGGCGGCGGGGTCCTTGGCCGGTACGTCGACCACGAGGGCGTCACTCACGCCGTCGACCGCCAGCACGGCGGCGTAGATCTCGGCGGTGCCCATCCGGATGCCGCCGCGGTTGATGGTCGCGTCCGAGCGCCCATGGATGACGCAGGTGTTGCGCGGGGTGATCTCGAGCCAGTCGCCGTGGCGCCACACCCGGCGCCCGTCCTGAGGCGGGTAGAAGTCGAAGTAGGCCTCGCGATAGCGCGAGCCGTCGGGGTCGTTCCAGAAGCCGACCGGCATCGACGGCATCGGGCGGGTGATGACCAGCTCGCCGACCTCACCGAGCACGGGGTGGCCGTGCTCGTCCCAGGCCTCCACCGCGCATCCCAGCGACCGGGCCTGGATCTCCCCGACCCACACCGGCAGGGTCGGCACGCCCCCGACGAACGCCGAGCAGACGTCGGTGCCTCCCGAGATGGAGAACAGCCAGGTGCGCTCACCCAGGTGGTCCCAGACCCACTCGAAGCCGGCGGCGCTGAGCGGTGAGCCGGTCGAGCCGACCGCCCGCAGGCTCGGCAGCGGCGGAGGCGTGACGCCCGCCTTCATCTGCGCGTGGATGAAGGCGGCGCTGGTGCCGAACACGGTGATGCCGGCGTCGCGCGCCAGCTGCCACAGGTCGTCCGACGGCAGGCCGTCGTAGAGCACGATCTCGGCCGGCGTCAGCAGCATCGAGACCAGGAAGTTCCACATCATCCAGCCGGTCGTGGTGAACCAGAAGACGCGGTCACCCTGCTTCGCGTCGACATGGAGCCCGGCCACCTTGAGGTGCTCGAGCAGGATGCCGCCGTGGCCGTGCACGATCGCCTTCGGCTTCCCACTGGTGCCGCTGGAGTAGAGGATCCACAGCGGGTGGGCGAACGGCACGCGCTCGAACTCGAGTGCCTCCTCGGTGTCGGCGAAGACCTCGTCCCAGTCGCCCTCGTCGCCGAGATAGGGCAGCACCACCGTCCGCGTCACCGTCGGCAGGCCGGCGGTCAGCTCCGCGACCACCGAGCGCCGGTCGAAGTCCCTGCCGCCGTAGCGAT
>NZ_JASLGR010000001.1 GCF_030150155.1 Nocardioides sp.
GCGACTTCCGCTTCAACGCCGTGCTCGCCGAGGAGCTGGCCAAGGTCAACGCCGCTCTTCCCACGTGCGTCGGCATCCACTCCGACATCACCGCGCCCTACCTCGTCGAGCTCGGCACTGAGGAGCAGAAGCAGCGCTGGCTCCCGGGCGTCGCGTCGGGTGAGATCCTGCTCGCGATCGGCATGACCGAGCCCTCGGGCGGCTCCGACCTCGCGGCGCTGAAGACCACCGCGGTTCGCGACGGCGACGAGTGGGTCATCAACGGCTCCAAGACGTTCATCACCAACGGCTACTCCTGCGATCTCGTGATCGCCGCCGCCCGGACCGACCCGGAGAAGGGCGCCAAGGGCATCACCCTGTTCGCGATCGAGGCCACCAAGGACGGCTTCTCCCGCGGCCGCAAGCTCGACAAGGTCGGCATGGAGGAGTCCGACACCGCCGAGCTGTTCTTCGAGAACGTCCGCGTCACCGACGCCGAGATCATCGGCGAGCTCAACATGGGCTTCATCTACATGATGCAGAAGCTGCCCCAGGAGCGGCTCTCGTGCGCCGTGGCGAACGTCGCCCACGCCAAGCAGATCCTGATCGAGACCCTGCAGTACACCAAGGACCGGCAGGCCTTCGGCCAGTCGATCGGCAAGTTCCAGCACAACAAGTTCCTGCTGGCCGAGCTCTTCACCCAGATCGAGGTCGCCGAGGCGTACGTCGACAAGTGCGTGCTCGCTCACAGCAAGGGTGAGCTCACCCCGGTCGAGGCGTCCAAGGCCAAGTGGTGGTCCTCGCAGACCCAGTCCGAGGTGCTCGACCACTGCGTCCAGCTCTACGGCGGCTACGGCTTCATGAACGAGTACCGCGTGGCTCGCGCCTGGCGCGACGCTCGTGTGACGAAGATCTGGGCCGGGTCCAATGAGATCATGAAGGAGCTCATCGGCCGCGATCTCGGCCTCTGATACGCACTGCACTGCGTTGTCGGGCCTCGACGGCCCGCTTCGCTTGAAGGCCGCCTTCGGCCCTCCGCCTTGCGCAGCACGTACCAGAGACCGAGATGAATCTCGGCCTCTGAGCCTTTTCAGCACGAACGCCCCGGCCCGTGAGGATCGGGGCGTTCGTCGTTCTGGGTGACTCAGAGAGCGGCGCGTACGACGTCCAGGTTCGCCGCCACGGTGGCGAGCGCGTCGGCGGCGGTGGTGTCGGTCGACCTGCGGCTGGTCTTGACCCCGAGGAACGCGGGGGTGCCGGCGGCGGCCAGGGCTGCGGCGACGTGGGCCTCGTCCAGGATCGAGCCCGACTCCGGGTGGGTCGAGGCGATCGGCAGGTGGGCGTCGGCCCAGGCCGCGCCGTAGGGGCCGGCGACGGCGGCGGCACCGGAGAAGCCGAGGCCGACCAGGCGGCCGGCGTCGGCGACCTGGGCGATCTGGGCGGTGACCGCGTCGGCGTCACGCAGCTCGACCGCCGAGCGACCCCAGTTCAGCCACAGGCCCACCTCGGGGCCGGCGGCCTGGGCGATCCGGTCGAGTGCGGCCAGCTCGTCGGCGACCGAGGGGAAGCCCTTCTCGTACTCCTGTCCGGGCACCGGGCTGTCGCAGTGCTCGACCACGAGGCGGGCACCGGACCAGTCCCAGCCGGAGATCTCGGTCAGGGTCGCGGCCAGCGCCTCGACCGAGCCACCGCCGCGCGGTGCGGTGTGCAGCTCGATCAGGGTCGGCGTCGCGGCGGACTCCTGTGCGAGCCGGGCCACGTCGGCGGCCAGCGCCCGCAGGTCCGCCAGCGCGGCGGCACGCCCCTCAGCGTCGGCCGAGGCGATCCCGTAGCGCGGGTCTGCGGCGGTGCGGCCCATCACGAACGGCAGCGGGGTCAGCGCCAGGCCGGTGGCGGGGACGTGGTCGAGGAACCAGGAGTCGTCGTGCGGGTGGAGCCGGCCGAGCCAGGGCACCTCCAGCCCGACCACGTCGGGCAGGGCGGCGAGGGCCGGCAGGAGCTCTGCCTCGAGGGCGGGGTCCCAGGAGCTGTGGGCGGGGGAGACGGCGTACGAACTGATGATGAAGTCAGGCATGGGAGGCCCAGCCTACCGAGCGCCGGTGTTGCCGATTTGTTGCAATGTCCACCTTCCCAGAACGCAACCGCGCGTGCCAGAGTCCTAGAACCTGCGCGGTCCCGCGTAGGCACGGACGATTCGCTCGGGAGAATTCGTGAAACGTCGTTTTGCCGTCCCCTCCGCCGCTATCGCGGTGACAGTTCTGGGCACCGGGGCACTGATCGTGCCCGCCCTCACCTCGGCTGCCTCAGCAGCCCCTACCGGCCAGACCCAAGGCCAGCTGGTCTCCTCACTCGGTCTGGACAAGACCGTCGCGACCAGCAAGCACGGCACCTACGTGGTGCTGTTGAAGTCGGACCCGCTGCTCGGTGAGTTCAGCCAGTCCCAGCTCTCCTCCTCGGCTGCGGCCAAGGCGCAGCAGGCGATCGTCGCCGACCACAACGAGATCCTCTCCGACGCCAAGGTCCCGTCCTCGGCCGTCACCCAGGACCTCACCGTCGCCGCCAACGGCTTCTCGGTCGAGACCAGCCACGCCGCCGCGATGCGGCTCGCCGCCGACCCGAAGGTCGCCGCCGTCGTCCCCGACGAGCTGCGCACCATCTCCGGGGTCGAGAGCAGCGCCGCGACCAGCCTGGCCGCGGTCAACACCCACCACGACCGCGGTCGTGCCGCACTGCCCACCGGCCGCGGGCACAAGCCCGGCTCGAAGCCCGGGAAGGGATACAAGCCCACCAAGGAGGGCAAGGTCCCGACCGAGGAGCAGTTCCTCAACCTCACCGGCAAGGGTGAGGCCTACGACTCCAAGATCGACGGCACCGGCGTCCTCGTCGGCGTGATCGACACCGGGATCTGGCCGGAGCACCCCAGCTTCGCCGACGACGGCACGCTGCCGGCCGCACCGGACCTCGGTCCGGACTCGTGCGACTTCGGCAACACCGCCGCCAACAAGAACGACGCCGCCTTCACCTGCAACAACAAGCTGGTCGGCGCGCGTGACATGACCACCACCTACCGCGCGGTCCAGGGCGCCGAGCCCGACGAGTTCGTCTCCGCGCGTGACGACGAGGGTCACGGCACCCACACCGCCTCCACCGCCGCCGGTGACGCGAACGTGAAGGCCACCATCGACGGCCACTACGTCGACACCACCACCGGCATCGCGCCGCGTGCCCAGGTGATCGCCTACAAGGCGCTGGGCAACGAGGGCGGCTTCAGCTCCGACCTCTCCGCCGCGATCGACCAGGCCGTCGCCGACGGCGTGGGCGTGATCAACTACTCCGTCGGTGGCGGGGCCAACCTGCTCGGCCCGGACGCGATCTCGTTCCTGTTCGCCTCCGACGCCGGCGTCTTCGCCTCGGTCTCGGCCGGCAACGACGGTCCGGGCGAGTCCACCCTCGGTGGACCGGCCGACAGCCCGTGGGTGACCGCGGTCGCCGCCGGCACCGAGCCGCGCTTCTACCGCGGCACGATCAAGCTCGGCAACGGCACCACCCTCTACGGTGCCTCGGTCACCAAGACCCTGGGCAGCAAGCCGATCGTCGACGCGGCCGACCTGGGCAACCAGTTCTGTGTCGGTGACACCGCCTTCTCCGCCTCGGTCAAGGGCAAGATCGTGCTCTGCCACCGCGGCTCCAACGGCCGGGTCGCCAAGAGCCTGACCGTCTCCGACGCGGGCGGGGTCGGCATGATCCTGGCCAACGTGGACGTGCCCAACAAGGACAACCTGTTCACCGACACCTTCTTCGTCCCCACGGTCCACGTCGACCAGGTGGTGGGCGAGAAGATCACGGCGTACATCCACAAGAGCGGGTCGCGTCCGGCCACCGCGGCCATCGTGAAGACCAGCGAGATCACCAACGAGCCGTGGAAGGCACCGTCGGTGACGGTCTTCTCCTCCCGCGGTGAGTCGCCCACGGCGGCCTCGGTGGTCAAGCCCGACATCACCGCCCCCGGCATCCAGATCGTGGCCGGCGCCTCGCCGTACACCGACGCCGGCTTCGTCTCCGGTGAGCTCTTCCAGGCCATCGCCGGTACGTCGATGGCGGCTCCGCAGATCGCCGGCATCTACGCCCTGGTCAAGCAGGCCCACCCGGAGTGGAGTCCTGCCGAGGCCAAGTCGGCACTGCAGACCACCGCGTCGCTCGACGTGCGCGACAACGACCGGGTCTCCCAGGCCACGCCGTTCGAGCGTGGTGCCGGTGAGGTCAACCCGGGTGTCGTCTCCAAGCCGGGCATGTTCAACCCCGGTCTGGTCTACGACGCCGGGCACAACGACTACCTCGGGTTCTACTGCGACGCGGCCCCCGGGATCTTCACCAACGCGGCCTCCACCTGCGCGACGCTGAAGTCCCAGGGTGTGCCGACCCGCACCGAGGACCTCAACCTGCCCACCATCGGGATCGACGCCGTCGTCGGCTCGGAGACGGTCACCCGTACCGTCACCAACGTCAGCGGCAAGTCGATCACGGTCCGCGCCGACACCAAGGACGCCCCGGCGGGCTACGCGGTGAGCGTGAAGCCGTCGACGCTGACCGTCGCGGCGGGCAAGACCGCCTCGTTCCAGGTCACCGTCACCAACAAGGGCAAGGCCACCATCGGTGCCTGGCGCTTCGGCAACCTGACCTGGAAGGGCTCGGGCTACACCGTCAACAGCTCGATCGCGGTCAAGGCCGCCCAGGTCGGCACCAGCACCTCGGTCACGGGCGAGGGTGCCTCGGGCACCCTCACCGTCCCGGTGAAGTTCGGGTACGACGGCACCTACCAGGCCAAGGCCTCCGGGCTGGTCGCCTCGGCGCCGCTGAACGGCTCCGTCACGCAGGACCCCGACCAGAAGTTCGGGACCCCCGACGACGGCACCGGCGTTGCCAAGATCCCGGTCACCATCGGTGACGTGGCGTACTGGCGCTTCGGCTACACCGCCTCGGGCAACGACGACCTCGACCTGTACCTGCTCGGCCCCGACGGCAAGGTCGTCGCGTCGAGCACCAACGGTGGGACCGACGAGCTGATCGAGCTCAACCACCCCGCCGCCGGGACCTACACGGTCGCGGTGCACGGCTGGAAGGTCACCGGCACGCACCAGTTCTCCCTGGACAACTGGATCGTGCCCTCCACCCCGGGCAGCCTGACGGTCACCTCGGCGCCGACCAGCGCCACGGTGAACGGCTCCGGCTCGGTCGCCCTGTCCTGGACGGGTGCGAGTCCCGCGGGCACCTACTACGGCGTCGTCGACCACACCGACGGCACCCAGGAGCTCGCCCAGACGGTCGTGGCGGTGAAGGGCGCCAACTGACCCACGCAAGGCTCACCGTAGTAAGGCCCCGCTTCGTTGCCCTGAGCAACGGGCGGGGCTTTACTACGCACTATGAGTGCTGACGCCGAGATGGCTGCCGACGCGCACGATCACGAACACGCCGAGGCCGGCGAGGGACTGTCCAACAAGCTCAACTGGCTCCGTGCCGGGGTGCTCGGGGCCAACGACGGCATCGTCTCCACCGCCGGGGTGGTGATGGGTGTCGCCGGTGCCACCACGGACCGCTCGGCGATCCTGATCGCGGGCATCGCCGCCCTGATCGCCGGTGCCCTCTCGATGGCCGCCGGTGAGTACGTCTCGGTCTCCACCCAGCGTGACGCCGAGCAGGCCCTGATCGAGGCCGAGGAGCACGACCTCAAGACCATGCCCGAGGAGGAGCTGCGCCAGCTCCAGCTGATGCTGGAGGAGAAGGGGATGAGCCCCGAGATCGCGGCGCAGGCGGCCCGCGAGCTCACCGAGAGCAACGCCCTCCAGGTGCACGCCAACCTCGAGTTCGGCATCGACGTCGACGACGTCACCAACCCGTGGTCGGCCGCAGCGGCGTCGGCGGTCTCCTTCACCGTCGGCGCGATGCTGCCGGCGCTGATGATCCTGCTGCCCTCCGACGTACGGATCTGGGCCACCGCGATCTCGGTGGCGCTCGCCCTCGCCCTGACCGGGTGGGTGTCGGCGAAGATCGGCTACGCCCGGCCGGGCCGGGCGGTGGTCCGCAACGTCGTGGGCGGCGTGCTCGCGATGGCGATCACGTGGGGCGTCGGCACCCTGGTCGGCACCAACGTCTGAGGACTACTCGGCCAGGCCGTAGAGCCGGTCGCCGGCGTCACCGAGACCGGGCACGATGTAGCCCTTCTCGTTGAGCCGCTCGTCGATCGCGGCGGTGACGATCGTCACCGGTACGTCGACACCCTCCAGGCCCCGCTCCAGGTTGGCCATGCCCTCGGGTGCGGACAGCAGGGTGATGCAGGTGATGTGGTCGGCGCCGCGGTCGACCAGGAAGCGAACGGCAGCGGCCAGGGTGCCGCCGGTGGCGAGCATCGGGTCCAGCACGTAGCACTGCCGGCCGGTCAGGTCGGCGGGCAGCCGCTCGGCGTACGTGATCGCCTCGAAGGTCTCCTCGTTGCGGGCCATCCCGAGGAAGCCGACCTCGCCGGTCGGGACCAGGCTCATCATCCCCTCCAGCATGCCGAGGCCGGCACGCAGGATCGGGACGACCAGGGGGCGCGGGGAGGAGAGCCGGGTGCCGGTCATCGGCGCGACCGGGGTCTCGATCTCGACCGGCTCGACCCGGACCTCGCGGGTGGCCTCGTAGGCCAGCAGCGCCATCAGCTCGTTGGTCAGGGCGCGGAACGTCGGGGAGTCCGTGCGTGCGTCCCGGAGCGTGGTCAGCTTGTGAGCGACGAGAGGGTGGTCCACGACAACGGTCTGCATGGGGACCAGCCTAATGCCGGAGCCGATATGGCTTTGTTTCGTCGGAGCCGTCTGCCAGTCTGGGAGGCATGGCAGCCCAGGCAGAGGAGATCGAAGGCGTCGACTTCGCTCTCGCGGTCTATCGGGAAGAGGGCGTGTGGCAGGTCGAGGACCTGGCCCACGACCGTCTGGCCGACGTCGAGACCCTCGCCGCGGCGCTGCGCCGGTTCCCCGGCGACGGCGGCGCTGTCGGCCTGATCGGGATGGATGAGGACTTCTTCATCGTGTGCCGGGTGGTCGGCTCCACGGTGCGGGTGCTGCTCTCGGACGTGACCGCCGCCGAGGACTGGGAGCTGGCCGAGTCCGTGGTCGAGCACCTCGGGCTGCCCGATCCCGAGGACGAGGAGGACGTCGCCCCGGCCGGGGACCTGGCGATCTTCGCCGACGCCGGCTTCTCCGCGATCGACATGGGCATGCTGCTCGACGACGACCTGTATCCCGACGAGGCGCTCTCGGAGGTGGCCGACCGGATCGGGTTCGGCGACCTCTTCGACGACGCCGTCGGGATCCATGCCGACTGAGTCGCCGTGACGGAGCGGAACGACGCGGAGCTGATGGGTCTCGCGTTCGACGAGGCGCGGTCGGCGCTGGCGTCGGGCGACGTGCCGATCGGGGCGATCGTGGTGTCGCCGTACGGCGAGGTGATCGGACGCGGACACAACCTCCGCGAGGCCACCGGCGACCCGACGGGTCACGCCGAGGTGGTCGCCCTGCGCGAGGCCGCCGCCACGGTGGGGGAGTGGCGGCTGGAGGGCTGCACCCTGGTGGTGACGCTGGAGCCCTGCACCATGTGCGCCGGGGCGATCGTGCTGTCCCGGATCGCCCGCCTGGTCTTCGCCGCGTACGACGACAAGGCGGGCGCCGTGGGCTCGCTGTGGGACGTCGTGCGCGACCGTCGGCTGAACCACCGACCCGAGGTGCTCGCCGGCGTACGGGCCGAGGAATCGGCTCGGATGCTGGCCGATTTCTTTGCTGGGCACCGTCTTCGGTAAGGTTCCTCTCGGTGTCGTGTCCGAGCGGCCGAAGGTGCAACACTCGAAATGTTGTGTAGTGAAAGCTACCGTGGGTTCAAATCCCACCGACACCGCCAGTGAAGATCCCCCGGGGAGCGAAAGCCCGCCGGGGGATCTTCCGTTTCTCCCCGAAGACGTGCCGGATCAGGGCCGGCCGGTGGCCGGGTCCGGCGTCGTTCAGACCACGGAGGGGCGGTTCAGGTCGAAGACGTCGATCTGCGCCTCGACGAACCGGTCCTCCAACGCCTCGGTGCCGTGCTCCTCGGCGAACTGCAGCTCGGCGTCGGAGATCGGCACGCCCTGGAGGAAGAGCACCACCGCCTCGTCGTCCTCCAGGGGCGTCAGCGCGTCTTCGCCCCACAGGAACGGGGGGACGAGGAGCATGTGCTTCATCGTGACCTCGGGCTCGTAGAGCTCGACGGTCCGAGGGTGGATGACGCCGGGGGTGAGGCTGTGCCGTCCTGAGGCGACGTTGAGGGCACAGGCCATCACGATGTTGCCGAAGGTCTCCACCGTGGAGGCGCAGGCGGACAGGATCTCGACGCGGATCTCCTTGCCGGCGGCGCTCTGGAGGCCGTTGTCGAACGTGCTCAGGTCGACGGTGCCGTACGACGTCACGCCGGCCTGAGGGCCATCGACCGCCGAGAGGATGTTGACCGAGAGGGTCTCTGCGTCGTTCGAGTACCGGTGCACCCGCGGCGTCCCGCCGAAGGCCGCAGCCTCGGTCCGGGCGATCGTCTTCCCGTCGGCCGTCATGTCAGGCGCCTCTCTCGGTGGTTCGTCGGGCAGGGCCCGGTCAGGCCGGGGCCACGCCGGAGAGCAGCACCGAGACGGCGACGACCTGGTCGCCGGCCAGGTCGGCCGAGAGGTAGCGATCCCCGAGGCGGAAGAGGTCGAGGCTGTCCAGGGCCTGGGTCGGGGCGCCGAGCACCGCACGCAGCTCCGCCTTCGTCGCCGGGAGCGACAGGCCCGCGATCAGGCTCTGCGGCTGCCCGTAGACCCCGCCGTCCTCGTCGACGATGTCGATCCGGATCGCGACGATGACGCCGTCGCGGATCTGGACGGTCACGCCCTGCGGGGCGAAGACCAGCGTGGTCCAGGTGACCCCGTCCTGGACCCTCTCGTGGCGCTCCATCCGGGGCCCGGCCAGGGTGATGACCTCCAGCAGCTCCAGGCTGTCCTCGTGCTGCCCGAGCGCTGCCAGGAAGGTGGTGATCTCGCCCCCGAGAGCCGCAGCGTCGTGGCTCACGCGAGCGGGTCCTCGTCCATCAGGGTGATCAGGGAGAGACCGTCGGCGTCGTACTCGAAGTGCGCGAACCGGCCGTCGACCTGGAACAGGTCGTAGCCCCCGGCCGAGCGCATCGGCTCCCCGAGCAGGCCGCGGATCTCCTCGCGCGCCGGTGCGGTGGTCGACCCGGGGAAGAGTCCGCTCACGCGGCTGTACGCCTCGAAGCCCTCCCCGCCACGGATGCGCAGGAAGATCGCGGTCGCCACGTCGCGCTGGATCAGGATCGAGACCTCGCCGGTGGGCGCGACCAGGTAGTGGTCGCCCGGCCCGGTGTACGGCGTGTCGTCGACGCTGAACTCTCCGCCGACGATCGCCATCGCGGCAGCGAGGTCGGCGCTGCCCTCCGGGGCTCCGGTAGCGCGCAGGAAGGTGCCGAGGTCACTGGTGGTCACGTCGCTCATCTGCCCAATCCTCCATTCCGTTCGCGGAGGCGGTCAATCGCGTCGTTGATCTGTTGCGGCGTGTAGTTGCCGGTCTTGGTCAGGTTGGAGCGCAACGTCGCGTAGTCCCGCTCGGCCGCGGCCTTCAGGTCCTTCGCGTCCAGGGCGATCTGATCGGGGGTGTTGCGGCCCTTGTAGGTGCGGCTGTCGGCGTGCACGGCGTTGGTCAGCTCGACCGCGGTGGCGTCGTTGTGCAGCGCCCGGGCCTCCTCGGGGGTGAGCTTACGACCGAGCTCGATCTCGCGGGCCCGGAGGATCGCCGCCGAGGACGGGATGTGGTCGTGCTGCATCGCGTCGCCGACCACCGCACGGTTGGAGAGGTCGCGGTAGCTGCCGACGTCGAGATCCTGGACCGGTGTCTTCGTCTTCGGCTTCGGCCCCGACGGCGCCGAGGGTGCGCCCTTCTTGGCGAGGTCGTCGTCGAGCTTCTTCAGCTGGGAGACGGCGTCGTCGGCATGGGCACGCATGTGGCCGACCTTGGTCGAGACACCGGTCCCGGCGTGGCGGAAGCCGTCCACGACGGCCTCGACCATGTCGTCGAGATTCTTCTTCAGGGCGGACACCGATCAACCTCCTGCGCGACCACGTCTCGCGGACCGTTCGAGCGTGCCATCGACGTCACAGCGCGGCAATGGGGACCTCTCCCCACCCTGGGGCGAGCGCGGCGGTTGATCGGCGGTGGATCAGCGGCGGATCAGGGGTGGATCAGGGGGTGCCGTGGGTGCTGGTCAGCACCCCGAAGGCCACCAGCCGCTCGTCGGTGTGGAACAGCTCGGCGCAGGTGGTCAGCGTCAGCAGGGCCTGCTTGGCCTGCTGGGCGGGCTCGACGCCCCCGTCGGGGTTCTCCGGCAGCGGGTCGAGCACCCAGGACGCACTGAACGGCACCGTCAGCGCCGAGCCGGCGGTGGTCAGCGTGTAGACGTACGTCGTCGTGCGCGTCACCACTCGCACCTCGTCGCCCACCCGCAGCTCCTTCATCCGCCGCAGCGGCTCACCGTGGGTGACCCGGTGCGCTGCCAGGGTGTAGTTGCCGACCGCGCCGGGTGCGGCGCTGGAGGTGTAGTTCCCGTACCCGGACGCCAGGACCGCGTCACTGGTGCCGGAGAAGACCGGGACGGCGTACGACGCTCCGAAGCGCGGGATCTCGATGATCGCGTTCGCGGTGCCGACGTCGGTCCTCGCCTCGGCCTGACCGTCATGCCAGGCCTGCCGCAGCTCCTTGACCGCGGCCGTCTGGTGCCGGTGGCTGACCACGTTGGTGCCCCAGTACTGCCAGCCCACGTAGCCCGCGACCCCGAGCCCGCACAGGATCAGGACGACCCCCGCGACGAGCATCAGCCGCCGGGTCCCTCCGCGTGAGCGGCGGTGCGAGGTGGCGCGGGACATGTCGGGAAGCCTACGGCGGCGTCCCCGCGCCCCCGAAGTCCGCCTCGTCGGGCCATCGTCACTACAACGTTTTCGCTACAACGTTTTGGAGCCGAATCGACGTTACCTGAGAACTTACCTAAGGTGGGGGAGTCTGGAATCGGGTCCGACAGGGAGCAAGTAGTCGACCCGGGGAGATTTCAGTGCTGTCACGCACACGTTCGTCGCGCGCATCCAAGGCCCAACGCCATGATCAGCGACGGCGGAGGTGGTCCCTCGGCGTTGCCCTGTCGGTGCTGAGTGCGGGCCTGGTGCTGATGCCGACACTGCCGGCCAACGCCGCTGTGGACTCGACCCTCCAGATCACCAAGACCGCCTCCGGCACGGGCCCGTTCGCTCCCGGACAGTCGTTCACCTACACCGTGACGGCGATCTGCTCCAGCCCGACCTCGGCGGGCTGTGTGAACGCCCAGCTGGTCGACGACCTGCCGGCTCCGCTCGTCTTCGACACCAGTACGGCCACGCCCGTGACCGTGTCGGTCCAGGGCGGCGGCACCTCCACCGTGACGGTCGCCGGGACGAAGGCGACGATCGACTTCACCAAGAGCCTCGGCGGCTCCGACGTGGGCCTCCTGCAGGCCAAGCAGGCCACCGTCACGATGCGCGTCAAGGTCCCCGCCGACGCGTCGGCCGACTACAACGGCCCCATCACGAACACCGCCACGATCGCCGCCGACAACGCCGCGGAGAAGCCTGCCGACGCGACGGTCACCATCGCCGTGCCGCAGCACCTCGAGGTCGAGGTGACCAAGGAGCGGACCACCCCCGGTACCGTCGCCGCGGTCGCCGGCACCGCAGCCGACTTCACCCTCGTCGGCACCAACACCTCCAACCAGAGCGTCGAGACCCTGACCATCCAGGACCCGACCAACGTCTCGAGCCCGACCACCGGTCCGTTCCAGTACCTCCAGGTCACCGGCATCGACACGTTCACTGCGCCGCAGGGCGCCGACCAGGTCAAGGTCGAGTGGGTCAACGCGTCGGGCGTGTGGGCGACGTCGTACGACGGCACCATCCCGTCCGCCACCGGCTCGCTGCTCCCCTCCCAGCTCGCCGACATCTACGGCCTCCGGTTCACCTTCACCTCGACCACGGCCCCGCACATCCCCGTCGTGGGCAAGGCCACGATCGGCCTGCAGACCCAGACCCGGGCCAACGTCTCCACCATCGCCGGCGGCACCACCGTCACCGTGAACAACACCGTCGAGGCGACGGTCGGGGCCGGCAGCGGCACCAGCACGCCCGACCACGACAGCGCCTCGCTCACCATCGCCAACGTCCCGCCGACGGTGACCACGACGAAGGACTACGCCGAGGACAACCTGCTCGGCGGCGAGACGTCGGCGGCCACCATCCGCAGCACCAACCAGGCCATGCCGGTGCACTCGCTGACCATCTCCGACCCCGGTCCGGGCGGCGATGACCTGGCGGCCCAGGGCCTGCTCTTCGAGGGCTTCACCGCCAACGCGATCGAGTGGCCCGAGGGCGCCACCAGCGCCTCGATCACCTACACCTACGCCGACGGCACCAGCGACACGAAGAACACCACCACCGTCGACAGCCTCCCGGCCCCCACCGGCTCGGTCGAGAACGTCGTCGGCTTCAGCGTCACCTTCACCGCCCCCGGCGACGGCATCGAGCCGTACTCCTACGCCGTGCTGCCGTTCACGGTGAAGGGCCAGCCGGTCACCGGCAGCGCCACCGAGACCTCGACCAACACCACGAAGTCGACCGTCACCGACACCCGGGACCAGTCCGACTCGGCGACCGCCTCGGACTCCCTGGACCGGCTCCCGGCCAAGATCGCCACCTCGGTCTCCAAGAAGTTCATCCCCGACGAGCTGTACGCCGTCCCCGGGTCGACCACCCTGGTGAACCTGACCGGCGCTGTCTCCCCGCGCCCCGCCTCGACCGTCGGCTCGGACTACCTGACGCTGTCCGACCCCGGCACCGCCAGCGGCACGCCGTCGGGCTTCTGGTCCTGCTTCCAGGTCAAGAACATCACCGACACCGCGATCCCGGCCGGCGTCACGCTCAAGGTCCAGACCTGGAACGGCTCGGCCTGGGCGACCCTGGCCACGCAGGCCGGACCGCAGGCGTCGTGGAACTACACCATCCCGGCCGCTGACCGCGCCGGGATCTCGGGGATCCAGTTCGTCTTCTCCAAGACCGACGGCACGCTGCTGCCGCCGGGCTTCAACGTCGCCCCGAACTTCAACGTCTCCGTCCGCGCCGGTGCCGCCTGCATCGGCACCGCCGTGGACCTCTCGGTCGACAACACCGTCTCCTCGCAGGTCGAGAACGCCGCCAACCTGCTGCCGCCGGTCAACGCCGGCGACGGCGACGAGGTGGTGCTGCACCCGATGACGGGCACCGGCCCCGACCTGGCCGACAAGACCTGGGTCGACCCGACCGACGCTGCTGACGAGGCCGACCCGGTCACTGTCGGCGCGCTCACCGGCGACACCCGCACCGCGAAGCTGAAATGGAGCACCCAGGGCCTGGCCTTCGACGAGGTGACCGTCTCCGACCCGGCGACCACGGGCGAGCTCACCGACGTCGCCACGTCGATCTACGACGCCTTCAACCTGACCCGGATCGAGCCGATCACCACGGCTCAGGACAAGCACATCGCCGAGGACAAGGTCTCCCAGGTCGAGGTCTACTCGGGCAGCTCGGGCAACTGGATCGACATCACCTCCGCCGCCTGCGCCGCCGGCTGCACCGGCACCTTCGGCGGCTACACGATCCCGGTCGGGACGGGTGTGGGGCAGACCGAGGACGTCCTCGGCGTCCGGCTGACCTTCGTCAGCCGCACCACCGGTGAGCCGGTCGCGATCTCCTCGGGCAACGACCGTCTGGTCCGGCTCGCCTTCACCGTCCGCGAGAAGCTGCGCTCGGACGCGACGGCGTACGTGCTGGGTCAGCACCACAGCTACACCTACAACACGTCCAGCGCCGGTCAGGTGAAGAACAGCGTCGACGTCACCGGCACCAGCGCCGGCTTCACGCACTCGACCCAGGACTCGGCGAACGCGATCATCATCGACCGTCCGCTCAACATCGACCTGACCAAGTCGTTCTCCGACGCCTCGCTCGGCCTGCCGCCGGTCGGCACGCCGGCCAGCGACTACCCGCTGATCGACGCCGACCTGGTCGCCACCAACGAGACCACCTCGAAGGTCACCGGCCTGCGGATCGCCGACCCGATCGCCGGCACCGCCGTCCAGGACTCGGTCTACGACACCCTCAACCTGTACCGGATCGACACGATCACGTTCCCGTCGCAGGTCACCCAGGCCGACGTCACGGTGAAGGTCACCTTCGCCGACACCACGACCGCCACCTGGACCTACGCCGAGGCGATCGCGAAGACGCCGGCCGACCTGGTCGACGTCGTCGCCGTGGACGTCTCCATCGACCGTGAGTGGATCCAGCCCTCGGACCGGCTCAGCCTCAAGCTGATCTTCCAGCTGCGGGCCACCCAGCGCACCAGCGGTGCGGCGATGACCGTGACCTCGGGCAGTACCGGTCCGGCCCACCTCAACCAGGCCCGTGCCACCGTCTCCGGTCCCGGCGGGATCAGCTGCGGTGCGGTCCCGGCAGGTGACCCCTGCGACACCAACACCGACGAGGCCGAGGACGAGTTCCAGGTCGTCAACCCGACGTACGGGGTGGCGGCCACGAAGGCCCTCAACTACACCGAGCGGTACGAGGACCAGGGTCGGACCGGCTACGTGATGACCCTGACGGGTCAGCCGACCGGCACCGCCCGCACCACCCTGCTGACCCTGACCGACTCCGACCCGCGGTTCTGGAACGCCTTCGACCTGGCCTCGATCGCCTCCGTCGGCGCCGGCGGCCCGGTCAACTCCTACCGGGTGTCGGTGCTCTCCACGACCGCCGGGCACACCCTCACCTACGGTCTCGTCGGATCGTCCCTGGTGGCCTACTGCGACGGCCTCACCGACCTCACCGACTGCTGGACGACGGGGTCCTGGACGACCCTCTCGGGCACCACGACGTCGGTCAGCATCCCGGCCGGCGTCACGGCTGCGAACGTCCGCGGCATCAAGATCGAGGCCCGCAGCTACGTCAATGGCGCCGTTGCCCAGTGGGAGCGGACCAGCACCCAGAAGGTCACCGTCAAGCTCAATGTGACTCGACGCACCCAGCTGTGGTGGTCCACGGCCGGGTCCGGCGTCACGCCGGTGCCCTCGACCCTGCCGGGGATGGCGCTGGCTCCGGGTGAGCCAGACCAAGGCACCATCCACAACGACCTCGTCGTGGACGGGGTGGCGTCGTGGGACAAGACCAGCGGCGTGAAGTACTCCGACACCCAGACGGCGTCGACCAGCACCGTGATCAAGCACCGGATCAACCGGATCCGGGTGGTGAAGGGGCCGGGCAACCCGACCACTCACCCGCGCTACGCCAACGGTGACACCGTGCCGTTCGTCATGACGGTGACCAACTCGGGCGCCTACACGATGACGGCACCGACGTTCCAGCTGACCGACCAGGTCGGCCTGGTCGGCGGCCAGACCCCGGTGACCGCTCCCACCGGGGCGGGCACGTTCAAGTTCACCCTCACCGGCACCGGCAGCGCGATCGGCTCGACGCAGCCGACGGCCTCACTCAACGAGACCACCGGCGCGCTGACCATCACCTTCGCCAACGGATTCACCTTCCCCGCCGGCGCGGTGCTGAGGATCGAGGCGAACCTCAAGGTCCGCGACGAGCTCCCGGCCGGTACGTCGATCACGAACTCGATCACGGCCAGCTCCGACCGGGACTTCGAGGAGTGCCGTTCGACCACCGACGAGACCCAGTTCACCACCACCGGCAGCGCGACCGCCCCGGTCGCCACCTGCACCGCCTCGACCACCCTCGAGGTGCTCTCGGACACCCCGCTCGAGATGGTCAAGAGCGTCAGGGGCGTCGGCGCCGGTCTGCCGGACGCTGTTCCCGGTGACGCCAACTACGACGACCTCGGTGTCCTCGCCGACGGCAAGACCGACACCACCGCGTGCGAGCCCGGTGGCTCCGGTGCGGCCGACGCCGACGGCTTCTACACCTACCCGTGCGTCCCGATCACCCGACCGGGCGGCACCGAGGAGTGGAAGGTCGACTTCACCAACGGCGGCAACGCCAACGCCAGCGTCGTGGCCGGCATCGACGTGCTCCCGGCGGTCGGCGACAAGGGCGTCGTGGTCGACACCCCGCGTGGCTCGACCTTCGGCGTCACCCTGCTCAACGAGTTCCACAGCAACATCGGGGACCTGGCCAACACCGGCATCGCGGAGCTGGACCTCTACTACACGACCAAGGTCCCCGACGGGCAGCTCGGCGACGGCACGATGTGCAACGACCTCGACATCCGGTCGCACACCACGCCCGGCGGGCTCAGCACCGGTGCCTGCGCCAGCAAGATCGCGGCCCTGAACTGGACCCGGATCACGCCGACCACCGACGTGTCCGAGGCCCGCGCGTTCAAGTTCGTGCTCACCTTCGGTGACCCGACCAACGTCGCCCAGTCGGCCGGCCTCAAGCCCGGTGAAACCTTCTCGCTGACCTACCGCAGCACCACGCCGGCGTACTCGGAGCTGGCGACCAGCCAGGCCGACGGTGTCGCCATCGCGTGGAACTCCGTCGGTGCGGGCTCCCGCATGGTCGCCGCCGGCACCCAGGCCGCCTCGGCGTCGCTGGTCACCGAGCCGCGTCGGGTCGGCGTCTCGCTGCCGACCGGTCAGCTGCTGGTCGACAAGGCCGTCACCGCGCCGACCTGGGCCAACCCGATCACGCTGCCGTCGACGTACACCTTCTCCATCGACTGCACGTCGGTGGGCGAGACGGTGCCGCTGACCGGCACCGCCGGGACCGAGAACCGCAGCACGTTCGCGGTCACGCCCGGGACGACGTACACCTACAACAGCGCGACCACCCCGGTGAACCTGCCGTGGGGTGCGACCTGTGTGCTGGCCGAGACCGGGCAGCCTGCCGGTGACGTGGTCACGTACTCGCCGACCAACCGCACGATGACGGCGCGGCGCAACCTGCCCGCCGCCGACAACGTGATGAACCCGATGCCGGCCCAGACCCCGCCCCTGCTGACGCTGTCGGTGGCCAACACCTACTCCGCCGGTGGGTTCACCGTCACCAAGACGGTCGACGACGGCGGCGCGGTGGACGCTTCGGGCACGGCGATCAGCTACGGGCCGTTCACCTTCACCGCGTCCTGCACCTACCTGGCGCAGGAGGCGATCCCGCTCGCCGACCGGACGTTCACGCTGGCGGCCGGTGCGAGCAAGACGTTCGCGAACCTCCCGACCGGGGCGTCGTGCACCGTCACCGAGACCGACGACGACGGTGCCGACTCCACCACGATCGTGAAGACGACCAGCGGTGTCGCCGGTACGTCGACCACGGCCTCGGCCACCTCGTTCACGATCCTCCAGGGTTCGGCGAGCACCATCACGGCGGCGTTCACCAACACCTTCACCACCGGCTCGCTGGAGGTCACGAAGGTGATCGACGGCAACGGTGCGACGGCATGGGGCAACGAGACGTTCACCCTGCATGCGCGCTGCACCCTCGACGGTGACGTGGTCTACGACGGCGACAGCCCGGCGATCACCAAGGCCCACCCGGTCTGGACGATCGACGACCTGGCCACCGGTGCTGCCTGCGTCGTGACCGAGCCGAAGGCCGGGGGCGCCAACACCACGACGTACGACCCGGTCGGCGGCACCGCCACGATCGGCGACGGCACCACCGAGACCGTCGAGGTGACCAACACCTTCACCCTCGGCTCCGTCACCGTGACCAAGGAGCTGGCCGGTCCGGCCGCCACCGACCCCGGTGCGGTCAACGGCCACTACACGATGGAGCTGGCCTGCACCCGCCAGGTCAACGGCGTCGCTGTCGCGGTGACGATCCCCGGTGGGGCACGCCAGACCGTGGTGGGGGAGACCTCCTACACCTGGACCGGCCTGCCGAGCGGTGCGACCTGCTCGGTGAGCGAGGTCGACTCCGTGCCGAGCACCCCCGACGTGGTCGTGACCCCGTCGAGTGTCGTGGTCGGTGTCGACCCGGCCGCTGCGGTGGACGTGCTCGTGACCAACACTTTCGAGACCGGCTCCCTGGAGCTGCACAAGGTCGTCACCGGAGCCTCGGCGGCGTACGCCCCGAGCACCTTCGACGTGACGGTCGAGTGCGACTTCCCGGTCGGCACCAAGGTGGTGCTGCCCAACGGCGGCCTGGTCACCCTGAACGGTGACGGTACGCCGGTCACGCTCAGTGCCATCCCGACCGGCTCGGTCTGCACGTCGAGCGAGGCCGACGCGGGCCAGACCAGCGTCGACTTCTCGCCGTCCTCGGCCACGATCGGCGACGGCACCACCACGGCGGTGACCGTGACCAACACCTACGACTCCGGTGCGATCCAGATCGTCAAGAGCCTCGCCGGTGTCGGCTCCTCGGTGGCCCGCGGTCCGTTCGAGTTCAGTGTGGACTGCGCGTTCAACGGCACCCCGATCGCGGTGGCTCCGGTGACGCTGACCACCAAGGCCGGCGCGACCGAGCTCACCTCGGCCGTGATCGGCGACCTGCCGGTCCGCACCGAGTGCACCGTCACCGAGACCGCCGCGGGCAACGCGGTGACGGCGGCCAAGCCGGTCACGGTGAGTGTCACCTCGGGCTCCGACGTCACGCCGGTCCCAGTGACCTTCGTGAACCGGTTCGGTGCCGGCATCGTCAAGGTGCACAAGATCGCGAAGGGTGCCTACGCCCACGACCCGGTCTTCAAGAAGCGCCCGGTCAAGGTCAACGTCACCTGCGAGTACACCTCGGGGACGCAGACCGCCACGGTGGTCAACCGCAACGTCAAGGTGCTGGTCGGACGCACCGAGACCCTGCTCGACGCCACCGGTGCCGCGCAGCTGGTCCCGGTCGGCTCGATCTGCTGGGTCACCGAGCTGCAGACGCTCGGTGCGACCAAGGTCGAGATCGCGCACGGCACCCGCGACACCGGGCTCACCGTGGCCCCGGTCTCCGACAGCGCCACCTCGACGCTGACGTTCCGCGTGGTCAACACCTACCGGACGCCTCCGACGGGTTCGGTGTCGAACCTCGACGAGAGCCGTGGCGATGGTGACGGCAACGGCACCGGGGGCGGACTGTCCGACACCGGTAGCCCGGTCCAGCCCTGGCTGCTGGGTCTGATGGGCCTGATGCTGGTGGCCGGTGGCGCCCTGGTGGTCGCTGCCCGACGCCGAGCCTGAGTTCCGGGTTCACCACCACTGAGATCCGGGTTCGCCACAGCGATGCTGTGGCGAACCCGGATCTCGTGCGTGGTGAACCCGGAAGTGGGCGGTGGTGAACCCGGAAGTGGGCGGTGGTGAACCCGGAAGTGGGCGGTGGTGAACCCGGAAGTCGGTGTCGGTGAGCGAACTGCCCTGACACTCGGGCACAATTTGCGATGTGCGGCGCGCCCCTGTCTTCCTGATCGCGCTCGTCGTGATGAGCGTGGCCCTCGGGCTGGCCGGCTGCGGCGGCGGGACCCGCCAGGTGCCCGCGATCCGCACCTCGGCCGGTGACCTGCGGCCGATGGTCTACGTGGCCCTGGGTGACTCCTACACCGGTGCTCCCCGGGTCGGCCGCCGGATCTCGGTGCCCTGCAACCGCACCGACCTCAACTACCCGCACCTGTTCGCCGCCGACCGGGAGACCTCGCCCAGCGGCGAGGTGAACCTGATCGACGTCAGTTGCGGCGGGGCGAGGATCCGCGACCTGACCCACCGGCAGAAGCCGGTGGTGGCACGCCAGCTGGCCGCCGTACGCGCCGACGCCGACCTGGTGACGGTGGCGGTCGGCGGCAACGACGTCGGCATCATGTCCCTGGTCGGCGTCTGCCTGACCAAGCCGGCCGCCTGCCAGCGACGGCGCGACACCACCGTGGCCGGCCTCAAGAAGATGCGCACCGACCTGGTCGCCGTGCTGCGCCGGGTCAAGGCCAAGGCGCCGCACGCCACCATCGTGGTGATCGGCTACCCCGAGATCCTGCCCAGCACCGGGCGCTGCCTCAAGGCCGGACGCACCACGCTCACCCTGGCCCGCGGCGCCCTCAACCGGATCGCGATCGCCCAGCGCAACGCCGCCACCCAGGCCGGCGTCGGGTTCCTCGACCCCCGGTCGGTCACCCGCGGCCACGGGCTGTGCACCAAGGACCCGTGGATCGCGCTGCGCACCACCGCGACCAGCCAGCAGTACCACCCCACCGAGGCCGAGCAGCGCGCGGTCGCCACCGCCCTGGAGCACCGGATCGGCACCCAGCTCGCCGCGACCCGGGTGGGCCTCCCACAGCCCGGGCATAGCTCGAAATAACTAGACCGGTGCGGGCGAGTTGAGGGTCAGATCCGGACCGTTCGCGCCCTAGGGTGCTCTCGTCGCCCTCGCTCGGAGGGATGCGCGTCGGGACGAGATCGATCCTCGGATCGAATCGTCGGGTTGAGGGAGTGTCATGGGGACCTTCGTCGCTGGCTGCCGCCTGCCTGCAGCCAGAAGAATGGTGTCGGTGCTGGCCGCCACCGTGGGCCTCGCGCTGCTCGCGCCCGCCCCCGGAGCGAGCGCCGGGACCGCCACCGGGACCGCCACCGGGGCCGGACGACCGCGCCCCGCCAGCACCTGGACCACCACCGCCGACGGCTCGTCGGTGCTGGCCTGGCGGGGCCGGACCCGGTTCGCCAAGGTCACCCCGGCCACCGCCGCGCTGGCCGCCGAGCGCCAGGTGATCGTGGTCAGGCCCGCCCGGGCCACCCAGGCCTTCGCCGGGGTCGGCGCCTCGCTCACCGAGTCCTCGGCCAGCCTGCTCAACGCACTGCCGGTGACCACCCGGGCCTCGACCCTGGCCAGCCTCTTCGGACCGACCGGACTGCGGCTCAACATCCTGCGCCAGCCGCTCGGCTCCAGCGACTTCGTCACCCGCTCGCCCTTCACCACCTACCAGGACCGCGCCGGGGTCTACGACTACAGCCGCGACACCGGCTCGATCCTGCCGCTGATCAAGGCCGCGCAGGTGCTCAACCCCGGCCTGAAGCTGATGGCCGCACCGTGGTCGGCGCCGGCCTGGATGAAGACCTCGGGCTCGCTCACCGGTGGCACCCTCAAGGCCGACCAGGTGGTGGCCTACGCGACCTACCTGGCGCGGGTGGCAGCGGCGTATGCCGCCGTCGGCGCGCCCCTGGCCGACCTCACCATCCAGAACGAGCCGGGTCTGGAGAGCAGCTACCCCACGATGCGGCTCTCGGTGGCCCAGCAGATCGCCGTGCTGCGCGAGACCGACCGGCAGCTCACCGCCCTGCACCTGGGCACCCGGCTGTGGGCGTTCGACCACAACTGGTCGGAGTCGGCCCAGGCCCTCGAGGTGCTCCGCGGGGTCAAGGACGTCCCTCGCGTGGTCGGGGCGGCGTTCCACTGCTACAGCGGCGACCCGACCGCGATGCGCTCCATCCGCGCTGCCGGCTGGCGGGTGCGGGAGACGGAGTGCTCGGGCACCGACTCCTACGACGCCCGCCGGACCTTCTCCGACACGCTGCTGTGGCAGACGCACTACCTGGTGGTGCAGGGCATCCGCAGCGGGGCCGAGAGCGTGATCCTGTGGAACCTCGCCCTCAACGCTGCAGGCGGGCCGACGTACGGCGCCTGCGGGACGCGCTGCAACGGGGTCGTCCAGATCCAGGGGAGCAGTGTGACCCGCAACGCCGAGTACGCCGTCCTGGGGCACCTGTCCAAGTTCGTCACGCCCGGCGCCCGGGTGATCGGCACCGTGACCACCAGCGGCGGGGTGGAGAACGTCGCGTTTATCAACCCCGACCGCTCCCGGGTGGTGGTGCTGCTCAACGTCGACTCCGCCGCTCGGACGGTGACGATCCGGGACCGGCAGCGCTACACCCAGGTCACCGTGCCGGGCCTGTCGGTCTCGACGGTGGCCTGGCGCTGACCCGATCTGTTAGCCGAGCGTCGGGGACGGTGTCGTCGACGGCTCCGGCGCGACCACGTTGAGCTGGCTCAACGGGATCGTCGGGCCTGACGGAGCGTTGACCTTCACGGTCGGGTTGCGGCCGGTGATGGTGACCGCCACCGCCTCCTCGTTCATCTTCGTCTCGAAACGCAGCAGGCGGCCCTGGTCGTCGAGCCAGACCGCGGCGGGGACCCGGGTGCGGATCTCCGCGGACTGCTGGGTGAGCAGCTGGGGGAGCAGCTCGCGCACCGCCAGGGCGTTGATCGTGAAGGTGAAGACGCCACCGGAGACACCGGCCTCGGTGAAGTCGCCCTTGAACTTCATCGCCCGGATCCCCAGGCTCGCGCCCTCGAAGAGCCGGTGCAGGTCGATCCCGCCGGCGATCTGGGAGAGCACCGTCTTGGCCCAGCCGTTGGCCGTCGAGTCGAGACTGGTGCGCGCCCACTGCTGCTTCGGGGCGGTCTGCACCCACGCCTGACGGCCGATGATCCGCACCACCGTGGTCTGCGGCAGCCCGGCGGCGGTCAGCCGCAGCGCGGCCCTGACCTTCGGGGTGGTGAGGGCGACGGCGCCCTCCAGGTCGAAGTCGGTCCGGCCCTGGATGTGGACCAGGATCGCCGCACTGTCTAGGCCGGCCAGGCTGTTGCGCAGCAGCGCGTCGCCCTGGGTGCTGGTGAACTCCTCGCCGAGCTTCCAGCGCGGGGAGTCACGGTGCGCCAGCACACCCCAGGTGACCAGGCCGCCGATCAGGGCGAGCGCGGCGACCGCGATCAGACTGCGCTTGAGGGTGCTCATCCGACGCCTCCGACCGGGGTCGGCGCCGTACCGGTCATCGGGGCCGGGGACGCGGGCCCGGTGTCGAAGCGCTGCGCCAGCACCGTCACGTTCGAGCTCGGCCCGAAGTGCTGCCCCGCCCTCCGTTTGGCGTGCGAGATGTACGACGCCAGCAGGCGGGCGTCGTGCGGTGCCGAGGTCGCCAGCAGGTGCGGGTAGAGCTCCCGCTTGGTGCCGTTGCTGTTGACCAGCCAGGACACGTTCGCCCACGGCATCTCGATGGCACGGTGGAAGAACCACGAGATCGGCAGGGCGAGCGCGAGCACCATCACGGCGTTGTAGGCGTAGGCGTTGCCGTTCTGGGCGTAGCTGAACAGGCCGTGCTTCTCGGCCCAGCCCATGATCCCCTCGTGCAGGATGTAGATGCTGTAGGCCATCAGGCTCAGCGGCATCATCACCTTGTTGTCGATCATCCGCGCCGGTAGCTGCCAGCGGGAGGTGGACAGCCCGAAGAGCATCAGGCAGAACGCCAGCGAGGCGACCGTGTGCCTGATGATCTCGTGGTGCAGGTTGTGGTCGACCGTGGGCGGCACCATCACCTGGGCGTAGGACCAGACCGCCACTGCGAGCAGCGCGGGCAGCATGAACACCGGGAGCTTGCGGCCGCGCAGGATCACGATCAGGGTGCCGGTCCACATCCCGATGATGAAGATGTCGGCCTTGGCCGCCGGCCCGAACCGCCAGGCCCAGTCCGTGACCGGGATGTTCGCGGCGGCGACGTACGCCTTGAAGGCGAGCGAGGCGAGCAGGATCGGCGCGGTGCCCAGGACGAACAGGCCGAGCCGGCCGCCCGGCGTGCGGGCGTTGCGTCGGATCCAGCGCACGAAGAACGGCGCGATGAAGGCCATCGAGAGGTAGAAGAACCACTCCACCGACATGGTCCAGGCCGGGCCGACGGTGTAGAAGATCCGCTTGCTGTCCAGGGACTGGGTCAGGGTCAGGTGCTCGATCAGGTCGATCCAGTCGGCCTTGGCGACGTTGTAGTTGTGCAGCGACCACTGGAAGACGACGACCACCCAGTACAGCGGCAGGAAGCGGGTGACGCGGCGGATGAAGAAGACGCCGCCGTGCGGCAGCGGGGCCTTGTCGCTCAGCATCGCGGCGCCGAAGGGCAGCCAGATCAGGATCGCCGAGAGGACGAAGAACATGTCGATCACGATGTCGAGGTTCTGCATGATCCACATCACCCACGGCAGGCTGGTGCCCGGCCCCATGCCGTCGCCGTTCATGTCCATGTTGGTCCACACGTGCGCCAGGATCACCGCGACCGCGGCGATCCCGCGCCAGCCGTCGACGCCGGACAGGGCGAACGCCGAGACCCGGCGCTGGGCGGTGGCCGCGGTGGTCTTCGCCGCGCGGCTTCGGGTACCCGAGGCGTGGGTGCCGGGCATCAGGCGACCGCGCGATCGTCGCTGCCGTGGGCGGTGTGCTCGCGGCGGACCTCGGTGTGCCGGCTGCGCGGGGTGACGTTCCACTCGTGCATGCCGAACAGGTCGCGCACGATCGCGGCGCGGTTGATGATCGCCTTGAACTCGGCGTAGAAGAGCATCGACAGGAAGCCGAACCTGACGAAGAGGCGGCGCTGGTCGCGCAGCAGCGGCGGGGAGAGCCGGCGGGCGATCGCTGCCTGGAGGATCGGGGTGCCCAGGGTGACGAGGGTGGTGAGCACGAAGATCGGCACGCCCCAGGAGTAGGCGTGGCCGGTGGTGCTGCGGAAGAGCAGCAGCGCGATGATCAGCGGCCACATCTGGGCGGCCAGCCACGGGTGCAGCACCCGCCAGACGTAGAGCACGCCGACGCCGCGCTTCTGCTGGAGGCTGAGGTGCTTTGAGCGCAGCAGTGCCACGGTGTGCCGCTGGGTGACCTCCCACCAGCCCTGGGCCCACCGCATCCGCTGGCGCCACAGGGCGGTCCAGGTCTGGGGTGCGAGCTCGGTGGAGACCATCCCGGGGTCGGTGCCGATCCGGTAGCCGGCGAGCAGCGCCCGCGAGGTGGCGTCGATGTCCTCGGTCAGCATCTCGGGGTCCATCCCGATCGCCTCGATCACCTCGCTGCGCCAGAAGCCGTTGCTGCCGCCGAAGATGCCGAAGCCGTTCAGCGAGGTGCGGCCCGGGTGCGAGACGGCGTACATGGTGGCGAACTCGGCGGCCACCGTCGCGGCCACCCCGGAGTCGCCCTGGTTGCGGATCAGGCACTGGCCCTGGACCACGTCGACGCGGCGCTCCCCGGCCTCGTCGGCCAGCCACCGTACGGCGCGCAGCGGGACGCTCGGGTGCGGGTGGTGGTCGGCGTCGAAGAAGCCGATGATGTCGACGCAGTCGGTGAGGTAGTCCAGGGCGGCGTTGATGTTCTCCGCCTTCGACCGCGACCCCTCCACCCGCAGCGCGACGAAGCGCGGGTCCTCGGCGGCGAGCCGGGTCAGCTCGGCCTCGACCGGGAGCCGCTCGGCGGAGTTGTAGCTGCACACCACGATCAGCTTCCCGACCGGGTAGTCGACCGAGAGGTGGTGGTGCAGCGACTCCATGATGGTGTCGGCCTCGTTGACCAGGTGCGCCGCGATCACGACCCCGATCACCGGCAGCCGGTCCGCCGCCGGCGGCGCTGCCAGCGGCGGCTCGGGGAAGCGCAGGGCGTGCGCGCACTCCATCGAGATGACGAGCGCCGTGCTCAGCAGGGACAGCACCAGGACGACGTACCAAGCCGACAGGATCGCCGGGTCGAACATCGCCAACGGCACGTAGATCGCGAAGCCGATCACGAACGGCAGCAGCAGGTGCAGCGAGATGTCGACGATCATCTGGGTGCGTCGCGGCAGGGCGAGGTACGCCGTGCGCACCCGCCGCAGCAACGGGTGGATGCGGCGCAGCCACGGCTCGGCCCGCGTTCGAGATGCCTCCGCAGGAGTCTCGAAATGAAGGGCGTTGTCGAGTCCCATCAGATGTCCTTTCACGTCCCCACGCTCCTCGACTCAACGCGGCACCGGGTGTCGGGGCTACGGGGCGAAATAGTGATCAGGAACTGGTCTGGACCGGGGTGCCAGAAATGGACGCCGGTCATGCGGCGGTCGGGTGAGGGATGCATAATCCCCAGCCATGCGGACCCCCTCGGTGCGGAGCGCGGGCGTCGCGGCGCCTGCTGCGGCCTCTCTCCTCGTGCTTCTTGCGCTGCTCGCCCTGCTCTCGGGCTGCGGCTCCGACACCACGCCGGTGAAGTTCGCGCACTATGTGGCACTCGGTGACTCCTACACCGCGGCGCCCGGGGTCGAGCCGGCGCTCGGCACTGGTGACTGTGGCCGCTCCACGGCCAACTACCCGCGGCTCGTCGCGGCGGCGCTCAGGGCGCCGCTCGACGACGTCAGCTGCTCCGGGGCGACCGTCACCGATCTGCTCAAGGGCCAGACCGTGACCGGCCAGGTGCTGCCCGCCCAGATCGCGGCGGTCAAGGCCGACACCGACCTGATCACGATCGGCGTCGGCGGCAACGACCTCGACCTGATCGGGCTGGCCACCGTCTGCGTGCAGCAGGCCGCCGACTGCACCACCCGGGTCGCGCAGGTGCAGCAGACCCTGGGGGCGCTGCCGGGCCGGATCGAGAAGCTGGTCCGCGCCGTCCGGGCCAAGGCCCCGAAGGCCACCGTGGTGCTGGTCGGCTATCCGACGATCATCTCCGCCCAGGCGCCGTGCGCGGCGCTGCCGGTGCCGGCAGCGGTGACCTCGGCGGCGATCGACATCAACAGCCGCCTCGCCACCGCGATCAAGGCTGCCGCGACCGCGACCAAGGTGCAGTTCGCCGACCTCTACCGGGCCACCGCCGACCACGGCCTGTGCGGCTCGAAGCCCTGGATCGCCGGGATCGACGGTCAGGGCGCGCAGCCGCTGCACCCCACCGAGGACGAGCAGAAGCTGGTCGCGGAGAAGGTGCTCGCGCTGGTGAGGTGACGCCGGCTCAGGGCGGGGTCGGGAGGCTCAGGACGCGCGGCGGCGATGCCGGGCAGCGATCCGGGGCGCCAGCTCGGCCGCGGCCTCGGGCCAGCGCGCGGTCAGCTCGGCGATCGCCGCCGACAGCACGGCCCGGTCGAGCAGCTCGGGGCGATCGGCGGAGGTGAACAGCAGCGTCTCGATGGCCTCCACCAGCAGGTGGAAGTCCTCCTCGTCGGTCCGCTCACCCGGCTGCCCCTGCGGGCGCGGGATCAGAAGGGACAGTGCGTTCACGCTGGCACAACGACCCAGGATCAGCGCCGGTTACGGCCCCTCACCGGGCGGGGTGGCGGTCCTTCTCCAGGAGCCGGTCCACGGCCCAGGTGACGATCGTGATCACGATCGCGCCGCCGATCGCGGTGCCGGCGCCCTCGACGTGGAAGCCGATCCCCAGACCCCCGGCCAGCCACGAGGTGAGCTTGAGCATCAGGGCGTTGATGATCACCAGGAAGAGCCCGAGGGTGAGGATCACCGCGGGCAGGGTGACGAAGGTCAGGACCGGCTTCACGATGGCGTTCACCACGCCCATGATCAGGGCGACGAGCAGCAGTGGCAGCAGCTTGTGCTTGACCTCCTCGATCCCCGAGGACGGGCCGTCGAACCAGATCCCGTGGAAGAACTGGGCCGCGACGGCCAACGCGACGGCGTGGGTCAGAAGCCAGGCGAGGAAGCGCACGCGACCAGTCAAGCAGGTCACCGCAGGGCCGGGCGCCGACCACCCAGCGGGCACCCGGTTGCCGGTCTAGACACTTCCTCCTACGGTGGGGGCGCCGGGCACCGGACAGTGCGCGGCTCTCGACACTCGGATCTGGGACTCTCGGAGGTCTACTGATGGCACGTACCACGCTGCGCACCGGCGCCGCTCTGCTCGCGACGGGCGCCCTGGTCGGAGGCGTGGCGATCACCGCCAGCCCCGCCCAGGCAGTGATCAGCTACGGCCGCCTCGGCGTCGGCGGCTCGATCAGCAGCTCCGGCACCCCGACCTCGGGCACCTGCGCGGTCTCCACCGCGCTGCCCGCAACGGTGAGCAAGTCCTGGAACGACAACGGCATCGCCGTGGCGAACTCGCAGACCCGCAAGGGCGCCCTGAAGTGGTCGGGCAGCGCCACCGACATCACCGATGTCACCACCGCCGGCTCGGGCACGGTCCGGGCGACCCCGCTCTCCACGGCCGGCGGCACGATCGCGTTCTCGGGCTCCACCAGCCTCTCGGCCAAGGCTCGCGTCGCCAACAGCAAGTGCCGCGCCTACGTCTCCAGCTCGATGAACGCCGACGGCGACTTCGAGGTCCCGGTCGGGATGTGGCTGACCATCTCCGGCTCGGCGTCCTCGACCAAGGGCGCCGGCCTGCAGGTCAACGTCTACGGCTACGACGACTCCAACGCCAGCGTCGACACCTCGCTCGCCCTCGGTGGCAGCCGGGTGACCGGCTCGACCAGCCTCTACCTGCCGCCGGGCGAGTACGGCTACGACGTCAGCCTCTCGGCCTGGCGCACCACCGTGGCCTCGACCACGGCCGCCGGCTCCGCGGTCTCGGCCAGCGTCTCGGGCTCCACCACCTGGACGTTCACCCCCGGCGGTGCGGCCTCCGCGATCTCCGGCAAGGGTGGGAGGTACGTCGCTCTCGGTGGCCGTAGCTGCACCACGAACGCTGTCAGCGCCGCCGTCACCAAGGCCGCTCGCAAGAAGGCCAAGAAGGTCGTGATCAAGGTCAACGGCGTCACCCGGGTCGCGCTCAAGGGCACCAGGCTCAAGAAGGCCGGCGGCCTGACGCTGGGCGGGATCAGCCCGACCAGCAACGCCACCGTCGTCGCGACCATCACCCCGAAGAAGGGCAAGAAGGTCAGCGTCGCGCGCTCCTACCGCGCCTGCCGCTGAGGTGGTCGCGATGAGTCTCTCCACCGCCCGCGCCCTGGCCGCCACCGTGGCTGCCACCGTGACCGGCGGCGCGGTCGGTGTGGCGTTGATCCTCCCGGTCGCGCCCGCCCACGCCCTCGGCACCGACCGGACGCTCTTCCCGCACACCTGGGTCACCACCTCGACGCCGACCACCGGGTCGTGCACCCGGCTCAGCCCGAGCGTGGCGCCGTCGCTGTCGTGGAACACGAACAACGTGCCGGTGACCAGCACCGTGCGGGCTGCCGCGAAGACGACGTACTCGGGCAACAGCGCTGACGTCATCGACGCGTCGGTGGCGAGCAGCGCCACCGTGCGGGCCACCCCGATCCTGGCCTCCGGCGGTCGGATCTCGTACGCCGGCTCCGCCTCGATCAGTGGCACGCCGCGGCTCGCGAAGAGCGCGTGCTCGATGACCGTTGAGCACTACATCGACGCCGACGGGGCGTTCACCGTCCCGGTCGGGATGTGGGCGGTCTTCTCCGGGTCGGCCCGGACCACGACCGGAGCCTCGGTGAGCATGGTGCTCTACAACGGTCCCGGCAGCGGCCCCGGCCTGTCGCTGAGCGGCCCGAACACCACGGGTTCGATGACGACGTTCCTCCCCGCCGGCAGCTACCAGATCGGCGGCGAGATCTCGACCCGGGCGAGCAGCAGCCAGGCCGGCGTCGCCGCACGGGCCTTCGGCGCCAGCGCCAGCGGCTCGATCACCGTGACCTTCATCCCCGGCGGAGCCGCCTCGGCGGTGGCAGGCAAGGGCAGGAAGTACGTCGCTCTCGGTGGCCGTAGCTGCACCACGAACGCTGTCAGCGCCACCATCACCAAGGCGGGCCGGACCAAGGCGAAGAAGATCGTGCTCAGGGTCAACGGCGCCACCAAGGCCTCGCTGAAGGGCGCGAAGCTGCGTCGGACCGGTGCCCGGACCCTGCCGGTCGCTGCCGGGAGTGCGGCGACCGTCTCGGCGGTGATCACCCTGAAGTCGGGGAAGAAGGTCACCGCGACCCGTTCCTACCGCGCCTGCCGCTGACCCTCGCCGACCGTGCGGGCTACGGTCCGCACGGTCTGCACGGTCTGCGGGGGCGGGGTTAGGGTCGGGGTGTGAGCGCTGAGAGCCAGACCCCGACGTACGTGGAGAAGGGTCGCGAGTACAGCCGCGACATGAACTACATCGGCGACCGGATCACCCGCTCCGGCGGGGAGCCGGTCGACCAGCCCAACGGCGCGCCGACCTGGCCGGTCGAGCCGGGCCGCTACCGGCTGGTGGCGGCGATGGCCTGCCCGTGGGCCAACCGCGCCATCATCGTGCGCGAGCTGCTCGGCCTGGAGGACGTGATCTCGCTGGGCCGCCCCGGACCGACCCACGACGCCCGCTCGTGGACGTTCGACCTCGACCCCGGTGGCGTCGACCCGGTGCTCGGGATCCACTTCCTGCGCGACGCCTACAACGCCCGGATCCCGGACTATCCGCGCGGCGTGACGGTCCCCGCGATTGTCGAGATCGCCTCAGGCAAGGTCGTCACCAACGACTTCCCGTGGATCACCCACGACTTCTTCTTCGAGTGGCGCGACCACCACCGCGACGGTGCGCCCGACCTGTGGCCGAGCGCGGTGCGCGAGGAGATGGAGACCGTGATGAGGAGGGTCTTCACCGAGGTCAACAACGGCGTCTACCGGTGCGGCTTCGCCGGCTCCCAGGAGGCGTACGACGCTGCCTACGACCGGCTCTGGACGGCGCTGGACTGGCTCGAGGAGCGACTGGGCCACAGTCGGTATCTGATGGGCGACGCGATCACCGAGGCCGACGTCCGGCTCTACACCACCCTGGCGCGCTTCGACGCCGTCTACCACGGGCACTTCAAGTGCAACCGGAACAAGCTCACCGAGATGCCGAACCTGTGGGGCTACGCCCGGGACCTGTTCCAGACCCCGGGCTTCGGCACCAACACCGACTTCGAGCAGATCAAGGCGCACTACTACGTGGTGCACACCGACATCAACCCGTCGGGGATCATCCCGAAGGGCCCGGATCTGAGTGGCTGGACCGAGCCGCACGGGCGGGGCTGATCGGGTCCCCGGGCTCCGGTCAGAGCTGGGTCAGCGCCAGGTCAGGGCGGGGTCGACCGCTACGTCGGTGAGCGCCGCCTCGGGGGTGGTGAGCCGATCGGTGAAGTCCGCGCCCGAGGCTCCGATCACGGTCTCGGTCGCGCTCGTGACGGTCCCGGTCGAGCGGTAGAGCGTGACGGTGCGGTCCACCCGGGCGCGCGCCAGGTCGGCGCTGGTCAGCGACGAGATCTCGGACACCGCCTGATACTTGCCCTCGCCGACGGCGGAGGCATCCTTGAGCACTGTCTCGGTGGTGACCAGGACGCCGCCGTCACTGGTACGCCGGGCGTTGCACGACACCAGGCTGCTGGCGGCCGTGCCCGCGCTGGCCTCGCAGGCGTGGTCGACGGCAGGGATGTCGGAGTTGGGTCCGACGAAGACCCGCCAGGAGTGGGAGGTCGGCGAGCCGTACTCGACGTACGCGTCCTTGGCCTGGCCGATCTGGGCGGCGGGAAGCGCACGGAAGTCCTCGCCTTGGGCCACCACGGTCCCCCGGTCGGGGACCCAGCGCTGGAGGTGCCCAGAGGCGGTCTCCTGGAGGGTCGTCACCAGGGTGGTCGGATCGGCGGTGAGCGCGGTGTTGGGCGCCTCGACCCGGGTGAGGGCCGACGCACTCGACGCGTGGTTGACCACGGTCGCCACTGCGACCCCGGTCGTCGCCAGCAGCAGCACGGTGACGGCGGCGGGGAGGCGCCGTCGACGGCGGCCTTCTCGTGCGTTCACGGACATGGTTTCCCTGGCCTCTCGACGTGCGCGATGGACGCGGTGACGTCCACCAGTGCATCAGAAAGTCAGCGTTCGGGCATCCCCAGATGTCACGAAAGGGCGACGTGGCAGGGGAGTTGTCACAGCCGTCACAAGATCGCCGCACGGGCGGGGCTGATCCCCGGCGGCTCAGGGAGTCAGCGGCTCAGCGGGTGAACCGCCCGGCCCGCTCCGTTGTCGTGCCCGGCCCGGCTACCAGTAGACCCGCCAGCTCCTCGGCGACCGCGGTGGCGACGCGGGCGAGGAACGCCTCGGGCTCGGCGGCGGCGTCGGGGTGCTCGGGCAGGATCCGGTCGACCACGCCGAGGTCGGCCAGGTCCCCGGCCCGGACGTGCTGGGCCTCGGCCATCGCCGGGGCGTGGCTGGTGTCGCCGTACACGATCACGGAGGCGCCCTCGGGTGGCAACGGTGTCAGCCAGGCGTTGCGGGCGGCGATGATCCGGTCGGCGGGGAAGAGGGCCAGCGCGCCGCCGCCGTTGCCCTGACCCAGCATCAGGGTGAGCGTGGGGGTGCGGACCTCGACCAGGGCGGCCAGCGTGCGGGCGATCTCGCCGGCGATGCCACCGCTCTCGGCCTTGCCCGACAGCTCCGCGCCCGGGGTGTCGATCACGGTCATCAGCGGCAGTCCGAGCGACTCGGCGAGCGCGATCCCGCGCTGGGCGGTGCGCAGCCCCGAGGGGCCGAAGGGTCGCTTGGCCTGGGCGGTGCGGTCCTGGGCGACGACCACGCAGGCGACGCCGCCGAAGCGCGCCAGCGCCAGGCTGATCCCGGAGTCACGCTCCCCCCGGGTGGTGCCACTGAGGGGTACGACGGCCTCGGCCTGCCCCAGCAGCTCCCGGATCCCGGGGCGGGCCGGGTCGCGGGTCGCGGTGATCGCGGTCCAGGCGTCGGGCTGCTCGGTCTCCTCCCCAGCACCGTCCCCAGTGCCCTCGGCGCCCTCAGCGGCAGTCGCACCAGCCGACCCAGGTGCCGGAACCGCCGTCACCTGGTCGCAGACCAGCCCGAGGGTCGCACTCAGCACCTCCCTGACGTCGCTCGGCAGCACGATCCCGTCGATGATGCCGTGCGAGGAGAGCGACTCGGCCTGCTGCACGTCCGCAGGCAGCGGCTGGCCGGTGACCAGCTCGACCACCTTGGGCCCGAGGAAGCCGAGCAGCGCACGCGGCTCAGCGACGGTGATGTGGCCCAGCGAGCCCCAGGTCGCCATCACCCCGCCGGTGGTGGGGTGGCGCAGGTAGACCAGGTACGGCAGGCCGGCGGCCTTGTGGCGCAGCAGTGCCTCGCCGATCCGCACCATCTGGACGAACGCGGGCGTGCCCTCCTGCATCCGGGTGCCGCCCGAGGCCGGAGCGCCCATCAGGGGCAGCCCCTCGGCGGTCGCCCGGGTGATCGCGGCGACCAGCCGGTCGGCCGCGTCCCGGCCGATCGACCCCGCCAGGAAGCCGAACTCGCTGATCAGGACCGCCACCCGGCGGCCCTCGATCAGGGCCGATCCGGTCAGCACGGACTCGTCGGTGCCCGCCTTGGCAGCAGCAGCGTCCAGCTCAGCGGCGTACGCGGCACCGATCCCGGCCCGGCGCGGGGTGGTGTCCCACGAGTCCCACGATCCGGGGTCGATGACCAGGTCGAGCAGCTCGCGTGCGGTGAGACGGGGCATGCCCGAACCGTAGTGGCTCGGGTCAGAAGTTGTTGGGCGGTTGGCGCACTCGGGGCACGCACCTCGCTGCGTTGTCGAACACTCGACGGGCCTCCGGCCCGCCTTCGGTCCTCCGCCTTGCGAGGCACGCACCCCGAGCACGCCCACCATCCCAAAACTTCCGACCCGAGCCACTAGTGCCCGCTCCGGCGGCTCAGCGGTGCGTCGAGGACGACACCAGGGGAGGGGTGGTGCGGCTCATCAGCCATCGCGTGATCAGCGGACGGAGGTTGGTGCCGGACGTGGTCGAGAGCCAGCTCAGGTAGTCGGCACGGGTGACGCTGGTGCCCGCGCGGGCGGCCGGCCACTCCCGGACCAGCTTCCAGAACGTCTTCTTGCCGACGGTCTTGCGGACCTGGTCCCACATCAGTGCCGTGCTGGAGTAGACGTTGTCGTCGGCGAAGTGGTCGGCCTTGTAGGCGCCGGGCGGCCCACCGTTGGCGCGGTCGTCGGCCTCGAAGAGGGTCATGTCGGCGAGCGAGTCACCGGCGTTGCGGCCCCAGGCCTGGTCCTGCCAGGTCATCTGCAGGTACGTCGCCATCCCCTCGTTCATCCACACGTCGCGCCAGTCGGCCGGGGTGACCTCGTCGCCGTACCACTGGTGGGCCATCTCGTGGACGAGCACGTCGGCGGAGTAGGAGTCAGGGGTGTTGCCCAGGGTCAGCGTGGTCTGCGTCTCCATCGCGCTCTGCGCGGGGACGATCAGGATCGACAGCGAGTCGAACGGGTACGGGCCGAGCCGCTTCTCCAGCCAGGCGAGCAGCTCGGGGGTCTTCTTCAGGGTCTTCAGCGGGGTGCTGTCATCGGTCGGCACCCAGTAGGCCAGCGGCACGCCGGAGGCCGAGGTCGCCTTCGTCTCGGTGTAGGCGCCGACCGCCAGCGTGGTCAGATAGGAGGCCATCGGCGCAGCGGAGTGCCACACCGTGGTGGTGCCCGCCGCGGTGTCGGTGCGCGAGGTCAGGGTGCCGTTGCTGATCCCCACCATCCCGGCCGGGGCGTGCACGGTGACGTCGTAGAGCGCCTTGTCGGCGGGCTGGTCGTTGACGGCGTACCAGGTGAAGGCGCCGTACGGCTCCTGCATCGTCCACAGCCCGCCCTCGGGGGTCGCGGTCAGGCCGAGCGGCTCGGCGTCACTCCGTTTCGCCGGGTCCTTCACCGGGGTCGGCGTGCCGGCGTACGTCAGGGTCAGGACGTGCCGGGAGTCGGCGGTGACCGGTGCGGCGACGACGAGGTCCTGCCCGGTGTGGGTGCTGGTGACCTCCGTGCCGTCGAGTGTCACCTTCGTGGCGGTCAGGGCGGCGCCGAAGTCGAGGGTCAGCGTCGGGGAGGTGACCGCGGCCCTGAAGGTGAGGGTCTCGGTGCCGCTGAGCCGGGTCTTGTCCCAGGTCAGGTCGAGGCCGTAGTGCAGGGCGTCGACGACCTTGTCGCCGACGAGTGGGTAGACGGAGTCGGTCTGCGGGGTCGAGACGGCGGCGTCGTACGCCGTCTCCGTGCTGCCCGACGACGAGGTCGAGGCCGATGGGGACGAGGTCGGGGTCGAGCCGGACGTGCTCGCCCCACAGCCGGCCAGTCCCGCGGCCCCGGCGAGGAGGCCGAGTGTCAGGCAGGCGGCACTGAGGGCGGAGGGGCGGCGCTTCACCGTCGTCATCGTGCCACGTCGCGGCCGGTGCCGAGGGCCAGTGTCAGGGCCAGCACCCAGCGCGGGTCGTCGAGCCGGGTGCCGTAGATCTCGCGGAGCTGGGAGATCCGGTAGCGCACCGTCTGCGGGTGCACGAAGAGCGCCGCGGCCATCTCGTCACGGCGCCCCTGGTGCAGCAGCCAGGCCTGCAACGTCTCGAGCAGCTTCTCGCGGGTGCTCTCGCGCAGGTCGGCCATCGGGGCGAGCACCCAGGTGCGCAGGTCGGCGTAGGCCTCGGGGTCGGCGTTGAGCACGAGTGAGACCAGGTGGGTGTCGGTGTCGTCGAGCAGGCCCTCGCGCTGGGCACGGAACGCCCGCTGGAACGAGACCCGCGCCTCCCGCCAGGGCTTGGCCGGGCCGACGACGGCGCCGCGACCCGAGGTCGCGGCGAGCAGTGCCGGGCGGCGGTGGCGCTCCATGTCGGGCACCAGCAGGACGGCGACGCCGCCCAGGTCGGGCTGCTCGTCGAGCTCGAGGGTGGCCGGCGGCAGGCTGGACAGCACGGTGCCGAGCTGGGCGCTGGGCAGCAGCACAGCGGTGAGCGTGGTGGGGGTGGGCCAGTCGGCGTCGTGGGCGGCGTCGTCGACGACCTCGGCGGTGGCGCCGTCGATGAGGTGCTGGCCGAGGCGGCTCAGCAGCCGTTGCCGCTCGCGTCCCGAGGAGGCCATCTCGGCGGCGTGTCCGGCCACCGAGGCGTCGGAGACCTCGTCGATCCAGGCGAAGACGAGGGCGGCGAACTCGACCAGTGCCTCGGCGGACAGGCCGGCCGCGAGCGCTCCGCTGGAGAGCTCGCGCCAGGCGGTGCGGGCCCCGATCCGGTACGCCGCGAGGATCGCCTCGGGAGCGCGACCGCTGCGCGCCTCGCCGCCGCCGAGGTCGAAGGCACCCTGGATCGCGGCCGGGGTGGCCAGGGCGAGGTCCTCGACCCCGCCCGCGGCGGCGGAGAGGAAGCCCGACAGCGCGACCTGCACGGCCGACTGGATGATGCCGGCCATCTTCCCGTCCGACCAGGCGTCCTGATAGGCGGGCACCTCGGCGATGACGGCGTTGACCACGTCCTCGCCGACCCGGGGGAGGAGGCCGCCGATCTGGGTGACGATGTCGGGGGTGAGGCCGAACTCGCCGACGGGCGGGGTGTGACGCGTCTCGCTCAAAGCTCCTCCATGCCGCAATTTTATCAACGGTGAACAAAAAACTAGTTCATCTTCACGTCAGAGGCACATGAATCTAACCGTCTGAACCATCATGATGGTCGTGTGAGTTCCTGGATCGCCGAACGTGCCGGCCAAGTAGCGGCTGCCCTGGCGACCCCGCTCGTCCCGTCGGACTACCTCGACATGTTCAGCCCGCTGCGCAAGGGCGCCGACCTGCGGGCCCGGATCGTCTCGGTGCACCCGGAGACGGCCGACGCGGCGACCCTGGTGATGAAGCCGGGCAAGGACTGGGCGGGCCACGTCCCGGGCCAGTACATGCGCATCGGCGTCGACGTCGACGGCATCCGCCAGTGGCGCGCGTACTCGCTGACCCACGGTCCGCGTGCCGACGGCAACATCTCGATCACCGTCAAGGCGGTCGATGGCGGCAAGGTCAGCCCCTACCTCGTCCACCAGGCGGTGCCCGGGACCCTGGTCCACATCGACCAGGCGCAGGGCGAGTTCGTCCTGCCGGCCCCGCTGAGCACGCAGAAGTTCCTCTTCGTCACCGCCGGCTCCGGGATCACCCCGGTGATCGGGATGCTGCGCAACCTGTTCCCGGTGACCGACGCGGGGGTGATCGTGCCCGAGTCCAGCGCCGGCCTCGACATCGTCTGCGTGCACCTCGCGCCGACCGCTCCGGCGACCATCTTCGCCGACAACTTGGCCGAGCTCGACGCGGCAGGTGCGGTCACCCTGATCTCGCGGTACGACGACCAGCACGGCACCTTCGACGTGGCGCAGCTCGCCGACCTGGTCCCCGACCTGGCCGAGCGCAGCACCTACGCCTGCGGGCCGGTCGGGCTGCTCGACGCGCTCACCGCGCACCACGAGGCCGCCGCCCTGCCGCTGCACCTGGAGCAGTTCCGCACCTCCACCGTGGTCGTCGGCGAGGGTGGCACCGTCACCCTGACCGGGGCCACCACCGGCGCTGCCGTCGAACTCGACCTCGACGCCGCCACCCCCATCCTCGACGCCGCCGAGGCCGCCGGCGTCCTCATGCCGAGCGGGTGCCGGATGGGCATCTGCTTCGGCTGCGTCCTCCCACTCAAGGAGGGCGCCGTGCGCGACCTCCGCAACGGCGACCTGATCGTCGCCGTCCCGGGGGAGACCGACGGCCTGAACGTCCAGACCTGCATCAGCGCTGCCGCTGGTGCCTGCGTGATCGAACACTGAGGGAGTAGTCCACACATGACCATCGCCGAAGAGCCCCGTCTCACGGTCGACCCGAACAACCCGATCGCGCACCTGAGTCGTGAGGACATCGAGGCGATCGGGCGCGAGCTCGACGCGATCCGTGCCGAGGTGATGGCCAGTCGCGGCGAGCGCGACGCGAAGTACATCCGCTCCGTGATCAAGACCCAGCGCGCTCTGGAGCTCGGCTCGCGCGCGGTCCTGCTCGCCAGCATCTTCCCGCCGGCCTTCATCGCGGGCACCGCGGGCCTGACCGTGGCCAAGATCCTGGAGAACATGGAGATCGGTCACAACATCCTGCACGGCCAGTGGGACTGGATGCGTGACCCGAAGATCCACTCCACCACCTGGGAGTGGGACTCGGCCTCGACCGCCGAGGGCTGGAAGAAGACCCACAACGAGGAGCACCACACCTACACGAACATCGTGGGGATGGACAACGACCTCGGCTGGGGCGTCGTTCGGGTCGACGAGGCACAGGAGTGGTCGACGAAGTGCCTGTGGCAGCCGGCGTACAACTTCCTCAACATGCTGCTCTTCGAATACGGCATCGCGGCCTACGACGTGAAGTTCGGGGACTGGGCTCGCACACCGAAGGAGGAGCGCGACCCGGAGAACGACCGGATGGTGCGGGAGGGCTTCAAGAAGATCAAGAAGCAGGCGCTGCGTGACTACGTGATCCACCCGATCCTGTCGGGTCCGTCGGCGCCGTTCACCCTGGTCGCCAACGCGCTGGCCAACCTGGGCCGCAACGTCTGGTCGCATTCGGTGATCATGTGCGGTCACTTCCCCGAGGGCGTGGCCACCTTCGAGCTCGACGAGCTCCCCGAGAACGAGACCCGCGGCGACTGGTACATCCGCCAGATGATCGGCTCGGCCAACATCTCCGGCTCTAAGGCCGTGCACATCCTCTCGGGCAACCTGTCGCACCAGATCGAGCACCACATCTGGCCCGACCTGCCCTCCAACCGGTACGCCGAGGTGGCCCCGCGGGTTCGGGCGATCTTCGAGAAGTACGGCCTGAACTACCACTCGGCCTCGATGCCGAAGCAGGTCGCCAGCGCCTGGCACAAGACGCTGCGGCTCTCCTTCCCCAACGGCTGGTGGGAGTCCACCACCGTGCGCAACCTGCCCTCCCAGCTCAAGAAGCTGCGCAAGGTCGTCAAGGCGACCGGCAAGGACCGGGTCCGGATGCTCAAGGAGATCGAGGCTCAGGGCTCGCGCTACTGACCCTCAGGCTGGGCGGCGTGGGGCCGATCTGAGAAAGCGTCATGCTCCACAGGTTCCTCTCCTAGGCTGGATTCATGCGTCGTCGATCGTGGGCGGTGGTGACCGTTTCGACGGCGCTCGCCGCGCTGGTGTGCGGATATGTGGCGGTCCAGGGTTCGGCTGAGCCCTCCACCGGCGGCTCGGCGACGACCGCCGCGAGCGTGCCGGTCCAGACCGGTGCGGGTGCCTCCTCGGCCGCGACCAGCGGCACGAGCGCGCCTGCCCACGCTGGTACGTCGGCTGCCTCGACGGCCACCACGGCCACCACGGCACCGTCGGGAGCGTCGGCCTCCACGAGCGGACGTCACGGCGGCATCGACACCGGCCTGACGAAACCGATGCACGGCACGGCCGCGATCACGGCGCTCGGCGACGCGCTGGCCCCCGTGGCCGAGCGCGCCGGGCTGAGTGAGGACGAGCTCCGCGGCGTGCTGGAGACCGACCCGACGGCGTGGATCACCCAGGCGGGCCGGGTCACCTACCGCGAGGAGATCCCGACCGCCCCCGAGCAGGCCGTCGGCTTCACCGCCGACCCGCTCACGGCGCCGTACCCGCTGGCCGACACGTTCGCGCTGCACAGCCTGCCCGGCTCCACCCACACCATCTTCCTGGACTTCGACGGCGTGACCGTCTCGGCCCGCAACGCCTGGCACAGCGAGCTCGGTGTCCCGGCGCAGACGTACGCCGGCTGGGACCCGTCCGGCAACGGTCCGTCCTTCACCAACGACGAGAAGGCCGCGATCCAGGAGATCTGGTCCCGCGTCGCCGAGGACTACGCGGCCTTCGACGTCGACGTCACCACCGCCGACCCAGGCGAGGCGGCGCTGTCGATGGCCAGCGCCTCCGACACCCACTTCGGCACCCACGTCGTCATCACCGACTCGACGGTCCCGGCGCAGGTGATCTGCAACAACCAGTGCGGCGGCGTGGCGATCACCGGGGCGATCAACTCCCCGATCACCGACTGGGGCGTGACGAACCCGCCGGCCGACCTGAACGAGATCGCCTGGGTCTTCTCCGACGGCACCTACAACATCCCGTCGAGCGTCGCCGAGGTCTCCTCGCACGAGTCCGGGCACACCTTCGGTCTGGTGCACGACGGCGACAACGCGACCGAGGACAGTTACTACGCCCCCGCCGACGGCGCCGGCCAGAAGGTCTGGGCGCCGATCATGGGAGCGGCGTACTACAACACGGTCACGCAGTGGTCCAAGGGCGACTACCCGAACGCGCACAACTGGAGCTCGAACTCCTCGGGTCCGATCCAGATCCCGCTCCAGGACGACGTCGCGATCATCCGCTCGATCGTCGGCAGCCGGGAGACGCTGCCGAGCTCGCTCGCCTCGCCGCTGACCGTCGATCCGGGCACCACGCACTACATCACGGCCGCCTCGCAGTCCGACACGTACGCGCTGAGCCAGTGCGCTGCCGGGGCGACGGTGAGGGCCAACGCCGCCCAGGTCGGTGCCGACCTCGACATCTCGCTCAGTGTGGTCGACGCCAACGGTGTCGCCGCGCCGGGCACGACCCTGGACACCAACCCGGTCACGGAGCAGGACGACGCTGGCTCGGTCGAGCCGTGGAACGCGCCGGGGTACTGGATGGAGGCGCCCAGCGGGCTGGGTTCCGCGATCACCGTCCCGGCTGCGGGCGGCCCGTACTTCGCCGTGGTCAAGGGCGGCGGCAACCTCGGTGGCAACTGGCTGAGCGGCGGCTACGACAACTACGCCAGCTTGGGTGCCTACACCCTCGAGGTGAGCGGCTGTGACACCACGACGGCGCTGCCGGGGGCACCGCGCCTGCTCACCGCGAAGACCACCTCCGCGGGGACCACCCTGACCTGGGCTGCTCCGCTGAGCAACGGCGGCACCGCGCTGACCGGCTACCGGGTCCAGATCGACGGCGGCACCGAGGTCGAGGTCTCCGGCCGCACCTACGTCGACAGCACGCTGACGTCGGGCACCCACACCGTCTCGGTGAAGGCGGTCAACGCCGTCGGCGTCGGGCCGGCAGCCACGGCGCAGGGCACGCTCGCCGAGGTGCCGGGACCGGTCACGGGACTCACCGCCACGGCCGCCGCCCCGCAGCACCAGGTCACCCTGCGCTGGGGCGCACCCAGCACCGGTGACATCGTCGACGGGTACGAGGCGACGGTGACGTCGGGCTCGCGCGTCGTCGCGCACCGCACCTTCGCCACCCTTCCCAGCTCGTACGTCGTCACCGGGCTCGCCCCGGGGAGGTACACGGCCACCGTCCGGGCGACCAACCTCGGGGGGACGAGCACTGCTGCGGTGACGGTGTCGCTGCCGGCGTACGTCGCTCCGACGGTGCCCGGCCGCCCGTCCGCGGTGCTCAAGGCGGGCAAGAAGGGCGGCAAGAAGACCGTCGTCATGACGTGGGGAGTCCCGGCCAGCGCGGTGTCGCCGCGCCCGACGGCGTACCGGCTCACGATCTATCGGGTGGTCAAGGGCAAGGCGAAGGTGGTCAAGACGATCACCGCGACCTCGACCGCAGTGAAGCGGGAGCTGGCGCTGGCGGCCAAGAAGGGCGTGACGTACGCGTTCACGGTGCAGGTCCGCAACAGCGTCGGGTGGAGCCCGGTGAGCAAGCGTTCCAAGGCGGTAGCGCCTAAGTGACCCGCCGGTAACATGCCCTCATGGACCTGGTCACCTGCACGATCACCGATGGCATCGCCCAGGTGCGCCTGGCGCGCCCGGAGAAGCTCAACGCCCTCACGCTGCCGCTGCTCGACGAGCTGATCGCTACGGCGCACCGGCTGCGCAAGGACCCCACCCTGCGCGCGGTGGTGATCGCGGGGGAGGGCGACGCGTTCTGCGCCGGCCTCGACTTCGCCAGCGTGCTGCGCAAGCCCGCCGAGATCGCGAAGGCCTTCGTCCCGCGTCCGTGGCGTGGCACCAACTCCTTCCAGGAGGCCTGCTGGGCATGGCGGCGGGTGCCGGTGCCGGTGATCGCCGCGGTGCACGGACACTGCCTGGGCGGCGGCGTCCAGATCGCGCTGGCCGCCGACTTCCGGATCGCGACCCCGGAGTCGACCTGGTCGGTGCTGGAGGGCAAATGGGGGATCATCCCCGACATGTCCGGGATCCAGGCGCTCTCGGAGCTGGTCGGCATCGACCGCGCCAAGCTGCTCACCATGACCGCGGAGAACCTCACCGGCGAGCAGGCCCACGACCTCGGCCTGGTCACCGAGCTGGCCCACGACCCGGTCGAGGCCGCCACCGCCCTGGCCCGCAAGCTGACGGTGAAGTCGCCCGACGCCCTGGCCGCGGCCAAGCGCCTGTTCAACGACACCTGGGGCCGCTCGCCGCGACGCACCTTCGCCCGGGAGCGGGTCGAGCAGCTCTGGCTGCTGTTCGGTGCCAACGCCAAGATCGCCCGCGAGGCGGCGTTCAAGCGGGAGACGCCGACCTACAAGCCCCGCGCTCGCTCCTGAGCCGCTAGCCCTGGCGCTGGTTGCGCTCTCGTGTCGGCGGCGCTGTGCCGGGTGGGGTGGTGTGCTGCCCGGCTGGCTGGCGGGAGAAGTCGACGGTGCCATCGGCGGTGACCTCGTACGTCGTCGTCGGGTCGTGGGCGTGGTGGTGACATCGGTTGCAGAGCAGAAGTGCGTTGTCGAGGTCGGTGGGCCCGCCAGTGAGCCAGCCGGCGTGGTGGTGGGCTTCGCAGTGGGTGGCGGGGTGGTCACAGCCTCGGCCCTGGCAGGTGCGGTGTCGGAGCATCAGCGCCTTGTTCTGGGCGGGGCTGAAGAGTCGTGCGGTGCGGCCGAGGTCGAGGACCTCGCCCTTCGTGCCGAGGACGGTCGGGATGAGGCCGCTGGTGCAGGCCAGGCGGCGGGCCTCGCTGGCACTGAGGAGGTCTTCCCCGGTGCTGCTCAGGAGCGAGGCGGCGCCGAGCCCTGATCTCAGTTGGTCGAGGGTGACGGTGACGAAGAGTGTGGTCGCCGTGCTGCCGTGGACGGGGAGGGAGCCGGCCGGGATGCGGGTGAGGAGCTCGCAGAACGCCTGACCGAGCTGGTGCGGTGCGGGCAGGCTCCACCACCGGGTGTCAGTCTCCTCCCGGGACCTCCCGGCGTCCTCCTGGTTCGTGGCGGTGTCGTTGCCGTCCGCGTCCGGCTTGCCCTCGGTGCCGCGATGCGGTGCCCAGGGCGGGGTGCGTCGAGGGTTGAGCAGGGAGTCGAGCATCACCCGGAGTTGGTGGGCTGCAAGGTTCGGGATCCGGCCCGCGATCCGAGTGGTGCCGTCACCCAGGGGTCGGAAGGTGAACCGGATGCGGTCGCGGGCGTGAGCCTCGTCGGCTTCGAGTCGTGCTGCTTCGGCGGCATCAGCGATCTCGGGGGCGACCACCTCGAGGATCCGGCGCCCGAGGATCCGCAGCCGGGCCGGATCGAAGGTCGCAGCATCGGCGAGCAGCTGGGCCTCGGCGCGGTCCTTCGGGGCGCCGTCGGGCAGATCATCGACGGCGGCGATCACCACGCTCGCCTGGGCCGGCGACACCCGGCCCGATCGCAGGGCCGCCGCAGTCTGCGGGTGAGCGTCGAGGTCGTGGGCGAACGCGATCTCGCTGCGGGCGGCACGGATCCCGGCCCGGGTCTGGTGGTGGAGCCAGAACGCCAGGTCCCGGGCTCCTGACTCCTCGACCACGTGGCCGGCATCGTCCAACGCGGCCAGCAGGCGGGCTTTGAGCTCGGCGACCTGGGACTCCACCGCGGTGATCGTCGTCAGGGCGGTGACCTGGTCTGCGGCCCGCATGTACGCCGGCTCCACCGAGCCCACCTCGCTCAGCGCCATCTGCGCGCGGGTGAGGGCATCGACGATCGGATGGACACGTTCCAACGTCTCGGTCATGGAGCCAACACCTCCTCGGGCGGCAAGCACGTCACGCACCGATCAGGTGCATGTCCTTCGTGCGCCGGCCCTCGGCAGTGGGTTCAGGCCCCACGGCTGACCCGTCACCTTCTCTCCTGGGAATCGCGGAGAACCTTCGGTGGCGAGCTGATGCCACCCTACCACGAAGATCGAACAAATGTTCGAAGCGACTGTGGTCAGCTGCCCGCTGTCTTCTTCAGGCCGTTCACCGTCAGCCAGCGGTCGATCCGCGGGAAGCCGCGCTTGGTGAACGCCAGCCGGAGGCCGTAGAGCGCACGCACCGGCCTGCGAGCCGCATCGTGGCCGGCGTACGCGTGCAGAGGTGCACCACACGCGCGGCGGGTGCCGCCGCAGGTCCAGGAGTGGAAGTAGAGCAGGGTCCGCTTGCCGTTGAGCACGACGTCGGCGCCGCCGGGCCCGCACAGCCGCTGCTGGGAGTTGCTCAGCAGGACGTGCGGCATCGCCCGCTGCCAGGACGCCAGCGGCGACGTGGCGCGCCGCCAGACCGTCCGGTAGCTGCACCGGCTGTAGTCGCCCTCGGAGGTGAAGAGGTACCAGTACCGGCCGCGCTTGATCATCGCCGGGTTCTCCACCACGCCGCCGGAGCGGAGCAGCTGCCAGCTCTTCGCGGCCGCGTGCCGGCCGTCCGGGGTGAGTGGCAGGACCCGGAGCGAGGACGGCTTCCCGTCGGTCTTGTAGAGCAGGTACGGGCGGCCGTCGATCACGGTGAAGGACGGGTCGATCGCCCCGTGCGAGTTGGCCGGGTTGGGCGCGGCCTGCACCGTCGGGGAGGCCGTCGCGCTGGGGGTGGGAGTCGTGGTCGGGTCTGCCGTCGGGGTCGCGGTGGGATCTGCGGTGGGATCCGCAGTGGCGCTCGGTGCCGGCGGGTCGGGCAGCGAGATGTCGACGTACTGGTCCTCGGCGGCGGGTACCGCGTTGCCGGGCGGGCAGATCAGCGGCCGCTCATCGAGCGGGGTGAACGTCCCGGTGGCGCTGGTCGAGGTGGCCACCCCGATGCAGTGGCTGGAGGACTTGATCCCCCGGACGTAGGCGGAGAAGAAGAGCAGCCAGCGGCCGCCGTACGACGCCAGGTCGGCGGCCCACATCTCACCGGGCTTCGCCCAGGTCGGCTTGCGCAGCAGTGCGGTGCCGGCTCCGGTGAAGCGCAGCCCGTTGGTCGAGGTGGCCCGCGGCACCCGGGTGCCGGTGCTCAGCACGACGTACCCGCCCGGGATCCGCACCACGCTCGGATCGGCCCGGTCGGCGGTGGTCAGCGAGCGCGGGGCCTTGATCGGCTTGCGCTTGGTCTTCGTGCCGGCGGCCTCGGCCGGGTGGAGGAGCGTCGCGGCCAGCAGCAGTGCCAGGAGACACAGCAGACCCGCCCGAGCGCTCCCCGTGGAGCGGCCCGGGCGGGTCTGGCTGGGTGGTTCGTGGATCAGAAGGCGTCCTCGCTGACCTCCATGAGCGAGTTGTCGATCGCCTCGGCGATCGCGCGCTCCGCGGCAATCTTGGGGAGAGTGTACGAAGCGAAGAACTTCGCCGCAGCGATCTTGCCCTGGTAGAACGCCGTGTCCTTGTCCGAGGCACCGGCCGCCAGTGCGGTGGTGGCGATCTCGGCCTGGTGGAGCAGCTGCCACGCGACGACGACGTCACCGAGGGTGAGCAGCAGACGCGAGGTGTTCTGAGCGACCTTGTAGATGTTGGAGATGTCCTCCTGGGCGCTCATCAGGTCGGTGAACATGTGGCCGACGATGCCCTCGGCGTCGCCCAGGGCGGCAGCGAGCAGGTCGCGGGCCGGCTTGAGCTCGGGGGAGCCCTCGGTGGCCAGGAACGCCTTGATCTCGCCGGCCAGCTGGCCGATCGCGGCACCCTGGTCCTTGACGATCTTGCGGAAGAAGAAGTCCTGGCCCTGGATCGCGGTGGTGCCCTCGTAGATCGAGTCGATCTTGGCGTCACGGACGTACTGCTCGAGCGGGTACTCCTGCAGGAAGCCGGAGCCGCCGAAGGTCTGCAGCGACTCGGTGCCGAGCAGGGTCCAGGAGCGCTCCGAGCCGTAGCCCTTCACGATCGGCAGCAGCAGGTCGTTGACCCGGACGGCGAGCTTGGCCTCGTCGGAGTCGGTGGTGCCGTTCGCCTTGGCCAGCATGATCTTGTCCTGCCAGGCGGTGGTGTAGAACACCAGCGCCCGCATGCCCTCGGCGTACGCCTTCTGCAGCATCAGGGAGCGACGTACGTCGGGGTGGTGCGTGATCGTGACACGCGGGGCGTCCTTGGCCTGGTTGGTCAGGTCGGCACCCTGGACGCGGGTCTTGGCGAACTCGAGGGCGTTGAGGTAGCCGGTCGAGAGGGTCGAGATGGCCTTCGTGCCGACCATCATGCGGGCGTTCTCGATGACGTCGAACATCTGGCGGATGCCGTCGTGGACCTCGCCGAGCAGCCAGCCCTTGGCCGGCTCGCCGCCGCCGATCTGCGGGTCGCCGAAGGTGACCTCGCAGGTGTTGGAGACCTTGATCCCCATCTTGTGCTCGACGTTGGTGACGTAGGCGCCGTTGCGCTCACCGGTCAGCTCACCGGTCTGGTGGTTGAAGTGGAACTTGGGCACCAGGAAGAGGGAGAGACCCTTGGTGCCGGGGCCGCCGACGCCCTCGACGCCGCGCGGGCGGGCCAGGACGAGGTGGAGGATGTTCTCCTGCAGGTCGGACTCGGCCGAGGTGATGAAGCGCTTGACCCCGGAGATGTTCCAGGAGCCGTCCTCGTTGGCGGTCGCGAAGGTCTTGCCGGCGCCGACGTCGGAGCCCGCGTCCGGCTCGGTCAGCACCATCGTGGCGCCCCAGAGCCGCTCGACCATGATCTCGGCGATGCGCTGGTCGCGCTCGTTGCCGTTCTCGTAGACGACCTTGGAGAAGAACGGGCCGCAGCCGTACATCCAGATCGGGGTGTTGGCGCCCAGGATCATCTCGGCCGTGGCCCAGACCAGGCTCGCGGGGGCAGCGGTGCCGCCGATCTCCGCGGGGGCCTGCAGGCTCCAGAAGCCGGACTCCATCCAGGTGTCGTAGGACTTCTTGAACGCGGCCGGGACCGGCGCGCTGTTGGTCTTCGGGTCGAAGACCGGCGGGTTGCGGTCGCTGTCCTCGAAGGACGCGGCCAGGTCCTCGCGAGAGATGCGCTCGACCTCGGCGAGGATCTCCTTGGCGGTCTCGACGTCGAGGTCGGCGTATGGGCCCGTGCCTAGCAGCTTGTCCGTGCCGTTCACCTCGAAGAGGTTGAACTCGATGTCGCGCAGGTTGCTCTTGTAGTGGCTCACAGCTCCACCCTTGTCTGTCTCAGATGTCTGTCTCAGAGGAGAAGGTCGGAAAACTTACCGGCCAGTAACTTAAGGGTAGAACCTGCCCCAAACCGGTGCAAGCCGTGGGGTGCTACAGCCAGGTGAATTCAGTGATCTCTTCGCTCAGCTGCCACAGCCGGGCGGCCGCCTCCGGGTCGCGGGCCAGGGCGGTGGTGTGGACCACCCGCGGTGCGCCCTGGGTCTGGCGCAGCCGGCTCGGCCCGACGTAGGTGCCGCCGGGCAGGTCGGCGGTGGCGGCCATCAGGGTCGGCAGCGCGCCCCCGGCGGCGTTCTGCGAGATCAGGCCGTAGGCGCCGTTGAGTGCGCCCGAGAGCGGTCCGAAGGTGCCGCCGTTGGCGACCAGGTGGGTGTGCGCGAAGCCGGGATGGGCCGCCAGTGCGCGGACTGGGAGCTGCGCTGCCTGCAGCCGTCGGTCGAGCTCGAGGGTGAAGAGCAGGTTGGCCAGCTTCGTGCGCGCGTACGTCGGCCAGCGCCGGTAGTGGGTCACCGTGCGAGGGTCCTCGAGCGGGGCATGGTGGGTCATCGTGTGGGCCAGGCTCGACACCGTCACCACCCGGCCCGAGGCCTCGATGATCCGCGGCAGCAGTAGCCCGGTGAGCAGGAACGGGCCGTAGTGGTTGGTGCCGATCTGGAGCTCCAGTCCGTCGGCGGTGCGGCGCAGCGGGGTCGCCATCACGCCGGCGTTGTTGATCAGCAGGTGCAGCGGGCCGTCGTCGCCCAGACGCGTGGCGGCTGTGCGAACGGAGTCGAAGCTGGCCAGGTCGACGGTCAGTGTCGACGTACGGGCGTCGGGGAGGGCTGCGGCGATGGCGGCCTCGGCGGCGTCGAGCTTGGCCTGCGAGCGCCCGGCCAGGGTGACCTGGGCACCGCGCCGGGCGAGCTCCAGGGCGGTGTGGAAGCCGATCCCGCCGACGCTCGGGCCGGTCACGACGGCGTTGGTGCCGGTCAGGTCGGGGATCTCCGCGGTCGACCAGGTGGCCGGGGGACGACGAGTCATGGGCTGACGCTAACCCCGATCGAGGACTGGTGGGGCGCTGCACGCGCGGGACGGGCTAGCGCCGTCAAGTAGAACGTGTTCTCATTCTGCTATGACTCAGAACCTGACCCCGCTGCCCGAGGCGATCGTGTGGAACGCGCCCAACGACCCGCACCCGGCCCGGCTCGCCTCGCAGCGCTCGTACGCCGCCGTCGCGGCCGGTGACCTCGCCCAGTGGCTCACGGTCTACGCCGAGGACGCGGTGCTGGAGGACCCGGTCGGTCCGTCGATGTTCGACCCCGAGGGCGCCGGACACCGCGGGCATGCCGGCATCTCGGCGTTCTGGGAGGCGGCGATCGCCCCGATCGGGACGTTCCAGTTCACCATCAACGACTCGTTCGCCAACCCCGGCTCCAACACCTGCGCCAACATCGGCCAGATCCGGACGGCGTTCCCCGACGGCTCCTTCACCGTCACCGACCTGATCATGGTCTACGTGATCAACGACGACGGCCGGGTCGCCTCGATGCGCGCCTTCTGGGAGCCCGAGCGGACGATGGCGTCGTTCTCGGCTGCGCCTCAGGGCTGAGCCGGCTCCCCGGGGGGCGCGCGCCGCCGGGTACGGTGGGTGGGACAGATTCGCACGTCGAGGGAGTGGCCATGTCCGTCAGCCTGTCCAAGGGTGGAAACGTCTCGCTGACCAAGGAGGCGGGCCCGAGCGGACTGTTCCGTGTCGAGGCGGGCCTCGGCTGGGACGTGCGCACCACCACCGGTGCCGAGTTCGACCTCGACGCCTCGGCGCTGCTGACCGGCGCCGACGGCAAGGTGCTCTCCGACGCGCACTTCGTCTTCTACAACAACCTGACCTCGCCCGACGGCTCGGTCCAGCACCAGGGCGACAACCGCACCGGTGAGGGCGACGGCGACGACGAGGTGATCAGCGTCGACCTGACCCAGGTCCCCGCCGACGTCCAGCGGATCGTCATCCCGGTCTCGATCCACGAGGCCGACTCGCGGGGCCAGAACTTCGGTCAGGTCTCCAACGCGTTCATCAGGATCGTCAACGCCGACAACGGCATCGAGCTGGCCCGCTACGACCTCTCCGAGGACGCCTCCAGCGAGACCTCGATGATCTTCGGCGAGCTCTACCGGTACGGCGGCGAGTGGAAGTTCCGCGCCGTCGGCCAGGGCTACGCGAGCGGCCTGGCCGGGATTGCGCGAGACTATGGCGTCAACGTCGGCTGATCCGACCGCCTCACGGGGCTGAGTCAGCCTCGACACCGCCACCTGCACAGAGCTCGGAGCCCTGATGATTCTCAAGACGTTCGGATGGGCCTTCGCCATCACTGTGGTGGGTCTGGCCGCCGCCGCCCTGTACGGCGGCACGACCGGGCTCGCCGTGACCGCGATCCTGATCGTGCTGGAGGTCTCGCTCTCCTTCGACAACGCGGTCGTCAACGCGCGGGTCCTGGAGCGGATGTCGGCGTTCTGGCAGCGGATCTTCCTCACCGTCGGCATCGTCATCGCCGTCTTCGGGATGCGGCTGCTCTTCCCGCTGGTGGTCGTGGGCATCACCGCCCACCTGTCGCCGGTGCGGGCCTGGCAGCTCGCGATGGACAAGGGCGACCCCGACGTCCCGGGCACCTACGGCTACATCCTGCACTCGGCGCACCCCTCGATCGCCGCGTTCGGCGGCATGTTCCTGCTGATGATCTTCCTCAACTTCGTCTTCGACGAGGACAAGGAGCTGCACTGGATCGACCCGGTCGAGCGGGTGCTGCAGAAGTTCGGCTCGCTGGACGAGGCGTCCATCCTGGTCGCCCTGGCCACCCTGGCCGGCTTCGCGCTCGGCTTCCGTGACCACGCCGAGGACGTCTTGCTCTCCGGTGTGATCGGTCTGATCACCTATCTGCTGGTCAACGGCCTGGGGAACTTCTTCAACGTCGACGAGGAGCTCGAGCATGTCGAGGAGGGCGCTGCGGCGCGCTCGGCGGCCACCGGTGTCCAGGTCGCCGGCGCGGTCGGCAAGTCCGCCTTCTTCCTCTTCCTCTACCTCGAGGTCCTCGACGCCAGCTTCAGCTTCGACGGCGTCATCGGCGCGTTCGCGATCACCTCGGACCCGGTGATCATCGCGCTGGGCCTCGGTGTCGGTGCCATGTACGTCAGGTCGCTGACGGTCTACCTGGTGCGCAAGGGCACGCTGGACGACTACGTCTTCCTGGAGCACGGCGCGCACTGGGCCATCGGCGCCCTCGCGGTGCTGCTCCTGGTCACCATCGGCCACGAGATCCCCGAGGTCGTCACCGGCCTGATCGGCGTCGGCTTCATCGCCGCCGCCTTCGCCTGGAGCATCCGCTACAACAAGCGCAACGAGGCCGCCGAGATCAGGTGATCGGGGTCCGATCGTCGAGCCAGGTGATCTGGTCGAACCCGAAGGCCACGGCCGCTTCCCGGACGGAGGCGGCCGTGTCCAGCTCTGCGCGCAGAACGAGCTCGCCGCGGACCTGGTAGACGCTCATCGCCGCCACGGCGACGTCGTTCTCGGCGTGGTCGAGCGGGACCTGGACGCGGTGGCCGGCGTGGGTGGTCGCGACCAGGGTGCCGCCCCAGGACAGCGGGGTCTGGGACGCGGAGTGGACGATGAAGACCAGGCGTTCGAGCTCGCGGACCTGGCGCAGGTCGACCGAGATCCGGGGGAAGCGGCCGCGGCCGCCGACCAGGATCGGCAGCTTCGCGTCCGCGGGGGCTGAGCGACGGCCCGAGTCCGGGTTGAGGAACGAGGTGCGCCCCGACGCGAACGCGTAGGCGCAGCCCAGCTGTACGTCGCCGACCTCGGCGGAGATCGCCGCCTCGACCGTCAGGGTGCCGATCCCGCTCTCCAGCGGGGAGAGGGCCACCGTCGGGGCCTCGGGGGTGAGCACGCCGCGGCCGGAGTCGGGGATGCGGGGCCCGAGAGGACGACGTACGGGCGTCGCGGTCGTGGGCGGCGTGATCGTCGCAGCCGTGGAAGCGGTCGAGGGCGAGGCCCAGAGGTCCGGCGTCTGCTCGGCCTGGCCGCCACCGTCCCCGTGGTCGTCGAGGTCGAGCAGGGAGCCGGAGAAGGCCGGGGCTGCCGGGGCCGCCGGGGTGACGGGCGGGCGCGCCGCAGGCGGTGCCGCAGCAGGCGGGGCGGGCGTCGGAGGGGCCGGGGTGAGCGGAGCGTCCAGGTCCAGGCCCAGGTCCAGGCCCAGGTCCAGGTCCAGCGACGACGAGGCCGTCACGGCGGGCGCGGGCGGCGCCATCGGAGCCGCGGGCGGCGCGGTAGGCGCCGCCGGGCGTGCCGACCGAGCCGTCAGGAACGCCAGGTCCGGACGCGGCCGTGCCTGCGCGGGATCGAGCCTCACAGGTCCAGCCCGAAGTCCTTGCCGAGCGGGGTGATGCCGCCGGCGTACCCCTGTCCGAGGACCTTGAACTTCCAGCCGCCGTCGTGGCGGTACATCTCAGCCAGCGTCAGCGCCGTCTCCGAGGTCAGCCCGGGGGCCAGGTCCTCGGAACGGAGCAGCTCGGTGCCGTCGGCCTTGTTCAGCACCCTGATCTCCAACGACCGCAGCTGACCCAGCGTGCGCCGCGGACCGGGGCCCTCGTTGAGGTAGACCGCGACCACGATCCGGGAGACCTCGGCCGGCACCGCGCTCAGGTCGATGTCGAGCTGCTCCTTGTCACCGCCGAGCGCCGCCGGCGCCTGCGCCACCGAGGCGTCGGGAGAGGTGAGCTGGTTGAAGAAGACGAAGTGGTCCTCGGAGATGACGTGGTTCGGGGTGTCGCACAGCAGGGATGCCATCACCAGGTTCTGGTCCAGCGCGACCTCGGCCCCGGCGTTCCAGCGCACGCCGAGGACCACCCCGGTGAGGCCGGGGATCTCGCGGGTGAGCGCCACGTTGGCGCCGCGCTTCATCAGAGCCATCTACAGATCCAGATCCGATCGGGTGAACTTGGTGCGGAGGAAGGTGCCCTGGGCGACCAGAGCGTCGGCGTCGCGGGCCCGGGTCGCCTCCAGGACGTCGGTGGCCGCCTGCCACAGGTCGTCGAGCTGCTCGGTCACCTGCTCGGCCGGCGTACGGCCGTGGGCGAGGACCTCGGAGGTAGACGCCGGGTCCAGGGCGAGATAGCGGTGCAGGGTGGTCGGCAGGTAGTCGTAGACGATGCCGCGCACCGAGATGACCGCCTGGATGTCGGGGGTGACGTCGTCGGCGATGCTGTCGAGGATGTCGTCGACCACGTCGGTGACGTGCCGCGCTGCCACGACCGCGGCGACCGGGAGGCGACCTGCGCTGCTGTTGATCAGCCGGATCAGATCCGTCAGCGCCGACGCCAGCACCTCGGGTGAGTCTGGGTCAGGGGCCTGCTGCACCTGGTCGGCGACGGCGTTACGTGCGCGTCGGAACCAGGAGGCCATGAGTCCAGTATCTCAACCCGAGGTGCGGGGGTGCGTCGGTGGTGAGGATCAGGAGCTGATCTCGCCGGCGCGGGTGCGCTCGAGGTAGGGCTTGGCGCGGTCGATCTGGCCCTCCAGAGCCGTCACGGTCTGCGCCATCGAGTCGACGGCCTGGGCGCGGAAGGTGTCCAGGGCGTCCATCGTCGCGAACACGTTGTCGAACGCGGCCTGGAGCTTGGCCACGTCGATGGTGCTCGACGCCGCCTGCTGGTTGATCTCGGCGCCCTGCACCCGCAGCTGCTGCGAGGTCGACTCGATCAGGTTCGACGTGGTCGTGTTGAGCGCGTTGATCTGGTCCAGGACCAGCTTCTGCCGCGACAGCGCCTGGGAGACGATCACCGCGGTGCGCAGCGCCGACACGGTGGTGGTCTGAGCGCGGTCGACGCCCTTGATCAGCTCGATGTTGTTCTTCCGGACCAGGTCGAGGGCCATGTAGCCCTGCACCGCCACCGCCAGCTGGGTGAGGATGTCCTGGTGCCGCTGCCGGATGGCGAAGAGCACGTCGGAGCGCATCGTGGTCGCGTCCTCGCTGCGACCCGAGGCGTCGAGCTCGGCGATCTTCTGCTCCACGGCGGCGTCGAGGGCGGCAGCGAGCGTCTTGTACTCGTTGAGCTTGCCCATCGCAGCCCACATGTTCGCCTTCTCGGTCTCGATCGCCGCGTTGTCCTTGCGGAGCTCGTCCTGACCGGACTCCAGCGACTTGATGATCGCGTTGAGGTGGCTCTGCGCCGACTCGTACTTGGCGAAGTAGCGCTGCACCTTGTCGCCGCCCGGGATCCACTTGAGCACCTTCTTGACCCCGGTCAGGTCGGCGCGGTTGGGGTCCAGCTCGGTGACGGTGGTGCGCAGGTCGACCAGGGTGTTGGCGACCCGGGTCTGAGCGTCGCCGCCGCCCCCGCCCTTGGAGCCCTTCACGATCGCGGCGGGACGCTCCAGCATCCGGTTCGCCACGCTCGCCGAGGCCCGCATGTCGCGGTCGCCCATCGAGGTGATGGAGTCGACCTTCTTGGTGAACTCCGGCGAACGGCTGTCCATCGCGGCGAGCTCGTTGGCGAACGCCGCAGCGCGCACCTCCAGCTCGGTCTGCTTGCCGGCGTCCATCGGTACGGCGCCGTCGGCCTGCTCGGGGGCCACCACCTGCACCGCGGCGGGCGGGGCGAGGACCAGGCCGCCCGGTGCGACCGGGACGGAGGCGGGGGCAGCCGCGGCCGGCGTACCGGCGGTCGGGACCGAGCCGGGGGAGTCGAGGTCGAGGTCGGACATCACTGTCTCCTAGATCAGATCGGTCAGAGCGTCTGCTGGATCGCGGGCAGCAGGTCCTTGAACGTGCGGCCGTTGGCGATCGAGCCGATCGCGGTCATCGACCAGCCGGCACCGTCACGGCTGACCTTGGCCATCACCTGGGCGGTGTGGGTGCCCGAGCCGGTGAGCTCGTACTTGGCGATCTCGGTGCCCGTGGTCTCGTCGACCAGACGGCAGAAGGCGTTCTCGATCTGGCTGAAGTTCTGCCCGGTGAAGGAGTTCACCAGGAAGACGATGGTGTGCACCTGGGCCGGGAGGCGGTCGAGGAAGACGGCGATGGACTCGTCGTCACCGTCGCCGTCACCGGTCAGGTTGTCGCCGCTGTGCTTGACGGCGCCGTCCTTGCTGGTGAGCTGGCGGAACCAGACCTGGTCCAGGACGTTCTTGGTGGCGTCGTACAGGACGGCGCTGGCGTCGAGGTCGATCGACTGCGACTTCATGCCGCCGAAGAAGCCCTTCTTCTTGACGGCGTCCCAGCCCAGGCCCATCCGGACGTGGGAGAGGGAGCCGCCGTCGGACTTCTTCAGCGAGACGGACTGGCCCTTGGAAAGCGAGACGGACATGGGGTGCTCCTTGAGATCGGGGTGGGGGTCAGACGTTGACGCCGTAGTCGCCGGCGATGCCGACCAGACCGGTGGCGTAGCCCTGGCCGACGGCGCGGAACTTCCAGTCGGCGCCGTTGCGGTACAGCTCGCCGAAGATCATCGCGACCTCCATCGAGGCGTCCTCGGAGAGGTCGTAGCGGGCGATCTCGGCGTCGTTGGAGCGGTTCACCACGCGGATGTAGGCGTTGGAGACCTGCCCGAAGTTCTGCCCACGCTGCTCGGCCTCGTGGATCGTGACCGCGAAGACGACCCGCTCGGTGGCCGGGGTCAGGGCCGCGAGGTCGACCTGGATCGACTCGTCGTCGCCCGCCGCCGCACCGTCACGGACGTCGCCGGTGTGGCGGACCGTGCCCTCAGGGGAGTTCAGGTTGTTGTAGAAGATGAAGTGCCCGTCGCTGAGCACCTTGCCGTCGGCGCCGAGGACCAGGGCGCTGGCATCGAGGTCGAAGTCCTGGCCGGTCGTGGTGCGGGCGTCCCAGCCGAGACCGACGGTGACGTCGGTGAGGCCCGGGGCCTCCTTGGACAGGTTGACGTTTCCGCCCTTGCTGAGCGATACGGCCATCGTTCCTCCTGGATGCGGCACGGGGTCCCGTGCGCGAGAGTCCTTGTGTCGGGGGCAGACAAGCAGTGGACGCCGCGCTTGGGCCCCTCTGGTTGTATACCTCACGTACAAAGTACCGGTCTGGAGGAGGAACGTCGTGCCGGGTTTGAGCGCGGATCGGGCGAGCGCGTGCGTCACTTCGAGTTCCTGAGCGCCGAGGAGTCGGCCGCCCTCTTCTCCGTCGCCCCTGCCGAGTTCGACCGCGACGGCGAGCGCGACGTGCTCGCCACCGCGCTGGGCGCCACCCTCTACTCCCCGGCCACCCGGCCCGCGCTGGCCGAGGACCTGCTCCGTTCGCGGCGTCGCGGCGTGCTGAGCACGGTGGTCTGCCTCGAGGACGCGATCGCCGACGCCGACGTCGAGCAGGCCCGCGAGCACATGGTGGCGCAGCTGCGTTCCCTTGTCGGACGCGGCGACGAGCTGCCGCTGATCTTCGTCAGGGTCAGGGCCGTGGCCCAGATCGGCCGGATCGTCACCGACCTGGGGCCCGCGGTGAGCCTGGTCTCCGGGTTCGTGCTGCCCAAGTTCGCTCCCCGGATCGGGCGGGAGTACCTGGAGGCCGTCGTCACCGCCTCGCAGGCCGCCGGCCGGCACTTCTGGGCGATGCCGGTGATCGAGACCCCCGACGTGATCCATGCCGAGACCCGGGCCAAGGCCCTGGCCGGGATCAGCGACCTGCTGGGCGGCTTCGCCGAGCAGGTGCTGGCGATCCGGATCGGTGGGACCGACTTCGCCTCGGCGTACGGATTGAGGCGACCCAAGGAGCTGACCATCTACGACGTGCGGCTGCTCGCCGACGTCCTGGCCGCCATCGTCAACCGCTTCGGACGCGCCGGTCTCGGCGGGTACGTCGTCACCGGACCGGTCTGGGAGTACTACTCCGACTCCGAGCGACTGTTCAAGCCCCAGCTGCGCGAGACCCCGTTCCGCGAGCATCAGCACGACCCCGCGCTGCGCGCCCAGCTGCTCGGCGCCGAGCTCGACGGCCTGATCCGTGAGGCGGTGCTCGACCGGGCCAACGGCCTGCTCGGCAAGACCGTCATCCATCCCACCCACGTCGCCCTGGTGCACGCCCTGTCGGTGGTCTCCCACGAGGACCACAGCGACGCGCTCGCCGTGCTCGGCCGCGGCGGCTCGGGCGGCGGCGCCTTCCGATCGGAGTACCGCAACAAGATGAACGAGACCAGCCCGCACCGCGCCTGGGCGGAGAAGACGGTCCGGCGCGCGGCGGCCTTCGGCGTCGCTGCCCCGGGCGTCACGTTCGCCGACCTGTGGGCGGCGGTGGAGCGTGGCTGAGCCCACCACCGGGACCTGGAGCGGGGAGTGGGTCGCCCAGCGGCTCGGCGTGGAGGTTCCGGCCGACCTGCGTGGGTTGGCGGGGCTGGCGCTGCGGCGCAACCCGAAGCGCGCCCACCTGATCGTCTCCCCGGTGCTGGGCAAGCATGTCCCCGTCGACCCCCGCCGGGCGCGGGCCGCTGCCACCGAGCTCGGTGAGCGGGCGCTGGCGATGCTCGACGGCTGCGAGGAGCCGGTGGTGCTCGGCTACGCGGAGACCGCCACCGGGCTGGGGCACTGCGTGGCCGACGTACTGGAGGCGTCGTATCTGCACTCGACCCGGCGACGGTTCGCCGGGCGGGAGAGCGTGCTGGGGTTCGAGGAGCAGCACTCCCATGCGACCTCCCACGCGCTGCTGCCCGACGACCCGGGGATGCTCGACCTCGGTGGGCCGGTCGTGCTCGTCGACGACGAGCTCACCACCGGGGCGACGGTGCTGAACACGATCGCTGCGTTGGAGCAGCGCAGCTCCCATGAGCAGTACGTCGTCGCCGCCCTGCTCGACCTGCGGACCGCCGACGCGGTCGCGGAGATGGAGCGGTTCGCCGACGACCTCGGCGTCAGGATCGACGTGGTCAGCGTCGGCCGGGGCGAGGTCACCCTGCCCGCGGACGTGCTGGCGCGCGGTGGTGCGTTGGTGGCGGGACTGGGTGAGGCGGCGACGGGCGAGGCGGCGGCACGTCCTGCTGGACGGGTCCGGCGCCTGGAGCTGACCGGCGGCGAGGGCGTGCGCCAGGGTGGCCGGCACGGCTTCACCCCGGCCGACGCGCTGGCGCTGGAGGCGCGGCTGGGGCCGTGGGCCGACCAGATCGCTGCCGCACTGGAGCCGTCGGGGTCGGTGCACGTGCTGGGCACCGAGGAGCTGATGTACCTCCCGTTGCGGCTGGCCGAGACGGTCGCCGAGCTGCGCGGCGGCGGGGTGACGTTCTCCTCCACGACCCGTTCCCCGATCGCCGCTGTGGCCGATGCCGGCTACGCGATCGGCAGCGTGCTGCGCTTCGCGGCCCACGACGTCGCGGTGATCGCCGACGGCGCCGAGCCGGTGCCGCGGTTCGCCTACAACCTGGGCCGGGAGCGGTTCGACCAGATCGTGGTGGTGCTCGACGCCGACGCCGACACCGCCGAGGCCCACGCGCCGGGCGGGGTGGTGCCGGCGCTGGCGGCGGTGGCTGGCGAGGTGCTGGTCGTGGTGCTGCCGCGGGAGCAGGGGTGAGTGGCGTGAGTGGGTCGCCGCTGCGCGGGCAGGGTGGAGCATCGCCGCTGCGCGGCTCAACCTTCGGGAGCTACCAGCCGGCGGAGGTCGCCTGGCTGCTCCAGGACCTCTCCCACGTCACCCTCGAGGCCCCCACCGAGGAGCGCGAGGAGGCGATCCAGTCGGGTCGCGGGCACTACGCGGAGTCGCTGCCGATCGAGTACACCCCCGACGCCGCCTACCAGGCGCTCTATGCGGAGTCGCTGGCCGCGACAGCGCGCCGGGTGGCGGTCTGTGTCGGCACCGTCACCGAGCTGGCCCTGGAACGCCGCGGACCCGGTCTGGTGCTGACCTCGCTGGCCCGGGCCGGGGTGCCGATCGGGATCCTGATGCGGCGCTGGGCGGCGCACCGGCACGGCCTGGAGGTGGAGCACTACGCGATGTCGATCGTGCGCGGCCGCGGGATCGACCGGGTTGCGCTGGAGTACCTCGCGGCCCACCACGACTCCGCCGACGTGCTCTTCGTCGACGGCTGGACCGGCAAGGGGATGATCGCCCGCGAGCTGACCGCCGCACTGGCCTCGGCCAACGCCGCGCTCGGCACGGCGTTCCGCGACGACCTCGCCGTGCTGGCCGACACCGGACACTGCGTCGACCTGTACGGCACCCGCGACGACTTCCTGATCCCCTCGGCCTGCCTCAACTCGACCGTGTCGGGGCTGGTCTCACGGACCGTGCTCAACGACGACCTGATCGGGCCCGGTGAGTTCCACGGCGCGAAGTTCTATGCCGACCTCGCCCCCGCCGACGTCTCCGAGGCGTTCCTCGATGCGGTGACGGCGTACTTCGGGGAGGTGGGCGACGAGGTCGAGGCCGCGGTCGCGGAGCTGCGGCTCGCGGACCGCCGGCCGACCTGGAGCGGGCGGGCGGTGGTGCGCGAGATCGGGGCGGCGTACGGCATCGCGGAGGAGAACCTGATCAAGCCCGGAGTCGGCGAGACCACCCGGGTGCTGCTGCGCCGGGTGCCGTGGCGGGTGCTGGTGCGCGCCGGTGCGCTGGGGGAGGTGCCGCACATCGTCAGGCTCGCCCAGGCGCGCGGCGTACCGATCGAGGAGGTGCCCGACCTCGGCTACACCACGGTCGGCCTGATCAAGCCGCGGGACATCGGGTGAGCGCGACCCCGCAGACCGTCGTCGCCTCCGACCTGGACCGGACCCTGATCTACTCCGCGTCGGCCGCCGGTGGGGCCGAGGCCGTCGCCGATGCCCGCTGCGTCGAGCTGTACGACGGCCAGCCGCTGTCCTACGTCAGCGCAGCCGCCGCCACCGCGATCGCCGGGCTGCTCGACGCCGGTGCTCTGGTCCCGGTCACGACCCGCACCGTGGCTCAGTTTCAGCGGATCACGCTGCCGGGCCGGGCGGCACGGTTCGCCGTCTGCGCCAACGGTGGGCGGCTGCTGGTCGACGGAGCCGACGACCTCGACCACCGCGCCCACGTCACGGCGGTGCTGGCCGAGTGCGCGCCGCTCGCGGAGGCGACGGCGGCGTTCGGGCGCTGGTGCGGCGAGGTCGCGACCCCGGACGTCGGTGGTGCTCCGCGCGAGCGCGACGCCGAAGGGCTGTTCTGCTACGCCGTGTTCGCCGTGCGGGCCCCCGACACCGCCGAGATCGACCGGCTGGGCGCCCTGATGGCCGACCTCGGCTGGGTGGTCTCGGCCCAGGGCCGCAAGGTCTACTGCACCCCGCGGACCCTGTCCAAGGAGTCGGCCCTGTCCTACCTCGGCGAGGTGCACCGCCTGACGGTGGCGGCCGTCGCGGGTGACTCGCTGCTCGACGCGGGGATGCTGGCCCGCTACGGCGGCTGGGTGCCGCGCGACTCCGAGCTGGAGCGGCGCGGGTTCGCAGCCCCCGGGGTGGCGCTGACCGCCGGCTCCGGGTTGGCGGCGGGTGAGGAGATCCTCGGCCGGTTCGGGGCCCTCGTCCACCGCCGTTGACGGGCGGGGCAGAGCGCGGGCGCGGGCTGTGCCCCGGTCACGGGGAGGGCGGGAGGACGTCGACCCGGAGCGGTGCGCACAGGTCGATCAGCCACAGCAGATCGGCACCGGTGGCGAAGATGCGGCCGAACCCGGTGTCGTGGGTGAGGGCGTCGGCACACCGGTCGCCGAAGAAGACGTAGGCCAGCACGTCGATGCACTGACGTGACATCCACGCCACCCCGTCGAGACCGGCAGCGTGGGCGGCGTGAGCCCAGGCCACCGTCTCGCCGTACCGCGACGCGGGCGTCGAGGTGACCTCGTCGGCGCTGGCGTGGAGCCGCCGCAGGCCGAGGCCGTGCAGCGCCGCCAGCCGGAGCGGACGGGTGAGGGTGAGTCGGCTCATCACCGTCGAGGCGTAGGTGTCGTAGTCGAGGTAGCCACCGGCCAGGGGAACGTCGTGCAGCAGGGTCTCAGCCACCGCCCCGTTCTCGGCTGCGGCGGCATACAGCACCGGCACCGGCACGCCGTGCTGGTCGGGGAAGAAGGCGAACCGTGATGGCGCACCCAGGCCGGGGTTGAACTGGTGCGGGGCGAAGCGGCTGCTGTGGACGCGGTAGAGCGCGGTGCCCGCAGGGAGGGTGTCGATCTCGGGGATGAACGGCTCGGGTGGCCGTCGGGTCACCAGGCCACGTCCCAGGCGCGGGAGGCGAGGTCGATGACCCGGTCGGGGTGCTCGACGAGCAGGTCGACCGGTCGCTGTCCGTCGAGGTACGTCGTGGGGGCGACGAGCCACTGCACGACCCCGGTCTCGGAGCGGCCGTGCTCGATCGCGAGGCGGCGCAGCGTCTCGATCGCGGGCAGGGGCTGTCCGGTGGGGGCGAACTGGAATCCGGGGTAGAGCATCTGGTGGCCCCGCCGGATCGCCACCAGGCGTCCGGCCATCCGGGCGCTGGCCGCGAGGTTGCGCGGGGCGCTGGAGCGCGACCCCATCTGGCGACCGGCCTCGGTCGCCGAGAGCAGGCCGAACTCGGTCTCGATCTGCGCGTAGAGGTTCTGCTCGGCCTGGACCGCGCGCGCCAGCGCCGGTGCGGTGTAGGTCGGCACCGAGGCCAGGGCTTCGCCGACCGCCGTCGCACTGCTGCGGATGAGGCGATCGCTGTGGATCAGCTCCTCGACGGTAGCCATCTCGCTCACCTTCCGTGCGGTTCGTGCATGTGATTCTACCGCACTTTCTGCACTTCGCTCCGGGGTGAGAGAGCCTGTGGTGGAGCCTCACCGTGGATCGGCGAGGATGGAGTCATGTCCGACTCTGCCGCCCGTCCGCGTTGGTTCACCGAGACCGAGGACGGCCACTCCCAGTGGTACGTCGACCGCTTCCGTGCCCTGGCCGAGGAGGGGGCCGACCTGCTCGGGGAGGCACGCTTCGCCGACACGATGGCGGGGCGCGGGAGTCGGATCCTCGATGCCGGGTGCGGTGCCGGTCGGATGGCCGGTGCGCTCGCCGAGGCGGGGCACACCGTGGTCGGGCTCGACGCGGACCCGGTGCTGATCGAGGCCGCTCGCGCTGACCATCCGGGGCCGTCGTACGCGGTCGTGGACCTCAGTCGGATGACGCTCGCCGACGTCGGCGGGGAGCCGGTCGACCTGACGGTCTGCGCCGGCAATGTGATGGTCTTCGTCGCGCCCGGAACCGAGCGGACCGTGCTCGCGAACCTCTGCGCCGTCACGCGTGTCGGTGGCCGGGTCGTGGTCGGCTTCCGTCGCGACGACGCCTATCCGTTCGAGGCGTACGACGCCGACCTGGCCGCACTGGCGGCGGACGGGGTGGCCGACGTCGAGCAGCGCTACTCGACGTGGCACCTCGACCCGTTCGGTGCCGACTCCGACTTCGCGGTGACGGTGCTGCGGGTGCGCTGACCGGCTAGGGCGTGCCCTGCGGGTCCGCGAGGAGCGGCTTGAACCGCTTCATCGCGGCCTGGTGGGAGACCCCGAGCACGCCGGCGATCATCGCCCAGGGCGTGCCTTCGGCGCGGGCGGAGCGGACGCCGTCGAGGATCGTCTGCTCGGCGCTCGCCCGGGCCTGCACCCCCTGGAGCAGCTGCTCCAGGCGAGGGTCGGTCCACACCGAGGCGCGGGAGAGGTCGAGATCGTCGGAGGCGAAGACGTCGGCAAGGCGCTCGCTCTCCTGGGGGCTGGGGCGGTGGGTCGTGGTGGTCATCGTGTGTGCCCGGGGTGGTGGAGGAACTTCCGCCGCGCGGGCATCGCGTGGAAGATCCAGGTCTCATCGAAGGTGACGCCGAGCTCGACCAGGGCTCCCGACGACGTCGCTCCGATGACGATCAGCCCGTCGTCCAGGAGGAAGACCCGGACCCGGTTCCGATAGGCGTGGAGCATGTCGGCCGTCGAGATGCCGTGACGATGGGCGCTGGCGAGCACCTTCATGTCTGCAACTCTGGTTGCAATGATACGTGGTTCATGGCGGGAACGCTAGAGAGATCGGGAGACGAGGATGAGGGCCGTCGGCGGGCCTGTGGACAACGCCCCGTCCACCCGCGACTGTGGATGATTCCTGGCTCGCCGTGGGTATTCCGTTGAGCGGAAGCAGCCTTCGCCACGGCGCCGGAGATGGCTAGAACTGTGCCCATGACCAGCTCTGAGTACGTCGTCCCCGCCGCCTCCTGGGAGACGCTCGTCGCCCGCGTGTCAGCGTTGGAGGACAAGGACGCGATCGCCGCGGTGATCACCGCGTACGGCCCCGCCGTCGATGCCGGTGACGCGGAGGCCGTCGGGCGGCTCTGGGCCGAGGACGCCGTCTACGACATCGATCTGGGCACCTTCGAGGGCCGGGCGGCGATCATGGAGATGGTGCGCACGCGGCCGCACCAGGACTACATCCACGAGGGCTGCGGTCACCTGATCGACCCGATCCACGTCCAGGTGGACGGCGACACCGCGGTGGCGACGTGCCACTCGATGCTGGTGCGCCGGATGGCCGACGGCGACGGGTTCTGGGTGTGGCGGGTCACCGCCAGCCGCTTCGACATGGTGCGGCGCGAGGGTGGCTGGCTCATCCAGCGGCGTACGACGCGGCTGCTGGACGGCTCCGAGGCGGGCCGGACGCTGCTCGGCCGCGCCCAGGGCTGACGCCCAGGGCTGATGCCTCAGCCTGACGCCCGGGCCTGACACCCAGGGCCGAGACACGCATCGGGGCCAGGTCCGGATCGCTTCCGCGACGGACCTGGCCCCGACTCTGTCTCAGGTCAGTGCCTCAGACGAGCGAGCCCTCGTGCGTCGGCCGGTCGAACGGGACCAGCGGGTCGCCGTTCTTGAGGGTGCCGACCAGGTTCGGGTCGGCCAGGTGCAGTCGGCCGATCGCGATCAGGTCGAACTCCTCGGCCTCCAGGCGGCGCACCACCTCGTCGAGGTTGTCGACCACCTCGGCGGAGCCGGCGATCCGGCTCTCGCGCAGCGAGGCGCCCATGCCGACGGAGCCGACCGCCATCGAGCGGGCGCCGGTGACCTTCTTGGCCCAGCCGGCCAGGGAGAGGTTGCTGCCCTCGAACGCGGGGTCGGCGAAGCGTCGGGCCGACGCGTCGAAGACGTCCACGCCGGCCTCGGCGAGCGGTGCCAGCAGGGCCTCGAGCTCGGCCGGGTTCTCGGCGAGCCTCGCGGTGTAGTCCTGCTGCTTGTGCTGGGAGAAGCGGTAGAAGATCGGCAGGTCCTCGCCGACGGCGCGGCGGATCTCGGCGACGACCTGGGCGGGGAAGCGGCTGCGGGCGGCGTGGTCGCCACCCCAGTGGTCGGTGCGGGTGTTGGTGTCGTGCCAGAGGAACGCGTCGAGCAGGTAGCCGTGGCCGCCGTGCAGGGCGATCCCGTCCATCCCGACCTCGGCGGCGGCCTGCGCAGCCCGGACGTAGGCGTCGATCACGTCGGCGACGTCGGTGTCGGTCATCGGCGGCGTCGGGGGCGTGGATCGGGCGACGTACTCGTCGGGGTACGACGTCACGCCGGGGGTGCCCCAGTGGCCTGAGGGACGCATCGGGGTGATCGCGGGGTCGACCTTGGCCATCGCGCCCCACAGCGGGCCGACGTGCCACAGCTGGGGCACGATCCGACCGCCGGCGGCGTGCACGGCGTCGACCACGCCGCGCCAGCCGGCCAGCGCCTGGTCGCCGTGGATCCGCGGGACCCGGCTCGCGTCGACGGCGGAGGCGTGGTCGATCGCGACGCCCTCGGTGACGACCAGTCCGGTGCCGCCGGCAGCGCGGCGGGCGTAGTACGCGGCGACGTCCTCACCCGGTACGCCCTCGGGCGAGGCGGCACGTGTCATCGGCGACATCACGACCCGGTTGGGCAGGTTCAGGGACCGGATGGTCAGCGGCTGGAACAGGGCGTCGCGCAGGGTCATGTCGCTCACTGGGTGCTAGGCGGAGGTCGTCCGCTGGGACAGGGTGCCCGGTGACTGTAGGCAACCTCCGGCGTGGAGCAGGGCCGCGTTTCTGGTCAGTGGAACCGGCGGTACGTCGTCGACGTCACACCCACCTGCCATCCTTGCGGTCATGCGGCCCATGCCTGATGAGGACCACGCACAACCGTGGTTCACCGTCCGAAGCCACGTCCGATGCACCGGAGAGCTTGGCCAGAACATCTACGAAGAGCGGGTGGTCCTGTTCCGGGCCACCGACGCCGACGACGCGATCCGGCAGGCGGAGAGGGAGGCGGCGGAGTACGGCGAGACGGTGGGCTGCGAGGTGCTGCCGTTGTTCCAAGCGTTCGCCGTGGCGGACGAGGTGGGAGCGGGTGGGGAGCTCTTCTCGCTCATGCGGGAGAGCGAGCTCGACCCGGATTCCTACCTCGACCGGTTCTTCGACACGGGCGCCGAGCGGACCTCCTGAGGGATCGCGACGGTCACACTCGGGCGTGGTCGTCGATCCACTCCGTCAGCGGGCGGATGGCGCGCCAGTCGCGCTTGACCTCGTCGACCAGGGCCGCGGTGTGGATCACCGGGTCGAAGCCGATCTGGCGGCCGACGATGAGGGACTTGTGTCGCAGCAGCTCGATCCGGGGGTGCTCGATGTCGTAGCCGCGGGGCTTGGTCTTGAGCCGCTCCCCGCCGGTCTCGTAGCCCTTGCGCACGGTGGTGGCGAGGATCTTCTCCAGCTCGGGGCCGAAGCGGTCGTGGTCGATCGCGGCGCGGAAGGCGGCGAGGCGCTCGGGCTCGAACCAGTAGCAGCCGCCGCCGGTGCGGACGCCGCGGGGCGAGACCTCGACGTAGTACCCGGTCTGCGGCGCGATCCCGACGAACGCACCCTGGTGGGTCTTGTAGGGCACCTTGTCCTTGGAGAAGCGGACGTCCTTGTAGGGCCTGAAGATCTTCGCCGAGCCGAACTCGTTGGCCAGCGCGTCGGTCAGTGCGACCATCGGGGCACGGACCGCCTCGGCGTACACGTGCTTGTGTGCCTCCCAGTACGACTTGGTGTTGTCGACCTCGAGGTCGTCGTAGAAGTCGAGCGCTGCTGCGGGGAAGCCTTCGAAACTCACCTCTCCAGCCTAGGCGTGCCGGGGTTCATGCCTCGGGCAGCGGGGCGATCTTCACCGGGATGTCGGTGTTCTCGTCGACGTGGTAGCTCGCGCAGACCCGGTGGTAGCCGTCGGCGATCTGGGCCGGTACGCCGTTCTGGCACCGGCCCCGGACGAGCAGGACGGGGGAGAGGCGCTTGCCGCGCATGATCCGGCGCAGGTCCTTGAGCACGTGCAGGTTGTCGGCGGGCAGGAGTGGGAGGCCGGAGGCACGCAGGATGTCCTTGGCCTTGAAGTGGACCACCTCGGCCCGCTTCAGCTCGCGGAGGATCTGCTTGATCGTGCCCTCGTCGGCGACCAGGGACAGGTAGTTGCCCGCCGCCGGGTAGTCGTGCGTGTCCGGATCGTCCTTCCACCGGACCTCGTCCGTCTGGATCGTGACCATGATCGTCCTCTCGCCGCCGTGGAGTTCGAGAGTAGGCGAGGTGTGGGGCCGGGTCGCGCGGCCGAGCCCACGTTCTTCTCGGATTCTCAGGCGTGGGGGCTCGCATCCGGAGCAGAACAGGCGTGTCCTGAAGGGGTCCTCACCCGACTTGCTAGGAGGTTCCCGTGTCCACCTCGCGGTTCACGTCACAGCCCACCTCGCGGTCCGTCCCACGCCTCGTCGGACGTCCCCGCGCCGCCCACGTCGGGGCCGCGGGAGCGGCACTCGCGCTGGTGACCCTGATCGTGCCGTTGACCGGCGTACCGGCGCAGGCAGCGGCCCCGCCGGCCTGCACCGCGTCGATGACCAAGGTCAGCTTCGGCAACACCGACGGTGCGGCCGGGTCGATCTACGGGACGATGCGGGTCACCAACGTGTCGACCCGGACGTGCACGATCCACGGCTACGGCGGGATCTCGTACGTCGGCCACGGCAACGGCACCCAGATCGGAGCCGCCGCCGACCGGACCGCGGCCCGGGTCGGCACCGTCACGCTGCGCCCCCGCCAGAGCGCCACCGCGCAGGTGCGGATGGTCGAGGCGGGCGACTACGGCCGTCGGCACTGCCGTCCGACCGCGGTCGACGGGTTCCGCGTCTACCTGCCCGGCGAGACCCACTCGAAGTACGTCGCCTATCCGACCACCGGATGCGCGAACCCGAACGTCCACCTGCTCTCGTCCAAGCCGTACCGCGCCGCCTGAGCAGGCCGACCACCACGTCGGCGGCCGGCCGGTCCCGCACCCCCGGGCCGGCCGGTTGTCGACATCTTCCTGCTTTCTGTTCAGTCCCCTCACAGAGACGGCCGTCAGGATCGTCCTATGAGCAACGACCACGATGAGCACCGCGAGGGATTCGCCCACGACCTCCCGCAGATGCAGGCCAAGGGGATGGTGCGCCGGTCCTTCGGCCGCCGTGGCCTGCTCGGCCTGGTCGGCGGAGGAGTGGCGGCCGCGACCCTGGCCGCCTGCGGCAGCGACGGCAGTACGGCGACCAGCTCGGCCTCCGCGTCGGCCGGCGGCCCCGGCGGGTCGGGGGCGGGAGCACCTCCGGGCGGTGTCGGGGGCGGCTCGGTGTCACAGAGCGGGGTCGAGGACGGCGACATACCCGAGGAGACCAACGGGCCCTACCCCGCCGACGGCACCAACGGCGTCAACGTCCTGACCGAGTCCGGCATCGTGCGCAGCGACATCACCAAGAGCTTCGGCGCGGCGACCGGCGTCGCCGCCGGTGTGCCGCTCGCGGTGAAGCTCAAGGTCTACAACCACTCCGGCTCCGACCTGACGCCGTACGCCGGCGCCGCGGTGTACATCTGGCACTGCGACCGGGACGGGAACTACTCGCTCTACTCCGACGGGATCACCGAGGAGAACTACCTGCGCGGCGTGCAGGAGGTCGCCGACGACGGCACGGTGGAGTTCACCACGATCTTTCCCGCCTGCTACTCGGGGCGGTGGCCCCATATCCATTTCGAGGTCTACCCGTCCCTGGACAAGGCCACCAGCGCCTCGGGGAAGCTGCGCACTTCCCAGATCGCGTTCCCCGAGGACGTCTGCTCGGAGGTCTACGGGAAGGCCGACGGCTACTCGAAGTCCGTCACCAACCTGTCCCAGATCAGCCTCGACTCCGACAACGTCTTCGGCGACGGGCACTCGCTGCAGATGGCGACCCTGACCGGCTCCGTCGACGACGGCTACTCCCTGGAGCTCGCCGTCCCGGTCTGAGTCCGCCGGAGGAGCAGCTCGAGGATCCCGGCGCTGCCGAAGAGCGCCAGGGCGACGAGCACCTGCCACCAGTGCCGGGACCAGAACGACGAGCCGCCGGTGGTCGTGGCCGCTGCGGTGTCGGTGGTCGTGCTCGACGCTGTGGCCGACGGGCTCGGCGACCCCGTGGCCGTGCTCGTGGCGGTCGCTGCGGCGCTGGCGGACGGACTGGCCGAGCCGCTCGACGTCGCCGCGCCGACGGTGAAGGTGACCTGGCCGGTGACCTGGTGCCCGTCGACGGAGAACGCCCGGAACGCGTAGCTGTACGTCCCCTGCTGGGTGCTGGGCGTGAGCCGTGCGGAGACGGTACGGCCCGCGACGGTGATGTCGCCGGCGAGCACGGAGGTGCCGTCCGGCGCTGTCGCGACCAGCGAGGCCGGGGCCTTCATCTCGCTGGCGAAGGTCAGCTCGATCCGCGCCGGCAGCGCGGCGAGGACCGCGCCCTGAGCGGGGGTGGCCGAGACCAGGGAGGTGTGCGCGAACGCCGGGGCGGCCGGCACTGCCGCCAGCGCCGTCAGTGCCGCCAGACCGAGGACGACGGCGAGGGCCGCGAGCACTCGCCGGTGGACGGGCGCCCTCATCCGAACAGCCCCTGGCCGACGTACTCGCCCTCGGCGGCACCGGGCGGGATCGCGTAGACCGCCGAGCCGATCGCCGTGGTCCACTCGTTGAGCAGATCCGTCTCAGCCAGGCGTCGCTGGACCGGCACGAACTGGTCGGGGAGGGAGGCGGCGTACGCGATGAAGACCAGGCCGGCGTCCTCGCCGGTCTCGATGGTCGGATCGGCGACGGTGTAGTTGTAGGGCCGGCGCAGGAACTTCTCCCGCGCGCTGTGCGGCCGGGCACGGGCGATGTGGCTGGCCGCGTCGATGACGGGCAGGCCGACGGCGTCGACGGCGTCGAAGTCGGGGTCGTCGAACTCGTCGGTGCCGGTGAGCGGCGCGCCGTTGTCGATCCGCCGGCCGATCGCCGCCTCCCGGCTGGGGCGATCGACCTGGTCCCAGGTGGACATGATCGCGCGGATGCGGCGTACGACCATGAAGGTGCCTCCGCTGAAGTCCGCGGCGCTCGACCAGAGCAGCTCGTCGAAGTCAGCGTCGGTCTCGGCCGGGTTGACCGTGCCGTCGACCTGACCCATCACGTTGCGCGGTGTGGTGCCGTCGGACTCGATCCCGCGGGCCCGGCGGTAGCCCTCCTGCATCCAGGTCGGCGACGCGAACGCGGCGCTGTCCTTGAGCAGCATCCGGCGGGCGTGGGCCAGGGTGAGCGGGTCGTCGGCGCAGAGCTGGATCGCGATGTCGGTCTGCCCCCAGCGCTTCTCCAGGGCGTCGGTACGGAACGCCGGCAGGGCGGCGACCCGGCCGCCGGCCGACGTCGTCATCGCCATCACCCGCGGACCGAAGCCGAACGTCACCGTCAGGCTGGCGGGACGCTCGCCGAGCTCGGCCTCGGTGTCGGCCAGGGCCGGAGCGCCGGTGGTGAGCCGGGCCGCGTCGTCGGAGAGCAGCCGCATCATCCGGGCCAGGTCGTCGCGACCCTGACCCTTGCGCAGATCCAGGCCGAGCAGACTGAGGTACGCCGACGGCGGGGTCGCCACACCTGCCTGGTGTGCTCCGTGGAACGGGACGATCTCGTTGCCGATCGGGACGCCGAGACCGGAGCCGGAGCCGGACGTGGCAGGGCTGGCTGAGGTGGTCGGGGTGCCGGCGGTGCCGCTGTCGGGGGCCAGCGCGGAGCCGAGCGACCAGCCCACTCCGGCGCTGCCGAGGGCGACGGCGCCGGAGCGGAGCAGGTGACGTCGGCTCCAGGAGGGTTTCTCGCTCATCGGGTCAGGATCAGGTGGGTCAGTGCCCCATCGAGCCCATCGAGCCGGTGGCCTCCGAGGAGGGGGCGTAGCTCTCCTGCGCACCGGAGAAGTCCTTGGCCAGTGCCTCGAAGTCGACGGTCGAGCCGTCGCCGAGGGTGAGGGTGACGGTGATCGAGCTTCCGGCCTTGATCGGGGCGGTGAGCTTCATCAGCATGATGTGGTTGCCGCCGGGCTCCAGGGCGAAGGTGCCGTGGGCGGGCACCACGAAGCCGCCCTTCTTCTCCTGCATCTTCGAGGACCCGTCGGAGGTCTGCACCGTCTCGTGGAGCTGCACCATCGTGGAGGCCTTCGTGGTGGCCGAGGCGACGGTGATCTCCTTGTCGGTGTTGTTGGTCAGCGTGCCGAAGACCGCGCTCATCCCGGCGTCGGCGGTCTTGACCCAGGGGTCGACGACGGTGAGGTCTGCGGCGGCGTCGGACGCGGCGTCGCTCGGCGTACCGCTGCTGGCGCCGGTGCTCGGCGTCGCCGACGAGCTGGTGGACGACGCGTCGGAACCGCAGGCGCTGAGGCTGAACGCCAGCGCGATCGAGGCGAGGGAGGCGGGGATCAGTTTCGACATCACACCGGCCAAGTCGGTCCGAATGCCGGTTTGGTTCCCGGCCGAGAAATGTCGAACGCCCCTCCGGTGATCGGAGGGGCGTTGCGGCGTGGAGCGGACGACGAGATTCGAACTCGCGACATTCAGCTTGGGAAGCTGACGCTCTACCAACTGAGCTACGTCCGCATGCATCTGGGGGACACCCTGGGTGCGCCCCAGATGCTACCTCACGGTGCGACCGGTGCTGTGGCCGGTGTCGTGATGGGGGTCCAGGTGGCGAACTTCGGGGACATCCCGTCGCCCGAGGAGGCGCGGCGCAGTCGACGGCCGACCCAGGGGGCGAGGTGCTTGCGGGCCCACTCGGCGTTCTCCCGGCGGACGTCGGCCCGGCTCTTCAGCGGTCCCTCGGGGATCGGGTACGGCTGGAGGTCGTGGCTCACGCCGAGGGTGTCGAGCACGTTGATCGCGATGCCCTGGTGGCCGATCGGGTTGAGGTGCAGCCGGTCCTCGTCCCAGACCCGCAGGTCGCGGCCGTCGCGCAGCCGCCAGTTGTCGACCAGCACGACCTCGTCGTGGGCGTCGACGTACTCGCGGATCAGCTCGTTGAACACCGCCACCCGGCCACGGATCGCGCCGAAGACGCCCGAGGAGCCACCGTCGCCGTGGGTGAAGAGGGTGATCGTGGCGCCGCTGCGGCGCAGCTGCTCCACCGAGGTGGTCAGGGAGTCGACCAGGGTGTCGATGTCGACCTTGGGACGCAGCAGGTCGTTGCCGCCCGCGCTCAGGGTCACCAGATCGGGCTTGAGGTCGAGGGCGGCCCCGACCTGCTCGTCCAGGATCGGCTGGAGCTTGCGTCCTCGGATCGCGAGGTTGGCGTAGCGGAAGTCGTCGCTCTTGGTGGCCAGGGCCTCGGCGACGCGATCGGCCCAGCCGCGGACTCCGTTGGGACGCGAGAGGTCGGGGTCGCCGACGCCCTCGGTGAAGGAGTCACCCAGTGCGACGTACCGGAGGTATGTGGGTTCAGCCATGAGCCCTATTGTGCGCCGCGGCTAAGTGGAACGCACAGTCCGGGTGTTGTTCTGGGGGCTGTCTGGGTGCTGTCCGGGGGCTCGGCGAGCGCTCCCGGGCATCCTGAGGCGGCGCCACTGTGGTAGACGATAGGGTTTCGGTCATGCTGCTCAGCGACCGCGACATCTTGGGCCAGATCGACGGCGGCCGGATCGCCCTCGACCCGTGGGACCCGGCGATGCTGCAGCCCTCGTCGATCGACGTCCGCCTCGACCGGTTCTTCCGCGTCTTCGACAACCACAAGTACGCCACCATCGACCCGGCGGTCGACCAGTCGGAGCTGACCCGACAGGTCGAGACCGAGGGTGAGGAGCCCTTCATCCTGCACCCGGGTGAGTTCGTGCTGGGATCGACGTACGAGACCGTGACGCTGCCCGACGACATCGCCGCCCGCGTCGAGGGGAAGTCCTCGCTGGGGCGTCTGGGTCTGCTCACGCACGCCACCGCCGGCTTCGTCGACCCGGGCTTCTCCGGCCACGTGACGCTGGAGCTCGCGAACGTCGCGACGCTGCCGATCAAGCTCTACCCGGGCATGAAGATCGGTCAGTTCTGCTTCTTCCAGCTCACCTCGCCGGCCGACCACCCGTACGGCTCGGACAAGTACGGATCGCGCTACCAGGGGCAGCGCGGCCCGACGCCGTCACGGAGCTTCCAGAACTTCCACCGCACCGCTATCTGAGGCGGGTCCCTCGACGCCGGCCGTCGTCGAGGTCGTACGCCGGGCTCGGCGGGCGCGCCACCAGGTGTCGAACCGCAGCCCGATCCAGAGCAGGATCAGTGCGACGATGCCGTCGAGCCACCAGTGGTGACCGGTCGCGGCGACGACGTACATCGTGATCGGCAGGTGCAGGGCGATCACCCAGCGCCACCAGTGCGGTGAGGCTGCGATCACGCCGAGGCTGACCACTGCCGCCCAGGCGACGTGGATCGACGGCATCGCTGCGTACTGGTCGGAGATGCCGGTGCCCGGGTCACCATAGACCCGGAAGCCCAGGTGCTGGGAGAGGTCGACGAATCCGAGCTCGGGGACGAACCGCGGCGGGGCCACTCGGATGAAGCGGATGATCAGGCAGCCGAGGGTGACGTAGACCAGGCCGTTGCGCCAGTGCGGGTACTTGTCGCGGTGCAGCACCCACATCCAGACCAGGAAGACGATCAGCGCCGGGACGTGCACGGTCGCGTAGTAGGCGTTGATCGCTCGCGCCAGCCACTCGTGGCTGATCGCGAAGTGCTGGAGGCCGATCTCGGAGGGGAGGTGGAGCCAGTTCTGGACGTCGTTGATGTCGCGGCCCCGCTCGACCGCGCCCGCCTCGTGGGTGAACGGCAGCTCGCGGGCGATCCGCCACACGCCGTAGAGCCCCGCGACCAGGGAGAACTCCAGCAGGCTCGGCTCGGCTCCGCGCCGGAACCTGCTGCGCGGCAGGAGGCGGGTGAGCGCCCACAGGGCGAGGGAGATCGCGCACGCGATGCCTGCCTGTTGCCACGTCGGCCAGGGCATCTCGTCAAACCACGACATGGCAGCAGTCTGGCCGACGCCGGGTGAGGGCGGTGGATCCGGGTCATCGGGCGGCTCCGATCCATCGCCTCACCCGCACCGTGGGCAGCGGGTCGGGACGCCGGTCCAGCCGCGGCGGGCCAGTACCACCGCGATCTTGCGGGCGGTGTCGCACGGCGTCTCGAAGACCTGGGGCCAGCCGAGCCGGAGGGTGAGCGGCTCGCGGGCGGTCGCTGCGGCCAGGTCCTGGTCGACGGGCGGGTCGTGATCCGGGTCGAGGTCCCGGTCCCGGTCGCGGTTGGGGCCCCGGGCGCGGTCGCCCGGCCGGGAGCGGGCCAGCCGTCCGTCGAGCTCGATCAGGACGTCGTACGCCGGGTAGGCGAGGCTGCGGAAGCCGGGCCTCCCCGGGGTGGTGGGGGTCGGGCGCTCGGGGGTGGGCAGGCCGTGGGCGAGCTCGACGCGGCTGAGGTAGCCGTGCTCGAGGACCGAACAGGTGCCCGCCCGGACATCGAGCAGCACTGCCCCGAGGAAGCGACGGCGGGGGAGGCGCGGGCGCTCCCGGACGGCCTGGAGGAGGTAGTCCGCGGTGGTCAGACGGGCCTGGGCCGCGTCGGCCAGCCAGCCGATGGCGGCGTCCTCCGTGGCCGCGGCGGCAGCGAGGTCGAGCGCGACGTCCTCGAACCGCATCCGGGGAGGCGAGGCGTTCCAGACGACCCGGAGAGGGAACCGGGCAGCACGGCGCAGGGTGACGCCCTCGGTCGGGGTGAGGTGGCGGTGGCGCGCGACCGCGACGGTGATCGGGGCGTCGTCGTCGAAACGGCCCGGCCCGCCCGCGGCCCGCCAGGCGGACTCGCCCGCGAGCGCGGCAGGCCAGGCGCTGAGCACCGCCGCCCAGGCACGCTGGATCCAGGTCAGCGGACCGGTGTGGTTGATGAACACGCCGTCGCTGACCCGCGCCCACTCCTGGCGCCGGATCCGTCGCCGGACCTCGGACGCGGGATAGCCGCAGCCCAGCACCTGGGTGCGGGAGACCACCCCGTGCTGGTGATCAAGGAGGCGCGCGAGGTGGAACGGGTCCGGCACCGCTGGTGGTCGCCGGGCGGCGGGTCCGGCCGGCGTGGGTGCCCCGGGCGGGCGAGGCAGCGTCGCGACGGCGGTAGGGCGTGGGGTGGTGGGGCCGGGGGTGGTGCGACTCGTGGGCATGGCCCGATCCTGCGTCGTCGGCCGGTGGGCCTGCGCGGGCTCGGGCGGATCTGTGGAGAGCCGGGTGTCGACGCGGGGGCGGTGGAGAGGAGGTGGCTCGTCGTGGGGCGGGTGTGACGCGGGTGGCGGAGTGCGGAAATGGAACGAGCCGCGCCACCGGGTGCGGTGGCGCGGCTCGTCGGGGGTTCGATCAGATGTCGAACAGCGACCCGAGGGTGGTGATGTCCACGTCGGTACGCGGGTGGTGCGTCGCCCCGGAGGACTCGCCGATCACCACGGTGGGAGCCGGGGGAGCGGCTACCGGGGTGGTCTCTGCGGCGGGTGCCTCGACGACCGGGGTCTCGGCGACCGGGGTCTCGACGACCGGGGTCTCGGCGACCGGGGCCTCGATGACCGGTGCGGCCTCCGCCGGGGCGGCGGCCGGGGTCTCGGCGACGGGGGCGGGCGCCGCGGGGGCTGCTGCCGGGGCAGCCGGGGCTGCCTGGCCGGGCTCGACGCTGACGGCACCGTCGGGGGCCGCGATGTCGAACAGGCTGGCGACCTCGTCGATGTTGACGTCCGTGTGCGGCACCGAGGCGGTGCCCGAGGACGTCCCGATCGTCACGCTCGGCGCCGGGGCGGCGGCCACCGGCGCGGCCGGGGCGGCGACGGGCGCCTCCGCGACCGGGGCAGGTGCGGCGGCGGGTGCCTCGGCGACCGGGGCGGGTGCGGCGTCAACTGCCGGTGAAGGCGCTGCCGGGGCTGCTGCAGGCGTGGTTTCGCCAGCAGCCACCGGGGCCGCGGGGGCTGCCGGAGCGGCGGGGGCTGCCTGGCCGGGCTCGACACTGACGGTGCCCGTGGGCGCCTCGATGTCGAACAGGCTCGCGACCTCGTCGATGTTGACGTCGGTGTGCGGCACCGAGGCGGTGCCCGAGGACGTCCCGACGGTGACGCTCGGCGCCGGTGCGGCGACAGGTGCGGCGACGGGGGCGGCGGGAGCCGACTCAGCGGGAGCTGCGACGGGTGCCTCGGCGACCGGAGCAGCCGGGGCGGGAGCCTCGACCGGAGCAGCGGGTGCTGCCGGCGTGGCGACCGGGGCTGCAGCGACCGGAGCGGCCACAGCACTCGCGGCGACCGCGACCGTGCCAGCCGGTGCCTCGATGTCGAACAGGCTGGCGACCTCGTCGATGTTGACGTCCGTGCGCGGCTCGGAGGCCGTGCCGGACGACGGGGCGGCGGCCGGAGCCTCAGCGGCCGCCGGGGCAGCGGGCGCGGCCGGAGCGTCAACCGCCGCAGCCGGAGCCGCCGCAGCCGGAGCCTCGGCCGGGATGTCGAACAGCGACCCACCGGCAGCGGGCGCTGCCGGTGCAGGCGTCTCGGTCGGAGCGACGTCGAACAGCGACCCACCAGCGGCCGGCGCTGCCGGGGCGGCAGGAGCCGCAGGAGCAGCCGGAGCCGGGGTGTCGAAGAGCGACCCGCCCTCGTCGAACAGCGAGCCCGACTTCGCCTCAGGAGCCGCAGGCGTCTCCGGGGCGGGGGTGTCGAACGGGGATCCGCCCGACGTGCCCGGGGCGGGGGTGTCGAACAGCGACCCACCCGACGTACCGCCCGAAGGCGTGTCGAACAGGGAGCCACCCGACGGCGCCTCCGGGGCGGCGGGGGAGTCGAACAGGGACGACGCGTCGTCGGGCGCCGACACCGTCTCGGCCACCTCGGTAGCCGCAGCAGCAGACGCAGCAGGAGCAGCCGGAGTGGCGGCAGCGGCAGCCGCCAGAGCCGCACCCTGACCGGGCGCCAGCTTGGTGGCCTGCTCGCCCTTGACCGAGGAGAGCAGCATCTGGGCGATGTCGAGGACCTCGACCTCTTCGCGCGCCGAGCCGTTGGCCTGGGCGGCGGTGAGGCCGTCGGAGAGCATCACGCGGCAGAAGGGGCAGCCGACGGCGATCTGGTCGGCACCCGTGGCGACGGCCTCGTCGGTGCGGTTCTGGTTGATCCGCGAGCCGAGCTTCTCCTCCATCCACATCCGAGCGCCACCGGCACCACAGCAGAACGAGCGCTCGGAGTTGCGCGGCATCTCCACGACCTCGGCACCGGGCAGGATCTGGAGCAGCTCACGCGGGGGCGTGTAGACGCCGTTGTGACGACCGATGTAGCAGGGGTCGTGGTACGTGATGGAGCGCTTGTGGGCGCCCGCACCCTCGGTCACCGGGGTCAGCTTGCCCTCGCGCACGAGGCGGTTGAGCAGCTGGGTGTGGTGCACGACCTCGAGCTCGATGCCGAACTCCTTGTACTCGTTCTTCAACGTGTTGAAGCAGTGAGCACAGGTCGAGACGACCTTCTTGACCTTGAACTCCTTGAACGTCTCGACGTTCTGCTGAGCCAGGCCCTGGAAGACGAACTCGTTACCGGCACGGCGAGCCGAGTCACCGGTGCAGGTCTCGCCGTTGCCCAGCACGCCGAAGGAGACCCCGGCGATGTTGAGCAGCTCGGCCACGGCGCGGGTGGTCTTCTTCGCGCGGTCCTCGTAGGCACCGGCGCAGCCGACCCAGAACAGCCAGTCGACGGAGTCCAGGTCCTCGATGTCCTCGCCGACGACCTTGACGTCGAAGTCCAGCCCGTCGGTCCACGACAGCCGCTGCTTGGACGACATGTTCCACGGGTTGCCGTTGTTCTCCAGGCCACGGAAGAGACCGTTGAGCTCGGAGGGGAAGTTCGACTCGACCAGCACCTGGTAGCGGCGCATGTCGACGATGTGGTCGACGTGCTCGATGTCGACCGGGCACTGCTGGACACAGGCACCACACGACGTACAGGACCAGAGCACGTCCTCGTCGATGACGAAGCCGCCGTCCTCCGGGTTGTAGAACCAGTCGAGGACCTCCTCGCCCGCACCGGCCTCGGCCGGCTGGGAGGTCTTGCCGATCAGGGGGAGCTGGGCGCGCTCGCCCTCAGGGCCCTCGGTTGCCGAGGCGTAGGCGTGCTCGCGCAGGCCCATCATGAGGAGCTTCGGGGAGAGCGGCTTCTCGGTGTTCCAGGCGGGGCACTGCGACTGGCAGCGGCCACACTCGGTGCAGGTGGTGAAGTCGAGGATGCCCTTCCAGGCGAAGTCGTTGATCGTGCCGACGCCGAGGACGGTCTCCTCGTCCAGGTCGTCGATGTCGTCGAGGGTGATCACCTTGCCACCGGCGATCAGCGGCTTGAGGCCACCGAGCGCGGTGGTGGCGCCGTCGGTGTCGCGACCGATCGACTCACGCTTGAAGAAGATGTTGAACCAGGCCGTGAAGCGGTGCCAGGCGACACCCATCGTCAGGTTGGTCGAGATCACGATCAGCCAGATCAGCGCCGAGGCGATCTTGAACGTGGCGATCAGGTAGATGATGTTCTCCAGCGACCCGATCGAGTCGTGGCCGGTCGGGTAGAGGTGACCGAAGAACTGCGAGATCGGGAAGTGGAAGCCGGTGGCGTGCTCGGCGTGCTCGCCGCCGTGTGCCTGGGCGAGGTTGTACTCAGCACCGCGGATGAAGAGGATCGCGATCGACTCGAGCAGCACCATCGCCTCGACGAAGAACGCCTGCCACATCGTGGAGCCGAAGAAGCGGCTCTTGCGGCCCTTGTCGGCCGGCAGGTTGCGCAGGCGGTAGACGATCAGCGGGATGATGCCGATCGCGCCCAGCAGGCCGAGGCCCTCGGCGATCCACTCGTAGCCGAAGAACTTGCCGATCACGGGGATCGTCCAGTCGGCGCTGAAGAGCTGGATGTACGCCGACCCCACCGCGGTGGAGAGCACGATGAACGCGGCGAACGCGAACCAGTGCAGGATGCCGACCCAGGTCCACTGCAGCATGCGGGTGTGAAGGAGCGTCTCCTTCAGCATCGTCGCCAGGCGCTTGCCCGGGTTGTCGGTGCGCCCGATCGTGGGCTGACCCTGGCCGATGACAGCGAGGACTGAGCGGACAGCCTTGACGACCAGAACGGCCGTCACGACCGTGAGCGCCAGACACGCCACGATGACGATGGTTTGAAGCATGCGCGAATCCTACCGGTGAGTAACTTGCGTCGCTACGAGAGTTCTTGCTCGTCTCGAACCGGCACCAGCGCAAACGCCAGGACCGGAAAGAGTGCAGCGAGGGCGAACGTTCGGGGGAAGCCTAGTGCCACGATCGCCGCCCCTCCGAGCGGTGGCACGAGGGAGCTGGTCAGAAACTGAGCAGTGTTCTGGATGGCGAGCGCCCGCCCGCTCCAGAACGGCCCGGCGCGCTCGGCCACGGCGGTGAACGCCAGGCCGTTGTCGGCGACGGTGAGGACGGTGGCGAGGACCATCAGGGGTACGGCGACCCACCAGCCCATGCCGGCGGTCGCGCCCCACAGGATCAGCACGACGGCTGCGGCCAGGGCGACCCAGCGCAGCGGCCGCATCCGGCTCCGGACCACGTCGGAGAGCTGGCCGGCGGCGATCCGGCCGAACGCGCCGAAGATCTGGGCGACCGCGACCAGGGCGCCCGCTCCGGCGGCCGACCAGCTCCGATCGTCGACCAGCCAGACCAGGGCGAACGTCCAGACCAGGAACTGCGGGACGACCAGCAGCACCGAGACGGCATGGATCCGGGCCAGGTAACGGTTGCCGCGGTACGGGTTGTCGGCCCGGGTCACGGTGCGGGTGGGGCGCGGCGGGTCCACGATCACGAGCGTGACGGCGATGGCGGTGACGGCGCACGCGATCGCCGGGATCAGGATCGCCGCCCGGATGCCGTGCGCCTGAGCCGTCACCGACATCGTGATCGCGGCGATGCCGACCCCGACGGGCTGGGCCATCTGCCGGATCCCCATCGCCAGCCCGCGACGGTGCGGCGGGAACCAGCCGACCACGACCCGGCCGCTGGCCACGTTCGAGCACGCGCTGGCGGCACCACCGACCCCGATCGCGATCGCGAACAGGACCAGGCTGGAGGTGGCCGCGGCGGCCAGTCCGGCCAGCGCCGCGACGCTCAGGCCGATCTGGAGGACGACCCGCTCGCCGATCGCGTCGGTGACGGCACCCCAGGCGACCAGGGCCAGCATCACGCCGATCGTCGGTGCGGCGGCGACCACGCCGGCCTGGCTCAGGCTCAGACCGTGGTCACGGGTCAGCGTCGGGATCAGGAAGGCCGCACCGTGGGCCATCACGGCCGCGCCGGACTGGGCGGCGGTGCTGACGCCGAGCATCCACCAGCGGCGGGCGGTGCCGACCGGTGCTGCTGAGGGTCGGCGCGCTGTCATCGGCATGATTCAAGCCGAGTGCGCCTGGGGGTGTGGCGTAGGTCTCGACCCTCGGGCTGTGACCTGTGTCTCATGGCGGGTCAGACGTCGGGCTTGTCCTGCTCCGGCGGTACGGCGGCAGCCTCGGCCACTGCGGCGTCGTACGCGCTCTGCCACTCGGCCTTCGCCGTCGTCGGCGTACCGACCTTGGACACCGCGGTCTGGAAGGCCTTCCACGCCTTGGTCTGGCCCAGCGTGCAGTCGCTGCCGCAGTCCTCGGCGGCCAGCGCCATCGTGTGCCCCGCGGCGGCGGCCCGTCGACCGCGGTCGGCCAGCGCTGCCAGCGTGCGGTGGGCGCGGGCGAGGGCGTCGGGCGCGCCGTCGGGGACGTTGATCTTCGCCAGCGCGGTCGCGGCACCGGCGAGCTTCTGCGAGCTCTTGTAGAACCGCGTGGTCAGGTCGAAGGACGCCTTCTGGTCCGCGGTGACCGTCGGCAGTGCGGTCCAGGCCGTCGTCCAGGTCCGGGACGCGGTCAGGACGCGGGAGCGGTACGCCGCCAGCGTGGCCCGGTCCGGGCCCTGGTGGAGCTGCGTCCAGGTGTCCATCAGGACGACGGCGGCGTCGATCATCTGGTCGACCTGGCCTACGGCGGTGGTCGGCTGCTTGAGGGCGGTCAGGCTCTGGCGCAGCCGCGTGCTCAGCGGCGCCCAGTCGCCGAGGTGGTCGGCATCGATCGTCTTCATCGCGGCCAGCGCGGCGGCGGCCTGCTGCAGGTGGGCGGCGCGGGCGCCGAGGGCGCCGTCGGGGCCGAGGAGGGCGGCGGTGTCCTCGGTGGCTACCCGGAGCTGGAAGGTGTCGGCCGCGACCTCACGCAGGCCGGCCGTCTTCGTCGCCGCACCGGCGCGCGTGACCAGCCCGGAGAGCTGGGTGGTGAGGCCGTTGAGGGCGAGCGGGCCGACGAGCCTGACCACGTGCCGGGTCGCGGGAGCGGTGTCGGTCCGCGGGTCGTTGCCAGGCAGGGCCTTGCGGGCCTGCGTGACGGCCCGGCTCGCCGTGGTGAGGGTCGACATCAGTGCCGGGAACTGGGCCGACGCATTGCCGGGGGTGAGGGCGTCGAGGCCGCTCAGTGCCTGGAGCGCGGCGGTCTCGGCCCGGATCAGGGCCTCGCCCTGCGCGGTGGCGCCGGTGAGATCAGCGAAGGTCTGCCCCAGGGCGGTGGCCTGGTCGGCCGCTGCCGCGAGGGAGGTGAGGTCCGTGGCTGCGGTGACGGCGGCGATCACGTCGCCGTACTCCGCCTGCTGCGGTGCGATCGGCACGCTCTCCTGGCTCGGCGCCGCGGTCGGTGCCGCGCTCGGACCGGTGTGGGCCAGCGGGCCACGGGCCAGGAACCAGCCGGTCCCGGCCATCAGGGCGACGAGGACCAGGGCGGCGACGGCCTTGAGCGGCCAGCGGAGGGTGCGGCGGGCGGGGGTGTCGGGCTCAGGTGCGGGCTCGGGGGTGGGGTCGGGTGCGCGCTGGGGTTCGGGGGTGGCGCTCGGGAGTGGGGGCTCGGGTGCGGGGCTGGTGAGTGGTGTGGGGGCGGGGCTGGTGGGTGCGGTGGACGCCGGCCGGGGTGCGCGTTGGGTGGGCGGGGAGATGGTGGCGGTCTGCCCGCCCCGCTCTGCCTGCTCTGCCTCCTCGGCCTGCTGGGTGGCGAAGGCCGCCAGCACGGCTGCGGCCGCGTCGGTTCGTGGGTCGGGTACGCCGGTCGGCGTCGGCTCGGGGGCTGGCTCGGGCAGGGCCGTTGGGGCGGGAGTCGGCTCCGGCGTCGGCTCGGGGTCCGGAGTCGGCTCGGGCTCGGGTTTCGGAGCCGGGTCGGGCTCGGGCTCCGGAGTCGGCTCGGGCTCGGGTTCCGGCGCGGATTCGACCGGGGGTGTGGCCTCAGGCTCGACGTCGGGTTCGACCACTGCGACAGGCGGGTCGGACGGCGGGGCCGCGTCCGACATCGTCGGCAACGGACCGGCGGCGGCCAGGGCCTCGTCCACCTCGGCCAGGGCAGCGGTCGCCGCGGCGATGATCGCCTGCATGTCGATCGCGGGCGCGGGTGTCTCGGGCGCCTGTGCTGGGGGAGCGGGCGGTGTGGTTTCGGGCTCCGCGGCGGGGGCTGTCTCAGGCGCAGGCGCAGGCGCAGGCTCAGGCTGCGGCTCGGGCGCTGCTGCCGGCCGCGTGTCCGACGCAGGCGCAGCAGCGGCTGGGACCGGCGCGGGCGGCACTGGCACGGCCGGGACCGGATCCACCGTCTCTCGCCCCAGCGCCTGCAACACAGCCGGAGGCTGCAGGATCGCGGCGAGGTCGAGGGGCTCGTCGTCGACGTAGTACACGGTGCTCGGCGGCGCGGGCTCGACGTCGCCGGTGTCGGCGATGGACTTGAAGATGTCGATGATGTCGGCGAAGGGCTGCAACGGGTCGCTCACCTCCGGTCTCGAGGGCTTCGCACCCTCCGGGGCGAGACCCTGCGGCAGTTCAGACACGTGACACCTTCGGGACACGCAGCACGTGCCCCCTATCGGCCCGGTAGTGCTCCGGGTTCAGTAGTTGCTAGCGCCAGTTCAACGACCTACCGCCGCCCCGGTCACGGCGCTGCGGTCGGACCCGCGCTGGTCGGCGTACTGTTGATGCGCTCGTCGTGGGCGACACGCGGGGAGCGGCGGCGTGTCGGCTACCGCGGGTGCTGGAACGGGCTGGCCCGCCACCACGCAGAACAATGCAGAACAACGCAGAACGGGGCCGCCCCGCAGGACGACCCCGTTCTCTCCCCGGCGTGCGCCGGGAGGAGCCTCAGCCCAGCTGCGCGATCGCGGCGGCGATCGCCAGGGTGCGGCGGGCGGACTCGACGTGCAGCGACTCGACCATCTTGCCGTTGTAGGTGACCACGCCACCGTTGCCGGCGTTCCAGGCCTCGATCAGGCCGGTCGCGGCGGCGACGGCGTCGGCCGACGGGGCGAAGCCGGTGTTGGCGCCCTCGACCTGGGCGGGGTGGATCAGGGTCTTGCCGTCGAACCCGAACTGGACGCCCTGGAGGACCTCGGCGGCGTAGCCGTCGGCGTCCTTGACGTCGTTGTAGACGCCGTCGAGGACGACCTTGCCGGTGGCGCGGGCGGCCAGCACGGCGAGCTGCAGGGAGGTACGCAGCGGCTCACGCCCGGGGACGTGGTCGATGAAGAGCTCCTTGACCAGGTCGTTGGTGCCGAGCACCAGCACGGTGAGGCGCTCGGAGGCGGCGGCGATCTCCTCGGCGTGCAGGATGGCGTACGGCGACTCGATCATCGCCCACAGCTTCGTCTTGCTCGGCGCGCCGGCGGCCTCGATCGACGCGACCAGGGACCGCACCGCCTCGGGGCTGTTCACCTTGGGCACCACGATCGCGTCGGGTCCGACGGCGGCGGCGGCGCGCAGGTCGTCGGCGTGCCACTCCGTGTCGGCGCCGTTGATCCGGATGGTGAGCTCCTTGGCGCCGTACTCGCCCGAGGCGACAGCGGCGACGGCGTTCTCCCGGGCGACCCGCTTGGCATCCGGGGCGACGGCGTCCTCCAGGTCGAGGATCAGGGCGTCGGCCGGGATCGTCTTGGCCTTCTCCAGGGCCCGCTCGTTCGAGCTGGGCATGTAGAGGACCGAGCGGCGGGGGCGGAATCCGGCGGCGGCGGGGGTGGTCATCAGGCGTTGTCTCCCTTGGTCTGTCCGTCGAGCTCGATCGCGTCGTAGAGCTCCTTGAGCTTCGGGTCGATCGCTGCCAGCTCCTCGGCCAGCGCGACCATCACCAGGCACTGCTTGAGGGAGGCGTCGTCCTCCATCTTGCCGTCGAGCATCACCGCACCGGTGCCGTCGCCCATCGCGGCGACGACCCGGCGAGCGTGCCGAATGTCCTCGACCGAGGGCGAGAAGACCCGGTTGGCGATCTCGATCTGCTTGGGGTGCAGGCTCCAGGTGCCGACGCAGCCCAGCAGGAACGCGTTGCGGAACTGGTCCTCGGTGGCGACCACGTCGGTGATGTCGCCGAACGGGCCGTAGTACGGGTAGATCCCCGCAGCGGCGCACGCGTCGACCATCTTCGCGATCGTGTAGTGCCACAGGTCCTGCTGGAAGATCGTCCGGCTCGGCGAGGTGATGTCCTCGAGCGAGGACGACGCCGGGTCGGCGCGGACCAGGTAGCCGGGGTGACCGCCACCGACGCGGGTGGTCTTCATCTTGCGGTCCGCGGCCAGGTCGGCCGGACCGAGCGAGATGCCCTGCATCCGCGGGCTGGCCAGCGCGATGTTCTCCACCTCGGCGACGCCGCGGGCGGTCTCCAGGATCGCGTGCACCAGGATCGGGCGGGTGAGCCCGGCCTTGGCCTCGAGTTGGGCGAGCAGCCGGTCGACGTAGTGGATGTCCTCGGCGCCCTGCACCTTCGGCACCATCACCACGTCGAGCTTGTCGCCGATCTCGGTGACCAGCGTGGTGAGGTCGTCCAGCGCCCACGGCGAGTCCAGGGAGTTGATCCGGGTCCACAGCTGGGTCGGGCCGAAGTCCGTGCCCTGCGCGATCGTGACCAGGCCCTCGCGCGCGGCGACCTTGTTGTCGGCCTTGACCGCGTCCTCCAGATTCCCCAGCAGTACGTCGACGGTGCCGACCATCTGCGGGATCTTGTCGACCATCTTCGGGTTGCTGGGGTCGAAGAAGTGGATGGCACGACTCGGTCGGGCCGGGATCTCACGCAGCGGTGCCGGGGCGCCGACCGCCAGCGGGGCGAAGAAGCTCTTCGGGCTCTTGAAGGTCACAAAATCCAGAACCTAGCAGCGATCCCGGTGTGTGGAATATGACCTAGTTAACACTTCCGACACCGGAAGTTACCGGGAGGTAAGGAAAGCAACGGGGCGACAGGCCCCTCGATCCCTCCCGAGGCCACCAGGGAGCTGGCGCCGTCGGCGTGCTTCGCGGCATGGGCGGCTACGCCTGGTCGCCCGATCGGTCCCCGGAAGGGGTGGGGCGGGCCGGGGCTTCCTGCACATCCCCCGCCCCGGGCGCATCATGCCTCGTTCCTCCGGGCCGGCCGGAGAAACGTCTCCGCGCGAGGACTGCTGCTACCAGGAGCAACGCTGCACCGCCAGCCTCAAGAAGTCCGGGGACCACGACGCGCGTTGCCTTCGGGCGGCAGCCTGCCAACACCCCGGCCTCAGGAGCCGTCGCTCCGATCTCCCCACCATGCGGAGCCGCAACGCCTCGCACGGCCACGCTCAACGCGCGCCCGCACGCCCATCCGTGAGAGGAGATCTGCGTCGTGAATCGTCCGTAGGCCATCGACACAAGAACGACGGCCATCAGGGCGGCCGCAAGCACAGCCGCCCTGATGAAAAGTGGACGCATCAACTGAGGCCTACCTATTCCAGTGCAGGATGATCGTGTCCATGGCCCGCCGATACTTGGGGTTAGTCTCGGTCTGGTACCCCCAGTTCCACGGCGAGTAGTCGCGATCCGTGACGTGCTGCGAAATGTAGTCGCCCGATCCGCTGGTCACAGACCGGTAACGCCTTCCCGTCGAATGGTCGACGAAATCAGCGAACTGACCGAATCCGGTTTCAATTGCCAGGTGAGACCATCCTTCACCGCGACCCCAATTGTACATATAGATGTCACCGCGCGCTGCAGGGGTGTATTGCGCTCCCATTGACGACGCTCGAATCCACGTGCCGTACGACTTAGCGTTCTTGAAGTAGTCCTGGAAGTATTGGACCGATGTCCATGCTTTTGCGTGTTTGTCGTTGCTCTTGTCGTAGAACCACTCTGATTTCCAGTACTCGATGGTGCTGTGGCGCTCCATCGGCATTCCGCCGGCGTAGAGAGCTTGAGATACAAAGTTTGTACAATCCGCACCAAACGACAGGTATGCCGAGTTATAACACTTGCCGTTGGCGCCTGAGGCCGTGTTGCACGCGTACTTGTGGGCGTAAGCGACGACTTTGCCCCAGTCCACCGAGGGCGTCGCAGCCGCGGCTGTTCCAGAAAGGCTGAGCGTGGCGGAGAACGCCGCTGCCACCAGCAAGAGCTTGCCGAAGAAGTAGCTGATCGACTTCGCCGGACACCTCCTGCGGACGGTGTTCCCGATGGGGCATCGAGGTCGGGGTCCGTGGAGAGCCAGTCGGTGTTTCCTGGATCGATGACTACGGGGCCTGCAGCGTCATCTGTGCCGTCACCGGTGTGATCGTCAGGGGCGTCCACGGCTGCAACCTCGGGGACGGCCACTGAGCTGGTGCTGTCAAGGAGCCAGGATCCACTTGAGGTAAGCAGCAGATGGATCTGCCATTGCCGCTCGACGTCGGCGCTCCAGCCGTCAGGCTTGAGGTAGTTGTCGTGCCCGAGGAGAAGCACATCCACTCCGGACGACGTGACATTCACGCCCTGCCATTGGTCGACAGTGAAGGTGTTGTTGGAGTACGGGATGTATGCAGGGTCAGCGGCTGCCGCAAGCACTGCGCTGACCCACTGGGTGACTTGGTCCACCAGGCGTTGAGGGCTCCACACGTTCCGGAGAAGCTGTGTTACGGCGGCGACGGTCGACGTTGCGGTGACTGACACCAACCGCAGGGCGGTAGGAATATCTGGAATTCGTCCAATCGCGGCGTCGGCTCGAAGTAGTGTTGGCACGAGGGTCTTGACGGCCGCTATCTGCGCCGCACTGCCTCCGTCGGCTGTGGGGACTTGATATGCCGCGCCGCCTGTCACGGCCGTGAGCGCCGACGGCGCCACCGAAATCACCCCGGCGACAGCCTGGGTCGTGGCTGCCGGAGCATCAGGACCGATTCCGTCGTCGGCCACTGAATATGCGGCAGTTGAGCCTATGCCCACAACGGCGGCCACCGTGCAGGCGATAACGGTCCCTCTTGCGGGGTGGGCCCGACTTTGGGATCGCGCCAACGGAACGGTTTCAGGAGTGGGTTCACTTGGATCAAGATGGGGTTCTTGAGTTGCTTTGTTGTGCATCGCGCCAGCCTTCATCGGTATGGCCTCCCCGCTCCGAAGCGTTGCGGGTTCCCCTGCATGTGTACATACCGTGACGGTAAAATGTTTCGGGCGTAGGCAAATCTTGGTGAACCGCGCTGGGTTCGTTGGAGTCGCTGGTCTGCTCCAGCTTGCGCGCTCAAGCCCGGAGGAGGTTTCGCCACTCATCCAGTCGGCGGGAGCGGGCTCAGAGGCTGTTTTCCTCCTCGCGGGGTTGAGGGGCTCTTCGCAGGTGGGCCATCGTCGGTGAACGAGCCGGGGTCACCAGAGATGAGCCGGGGTCACCAGAGATAGGGAGAACGTCCGATGTGAGGGCCTACCTCAGAGCCGCAGGCTTGAGGCATCGGCCACCGGGGCCGATCGCATCAAGAAGAGGTGTCGTGATGAGCAACTTCGATCCCACCTGGGTACGGATCAGCACCAACGAGCGCGCCGCGCGGATCCGCGCCGACCTGGTCGGCCCGAACGCGTCGGGTGCCCGCGGGCAGCTCGGCCGACTCGGCATGCGGCGCTTCGGTCGCCGCGCGACCGAGACCGAGCGGACCCTGTCCTGAGCGCTGCGGCGTCGATCAGCGACCCGCGTGACCCGCTCACCGACGGGGCACGCGAGATGATGGGGGACATGGTCCACCCCCGCCTGGCGCTGATCGGTCGACGAGACGAGCTCGACCAGCTCGCCGACCTGCTGGCTCCCGAGCGCGGTGGGTCGGCGAGCCTGCGTCGCCACCTGCTCCTGGCCGGTGACGCCGGGGTGGGCAAGACCCGTCTGCTGCAGGAGTTCCGCACCGCAGCGATCGAGCGCGGCTGGAACGTCGTCGCGGGCCACTGCCTCGACTTCGGTGACAGTGCCCTGCCCTACCTGCCGTTCACCGAGGTCCTCGACCGGTTGAGCGTGACGCATCCGGAGGTCGTCGACACGATCCTCCAGGTGCATCCAGCGCTGAGCCGGTTGCGGGCCGCCGGACGGCACGACCCGGGTTCCATCGACCGCGGTCAGATCGTCGCCGGTGTGCACGCCCTGCTGGACGCTGTCGCCGCTGCGGGGCCGACCGTCGTGGTGATCGAGGACGTGCACTGGGCCGACCAGTCCAGCCGGGACCTGATCACGCTGCTGCTGACACGTCCCTTCACCAGCGATCTGGTGCTGGTGGCGTCGTACCGCTCCGACGACCTGCACCGCAGGCATCCGCTGCGGCGCCAGGTCGCGGAGTGGAGCCGTCTGGGTGGCGTCGAGCGGCTCACCCTGGGGCCGCTGCCCGACGACGAGGTCCGCACCCTGGTCCACGAGCTGAGCCACGAGGTCGGGGACGCCGACCGCGAGGACATCGTGGCGCGCGCCGAGGGCAACGCGTTCTTCGTCGAGGAGCTGGTCGGTGCCGCCACCGGCCCCGGCCACTGGATGCCCGACGAGCTCGCCGACGTGCTCCTGGTCCGCCTCGACCGGCTCGGCGACGAAGCGCGCTCGGTGGTGCGCACCGCCAGCGTCGCCGGACGACGGGTCCGCCACGGTCTGCTCGCCCAGGTCGTCGACCTGCCCGCCGCCCGGCTCGACGAGGCACTGCGCCAGGCGGTCGAGTCGCACGTCCTGGTCGCCGGCACCGGCGACTACTGGTTCCGGCATGCGCTGCTGGCCGAGGCCGTCTATGAGGACCTGCTGCCCGGTGAGCGGGTCAGCCTGCACGGCCGGTTCGCCACTGCGCTCGCGGCCGACCTCGACGACGGCGACGGCTCCGCGGCCGAGCTGGCCCGCCACGCCCGCCAGGCCCACGACCTCGACACCGCCCTGATCGCCAGCATCACCGCCGGGGCCGAGGCGATGGCGGTCGGTGCCCCCGAGGAGGCCTCCCAGCACTACGAGCGAGCGCTCACCCTGATCCCGGGCCGCATCCTGCCGCCCGAGGTGCGCCCGGCCCTGGTGGTCGAGTCCTGCGTCCTCGCCCTCACCGCCGCCGGGCGGGCCGAGCGCGGCGCCGCCCTGGCCCGCGAGCAGGTCGAGCGGCTCAGCCCCGAGACCACGCCGGCCGACCGCTCCCGCGTGCTGGCCGCCGCAGCCCTCGCGCTCGGCGTGCTCGACAACGCCCGGCTCGACCCGATCGCGTACTCCCGGGAGGCGGTCGAGCTGGCCCCGGAGGACGACCCCGCCCTGCGTGCCCGGGTGCTGGCCAACCACGCCCGGATCCTGGGCTGGGTGCACCGCTTCGACGAGGCCGAGGAGGCAGGGCTGGCCGCACTCGCGCTGGCCGAGCTGCACGGCCTGGCCGCCACCGCGTCGGCCGCCGTCGCCGCCTTGACCAGCCTGCGCAAGACCGGCGACCCCAGCGAGCTCCGGATCGCGGCTCGTGGCTCGATCGCCCGGGCCCAGGCCGCCGGGGCGCTGGAGGCCGAGCTGCAGGGCTGGTTCCTGCTCGCCCGGTCGTATGAGGACTACGGCCTGTGGGGCGACGCCGAGGAGGCGTTCCTGGCCGGGATCGAGCGGGCCGTCGCCGCGGGGCAGCCGTGGGCGCCGTACGCCGTCGAGCCCCGCCATCAGCTCTCCTGGGTCTACTACGTGCAGGGCCGCTGGGCCGAGGCCCTCGAGCTGACCGCCGTCGCCCGGCCCGGCGCGCCGCCGGTCGGCTACGCCTCGCTGGACGCGATCCGTCAGATGGTGCGCCAGGGGCAGGGACAGCGGGTGCCGCGCCGCCTGCACCGCGACACCTGGAACACCGATGGTGTGGTGGCGGTCTTCACCGCCGCGACCGAGATCGTCGAGGCGGGCATCGCCGGGGACCATGCCGACGCGGTCGCGGTGTACGACGACGCCGTCGCGACGCTCACCCGGGTCTGGGACAGCGACTTCTCCGCGCGTCTGCGGCTCGGTGCCGTCACCGTCGGGGTGCTCGCCGACGCCCTGGGCGGGCTGCGGGCCGCCGAGCGCCCGGCGGTGCTGGCCGAGGCCGAGCGGATCGCCGCCGAGGCCGGAGCGGTGGTGGCACGCCTGGGCGGGCGACCCGACTGGGGCCCCGAGGGGCGAGCCTGGACCGCACGGCTGCGCGCGGAGCTGCTGCGCGCGCACTGGCGTGCCGGGGACGAGGTGTCCGCCGGCGTCCTGGTGGAGGCGTGGCAGGCCACCGTCGAGGCGTACGACGTGATGGGGCACCGTTTCGAGACGGCCTCGACGCTGGCGGTGCTGGCGACTCTGCTGCGCGCGACCGGAGACGTGGCGCAGGCCCGGACGGTGGCCGAGCGGGCGCGCGTGATCGCGGTGGAGCTGGGCGCCTCCCGGCTGCTGGCCCAGCTCGGCTCCGTGGCCGCCGCGCCACCGGCACGCGGCGCGACACCAGCAGGTCCGGCGCTGACGCCCCGCGAGATCGAGACGCTCCAGCTGGTCGCGGCCGGGCGGACCAACGGCGAGATCGCCAAGGCGCTGTTCATCAGCACCAAGACGGTCTCGGTGCACGTGTCCAACATCCTCGCCAAGCTCGGTGCGGGCGGGCGCACGGAGGCGGCGGCGATTGCTCGGCGCGACGGGCTGATCACCGACTCCTGACCGCCGAGCGGCTCAGTCGCTCCCGGTCCGGGTGATCCGCACGCTGTCGAACAGCAGCCGCCGACCGGTCGCCTGACAGGGACCCGTGCCGCCCTGCTCGCTCTGCCGTGCGGAGACGTCGAGCACCGTCTGGCCGACGTACCCCTTCCGGGTCCTGACGGTGAAGAGGTACGTCCACTGCCCCTTCTTGTCGACCTGGTCGATCGTCGTGGAGGTGAGGTTTCCGGTCACGTCGATGGCGGAGGCGGCCCGGGCGTCGCGCGGGGTGTACATCTCGATGTCGTAGGCACCGCTCGGGATGCCGGTGAAGAACCAGGAGACCTCCGGTGTCTCGCAGCGGCCGCTCAGCTCGTCGACCCAGGTGTAGGTGCCGCGCAGGCCGCCGCTGCTGGTCCGGAGCTGGCCCGGTTGCTGGCTGTCGGAGACGGGGAGCGTCCAGAACCGCAGCTGGGGTGTGGTGGTGTTCGAGTCGTCGGTGCTGCTGTGTGGTGACGTCGGGCTGATCGTGAACGAGGTCCGCGTGCGGGGCGTCGGGGTCACCTTCGGGGCAGTGGCGACCGGGGTGGTCGTGGTCGTCGGGGTCGGTGTCGGCGCCGCCGGGGTCTGCACCGCCGCAGTGACGGGGGCGGCGGTGGGGGAGGGCGACCGCGTCGGCCCGACCGACGTCGAGACGGAGCGTCCCGGGCTCGGCAGGGCCGTGGATGCCGCGTCCTGCGCGTCGTCGCCGGCCCACGGTCCCCGGAGGTCGCTGAGACCGACGTAGGAGATCACCAGGCCCACGACCGCGCTGAGCAGGATCAGGAGGAACCAGTGCGGCTCCCGGGAACGGCTCGATCGCGGTGTGCCCACGTCGCCTCCCCGCTCCCGCGCCCGACCGCGATCGGTCTGCTGGCCGCAGCGTAGTGCGGCGACGGGACTCGCGAGGGCGTTATCGCAGGACCGGTCACCGGGCCGTGGGAACCGCACGTTCTCGGTCCGCACCGGGCCGACGAGGTGCCAGACTGGCGCGATGGCCGACCTCGATCAGGCACCGTCGCCGATCCCGCAGCCAGTGCCCGTCACGCCGTCGCCTCGGCGGCGTCCGTGGCTGCGCCTGGGTCCGTTGCTGGGCTGGACGCTGCTGGCCTGGCTGGCCGGGGTCCTCGGCAGCTGGGTCGTGATCGGCTTCGACGGCGACCCGGTCCTGCTGGGGGTGTGCGCCCTCGGGTGGCTCGCCGTTCTGGCGGCGGTCCTCGTCCTGGGGGTGCTGGCGCGGCGGGCCGTGCTCACCGTCGTGCTGGCCCTGGTCACGGTGGCCCTGGCGGTGGGGCTGACCAACTGGTCGACGCTCGCGCCCACGACGTACTTCCGGGCCCACCAGTCGCTGTTCGATCGGGCCGTCGCCCAGATGGACCAGTTCGAGCGGGAGGGTGGCACGGACCTGCCGCTCTCGTTGCGGATGCTGAGCGCGACCGGTCGTGTCGAGGTGGTGGACACGATGCTGTTCTTCCCCCAGCGGCGAGGCTTCCGCACCGGGATGGGCGGCTACCTCTGGTCGCCGACACGCTCACCCGAGGGCGCCGACCTGGCGGGTCTGACCTGCCGCCACCCGCGACACCTCGGCCGCGACTGGTGGTCCTGCGGCCTTTAGAGAGTCCTCACCACCGCCCGCGGTGGACCACCTCGCCCTGCTCTCGGCGAGTACGTCGACTCGGGCTGCCCTGCGCGCCACCGCTGCTGGCCGGATGCCCCACCGAGACCACCCCGATCGGGTCCCACTCCGCGGGGATGCCGAACGCCGCGCGGACCGCGGCCTCGTGCCGTGGCGGGATCCCGAAGTAGCAGGCGCCGAGCTCCTCGTCGACCGCGGTCTGCAGGATCAGCAGGGTCGCCATCGCGGTGTCCATGTGCCAGTACGGCACCGCCCAGCGGGCCTCGTCGCGGTCGGTCCAGCCCTTGTCCTTCTCCGCGTAGCGCGACAGGTAGGCCGCCTTCGACGAGCACGGGATGATCAGCACCGGCGCGGTCATCATGCCGCGCAGCCAGCCGTCGGCCTCCCACTCGCCGTCGCCGACGAAGATCTGCCAGTAGCGGGCGACGTCCTCGGGCGTGTCCAGCACCAGGAACGACCAGCCCTGGGAGAAGCCGGCGCTGGGCGCCCGCACCGCGTTCTCCAACATCCGGGTGATCTGCTCGGCAGCGACCGGTTCGTCGGTGTAGCGACGGACCATCCGGCGGCGTCGTACGACGTCCTGAAAATTCATGATCACGACCCTACGGTTCGACGTGGGTTGCGCGGTCGGCAAAGATAGTCAAGCGCCCCTGTCTCGGAAGGACCCCGGCTGTGAAGTTCAAGATCTCCGACGAGGAGAAGCATCCCGTCGTCGCGGGCCTGATCGCCCTGGCGGCGGTCGCTGCTGCGCTCGGCGTGCTCGCGGGGATCTTCGCCCTCGTCGCCACCACGGTCTTCGGGGTGGGTGGCGGCAGGGCCGGCACCGCCCTGGCCAGCGACGCGGGTGCCTCGCTCTACCTGCCGACGCCGAAGCCGACCAAGACCCAGACCGGGCCGCTGATCACGCTCTCGCCGCAGGTCGGCCAGAGCGGCGCCGCGATCACCACCTCGGCCAGCCCGTCGACCTCGCCGTCGGCCTCGGCGACCCCGAAGGACAAGCAGATCACGCTGACCGCAGGCAAGCCGACTGCCGGTTCGATGGAGCGGATCGACCTCACTGGTGTCTACCCCGGTGGTGAGGGTGCGGTGCTCCAGGTGCAGCGCAAGGACGGTGGGCAGTGGACCGACTTCCCGGTCACCACCGGTGTCACGGGTGGCCAGTTCTCGACGTACGTGCAGACCGGCCGCGCCGGCGCGCAGAAGTGGCGGGTCAAGGACACCGACACCGGCCGGGTCTCCAACGTGGTGACCGTCACCATCGGCTGATCGGCCCCCGCAGTGGCGGAACGTTGGTTGAATGGACGGATGTCCCGTCCCGATCCCGCCCCTGAGCCCGCGCTGCCGCACTACACCGACTACGACACCCGACTGGCGGCCTACGCCGTCATCGTCGAGGGTGCCGGTGCCGAGCAGCGGATCGTGCTGGCGCTGTGGAACGAGGGCAGCGCCAAGCGCTGGACCCTGCCCGGCGGGGGAGTCGAGCTGCACGAGAGCCCGGAGGAGGGCGTCGTACGCGAGGTCAAGGAGGAGAGTGGGTACGACGTCGAGCTGACCGGTCTGCTCGGCATCGAGACCGACGTCTTCTCCGAGGAGCAGCGGGCGCGCGGCGCCGGTGCGTACGGCGGGCGCTCCCTCAAGGCTGTCCGGGTGTTCTACTCGGCCCGGATCGTCGGCGGTGCGCTGGCCGCGGAGGTCGACGGCACCACCGACGAGGCGCGCTGGTGGCCGGTAGCCAAGGTCGAGGAGCTGCCCCGGGTGAGCATGGTGGACACCGGTGTGAGATTTCTTCAGAACCCGTTCGTGTTTCGGGAATGATCGCCGGGTAGCCTTCGTTGGACCGAGTGAACGAAGTTGAGTCGATGGGACTAAACTTCGGGACATCAGCAGAAGTTTCCATCGGAGGTATGTCTCATGGCACGTGCGGTCGGTATCGACCTCGGCACCACGAACAGCGTGGTTGCCGTCCTGGAGGGTGGCGAGCCCACCGTCATCGCGAACGCCGAGGGTGCGCGCACCACGCCCTCCGTCGTTGCGTTCGCCAAGTCCGGCGAGGTGCTGGTCGGCGAGGTCGCCAAGCGCCAGGCCGTCACCAACGTCGACCGGACCCTCAAGTCCGTCAAGCGCCACATGGGCACTGACTGGACCGTGGACATCGACGACAAGAAGTTCACCGCGCAGCAGATCAGCGCGTTCATCCTGCAGAAGCTCAAGCGTGACGCCGAGGCCTACCTGGGCGAGACGGTCACCGACGCGGTCATCACCGTGCCGGCGTACTTCAACGACGCACAGCGCCAGGCCACCAAGGAGGCCGGCGAGATCGCGGGCCTCAACGTCGCCCGGATCGTCAACGAGCCCACCGCCGCCGCGCTGGCCTACGGCCTGGACAAGGGTGACGACCAGACCATCCTTGTCTTCGACCTCGGTGGCGGCACGTTCGACGTGTCCCTGCTCGAGATCGGCGAGGGCGTCGTCGAGGTCAAGGCGACCTCCGGCGACAACCACCTCGGTGGCGACGACTGGGACCACCGCATCGTCGAGTGGATGGTGACCAAGTTCAAGAACGCCCACGGCGTGGACCTGTCCGCCGACAAGATCGCCGCTCAGCGCCTCGAGGAGGCCGCCGAGAAGGCGAAGATCGAGCTGTCCTCGTCGCAGAACACCTCGATCCACCTGCCCTACATCACCCACGGTGAGTCCGGCCCCCTCCACTTCGAGGAGACCCTGACCCGCGCCGAGTTCCAGAAGATCACCTCGGACCTGCTCGAGCGCACCAAGGTGCCGTTCCAGAACGTGCTCCGTGACGGTGGCCTCAAGGTCTCCGAGATCGACCACGTCGTCCTCGTCGGTGGTTCCACCCGGATGCCCGCCGTCACGGACCTGGTCAAGGAGCTGCTCGGCGGCAAGGAGCCCAACAAGGGCGTCAACCCCGACGAGGTCGTCGCCGTCGGCGCCGCGCTCCAGGCCGGCGTGCTCAAGGGCGAGGTCAAGGACGTGCTGCTCCTCGACGTCACGCCGCTGAGCCTCGGCATCGAGACCAAGGGCGGTGTGATGACGGTGCTGATCGAGCGCAACACCACGATCCCGACCAAGCGCACCGAGACCTTCACCACCGCCGACGACAACCAGCCGTCGGTCGAGATCAAGGTCGCCCAGGGCGAGCGCCAGATGTGGGCGCAGAACCAGCCTCTCGGCAACTTCGAGCTCACCGGCCTCCCGCCGGCGCCCCGCGGTGTGCCGAAGATCGACGTGACCTTCGACATCGACGCCAACGGCATCGTGCACGTCACCGCGAAGGACCAGGCCTCCGGCAAGGAGCAGTCGATGACCATCTCCGGTGGCTCGGCGCTCGGCAAGGACGAGATCGACCGGATGGTGCGCGAGGCCGAGCAGTACGCCGAGGAGGACGCCAAGCGCCGCGAGTCGGTCGAGGTCCGCAACCAGGGCGACTCGCTGGTCTACCAGACCGAGAAGTTCCTGAG
>NZ_JASLGR010000030.1 GCF_030150155.1 Nocardioides sp.
AGTCCTTCGACAAGGTCGGCAAGGACGGCGTGATCACGGTCGAGGAGTCCAACACCATGGGCACCGAGCTGGAGTTCACCGAGGGCATGCAGTTCGACAAGGGTTACCTGTCGCCGTACTTCGTGACCGACCCGGAGTCGATGGAGGCCGTCCTCGACGACCCCTACATCCTGCTGCACCAGGGCAAGATCTCCGCGATCGCCGACCTGCTGCCGCTGCTGGAGAAGGTCATCGCGGCCGGCAAGCCGCTGGTCGTGCTCGCCGAGGACGTCGAGGGCGAGGCGCTCTCCACCCTGGTCGTCAACAAGATCCGCGGCACCTTCAACGCCGTCGCGGTGAAGAGCCCGGCCTTCGGTGACCGCCGCAAGGCGATGATGCAGGACATCGCTGTCCTCACCGGCGGCCAGGTCGTCGCTCCCGAGGTCGGCCTCAAGCTCGACCAGGTCGGCCTCGAGGTCCTGGGCACCGCGCGCCGCGTGGTCGTCACCAAGGACGACACCACGCTGGTGGACGGCGCCGGCGAAGCCGCCGAGGTGGCCGACCGGATCAAGCAGATCAAGGCCGAGATCGAGAACTCGGACTCGGACTGGGACCGCGAGAAGCTGCAGGAGCGGCTGGCCAAGCTGGCCGGCGGCGTGTGCGTGATCAAGGTAGGCGCTGCGACCGAGGTCGAGCTGAAGGAGAAGAAGCACCGGATCGAGGACGCCGTCTCCGCGACGCGCGCCGCGATCGAGGAGGGCATCGTCGCCGGTGGCGGCTCCGCTCTCATCCACGCGGTCTCCGTCCTGAACGACGACCTCGGCCTGACCGGTGAGGAGGCGATCGGCGTGCGCATCGTGCGCAAGGCCGCCGACGAGCCGCTGCGCTGGATCGCCGAGAACGGTGGCGAGAACGGCTACGTCGTGACCACCAAGGTGCGTGAGGAAGGCGTTCGGGGCGGTGACAGCTTCGGCTACAACGCCGCGACCGGCGAGTACACCGACCTCGTCGCCCAGGGTGTCATCGACCCGGTCAAGGTGACCCGCTCCGCGCTGGTCAACGCCGTCTCGATCGCGGGCCTCCTGCTCACCACGGAGACCCTGGTCGTCGACAAGCCCGAGGACGAGGAGCCGGCTCCCGCCGGCGGCCACGGCCACGGCCACGGTCACTGACCTCAGCAACGCTGACATCGGCCCCCTTCCCCGCACAGGGAAGGGGGCCGATGGCCATTTCCGGGTGACATCACCTTCTGGGTGACATCAACGGAATAACCTTAAATCGATTGATCTTGTGGCCTTTATGGTCACGCTCTCGTCGTCCCGACCGCGTCGGCAGGTCGGCGGTCCCGGCCGGAGTCGGCTCTCGCCGTCCTCCCTGGCGCTCGGGGTGTGCCTGGCGGCGGGCTTCACCACGCTGCTCGACCAGTCCATGATCAATCTAGCAGCGACGGCGATGGCGCGCGATCTCGGTGCCACCCGTGGAGAGCTGCCCTGGCTGTTGGCGGCCTACTCGCTGGCCTTCGGGCTGGCGCTGGTGCCGGCGGGTCGGTTCGGTGACCTGCGCGGCAGACGGGCTCTCCTGGTCGCGGGTGTGGCGGTCTTCGGGGTGGGCGGCCTGATCTCGGGCGCTGCGTCCGAGGTCGGGGTGATCATCGCCGCGCGACTGCTCCAGGGCGTCGGCGGCGGCATCATCAGCTCGCAGGTGCTCGGTCTGATCCAGGATCTGTTCGGCGGTACTCGGCGACTGCGGGCCTTGGCGGCGTACGGCGTCATGGCGGGCGTTGCGGGTGTGCTCGGGCCACTCGTCGGGGCCGTGCTGATCACCGTCCTGCCGCCCAGCCTGGGGTGGCGTGCGGTCCTGGTGATGTCGGCCCCGTTGGCCGTGGTGACGGCTCTGGTGGGGGTGCGGCTGTTGCCGGCTGCGCCGTCATCGGTGGTGTCGCCAGACGGCGGACGACCGGTCGGGCATCGGCCGAGGGTGCGGCTCGACCTTCCGGGGCTGGCGCTGCTGGCGACCCTGACGCTGTGTTTGCTGGCCCCGTTCGTGCCTGTCGGCCTGCGTGGCTGGCAGGTCGCTGCGGCCTTCGCTGGCGCGGCGGGTGCGGCGGCTGCCTTCGTGGCTCGCGAGCGGAGTGCAGGGCGTCGTGATCCGGCGTCGGTGATCGTTCCGCCGGCCTTGGCGGCGGCGCCCGGATTCGTCCAGGGCACGCTGGTCTCGACGTTCTGGTTCGGCGCCCAACTGGCCGAGACGGCGCTGGTGGCGCTCTACCTGCTCGGTGACCTGGGGGTCCGGCCTCTGGTGGTGGCCCTGCTTGCGGTGCCGAACGCGGTGGCCTTCGCGCTCGCGTCCGGTCGGAGCTGGCGTGCGGTGGAGCGATGGGGGCCCCGGGTCATCACCGTGGCCCTGGTGGGGCAGGTGGTGTTGACGATGCTGCTCGCGCTCGTTCTTCAGGGCCGGTCGGCGGGAGCCGCGATCTGTCTCCTGGCGGGGGTCAACGTGCTGGCCGGGCTCACGGGTGGCTGCGTGGACTCACCGAACCGTGCCGCGACGTTGATGCATGCCCCGGAGCCGTCCCGTGGGGTGGCGGCCGGGTTCCTGCAGTTGGCCCAACGCCTCAGTGCGACGGTCGCGATCGCTGCCGTGACCGGGATCGCGCTGCATGCAGGCGGGGCCGATGCCGGGCTGTCGGGACTGCGGCTGGCTCCGGCCCTCTGGCTTTGTGCAGGCCTCGAGGCGGTTGCACTGGCGATCGCCGCATCTCGCCATCTGGACAGGCGTCTCGCCAGTGATGATTAAGTCCATAAAGTAACTACACATTCTGAGGAGGAAGCATGACGACGACCGTTCGGGAGCCTGTGGCTCTGCACGTGCGCGCAGGCGATGACGAGCTGATCGAGGCTCGCCTGGTCAGCCGGCGCCGACCCGGACAGTGGATCTCGGCTGCGGTCGTACTGCTGCTGGTGGCGGGGGCACTGTGGTCGATGGTGACCAATCCGCGTTTCCAGTGGGACGTGGTCGGTCACTTCCTGTTCCGCCCCTCGATCCTCGACGGCCTAGTGCTGACGCTGTGGCTCACCGCGGCCACCGTCGTGGTCGGCTACGTCCTCGGGATCGGACTGGCGGCGATGCGGCTCTCGGGCAACCCGGTGCTGGTCAGCGTGAGCTTCGGCTACGTCTGGCTCTTCCGCTCGGTGCCGCCGCTGGTCCAGCTGCTCTTCTGGTTCCAGCTCGCCTCGCTCTATCCCACCCTCTCGCTCTCCATCCCGGGGGTGAAGACGTTCGCCAGCGTCGACACCGCCCACCTCTTCACCGGGCTGATGGCAGCCTTCGTCGGGCTCACCTTCGACATCGCCGCGTTCTCGGCCGAGATCGTCCGCGGCGGCCTCCTCTCCGTCGACCACGGGCAGACCGAGGCCGCCAAGTCGCTCGGGATGGGGCGCCGTCGGATCTTCTGGCGCGTGGTCTTCCCGCAGGCGATGCCTGCGATCATCCCAGCCAGCGGCAACATGATCATCGGCATCGCCAAGGCGACCTCGATCGTCAGCGTGATCGCGGTGCAGGACCTGCTGTACTCCGTCCAGCTGATCTACAACCAGAACTACCTGATCATCCCGCTCCTGATCGTCGCCACGATCTGGTACGTCGTCATCACCACGGTGCTCTCGATCGGTCAGTTCTACATCGAGCGCCACTTCGCTCGGGGGCGCGGAGGCACCGTCGACGCCTCGGGTGGCGGCGTGTGGCGCAGCACCTGGCGACGTCTCTCTCCGCTCGGTCGGACCCAGGTCGGAGGCCTGGCATGAGTGCGACCGCGCCCCTGGTCAGGATCCGCAACCTGGGCAAGCACTTCGGTGCGCACCGGGTGCTCGACGGGATCGATCTGGACGTGGCCCGCGGATCGGTCACCGTCCTGCTCGGCCCCTCGGGCTCGGGCAAGTCGACCCTGCTGCGCTGCGTCAACCATCTGGAGCGACCCGACCACGGCTTCATCGAGGTCGGCGGCGAGCTGATCGGCTTCCGTCGCGACGGGTCGCACCTGCGGGAGCTGCCCGAGCGCGAGCTGACCCGCCAACGCTCACGGATCGGCATGGTCTTCCAGCAGTTCAACCTCTTCGGCCACCGCACCGCCTTGGAGAACATCGTCGAGGGGCAGCTCGCCGCCGGCGTACGGCGCAAGGAGGCCGAGGTCCGGGGGAGCGAGCTGCTGGCCCGGGTCGGCCTGGCCGGCCGCGAGGGCTCCTACCCGCGTCAGCTCTCCGGCGGCCAGCAGCAGCGGGTCGCGATCGCCCGTGCGGTAGCAGTCTCGCCGCAGCTCCTGCTCTTCGACGAGCCGACCAGTGCGCTCGACCCGGAGATGGTCGGAGAGGTCCTCGCCGTCATCCGCGACCTGGCCCGCGACGGTCTCACCATGATCGTGGTCACCCACGAGATCGGCTTCGCTCGGGAGGTCGCCGACCAGGTCGTCTTTCTCGACGGCGGTCGGATCGTCGAGGCCGGCCCGCCTGAGGTGGTCCTGGACGACCCCCAGAACGATCGCGCTCGCGCATTCCTGTCCGCCGTGCTGTGACCGGACCTCCCGAACCCCTGCTCGGCCAACCCCTGCTCAACCCTCCGCTGCCATCACTCCCGCCATCCTCAGTAAGGACCACCGTGAAGCTCCTCAAGCCCGTCGCACCGTTGGCTGCCCTGACCCTCGCCGCCACCCTCGCCCTGTCCGCCTGTGGGAGCAGCAACGACGCCCTGTCGGCTGCTGACAAGAAGGTCGGTGGCACCACGACGACGAAGCAGGACGCGATCCCGACCTCCGACGTGGTCTCCTCGATCCAGACCGACACGGCCCTGCACGACCGGCTGCCGGCCGGCGTGCTCACCTCGGGGTCACTCTCCTTCGGCACCACGGAGGCGACCGGCACCGCGTTCCTGCCCCACGGTGGGACCAACGACGCCGGTGACCAGATCGGGCTCGACGTCGATCTGCGCGACGCCGTGGCCAAGGTGCTCGGCGTGACGCCGAAGGTTGAGTTCGGCAGCTTCGAGACGATCGTCCCTGGTACCCAGAACGGCAAGTACGACGTCGGCGAGGGCAACTTCGCGGTCACCTCGGAGCGGCTCAAGGTGGTCGACTTCGCGACCTACCTCAAGGACGGTCAGTCGTTCGTCACGGCGCAGGGCTCCGGTATCGACAAGGTCACCAGCGTCACCGACCTGTGCGGCAGGACGATCGCGACGAGCCCGGGTTCGAGCTTCCAGCAGATCCTGGAGACCCACGCATCCGAGTGCGCGAAGGCCGGCAAGGCGCCGTACAAGGTCTCCTACTACAAGGACAACGCGACCATCCTGCTCAGCCTGAAGAACCGCAAGGTCGACCTGTTCTTCGGCCCGACGCTGAGCCTGAAGTACCTGGTCGACCACCAGGCCGGGCTGACCTACCTCGGCGAGCTCAGCCTCACCGAGGTGGGGTTCGTGGTGGCGAAGGGCTCGGCGCTGGGCCCGATCCTGGTCGACGCGGTCAACAAGCTGATCGCCGACGGCGACTACGACAAGATCTTCGCTAAGTGGAGCGTCGGTGACATCAAGCTGACCCGGTCCTCGCTCAACCCCACACCGGCGTTCTGAGGCAGCGATGAGGTTCCAGCTCCTCGACATCCTGCCGCACTTCGTGAACCCGGTGACCGGGCGTGAGGTCAGCACCGACGAACGGCTCCATCAGGCGCTCACCTCGGCGCGGTACGCCGAGCAGTTCGGGCTCGACGCCGTCGCCATCGGAGAGCGCCATGCCGGCCACGTGATCTCCAGCGGGGTCACGGTGCTACTCGGAGCCATCGCCGCGACCACCACGCGGGTGCGGATCCAGTCGGGTGTCACCGTGCTCTCGATCCTCGACCCACTGCGGGTCGCCGAGGACTACGCCACCGTCGACCAGCTCTCCCGGGGGCGGGTCGAGCTGGTCATCGGCAAGGGCAACGAGCTCAAGCAGCTGCCGATGTTCGGGATCGAGGCCGGCACCCAGTGGGCTGCGCTGGAGGAGAAGTACGAGCTGCTCCGCCGACTCTGGCGCGAGCGGGAGGTGACCTGGTCGGGGACGGTGCGCCCGCCACTGACCGAGGTCACCGCCCAGCCGCGGCCCTATGCCGGGGCGCCCCGGGTGTGGCACGGATCGGCCACCACGACGACGTCGGCGAGCCTGGCCGCGCGTTGGGGGGACCCGCTGTTCAGTGCCAACGCGATCCAGCCCCGGGACAACTACACGGTGCTGATCGATCGGTACCGCCGCGAGTACGTCGAGCACGGGCACGACCCGCGGTTCTCCTACGTGGGAGCGGGCGCCGGGTTCCTCTACGTCGCCGACACGACCCAGGAGGCGAGGGAGGCGTTCGGGCCGACGTACGAGCGGATCGTGGAGTTCTTCAACCAGCCGGGCAATCACACGCCCGGCAACGAGTTCACCTTCGGGTCGATCGAGGACGCGATCGAGCGCGGACCTGTCCTGGTCGGCAGTCCGGCTCAGGTCGCGGAGAAGATCCTGTGGTTCCACGACGCCTACGGCCACGACCTCCAGTCCTTCAGCCTCCCCACCGTCCTTCCTCACGAGCAGCAGCTGCACATGCTGGAGCGCGTCGCGGCCGAGGTGATCCCCGTCGTCCGTTCGGCGGCACCGACCACGCTGTGGGGCGATCAGGACCCGTACGGCGCCCGCCCGGCCGCCTACGGTCGCGCCGTGCCCGACGCCGCCGCCGAGGTCGAGAAGGCGGCGGCGCCACGCTGACGGTGGGGTGGGGCGGGCCACATCACCGTCGGTTCGTTAACACTCCCGTGACCGCTCTAGAATCCCGTCATGGAGATCAACGACGTGCCAGCGAAGTTCGCAACTCTCGGTCTGACCTACGACGATGTTCTCCTGCTGCCCGGCTATTCGGACCTGGCCCCCGACGAGATCGACACCACCAGTCGGCTCACCCGTGAGATCTCGCTGAAGGTCCCGCTGGTCAGCGCCGCGATGGACACCGTCACCGAGTCCCGGATGGCCATCGCGATGGCCCGCCAGGGCGGCCTCGGTGTGCTGCACCGCAACCTGTCGATCGCCGACCAGGCCTACCAGGTGGACCTGGTCAAGCGGACCCAGACCGGCATCATCTCCAACCCGGTCACCATCGGTGCCGACGCGACCCTGGAAGAGCTCGACAAGCTCGCCGGGGAGTACCGCATCTCCGGCTTCCCGGTCGTCGACGCCGGCAACAAGCTGATCGGCATCATCACCAACCGCGACCTGCGCTTCACCCCGGTCGCCGAGTGGGGCACCACCAAGGTCGACGAGGTGATGACCCACGCTCCGCTGATCACCGCTCCGGCCGGCATCGACCGCGACGCGGCCACCGCGCTGCTGCGCCAGCACAAGCTCGAGCGGCTCCCGCTGATCGACGCCGACGGCACCCTGGCCGGCCTGATCACGGTCAAGGACTTCGTCAAGGGCGAGCAGTTCCCGAACGCCTCGTACGACGCCGACGGCCGCCTCCTCGTGGGTGCCGCGATCGGCTACTTCGGCGACGCCTGGGAGCGCGCCACCACCCTGATCGAGGCCGGTGTCGACGTCCTCGTCGCCGACACCGCGCACGGCAACGTGCGGATGCTGATCGACATGGTCAAGCGGCTCAAGACCGACCCGGCCACCAAGCACGTCCAGGTCATCGGCGGCAACGTCGCGACCAAGGAGGGCGCCCAGTCCTTCGTCGACGCCGGTGCCGACGCGGTCAAGGTCGGTGTCGGCCCGGGCTCGATCTGCACCACCCGCGTCGTGACCGGTGTCGGCGTCCCGCAGATCTCGGCCGTCTACGAGGCGTCCCTGGCCTGCAAGCCCGCCGGCATCCCGGTGATCGCCGACGGTGGTCTGCGCTACTCCGGCGAGATCGGCAAGGCCCTGGTCGCCGGTGCCGACACCGTCATGCTCGGCTCGATGCTGGCCGGCACCGCCGAGGCCCCCGGTGACCTGATCCTGATGAACGGCAAGCAGTTCAAGGCCTACCGCGGGATGGGCTCGATGGGTGCGATGAGCAGCCGCGGCAAGAAGTCCTACTCCAAGGACCGCTACTTCCAGGCCGAGGTCACCAGCGACGACATGATCGTCCCCGAGGGTGTCGAGGGCCAGGTGCCGTTCAAGGGCTCGCTGTCCACCGTGGCCCACCAGCTCGTCGGCGGCTTGCACCAGACCATGTTCTACGTCGGTGCCCGCACCGTGGCCGAGCTGCAGGACAAGGGCCGCTTCATGCGGATCACCTCGGCCTCCCTCAAGGAGTCCCACCCGCACGACATCCAGGTCACCGTCGAGGCGCCGAACTACTCCGCCTGACGCACCCGTCCGATCATCATGCCGTGTCCGCCTCCGGAGGTGGACACGGCATGATGTCGTCATGACTGGAACGACCCGCGTCGACGCCTGGTGCTGGGCGGTGCGCCTGTACAAGTCGCGCTCGCAGGCCACCGCGAGCGCGAAGGCCGGTCACATCAGGATCAACGGCGATCGCGCCAAGCCCGCCCAGCCGGTCAAGGTCGGCGACGAGGTCCGCGTCTTCACCGACCGTGAGCACATCGTGGTGGTGCGCCAACTGTTGGTGAAGCGCGTCGGGGCGCCGCTGGCCCAGGCGGCGTACGACGACCGCACGCCGGCCCTGCCGCCGAAGCCCGAACGCGTCGTGACGTTCGAGCGCGAGCGGGGGGCCGGTCGGCCGACGAAGCGTGACCGGCGGCTGCTCGACCGGCTCCGCAACGGCGAGTTCGACTGATGGCAAGGTTTGTCATCGCGGCGTAGCATCGACCTATGTCATCGATGAACGTGTCGCTGCCGGCGGAGCTGAAGGCCTACGTCGATCAGCGTGTCAGTTCCTCGGCCTACCAGACCAGCAGTGAGTACGTCCGTGATCTGATTCGCCGGGATCAGGAGACGATGCGCTTCCGGGCGCTGATCGCCGAGGGCCTGGCGTCGCCGGTCGAAGGCGAGGCGGACGCAGCGTGGTTCGACGAGATTCGGGCCAGCATCCACCGGTGACTCGCCGATGACCCGGGTCGATCGTTCGGGGGCGTTCGGGTGCGATCTGCGGGACGCCGTGCAGTGGTACGCCCGCGAGGTGAACCCCGAACTGGCGGAGCGGTTGGTCAACGAGGTGGAACGCGCCGTGAGATCGGTCGGGGCGAGACCTGGTCTGGGATCTCGTCACTACGGCGACGTCGCCGGCATTCCCGGGATCCGATCACGGCGGATCGAGGGGTTCCCGTATGTCGTGATCTTTGCTTCTGGCACGGAGGCTGTGAGGCTTCTGCGCCTGCTCCACACCAGTCGAGACATCGGAGAGACCCTGAGGGAGACGGACTGAGTCCGTCTCCCTCGATGCTGCGTCTGCTGGTCCGGCTAGGCCGGCGGGTGCGTCACGTGTTGACGACGACCTCGATGCGCTGGAACTCCTTGAGCTCGGTGTAGCCCGTGGTCGCCATCGCGCGCTTGAGGGCGCCGATCAGGTTCATCGTGCCGTCGGCCATGTAGGAGGGCCCGAACAGGATCTCCTCCAGGGAGCCGACCTGGTCGAACTCGACGCGCAGGCCGCGGGGGAGGGCGGCGTGGTGCGCCTCCGAGCCCCAGTGGAAGCCACGGCCGGGGGCGTCGGTGGCGCGGGCGAACGGGCTGCCGACCATGACGGCGTCGGCGCCGCAGGCGATCGCCTTGGCGAGGTCGCCCGAGGTGCCGATCGAGCCGTCGGCGATGACGTGGACGTAGCGGCCGCCGGACTCGTCGAGGTAGTCGCGGCGGGCGGCGGCGACGTCGGCGACGGCCGAGGCCATCGGGACCGCGACGCCGAGCACGGTGCGGGTGGTGTGGGCGGCGCCGCCACCGAAGCCGACCAGGACACCGGCGGCACCGGTGCGCATCAGGTGGAGGGCGGCCTGGTAGGTGGCGCAGCCACCGACGATGACGGGGACGTCCAGCTCGTAGATGAAGTCCTTGAGGTTGAGCGGCTCGCTCTGCGAGGAGACGTGCTCGGCCGAGACGGTGGTGCCGCGGATGACGAACATGTCGACGCCGGCGTCGACGACCGTCTTGGCGAACTCCTTGGTGTGCTGCGGGCTCAGGGCACCGGCGACGGTCACCCCGGCAGCACGGATCTCGGCCAGGCGCTGGCCGATCAGCTCGGCCTTGATCGGCTCGGAGTAGACCGCCTGCATCCGCTTGGTGGCCTCGGGCCCGGTGAGCTCGGCCAGCTCGGCGAGGATCGGCTCGGGGTCGTCGTACCGCGTCCAGAGGCCCTCGAGGTTGAGCACCCCGAGGCCGCCGAGCTTGCCCAGCGCGATCGCGGTGGCCGGCGACATCACCGAGTCCATCGGCGCGGCCAGGATCGGCAGCTCGAACCGGTAGGCGTCGATCTGCCAGTCGACGCTGACCTCCTCGGTGTCACGGGTGCGCCGGCTCGGGACGATCGCTACGTCGTCGAACCCATAGGCGCGCCGAGCGCGCTTCGCCTTGCCGATCTCGATCTCAGTCACGCCCTGAGTCTACGGGGTGACGGCCATCGACCTGAGGGCGCGTTCGGCGAGGTCGGCGTCGCCCTGCACGACCGCGGGCACCGCGTCCCCGGCGACACGGCCACCGGCCAGCGCGATCCAGTCGCCGAAGTCGAGGGTGATCCTCGCGGTCGGCTCCGCGACCGCCTCGGTGGGCCGGGCGCGACCGTCCTCGCCGACGGTGACGGCGTACGTCGCCGGCAGCGCTCCGGTGACCTCCAGCGCCACCGTCGATCCGATCGGTGCCTGGGCCCGCTTGCCGACGACGAACGGCAGCGAGGCGGCCACGACGGCGGCGGTGTGACGTGCCCCGGCGCTGGTCAGCCCGCCGGGCCGCCCTGTCGCACGGCGGATGTCCTGCTCGTGCATCCACAGGTCGAGCGGTCGGTTCGACAGCAGCGTGCGCCACGTCCAGCCGATCAGGCCGGCGAACCCGGGCGCCAGCGCGTCGGGGTCCTGCGGCGGGTCGGCGGTCAGTGCTGCCGAGCGCAGCGCGACCGCGTGGTCGAGCTCGTCGACGATCTGCGACGGCGCCCAGCCGCGCCGGGCGATCGGGCCGCGCTCGGTGAACTCGCTCATCGGGCCGGTGATGTGCGGCGCCGGTGCCACCACGACCTCGGGCTGGGGGATCCCGGCCAGCTCGGACTCCAGGTGGGCGAGGTGGGCGGCCACCGCCCGGACGTCCCAGCCCGGCAGGGCGGTGGGCAGGTCCCACTCCGCGGCGTCGAGGTCGCGCAGCAGGGCGCTGACCTCGGCGGCGCTGGAGCGCCAGGTGTCGACGTACGTGCTCAGGACCTCGGTGTCGCTGCTCATGCACGCACCCTAGGTCACACTCGCGCCGGACAGGGGCGATCGCTCAGGACCATTGACAACGAGAACACGTTCTACAAATCTGATCGCCGTGAGCAGCCGTCGCCCCGACCTCGACCGTGATGCCTTCTACCTCGGCGGGCAGTGGGCCCGGCCCGCCTCCGAGGAGGTGCTGACGGTGATCAGCCCGCACACCGAGGAGGTCGTCGCGCGGGTCCCGGCCGGCACCGCGGCCGACATCGACGCCGCCGTCGCCGCCGCCCGTACGGCGTTCGACGAGGGCCCCTGGCCGCGGATGGCCCCGGCCGAGCGGATCGAGGTGATCGCCCGGCTCTCCGCGTTGTACGCCGCCCGCCTGGACGAGATGGCCGGCGTGATCACCACCGAGATCGGGTCGCCGATCTCGTTCTCCCAGCTCGCCCAGGCGCCCGCGCCGTGGATGCAGATCGAGGCGTTCCTCGGCATCGCCCGGGAGTTCGCCTGGGAGTCCACCCGTCCTGGCGCGCTCGGCGGCGACGTGATGGTCAGGCACGAGCCGATCGGCGTGGTGGCCGCGATCCCGCCGTGGAACGTCCCGCAGTTCACGCTGCTCTCCAAGGTGATCCCGGCGCTGCTGGCCGGCTGCACCGTGGTGGCCAAGCCCGCTGCGGAGAGCCCGTTGGACGCCTACCTGCTGGCCGAGATGCTGATGGACGCCGGCGTGCCCGACGGGGTGGTCAACATCGTCGCCGGGGGCCGCGAGGTCGGCGAGCATCTCGTCACCCATCCGGCGATCGACAAGATCGCCTTCACCGGCTCGACCGCGGCAGGGCGTCGGATCGCCTCGCTGGCCGGGGAGCGGCTGCGCCGGGTCTCGCTGGAGCTGGGCGGCAAGTCGGCGGCGATCGTGCTCGACGACGCCGACGAGGCCGCCACCATCGAGGGGCTGAAGTTCATCGGCCTGATGAACTCCGGCCAGGCCTGCGTCGCCCAGACCCGGGTGCTGGTCTCGCGGGAGCGGCACGACGCGTTCGCTGCGGCGCTGGCATCGGCGGTGGAGCAGATGCGGGTCGGCGACCCGCACGACCCTGCCACCGAGATCGGGCCGATGGTCGCGGCGCGGCAGGCCGAGCGGGTGGCGTCGTACATCGACCTCGGGATCGCGTCGGGGGCCCGCCTGCTCACCGGTGGGCCCGGGCTCCCCGACGGCCTCGACCAGGGCTGGTACGTCCGCCCCACCGTCTTCGCCGACGTGGACAACTCCTCACGGATCGCGCAGGAGGAGATCTTCGGGCCGGTGCTGTCGGTGATCGCGTTCGACGACGTCGACGACGCGGTCCGGCTGGCCAACGACTCGACCTACGGACTGGCCGGCACGGTCTGGACCAGCGACCACGACGCCGGGGTCGAGGTGGCCCGCCGGGTGCGCACCGGCACCTTCGGGGTCAACACCTACACGATGGACTTCGCGGCACCGTTCGGTGGATTCAAGGACTCCGGGATCGGACGCGAGTTCGGCCCGGAGGGGCTGGCGCAGTACACCGAGCTCAAGTCGGTCTACCTGTCGGCGCCGCCGATGCCGTGACCCCTGTCGTTGAGCGGGTTCCGGGCTCACCGTCGGTTTGACAGACTGGGGGCATGAGCGCCTCCGGAGTGCTGAGTCCCGCTGCCCGTGACGCTGCCCTGGCGGCGATGGCCTCGCCCGGCGGTCTGGCCGGCGAGGGCGAGCTCGACGTCCTCGTCGTGGGCGGGGGAGTGGTCGGTGCGGGGGTGGCGCTCGACGCCGTCACCCGTGGGCTGGCGACCGGGCTGGTCGAGCAGCGCGACCTCGCCTCGGGCACGTCCTCGCGCTCCAGCAAGCTCGTCCACGGTGGCCTGCGCTACCTGGAGATGCTCGACTTCGCCCTGGTCCGGGAGGCGCTGGAGGAGCGCGGCCTGCTGCTCACCCGGCTGGCGCCGCACCTGGTCCGACCGGTGCCGTTCCTCTACCCGCTCACCCACCGGCTGTGGGAGCGCCCCTACGTCGGGGCCGGGCTGATGATGTACGACGGCATGGCGATGGCGGGCAAGTACGACATGGGCCTGCCCCGGCACCGTCACCTGACCCGCAAGGGGGTGGCCCGGATCGCGCCGGACTTCCGCACCGACGAGATCAGCGGTGCGATCCAGTACTACGACGCCCAGGTCGACGACGCCCGGCTGGTGATGACGGTGGCCCGCACCGCGGCCCGCCACGGCGCCCACGTCGCCACCCGGGTCAGGGTGACAGGCTTCCTGCGCGAGGGCGAGCGGGTCGTCGGCGTCCGGGCGCTCGACCTGGAGCACGACCGCGAGCTCGAGATCCGGGCCAAGGTCGTGGTCAACGCCGCCGGGGTCTGGACCGACGAGATCCAGGAGCTGGTCGGCGGCCGGGGCGCGCTCCAGGTGCAGGCCTCCAAGGGCGTCCACCTGGTGGTGCCACGCGACCGGATCCGCTCGGAGTCGGGCATCATCTTGCGCACCGAGAAGTCGGTGCTCTTCGTCATCCCGTGGGGCCGGCACTGGATCATCGGCACCACCGACACCCCGTGGGAGCTCGACCTGGCACACCCGGCGGCCACCAGGTCCGACATCGACTACGTGCTGGCCCGGGTCAACACCGTGCTCAAGGAGCCGCTGGACCACGACGACGTCGAGGGCGTGTACGCCGGCCTGCGCCCGCTCCTGACCGGCGAGTCCGATCAGACGGCGAAGCTCTCCCGTGAGCACACCGTGGTCACCCCGGTGCCGGGCCTGGTCATGATCGCGGGCGGCAAGCTGACGACGTACCGGGTGATGGCGGCCGACGCGGTCGACGCCGCCGGCACGACGCTGCGGGCGCTGGGGCCGACGATCCGGGAGTCGATCACCGACAAGGTCCGTCTGCTCGGCGCCGACGGCTACGAGACCCGGGCCAACCAGCGGGTGCTGCTGGCTCGGCGCAGCGGCCTGCACGTGGCCCGGATCGACCACCTGCTGGGCCGCTTCGGCGGCATGATCGACGACCTGCTCGACCTGATCGCCGCCCGGCCGGAGCTGGCCGCGCCGCTGGAGGGGGCCGACGACTACCTCGCCGCCGAGGTGGTCTACGCCGTCACGCACGAGGGCGCCCGCCACCTCGACGACGTGCTGACCCGCCGCACCCGGATCTCGATCGAGACCTTCGACCGCGGTGTCGCCGCCTCCGAGCAGGTCGCCCGGCTGATGGCAGGGGAGCTGGGCTGGGACGAGGCCGAGATCGCCAAGCAGGTGCAGTGGTACGCCGCCCGCACCGAGGCCGAGCGGCTCAGCCAGACGATGGCGACCGACGCCGAGGCGGACCGCGCCCGGGTCCGCGTCACCGACCTGGTCTGAGGCGACCGGTCCCGGAAATGCCGAACGGGCGGTCCGGGTCACCCCGAACCGCCCGTCCTCACACGTCCTGCTTGAGACTCAGATGACGCCGAGTGCCAGCATCGCGTCGGCGACCTGCTTGAAGCCCGACACGTTCGCACCGAAGACGTAGTCGCCGGGGCGACCGTAGGCCTCGGCGGCGGTGGCGCAGCGGTCGTGGATGCCGGCCATGATCTCGCCGAGGCGGGCCTCGGTGAACTCGTGGGTCCAGCGGTCCCGGGAGGCGTTCTGCTGCATCTCCAGGGCCGACGTGGCGACGCCACCGGCGTTGGCGGCCTTGCCCGGGGCGAAGAGCACACCGGCCTCAGCGAAGACCGAGACGCCACCGGGGGTGGTGGGCATGTTGGCGCCCTCGGCGACGACCTGGAGGCCGTTCTTGACCAGGGTCAGGGCGGCCTGGTCGTCGAGCTCGTTCTGGGTGGCGCAGGGGAGCGCGACCTGGCACGGGACGTCCCAGATCGAGCCGCCGGCCACGTAGGTGGCACCGGCGCGGCGGTCGGCGTACTCGGAGATCCGACCGCGCTCGACCTCCTTGATCTGCTTGATCAGGTCGAGGTCGAGACCGGCCTCGTCGACGATGTAGCCCGCCGAGTCGGAGCAGGCCACGACGGTGCCGCCGAGCTGGTGCACCTTCTCGATCGCGTAGATCGCGACGTTGCCGGAGCCCGAGACGACGACGCGCTTGCCCTCGAGGGACTCGCCCTTGACCTTGAGCATGTTGTCGACGAAGAAGACGGTGCCGTAGCCGGTGGCCTCGGTGCGGGTGGCCGAGCCGCCCCAGCCGATGCCCTTGCCGGTCAGCACGCCGGACTCGTAGCGGTTGGTGATCCGCTTGTACTGGCCGAACATGTAGCCGATCTCGCGGCCGCCGACGCCGATGTCACCGGCGGGGACGTCGGTGTACTCGCCGATGTGGCGGTAGAGCTCGGTCATGAAGGACTGGCAGAACGCCATGATCTCGTTGTCCGAGCGACCCTTCGGGTCGAAGTCGGAGCCACCCTTGCCGCCTCCGATCGGCAGGCCGGTGAGGGCGTTCTTGAAGATCTGCTCGAAGCCGAGGAACTTGATGATGCCGAGGTAGACGCTCGGGTGGAACCGCAGACCGCCCTTGTACGGCCCGAGCGCGGAGTTGAACTCGACCCGGAAACCGCGGTTGATCTCGATCTTGCCGGCGTCGTTGACCCACGGGACGCGGAAGATGATCTGGCGCTCGGGCTCGCAGATCCGCTCGATCACGCGGGCGTCGGCGTACTCGGGGTGCGCGGCGATGACCGGGCCGAGCGAGTCCAGGACCTCGGCGACGGCCTGGTGGAATTCCACCTCGGCCGGGTTACGACGCAGCACGAGGTCGTAGATGGACTGGAGCTTGGGATCAAGAGTTGCCACGGGCCGAAATGTAACGGCTGTGTTACAGGTCTGTCCCACCACCCCTGTGATCGGGCGTCTGATGAGTGGTCGCTAGGGGGAGCGGCGAGCGTCCGGAGCTCGGCCCCGGGGGCTGGTGGGACGTGCTCCAGTTCACATACTCTCGGTACATGAACGATCCGCAGGCGCCGTCGGACGGCCACTTCGCTGCCACTGTGCGCGACCCCGAGCACGACCCCGCCGCCGTGCTCGCGCTGGAGCCGTCGTACGTCGCCTCGCTGACGTCCCGGGTGCTGGCCACGTCGGGGCGCACCCGCGAGGTCCGCTCTCCGATCGACGGGGCCACGCTGGCCCACATCCCGCAGTCCAGCGAGGCCGACGTCGCCGAGGCGTTCCGTCGCGCGCGGGCCGCCCAGGAGCTCTGGGTGCGCCGCCCGGTGGAGGAGCGCGAGGCGATCCTGCTGCGCCTGCACGACCTGGTGCTGCACCGCCAGGACGAGATCCTCGACCTGATCGTGCGGGAGTCGGGCAAGGCCCGCAAGCATGCCTTCGACGAGCCGACCCACATCGCGCTGACGGCGCGCTACTACGGCCGGACGCTGTCGCGGTTGCTGGCCAGCGAGCGACTTCCCGGGGTGCTGCCGCTGCTGACCCGGGTCGACCTGCACCACGCCCCCAAGGGCGTCGTCGGGGTGATCTCGCCGTGGAACTACCCGTTCACGATGGCGCTGTGCGACGGCATCGCGGCGCTGGCGGCCGGCAACGCCGTGGTCGCCAAGCCCGACGCCCAGACGATGCTCTCGGCGCTGCTCGGTGCCGAGCTGCTGGAGGAGGCGGGCTTCCCGCGTGACCTGTGGATCGTCGTGGCCGGTCCCGGCTCCGAGGTCGGTCCGCAGCTGATCTCCCAGGCCGACTACCTCTGCTTCACCGGCTCGACGGCGACCGGCAAGAGCGTCGCCGCCGGCTGTGCCGAGCGGCTGATCGGCTGCTCCCTGGAGCTCGGCGGGAAGAACCCGATGGTCGTCCTGGCCGACGCCGACATCGAGCGCGCCGCCGACGGTGCGATCCGTGCGGTCTTCTCCAACTCCGGTCAGCTCTGCGTCTCGATCGAGCGGATGTACGTCGCCGACGCGATCTACGACCGGTTCCTGGAGCGGTTCGCCGCGCGCGCCGAGGCGATGACGCTGGGCGCGGGTCTGGACTGGGAGATCGACATGGGCTCCCTGATCAGCCAGGCCCAGCTGGACAACGTGGTGGCCCACGTCGAGGACGCCGTCGCCAAGGGGGCACGAGTGCGCACCGGTGGCCGGGCGCGACCGGACCTGGCGCCGTACTTCTTCGAGCCGACCATCCTCGAAGGCGTCACCCCGGAGATGGACGTCTTCGGCAACGAGACCTTCGGGCCGGTAATCAGCGTCTACCGGTTCAGTGACGAGGCCGACGCGGTGGCGCGCGCCAACAACGGCGAGTACGGCCTCAACGCCAGCGTCTGGACCCGCGACGCGGCCCGCGGCCGCCGGATCGCGGCCCGGATCAAGGCCGGCACCGTCAACGTCAACGAGGGGTTCGCGGCCAGCTTCGGCTCGATCGCGGCCCCGATGGGCGGGATGCGCGAGTCCGGGATGGGGCGCCGCCAGGGCGCTGAGGGTCTGCTGCGGTTCACCGAGTCGCAGACGATCGCCACCCAGCGGGTGATGAACATCGGACCGCCGCTGGGGATGAAGGAGGAGACCTGGGCGAAGCTGCTCACCGTCGGCCTCGGAGCACTCAAGAAGATGGGACGAGCCTGATGACGCAGGGCAGCGGCGTGCCGCACTACGACGTGGTGATCATCGGGTCGGGCTTCGGCGGCTCCGTCTCGGCGCTGCGGCTGACCGAGAAGGGCTACACGGTGGCGGTCCTGGAGGCCGGTGCCCGGCTCTCCGACGCCGACTTCGCCGACACCTCCTGGGACCTCAAGCGGTTCCTCTACAGCCCGGCGCTGGGCTGCTACGGCATCCAGCGGATCGAGGTGCTCAAGGACGCGATCATCCTGGCCGGCGCCGGGGTCGGCGGCGGGTCGCTGGTCTACGCCAACACCCTGTACGAGCCCCTCGACCCGTTCTACCGGGACCCGTCGTGGAGCCACATCACCGACTGGAAGGACGAGCTGGCGCCGTACTATGACCAGGCCAAGCGGATGCTGGGCGTGGTCGAGAACCCGCATCTCACCCCGGCCGACACCGTGATGCAGTCCGTCGCCGAGAAGATGGGCGTCGCCGACAGCTACCACCAGGCCCCCGTCGGCGTCTTCTTCGGTACGCCGGGCCAGGCGCCCGGGACCCGGGTGGAGGACCCGTACTTCGGCGGCGAGGGCCCGGCGCGCCACACCTGTACCCAGTGCGGGGAGTGCATGGTCGGGTGTCGGCACAACGCCAAGAACACGCTGGTGAAGAACTACCTGCACCTGGCCGAGAAGAACGGTGCCGCGGTGCACCCGCTCACCACCGTGCACCGGGTGGTGCCGCGGGCGGAGTCGGAGGGCGGCGGCTACGAGATCCACGCCCGCTGGACCAAGGCGAAGGTGCGCCGGGGCGGCGAGGCCGAGAAGCGCTTCACCGCCGACCAGGTGATCTTCTCCGCTGCCGCGATCGGCACCCAGAAGCTGCTTCACCGGCTCAAGGTCACCGGCGACCTGCCGCAGATCTCCGACCGGCTCGGGATGCTGACCCGGACCAACTCCGAGGCGATCCTCGGGGCGATCGCCCCGGACCTGGCCGTGGACTACACCGAGGGGGTGGCGATCACCTCGTCGATCCACCCCGACCCCTCCACCCACTTCGAGCCGGTGCGCTACGGCAAGGGGTCGAACGCGATGTCCCTCCTCCAGACGGTGCTGACCGACGGCGGGCCGGGGCGCAAGCGGCGCTGGCTGCGTGAGATGTGGGGGCAGCGGCGCAACATCGGCCGCCTCTACGACGTCAAGCACTGGTCGGAGCGGATGATCGTGCTGCTGGTGATGCAGGCGCTGGACAACTCGATCACCGTCTTCCCGAAGAAGACCCCGTTCGGCTGGCGGCTCTCCTCCAAGCAGGGCCACGGCGCCCCGAACCCGACCTGGATCCCGGCGGCCAACGAGGGCGCCCGGCTGATGGCGCAGGCGATGAGCAGCAACGGCGAGGAGGGGTTCCCCGGCGGCACCATCGGGGAGCCGTTCAACGTGCCGATGACCGCGCACTTCATCGGCGGCTGCGCGATCGGGGACTCCGCCGAGACCGGCGTCCTCGACCCCTACCAGCGGCTCTACGGCTACGAGGGCCTGCACGTCGTGGACGGGTCGGCGGTCTCGGCCAACCTGGGGGTGAACCCGTCCCTGACGATCGCGGCCCAGGCGGAGCGCGCGATGAGCTTCTGGCCGAACAAGGGCGAGGCCGACCCGCGTCCGGCCGTGGGGGCGTCGTACGTCCGACTCACGCCTGTCGCCCCGCGCAGTCCCGCGGTGCCGGAGGCGGCGGTGGGTGCGCTGCGCCTCCCGATCGTGTCCGTCACCTCGGGTCGGCACCTGGCCGAGGAAAAAACTTCGGACGATTCTGCGTCCCCCGCGTAACCGCTCTGTGGACGTCTCGTTGAAGAGACGGACCCGGGACTTGCTCCCTCCCTTAGATTTCCGGGTCTTGTGCAGCCCTCGATTCATGGGTCGGGACTGCGACTGATGCCCGGCCACCCTCCCTCCCCGGCCGGGCGTCAGTGCATTTCGGCCCACGGCTGCTTGCTCGATAGGATCGCCGCATGACGGACGCTGTCGCCGACCATGATCTGGTTCTCGTTGTCGACTTCGGTGCGCAGTACGCGCAGCTGATCGCACGCCGGGTGCGCGAGGCGCGGGTCTACTCCGAGATCGTGCCGCACACCATGCCGGTCGCGGAGATGCTGGCCCGCAACCCGAAGGCGATCATCCTGTCGGGCGGACCGTCCTCGGTCTACGCCGAGGGTGCGCCGCAGCTCAACGGCGACCTGTTCAGCGCCGGCACCCCGGTCTTCGGGATGTGCTACGGCTTCCAGCTGATGGCCCAGGGCCTGGGTGGCACCGTCGACAACAACGGCTACCGCGAGTACGGCCGCACCCCGGTCACCGTCGCCGAGGGCGGCGTCCTGCTGGCCGACATCCCGGCCGAGCACAACGTCTGGATGTCGCACGGCGACTCGGTCTCGCAGGCACCGGCGGGCTTCACCGTCCTGGCCTCGACCGAGGGCACCCCGGTGGCGGCCTTCGAGAACGTCGAGGCGGGCTTCGCCGGCGTGCAGTGGCACCCCGAGGTGTTGCACTCCGAGCACGGCCAGGCGGTCCTGGAGCACTTCCTGTGGAACATCGCCGGCTGCGCGCAGACCTGGACGATCGGCAACATCGCCGAGGAGCAGATCGAGCGGATCAAGGAGCAGATCGGCGAGACCGGTCGCGCCATCTGCGGCCTGTCCGGCGGTGTCGACTCCGCCGTCGCCGCGGCCATCGTGACCAAGGCGATCGGTGAGCGGCTCACCTGCGTGTACGTCGATCACGGACTGATGCGCAAGGGCGAGACCGAGCAGATCGAGCGCGACTTCGTCGCCGCGACCGGCGCGAAGCTCGTCGTGGTCGACGCCGAGAAGCAGTTCCTCGACGCTCTGGCCGGTGTCTCCGACCCTGAGACCAAGCGCAAGATCATCGGCCGCGAGTTCATCCGCTCCTTCGAGCAGGCGCAGGCCGACATCATCAACGCCGCCCCGGAGGGCACCACGGTCGGATTCCTCGTCCAGGGCACCCTCTACCCCGACGTGGTCGAGTCCGGCCACGGTGCCGGCACCTCCACGATCAAGAGCCACCACAACGTCGGTGGCCTGCCCGAGGACCTCGAGTTCGAGCTGGTCGAGCCGCTGCGCACCCTGTTCAAGGACGAGGTCCGCGCTGTCGGTGCCCAGCTGGGCCTGCCCGAGGAGATCGTCCAGCGCCAGCCGTTCCCCGGCCCCGGCCTGGGCATCCGGATCATCGGCGAGGTCACCCGCGAGCGTCTGGACCTGCTCCGCGAGGCCGACGCGATCGCCCGCGAGGAGCTCACCCGCTCCGGCCTGGACCACACCATCTGGCAGATGCCCGTCGTGCTGCTCGCCGACGTCCGCTCGGTCGGCGTCCAGGGTGACGGTCGCACCTACGGTCACCCGATCGTGCTGCGTCCGGTCACCTCCGAGGACGCGATGACCGCCGACTGGGCGCGCCTGCCGTATGAGCTGCTGGAGCGGATCTCGACCCGGATCACCAACGAGGTCAAGGACGTCAACCGCGTCACCGTCGACATCACCTCCAAGCCCCCGGGCACGATCGAATGGGAGTGAGCGAGCCCAGAGGATCAAACGCCGAGCGAAGCGAGTGTGTGTGATCCTCTGCGGCGAGCGAGCGAGCGACCACCGCCGGCTGGGAGTGAGCGACCCCGCTCGCCGGCTGGGAGCTGACCCACTCACTCCGACGAAAGGGCCACGACCGTGACGGTCGTGGCCCTTCGTTGTTCCCGCAGAGGGGACGATGCGGTCTACGTGAAGATCGAGACACCCCCGGGTCCGACCAACAGACCGACGACGATCAAGACGATCCCCCACAGGATCTGCCCCCTGAACAGGGCGACGATCCCGGAGATCACCAAGACCACTGCAATGAGCCAGAGCACAAACGCCATCGTTTCCTCCTTCAGTGACGGGACTTGATACCTACCCGTCATGGAGTGCCTCAAACATCGGCGAGCGTGCGCGAGCGCGCACAGTCAGGGAGATGGCAGGTTCTGGTCAGGTGGCCGGCAGGGAGCGGGCGATGATCTCCTTCATGATCTCCGAGGTGCCGCCGTAGATCTGGGAGACGCGGAGGTCGGCCCAGGCCCGCGCCACCGGGTACTCGTTCATGTAGCCGTAGCCGCCGTGCAGCTGGAGGCACTTGTCGACCACCTTCTGGGCGCGCTCGGAGGCCCACAGCTTCGCCATCGCGGCGGTGGGGATGTCGAGGTCGCCGGTCAGGTGCAGGGTGATGCACTCGTCGATGAAGGAGCGCATCACGCGGACCTCGGTGAAGACCTCGGCGAGGGTGAACTTGGTGTTCTGGAACGCCGAGATCGGCCTGCCGAACGCCTCGCGCTCCTCGGTGTAGGTGCGGGTCAGGTCGACCACCGCCTCGGCGGCGGCCAGGCAGCTGATCGCCACGATCAGGCGCTCCTGGGGGAGCTGGAGCATGAGCTGGACGAACCCCTGGCCCTCCTCGGGCCCCAGCAGGTTCGCCTGCGGCACGCGTACGTCGTCGAAGAAGAGCTCACAGGTGTCCTGGCCCCGCATCCCGATCTTGTCGAGTACCCGCCCGCGGCGGAAGCCGGGGGTGTCGGTCGGCACGATCACCAGCGAGATGCCCGACGCCTTCTCCTCGGGGTTGGTCTTGACCACGACGAGCACGACATCGGCCTGGGAGCCGTTGGTGATGAACGTCTTGGCGCCGTTGATCACGTAGTCGTCGCCGTCCTTGAGCGCCTTGGTCCGCACCGACTGGAGGTCGGAGCCGGTGCCGGGCTCGGTCATCGCGATCGCGGCCACCGCCTCGCCCGAGGCGAGCCGGGGGAGCCAGCGCTGCTTCTGCTCTTCGGAGCCGTAGGCGAGCAGGTAGTGCGCGACGATGCCGCTGTGCAGCGAGGCGCCCCAGCTGGAGTCTCCGGCGTAGGCCTGCTCCTCGATCAGGATCGCCTCGTGGGCCCAGGTGCCGCCCCCGCCGCCGTACTCCTCGGGGACGGAGGCGCAGAGCAGACCGACGGCGCCGGCCGAGACCCACAGCTCCCGGTCGACGTGCTTGTTCTCGATGAACCGGCTGATGTGCGGGGTGATCTCCTTGCTCATGAACGTCTGCGCCAGGGCGCGGAAGTCGTCGAGGTCGGAGTCCATCCAGGGTGAACGGCGAGGCGGCATGGGGGTCTGCTCTTCCAGTCAGAGGGCTGATACACGGTGTATCAGAGCGTTCCTAACATGGCGGGAGGTGTCGCCACAAGGAGTTCGCCCCGTACCGTGACCCCCGTGAGGGACGCGGAGCACTGGCATCGGCTGGCCGTGCTGTGGGCACCCCGGCTCCATGCCGAGGCGCTTCCGGCCGCCGACGACCGCCGTGAACAGGTGATCGCCGCCGCGATCGAGGCGATCCTCGAGATCGGTCCCGACGTCGGGATGGCCCAGATCGCGAGCAGGGCCGGCGTCCAGCGACCCAACATGTACCGCCTCTTCGCCGGCAAGGAGGAGCTCGACGTCGCCGTCGCGGTGGTGGCCTCGGCCGACCTGGTCGATCAGGTCCGCGCCGTCTTTGCCGAACCCGGTACGCCGCGCACGCTCGTCGCCCGCCTGACGGAGGTCTCCGTCGCCTGGGCCGCCGACCACCCCAATCTGTACCGGTTCCTCGCCTCACGGCCCCAGACCCGGGCGCTGCAGCGCACCCGGCTGAGCCGGGAGCGGTTCCTGCGCGACCTGGTGGTGGCGCTGGTGGCGCACCTGGAGGTGCCGATCGGTCCGCCCGAGGGGGTGGTCTCCTCGCTGGTCGGGATGGTCGACGCCTCGATCCTGTGGTGGCTCGACCACGACGACGAGTCCCAAGAGCAGCTCGCCACCCGGCTGGCTCGGCATGTGCTGGTGGTGCTCGCCGACGTCAGTGGCGGCTCCGTGGACGTCGTACCGGATGCGCTGCTGGGTCCGGTGGCGCCGTCCCCACGTGACCCAGGTGACTCAGGGGAGGGTCAGCTCGGTCTGCTCGGCGGCGAGCAGGACGGCTCCGAGCAGGCTGGCACGGTGGCCGAGGTCACTGGTCCGCACGGGGGTCTGGGCGACGTTGTCGAGGGCGTGGCGGCGCAGGCCGATCCGCGCTGACTCCAGCAGCAGCTCACCGGCGCGGGCCATGTCCCCGCCGATCACCATGATCTCGGGGTTGATCAGGTTCGCCACGCTGGCCAGGCCCCAGCCCAGGTGCATGCCGGCGTCCTCGAGCGCGCGCCGGGCCGAGGCCTCGCCGGCCTCGGCCGCCTCGATCACGTCGTCGAGGGTCGCCGCCGGGAGCTGTCCGGCGGTACGGGCCAGGACGGTGTTGATCGAGGTGTAGGCCTCCAGGCAGCCGCGGCCGCCGCAGCGGCAGATCGGTCCGGCCGCGTCCAGGGTGAGGTGACCGAGCTCGCCGGCGGTGCCCGAGGCGCCGTGGAAGAGCTGGTCGTCGAGCATGATCCCGGCACCGACACCGGAGGAGATCTTGACGAAGACCGAGCTGTGGAAGCCGTGCGCGACCCCACGACGGTGCTCGGCCAGGGCGCCCAGGTTGGCGTCGTTCTCGACGTCGACGGGCAGGCCGAAGATCTTCTCGGCCTGGGCGCGGCTGTCGGCGCCGTTCCAGCCCGGAAGGATGCCGGGGCCCTGGACGACGTTCTCGGTCATCGGGGCCGGGATGCCCATCGCGGCCCGCATCACCGGGGCGTCGTCGGGGGCCAGCTCGCGGATCAGCCGCGCGGCGAGCTTGAGCGAGTCGTCGTACGCGTGGGTGCTCTCCAGACGCTCCCGGGCCTCTGCCAGAATCTCCCCGGTCAACGTGCCGATCGCGACGGCGATGTGGGAGTGACCGAAGTCGACGCCGGCCACCAGGCCGGCCTTGCGGCTGAGCCGGACCGAGGATCCGCGCCGACCGCTGCCGGCCTCGGCCTCGACCAGATCGGCGGCGGTCAGGTCGCGCACGATGTTGGAGACCGTGGCGGGTGCGAGCCCGGTGACACGGGCCAGCTCGGCTTGGGTGTGGTCCGTGGTGCTGGCGCGGAGTACGTCGAGGACGCGTCGCTGGTTCGCTGAACGCAGCGACGCGTGGGAGCCCGGTGACGGGTTCTGGCGCGCCATGAGGATCACTGTGCAGGCCCCAGGCTTTAACGTCAAGGCGTAATGACAAAAGTAGGTATACGCCCGATTGGGGACGTTTTACCTTCAATCCTTGACGGCAATCTTGTGACGTATGACACTCGAAATCGGTGAGGCGGTGGTATGGCCGCCCCGATTCGAGGAGACCAATCGTGATCAGTTCCATTCGACGGACGGCTGTCCTCGGTGTCGCGCTGCTGGCCGGCGCCGGTGCCCTGACGGCCTGCGGTAGCTCGGACAACACGTCGTCCAAGGGCTCCAGCAGCAAGGGCGCGACCATCGCGCTCCTGCTCCCGGAGTCGAAGACGACCCGCTACGAGACGTTCGACAAGCCGCTCTTCGAGAAGGCTGTGGCGAGTCTCTGCTCGGACTGCAACGTGAAGTACTACAACGCTGACCAGGACGAGACCAAGCAGAACCAGCAGGTCGACAGCGCGATCAACGCCGGTGCCAAGGTGATCGTGCTCGACCCGGTCAACGGTGACGGTGCGGGCGGGATGGTCCAGTCCGCTCACGACGCCAAGATCCCGGTGGTGGCCTACGACCGGTTCATCTCCGGCGCCGACTACTACCTGTCCTTCGACAACGAGACCGTCGGCAAGATGCAGGCCGAGGCACTGGTCAAGGCGATGGGCAACAAGGGCAACTACCTGATGCTCAACGGTGCGCCGAGCGACCCGAACGCGGCCCAGTTCAAGAAGGGTGCCGAGAGCGTCTTCAAGACCAGCGGCCTCAAGCTGCTCGGCAAGGAGTACGACAACCCGGACTGGAGCCCGGACAACGCCCAGCAGTTCGTCACCGACCAGCTGAGCAAGTACAAGACCAGTGAGATCAACGGCGTGTACGCCGCCAACGACGGCCAGGCCGGCGGCGTCGTCGCCGCCCTCACCGGCGGCGGCTTCACGACCAAGAACCTGCCTCCGATCACGGGTCAGGACGCCGAGCTCGCCGCGATCCAGCGGATCCTGGCCGGTGAGCAGTCGATGACGATCTACAAGCCGATCAAGATCGAGGCCGACACCGCCGCCGAGGTCGCGGTGGCCCTGTCCAAGGGCGAGACCCCGGCCGCGACCACCACCACCGGGATCGCGCAGAGCGAGTACCAGAGTGTGAAGTCCTACATCTTCACCCCGATCGTGGTGACGAAGGACAACGTGAAGGACACCGTGGTCAAGGACGGCTTCTACACCGCCGCCCAGATCTGCACCTCCGACTACGCCGCGGCGTGCAAGGCGGCGGGACTCTCCTGATGAACGCCCCCGACACGCTCGGGAAGGGCGGGGCGGCGGCCGCTTCGGCGGACGCCGTCCTGTCCTTGTCGGGTATCACCAAGCGCTTCGGCGCCGTCCAGGCGCTGACGGACGTCTCCCTCGACGTCAAGCCCGGCGAGGTCGTCGCCCTGGTCGGCGACAACGGCGCCGGCAAGTCCACCCTGATCAAGATCATCTCCGGGGTCTACCAGGCCGACGAGGGATCGATCCGGATCAGCGGCTCCGAGGTCCGGGTCCCCGGCCCGTCGGCCGCCCAGGGCCTCGGCATCGCCACGGTCTTCCAGGACCTGGCCCTGTGCGACAACCTAGACGTGGTCGCCAACCTCTTCCTCGGCCAGGAGCGCGGCTCCCTCGGCGTACTCGACGAGGTCGCGATGGAGAAGGAGTCCTGGCGGCTGCTGCGCAGCCTCTCGGCCAAGATCCCGTCGGTCCGGATCCCGATCGCATCGCTGTCGGGCGGCCAGCGTCAGACCGTCGCGATCGCGCGCAGCCTGGTCGGCGCCCCCAAGGTGATCCTGCTCGACGAGCCCACCGCGGCGCTGGGCGTGGCCCAGACCGCCGAGGTGCTCAACCTCGTCGAGCGGCTGCGCGACCAGGGCCTCGGCGTCATCCTGATCAGTCACAACATGGCCGATGTGCAGGCAGTGGCCGACCGGATCTTCGTGCTTCGGCTGGGCAAGAACGCCGCCGAGTTCGACGTGAAGTCCACGACGACCGAGCAGCTCGTGGCCGCCATCACGGGCGCTTCCGACAACGTCGTCGCCGCCCGCAGCCAACGCCACACTCAGGAGGGCAGCCATGAGTGAGAAGACAGCTCCGCCGAGCCAGCCCGGCCAGTCCGGCCAGCCCGCTGCGGGCAGTGTCGCCGCCGACCTGGCCGACGAGCGGCTGATCCAGAACCAGGGCCTGGGCGGCATCGTCCGCTCCCAGCTGCGTCGGCTCCGTTCCGGTGAGCTCGGCAGCCTGCCGGTCGTGCTCGGCCTGTTCGTGATCTGCATCGGCTTCTACAGCGCCGACTCCAGCTTCCTGTCCTCGCGCAACATCGTCTCGATCACCCAGTTCGCCGCGCCGACCGGGGTGATCGCGCTCGGCATCGTGCTGGTCCTGCTGCTCGGCGAGATCGACCTCTCGGTCGGCTCGGTGAGTGGTCTGGCCTCGGCGATCATGGCGGTCGCGGTGGTCAACCACGGCTACGCCGAGTGGGTGGCGATCGCGATCTCGATGCTCGTCGGCCTGGCGATCGGCCTGGTCTACGGGGCGCTCTTCGTCTGGGTCGGGGTGCCGTCCTTCGTCTTCTCCCTGGCCGGTCTGATGGCCTTCCAGGGCCTGCTGCTCTACGTGCTCGGCAAGGACGGCACGATCAACCTCAAGAACGACGCCTGGCTGCGCTCCTTCGCCCGCACCGAGTGGGTCAGCCCGGCGGCGTCGTACGTGCTGGTCGCGCTCGTCGTGCTGGTCTTCGTGGCCAGCACGCTGTGGCGGACACGAGCCCGCAAGGCGGCCGGTCTGAGCACCCCGTGGATGCCGATGATCGGCCTCCAGGCCGTCGGCCTCGCGGTCGGCCTCGGGCTGCTGGCCTGGTACGTCAACCGCGACCGCGGGTTCAGCTACCTGTTCGTCTTCTTCGTCGCCCTGGTGATCGTGATGGACTTCGTGCTGCGCCGCACCCGCTGGGGACGGCACGTCTTCGCCGTCGGCGGACAGGTCGAGGCCGCCCGGCGCTCGGGCATCAAGGTGACCGGGGTCTACCTCTCGGTCTTCGCCCTGACGTCCTTCTTCGCGGCCGTCGGTGGTCTGCTGGCCGCAGGACTCCAGACCTCGGTCTCCCAGGCCAGCGGTACGACGGACACGAACCTGACCGCGATCGCCGCGGCCGTCATCGGCGGCACGTCGCTGTTCGGCGGGCGCGGGTCGGCGTACGCCGCCCTGCTCGGCATCCTGGTGCTGCAGGCGATCTCCAACGGCCTGAACCTGCTGAGCGTGGACAGCTCGGTGCGGTTCATGGTCACCGGTGGTGTCCTGCTGCTCGCTGTCGCGATCGACTCGGTCAGCCGTCGGGCTCGGACCAGCAGCGGCAGAAGCTAGCGCTCACGGTCCGCATCCCGCAGAACGACGAAACGGTCCTTCCCCACGGGGGAGGACCGTTTCGTTCGTGCCTGCCGGGTCGGAGGGCTCAGGAGACCTTGCCGACGCGGATGACCTTCACGTACGGGGCGTGGCCGGCCTGGGTGACGGTGACCCGCACCGAGAGGACCTTCTTCTTGTCCTTCTTGGTCGGCTTGTACGTGGCCTTGGTGGCGCCCTTGATGGCAGTGCCGTTGCGCAGCCACTGGTAGCTGGTCGTCGCGCCGGCGGGAGCCTTCGGCTTCGTGACGGTGAGCTTCGTGCCCACCTTGGTCTTGCCCTTCGTCTTCACCTGAGGGGCAGCGGTGACCTTCACGGTCGGCGGTGCTGCGGCAGCCGCGATCGGGGTGCTGAGACCGGCGGCGTAGGCGAACCAGGTGGTGAAGCCGGGCAGGGTGCCCGTGGCCGCAACCGCGAGGTAACCGCCGAGTTGGGCCTTGGCCAGCACCACCCGCGTGCCGGTGGCGAACGGGGTCCCGTTGATGGCCCAGGTGTAGGTGACCGTGGCACCGCGTGCCCACGCGCCGGCTGACGGTGCGATCGACAGCGTGCCGCCGACCCTGGCGGTGCCGGTGATCCGGAAGGCGCTGGGGTGAGCGACGAACGGCGGAGCGGTGGTGACGGTTCCGACGCTGACCGGGTCGCCGACGAAGAGGGCATCGCTGACCGCGATCGTGATGGCGTACGTGGTTCCGGCTGCGAGGGTGGTGGCGTCACCGAGGCTGCAGCTGGTGGTGGTCTCGTCGACGTCACACCCGTGCGAGTTGGTGACGGTGAAGGTGCGGGGCTTGACCGACGCAGGTGCGTTCACCGGTGTGGCGGTCACGATGTGCGTGGTGTCGTAGTCCGCGTCCCACGTGACAGTGATCGAGTTCGGGTCACTGGCAGTGGCTCGCGCGGTGGGGTGGCCGGGCGTCGGCGCCCCGGCGATCACGATCCTCGAGGACCCCGGATCCAGGGCCCATGCCGTCCGGCTGGCAGCGGAGACGACGAAGGACGTCATGCGCAGATCGTCGTCGTTGAAGGAGTACCAGCGCGGGTAGAGACTCTCGTCGGCGTACTTCGCGAGCTTGTCCAGGTCCACCATGGTGAGCGTCTGGTTGGTCCCGAGGTAGACCTGCTGATGGTCGTCGGAGAGGGTCATCCTTCCCGCAGTGTTGCCGATGAAGACGTCGGTTGTGTTGCTGAGGGTGCCGTCGGCAGCCACGGTGTAGGAGTGGAGGTCGTTCTGTGCGCCACCGGAGACGAGAACCTGGTGGTCGGAGGCCTTGAGCAGGTCGACCGGCTGGTAGCCGCCCAGGTTCGTCGACTCCTCGGGCGTCCACAACCAGCCGCCCTGTCCGTCCTCCTCCCAGGTCGAGCCGATCACCACCGGCTGGCTCGCCCCATCGACGAAGGTGAGGTCGACGAGGGTGGCGTTGTCGGGGACGTAGGTGAGCTGCGCCACGGCGGTCGGGGCGGCGTCAGCGTGCGCTGTCCAGGTGAAGGGTGAGTGGGGGTCGTCGTCGGCGATTCCGACGGCGACGGGAACACCGTCGACCAGGGTGAAGGCGGAGGCCGCGACACCCTCCGGTGAGGCATAGCGGACCGCCTCGTCCTCGCTGTTGCCGGACCAGGACCAGACGTCTCCGCCAGCGGTGAAGAAGACGCCGGTCGGGGTGGTGACCAGGCCCGCGGCCTCGCTCGTGTCGAGGATCTCGGCGCTGCCGGTGGCGAGGTCGATCGCCTCGACCATGGTCTCCTCAGCCTGGCCGTATCCGGCCACGTACGCGGTGGAGTCGTCGGGGGAGACAGCGAAGTCGGCAGCGTAGCTGAAGCCGTACGCCGCCGCGTTCAGGTCGATCGAGGTGCCCGCCGTCGACGGCGCGGGATCGGCATGCGCCGGGGCGGTGGTGAGGCCGAGGCAGATCAGGCCGGCGGAGGCCAGGCCGACGCCGATGCGGCGAGAGGTGAGGTTCATCGGGGTCCTTCAGTGTCGATTCGCGGCAGCGCAGTACGGCCACCAGGTACTCAGGGTGATGGCAGCGGCCGGGGAAGCGATGTCCGATTCTGGCCATGTCAGGGACTGGTCACCACGAGAGGACGTAGGTCCCGACCACCAGTTCCTCCTGGGCGATGCAACGATGGCCCGGTGGTACTCGCACTGGATCTGCTCGCCGTCGGACTCCGATCCGGCGCGGCCACGGTGACCGACATCGCGTCGCTGGCCCGCCGCGACGTGGGCACCACGCGCCGCCAGCTCGATGCCTTGGCGGAGGCGGGGTATCTGGTGCTCGCCGGCGAGCGGGTCATCTACGAGCAGCCCGCCGGGGCCGTCGCTGCCGACGTACGTCGTCAGGCCTCCGCCTTGCTGGCCGACCTGGGCACTCTCGTCGAGCAGATGACGTCGACCGTGGAGGCGTTGCCTGATCTGGTTGCGGCGCAGGCACTCGGGGACGACGTGCCCCGGTTGAGCGTGGAGCTGTTCCACGGCGAGAGCGCGGTGACCGACCTGTGGCACCACCTGCTCAGACGGATGCCGTTGCGCGAGACCGACATCGTCCTGCCCGATGCTTCCTCTCTGGCGGTGGCCGATCCGGCCCTTCAAGAGTCGTGGCACCAAGTGATCGCCGCCCCCGGCAACCGGGCACGCGTGCTCGGCAGTGTCACCGACGCCGTCGCCCCGGCTCTGCAACGCCGGATGTCGGATGAGCTGGCAGCGGGGGTGGAGATCCGGTTCATGCATGAGCCGCCGTCGTGGTTCTGGGTCGCGGACGGCCAGATCGTGGCCTTGCCGTTGCAGTGGGGTGAGCACTGGCCGACGTCGGTGGTGGCGATCGCCAGCCCCGCTCTTGCGGGGCTGGCGTCCTGGGCATTCGACCGACTGTGGGTGGGAGCCGTCTCGCCGCACACCCCGGCCGACAGTTGGGACCCGTTGCTCCGTCTGATGGCGACCGGTTCCACGCTCGAGGCAGCCGCGCGGATCCTCGGCATTTCCGAACGCACCGGTCGGCGGCGTCTCGCCGACGCGATGGACCACTTCGGTGTCACCTCCCACCTCGCACTCGGGGTGGTGTGGGGGCAGCGGCGTCGGTGAGGCGCGCTCGGAGTTGCGTCTAGTTGCTCCACTCCTTGAGCCGCGAGATCACCGACGCCGGGTTCTCGTCGACCGGGATCACCTGGAGGCTGGTCACGCCGGCCTCGGCGAAGGCGGCGATCCGCTCCTTCACGTAGGACTCCGGGCCGACCAGGCTGATCAGCTCCAGGAGCTCGAGCGGGACCTTCGCCTCGGCCTCCTTCTTGTGGCCGGCGAGGTAGAGCTCCTGGATCTCCGCGGCCTCCTTCTCCCACCCGTAGGAGGAGATCAGGTGGTTGTAGAAGTTCTTGCCCTTGGCGCCCATGCCGCCGACGTAGAGCGCCACGTGCGGCCTGACGAAGTCGAGCAGGCCCTTGACGTCGTCGCCGATCGCGACCAGGCCACCGGCGCTGATCTCGAGCGGACCGAGGTCGGCCGAGCGCTTCGCGGTGCCCTTCGCCAGGGCCTCGCCCCAGACCTTGTCGGCGTGCTCGGGGGCGAACAGGATCGGCAGCCAGCCGTCGGCGACCTCGGCGGTCAGCGCCACGTTGGCATCACCCAGGGCGGCGATCCAGATCGGCAGGTCGGCGCGCTCGGGGCGGGTGAGCAGCTTGAGCGGCTTGCCCAGGCCGAGCCCCTGGCCCTCGGGCAGCGGCAGGGTGAAGTGCTTGCCGGAGTAGACCAGCGGCTCGCGGCGCAGGCCCATCCGCAGGATCTCGATCATCTCGCGGGTGCGCCCCAGCGGCTTGTCGTAGGGCATCCCGTGGAACCCCTCGATCACCTGCGGCCCCGAGGCGCCCAGGCCGAGGATCGCGCGGCCGCCGGAGACGTTGTCCAGCCCGGCGGCGGTCTGCAGCATCGCGCCCGGCGTGCGGGAGAAGACGTTGAGGATGCCGGCGCCGATCTCGACGGTCTCGGTCTTGGCCGCCAGGTAGCCCAGCAGCGAGACGCCGTCGAAGCCGTAGGCCTCAGCAACCCAGACCTGGTCGAGTCCTGCCTTTTCCAGCTCGACCACCTGATCGGCGGCGTCGCGGGGGTTTCCGGCGTACTGGAGAGCCATCGAGATCTTCACCCACCGAAACCTAGCCCACAACTAGGGCAGAATCAGCCCATGACTTCACCTCGGTCGTGGACCCTCGGAGCGTCGCTCACGACCGAGCATCGTCAGCGGCTGACCGCCTCCGGTGTCCCGGCGGAGGTGCTGGACGGTCTGGACCTGCGCGCCATCGCCGACTCCGACCTGCCCGCCTGGTGGCCCGGCTCGGGCAGCGCGATCTATCTGGCACCCGGTGTCGTCATTCACGACGGGCTGCTGGAGACGCTCACCCTCTATCCGTTCAGCAACGTGCTGATCGTGATCGCCACCGACATCGAGCACGTGGTCTCGATGCTGGTCGGGGGAGACGACGAGCTGATCTTCCTTGGGCCCGGCTGCGCGCTGACCGCCGCGGAGATCTACTGCGGCGCCGGCTCCTCGATCGTGCTGGTCGGCCACGTGGTCGCCACCCGCTGCGCGATCATCGACGCCCGCAACGGGGGCTCCATCTACTGCGCCGACGACCAGCTCTGGGCCGCCGACGTCTACCTCGCCACCGACGACATGCACCGGCTCACCGACGTCGCCACCGGAGCCCGACTCAATCCGTACGGCGGCCACATCCGGCTCGGGGAACACGTGTGGCTGTGCCGCGACGCGATCGTGACCGGGGATGTCGAGATCGGCGACGGCTCGGTCGTGGGGGCACGCGCGATGGTGCGCAACCAGAAGGTGCCGGCCCAGGTCGCGGTGGCCGGCGCTCCGGCCCGCGTGATCCGCGAGGGCGTCACCTGGGACGGGGAGGACCGCCCCTGAGCTGACCGTGAGCCGTCCTTGAGGCGACGGCTCGTGTTCACCTCGATGGTGCTGGGGTGACACCTGGGGCGATGAGCCTGGAGGCATGACCTCGCTCGGCTTGGGGCTGGTGATCGGGCACCGCGGTGCGCCGTCACACCTCCCTGAGAACACCCTGGCCTCCTTCCGCTTCGCCTGCCGCGCAGGCGCCGACTCGGTGGAGACCGACGTCCAGGTCTCCTCCGACGGCGTCCTGGTGCTGGTCCACGACACCGAGCTGTCGCGCACCACCGACGTGGCGCTGCTTCCGCAGTACGCCGAGCGGCGGACCACCCGGGTGGTCGGGGACCAGCTCCTGGAGGGCTGGTTCGTCGACGACTTCACCCTGGCCGAGCTGCGCACGCTCACCCCCGAGTCCCGCCGTATCCCGACCCTCGACGAGCTGCTCCTGCTGCTTGCGGCCGAGTCGGCTGCCGCCGGGCGCCGGATCGGCCTCCACCTTGAGGTGAAGAACCCCGCCTACTTCGCGGCCGCCGGGCTGCCGATCGCCGGCCCGCTGCTGGCCACCCTGCGCGACCACCGCCTCGACCGGCGCGGCAAGCGGGTCTGGATCCAGTCCTTCGACGAGCAGTTCCTGCGGCTGATCTCCCCGGCCACCACGTTGCCGTTGGTGCAGCTGCTGGAGGCCGACCAGCCCTTCCGGTGCGATGCGGTGGCGGCGTACGCCGACGCGATCGGGCCCGACCGGAGCCTGGTGCTCGCCGGGGACACGGTCGAGACCGGGCTGGTGGCCGAGGCGCACCGGGCCGGGCTCTACGTCTTCGCCTGGACGCTGCGCGGCGACGTCGCCCAGGCGCGGCGCTTCCTCGACGCCGGGGTCGACGGTGTCTTCAGCGACGACCCCGAGGTCGCGCTGACGGCCCGTGGGTTGGTGCCCGCCCTCTAACGGCGTACGCCGTGGCGGCGGGCGCTCGTCACCGCTGTCGCGATCAGGCCGACCGCCCCGGCGATCAGCCACGGGATCGGCATCAGCCAGCGGATGTCGTCGCCGGTGACGGTGTCGGTCTGCACCAGCGCCCAGGCACCGACCATGCAGGCGAAGGCCAGGCTCATCACCAGCTGGCCGATGTTGAGCGGGTGCCAGCCGGAGGTGCGGCGTGCGGGCTCCCAGGGCTCCACCTCGCTCGGCTCGCTCTGCTCGGTCTGTCCGATCGGCCCAGTCGGGTCCGTCGGGTCAGTGGGCTCGGTCTGCGCAGGGGGCTCGTCGGGGGAGAACGCAGCGGTCGGCGTCTCCTTGGTGAAGCTGATCGTCGGCGAGGTGGCCTCGCCGGTCGTTGCGACGTCCGGCGCGATGTCAGACGTGGTGTCAGGCGTGGTGTCGAACCTGGTGTCGTGCGTGGTGTCGGGCTCGGGAGTCTGACCGGCGGTCGGCTCGACGGGAGGGGGGGTCATCTCAGTTCTCGCTCTCGTTCGGCGTGGTGATGCGGATGTCGCCGACCGCCACGCTGGCGTCGATGGTCACGGTGGGCTGGCCGGTCACGGGGGAGTCGCCGGCACTGGCGTTGAGGTTGATCCCGCCCTGCTCGTGGCCCAGGACGTCCAGGTGGCCGACGCCGGAGACCTTCGCCGTAGCGCGGACCCCGATCGAGCTGGGCAGGTAGACCCGGATGGTGCCGACGTTGGCGTGCAGCTCGATCCGGCGGCCGTCGAGGCCGGTCAGGTCGGTGACGTCGCGCAGGTCGAGGGTGAGGTCCCCGCCCCCGATCCGGTAGGAGTCGTCGACGGCCGAGGCCGTCACCGGCCGGGCGTTGACGGTGTCGTTGGTGCCCCAGCGGTCGTGGGTGACCGCACCGCCGAGCCACAGTGCCGCGATCAGGCCGGCGGCGATCAGCCCCCCGGCGCGACCCCAGACCGAGCCCACCAGCAGCATCAGGGCGATCAGTCCGAGCGCCAGGGCCGGGTAGGCGGGCTCGGCGACGGTGGCGCCGGCGGCGTCGATCACGCCCAGGCCGATCTCGGCCAGGATGACCAGGGCCATCGTGAACCAGAAGAGCAGCGGTCCGCGCTTGGTCGAGCCGCGCAGCCGGCGGGCGGCGGCACGGTCGGCGTGTTCGCGGGCCTTGGCCAGTGCCTGCTCGGTAGCCACCTGGGCCTTGGTCAGCGCCACGATCCGTGCTGCGTCCGCCTCGCGCTTGGCCCGTTCCAAGGCCTCCTGGGTGCTGGCCTGGGCCTGCTCCAGGGCGTCGGCGACGGCGATCTCGGCAGCGCCGCGGTCGGCCTCGGGATCCGAGCGCCGTCCCCAGACCTGGCTCAGGCCGAGGCAGACCAGGAGCACCACGACCAGCCACCACGGGAAGTTGAAGCCGCCGGCGATGTCGCTGATCGCGGCCAGGCCGCCGAGAGCGAGGCCCAGCCACAGCACGAAGGTGCGAGAGCGTGCGTCGACCGTGACGATCGCCTTGCCGTCGCGCTCGTCGGGCATGAACAGCCAGCCGGCGCCGTACACGATCAGGCCGGAGCCGCCGAAGAAGACGGAGATCACCAGGGCGATCCGGACGATGATCGGGTCGATGTCGAGGTGGCGCGCGATGCCGCCGGCGACACCGGCGACGTGGCGGTTCTCGGGGCTGGAGGAGGTCGTGCGGACCAGCCGGCCGAGATCGCGGAGGTCGTCGCGGTTCGTCCGTGGTCCCTGGGGTGCCTGGGTGCCGGTGTCGCTCATGGCTCCAGCCTGGCGGCTCGTCCAGCGTCGCGGTATCGGGGGCGACCCTGAACCGGACCTGAGGCACCCTGAGCCGCCCCGGCCGACCCGCGCGACCGATTCAGGGGTGGGTCAGGGGATCACCGCATCGCGCGCGCCGCGCCCGATGGGCGACGATGGAGCCATCATGACCCAGCAGACCTTCCCCCGGACGCCGTTGGACCCGCCGGTACGGCGTGCCACCCGCGACACCGAGAACTCGATCTTCGGGGGAGTCGCGGCGGGACTTGCCGAGCATCTGGCGGTCCCGGTGCTGTGGACGCGGGTCTCCTTCATCGTGCTGAGCGCGCTGGGCGGCTTCGGTGCCGTCTTCTACCTGGCGCTGTGGGCGGCGCTGCCTTCGCGGGACCGGTTCGAGGTCTCCACCCCGGGGGGCGAGTCCGCCTCCCGGGGCGGGCGGCGTCCCGGACCGATCCGCCGGCTGGCCGATGCCGGGCCGACCGTCGCCCTGGCGGCGCTGGGGGTGGGCGTGATCTTCATCCTCGAGGCGGTCTTCGGGCTCCGCCAGGCGTTCTGGCCGCTGCTGCTGGCCGGCGTCGGCATCGGCCTGATCTGGCGCCAGGCCGACGAGGCCCAGCGCGAGCGGTGGATCGACAGCGCCGGCCGGATCGACCCGATGCGAGTGCTGTTCGGCCGGGGCTGGCAGTCCTGGGTGCGGATCGGCGCGGGGCTGACGCTGCTGGCGCTGGCGGCGGTCTACGTCGCGGTGATGAACGCGACCGTGACCGGTCTGGGCGTCACCGTCATCCTGGTGCTGGGGGCGCTGGCCCTGATGGTCGGGCCGCTGCTGGCCCGGCTGGCTCGCGACCTCTCCGCCGAGCGCGAGGAGCGGATCCGTACCCAGGAGCGGGCCGACGTGGCCGCCCACCTGCACGACTCGGTGCTCCAGACCCTGGCCCTGATCCAGAAGAGCGCCGCGGACCCGACCGTGGTCGCCCGGCTGGCCCGCGCCCAGGAGCGGGACCTGCGGTCCTGGCTGTACGCCGGCGACGCGGACGGCCCCGAGACCCTGGCCAGCGCGCTGCGGGCGGTGGCCGCCGAGGTCGAGGACACCCGTGGCCTCACGGTGGAGGTCGTGGTCGTCGGCGACGTGGCGTTCACCGAGGAGCTGCGCCCGCTGGTCGCGGCCAGCAAGGAGGCCCTGACCAACGCGGCCAAGCACGCCGGCGTCACGCAGGTCTCGCTCTACGCCGAGGTGGGCGGCAACGAGGCCGAGGTCTTCGTCCGCGACCGCGGGGTCGGCTTCGACCGGGAGGCGATCGGCGAGGATCGGCACGGAGTCACCGATTCCATCATCGACAGGATGCGACGCCACGGTGGCGTCGCGCAGGTGCAGTCCGCGCCGGGGGAGGGCACCGAGGTGCATCTGCGGATGCCGATGCGGAGCCCGGCACGGGAGCAGGAGGACCAGGCATGAGTGAGCCAGGCATGAGTGAGACCGACGGACCCACGACGGGCGACCCGGCCGAGATCGGGGTGGTGATCGTCGACGATCACGCCATGTTCCGGCGCGGGGTGCACGCCGAGCTGGAGACCGAGATGGCGGCCGAGGCGGCTGCCACGGGTGGTCCGGGCGGATCGGGCGGATCGGGCGGATCGGGTGGCTCGGAGGCCGCGCGGCGTCCGATCACCATCCTCGGGGAGGGCGCCGACGTCGACGAGGCGGTCGCGGTGATCCGTGGGGCGTCCCCGGTCGTCGTACTCCTCGACGTGCACCTGCCCGGCGGCGGCGGGGTCGAGGTGATGCGGCGCGCGCCCGGGCCGCTCTATCTGGCGCTGTCGGTCTCCGATGCCGCCGAGGACGTGATCGGCACCATCCGCGGGGGTGCGCGCGGCTACGTCACCAAGACGATCACCGGGCCCGAGCTGGTCGATGCCGTACGCCGTGTCGCCGACGGTGACGCCGTCTTCAGCCCCCGCCTGGCCGGCTTCGTGCTCGACGCGTTCGCCGGGTCGATCGACGTCTCGGCGGTCGACGAGGACCTCGACCGGCTCTCGGAGCGCGAGCGTGAGGTGATGCGGCTGATCGCCCGCGGCTACGCGTACAAGGAGGTCGCGAAGGAGCTGTTCATCTCAATCAAGACGGTCGAGACCCACATGTCCTCGGTGCTGCGCAAGCTCCAGCTCTCCTCGCGCCACGAGCTCACCCGGTGGGCGAACGACCGCCGACTGCTGTAGTTCCTGACAGATTGTTAGGATCCGCCCATGGAGATCCTGCGCCTCATCCTGCTCACCGCTCACCTGCTCGGCTTCGCCGCCCTGGCCGGTGGCCTGCTCGCCCAGCTCGGGCAGTCGGAGCGGTCCTTCACCCAGGTCATCCGCTGGGGCGCGCGGATCGCGTTCCTGGCCGGTCTCGGCCTGGTCGGCGTGCTCGAGTCCGACGACGACGTCACGGTCAACCACGCCAAGGTCGGGATCAAGCTCCTGGTCGGCCTGGTCATCCTGGGCCTGGTCGAGGCGAACGGTCGCAAGGCCCGGGTCACCCAGGCCCTGTACTACCTCGTCCTCGGCCTGACCGTGGTGAACCTGCTGGTCGCTCTCTTCTTCAAGCCCGCCCACGGCTCCTACTGACCGACTTCCGGGTTCACCACGCGCGACTTCCGGGTTCGCCACCGCCGAGATCCGGGTTCACCACGCGCGACTTCCGGGTTCGCCACCGCCGAGATCCGGGTTCGTCACGCTTCGCCGGACAATGGGGGCATGACCGCCTTCCGTCCCGGATGGGACGCCTTCCCATCTGCCCTGTGGGAGTTCTACACGACGTACCGGCTGAGCACGCTCACCACGCTGAGACCCGACGGGCGACCGCACACGGTGCCCGTCGGGGTGATGCTCGATGCGGAGAACGAGTGCGGCTGGATCATCACCCGCGCCACGTCGCGCAAGGTGACCAACATCCTCGAGGCCGAACGCCACGGCGAGACCGCCCACGTCACCGTGTGCCAGGTCGAGCGCGGGCAGTGGTCGACCATCGAGGGCCGGGCCAGCGTCGTGCTCGATCCGGTCGGCATCGAGCGGGCGACGACGCTGTACGCCGAGCGCTACCGGCCCCCGTCATCGAACCGTGAGGGCAGGGCGGCGATCAGGATCGACATCGATCGGATCCTCTGCTCGCGCGGGCTGGTGGGATAGCCCCGCATAGGCACAGACCGAAGCGCCGCCCCTCCATGACACGGAAGGGCGGCGCTTGGTGGTGAATCCGGAAGTCGCCGGTGGTGAATCCGGAAGTCGCCGGTGGTGAATCCGGAAGTCACCGGTGGTGAACCCGGATCTCGGCGGTGGTGAACCCGGATCTCGGCGGTGGTGAACCCGGAAGTCAGCGCCAGCCGAGGCCCGGCGCCACGTGCGTCAGGAGCGACTCCATCAGGTGGACGTTGTAGTCCACCCCGAGCTGGTTCGGCACCGTCAACAGCAGGGTGTCAGCGGCGGCGATGGCCTCGTCCTCGGCGAGCTGTTCGATCAGCTTGTCGGGGGCTGCGGCGTACGTGCGGCCGAAGACGGCCCGGTAGCTGTCGATCGAGCCGATCTGGTCGCGGCTCTCGCCCTCGCCACCGAAATACATCGCGTCGGTCTCGGTGACGATCGGCATGATCGAGCGGCTGACCGAGACGCGCGGGGTGCGCTCGTGGCCGGCCTCCTTCCAGGCTTCACGGAAGACCTCGATCTGCTTGCGCTGCTGGACGTGGAACGGCTCGCCGGACTCGTCCTCCTTGAGGGTGGAGGACTGCAGGTTCATGCCGCGCTCGGCGGCCCAGCGGGCGGTGGCGTCGGAGCCGGCGCCCCACCAGATCCGGTCGCGCAGCCCCTCCGAGGTCGGCTCCAGGCGGAGCAGTCCCGGCGGGTTGGCGAACATCGGGCGAGGGCTCGGCTGGGCGAAGCCGTTCCCCTTGAGCAGCTCGAGGAAGATCTCGGTGTGGCTGCGGGCCATCTCGCTGCCCGAGTCGTCGCCTTCTGCCGGCTCGTAGCCGAAGTAGCGGAAGCCGTCGACGACCTGCTCGGGGCTGCCTCGGGAGACGCCGAGCTGGAGCCTGCCCTCGCTGATCAGGTCGGCGGCGCTGGCGTTCTCGACCATCGCCAACGGGTTCTCGTAGCGCATGTCGATCACGCCGGTGCCGATCTCGATGGTCGAGGTCTTGGCGCCGATCGCCGACAGCAGGGGGAAGGGGGCGCCGGCCTGGCGGGCGAAGTGATGCACCCGGAAGTAGGCGCCGTCGACGCCGATCTCCTCCGCCGCGACGGCGAGATCGATCGACTGCAGGAGGAAGTCCGACGCGGACCGCGTCGCGGACTGCGGGGAGGGCGTCCAGTGTCCGAAGGACAGGAAGCCGATGTTCTTGCGCTGATCGCTCACAGTCACTGGAACATTCAACTAAGGAGGAGTATTCCGGCAGCAGGGTGTGAGCGGTCCGAGATTGTCGGTGGTTCCCCCTAGGCTGGTTCCAGCATGTCTGTGATCCCTGGTCTTGAGTCCTTTGCCGCCCCGACCCCGCCACCGGCCGCTCCACGCGGTCCGAGTGCCGAGGACCTTCTCGACGGCCTGAACGAGCCCCAGCGCGCCGCCGTGGTCCACGCCGGCGCGCCGCTCCTCGTCGTCGCCGGTGCCGGTTCGGGCAAGACCCGGGTGCTGACCCGACGGATCGCCTGGCTGATCAGCCAGCGTCACGCCCACCCCGGCTCGATCCTCGCGATCACCTTCACCAACAAGGCCGCGGCCGAGATGAAGGAGCGGGTCGAGGAGCTGGTCGGCAAGCGCGCCCGGATCATGTGGGTCTCGACCTTCCACTCCGCCTGCGTGCGCATCCTGCGCAAGGAGGTCACCCGGCTGGGCTACAAGACCAGCTTCACGATCTACGACGCTCAGGACTCCAAGCGCCTGATGACGCTGGTCTGCCACGACCTCGAGCTCGACGCCAAGAAGTACCAGCCCCAGCAGGTGCTCAACTGGGTCTCGGACCAGAAGAACGAACTGCGCGGGGTGAAGGAGGCGGCCGCCGCTGCCTCCAACGGCGTCGAGGAGATCTACGCCAAGGCCTACGCGCTCTACCAGCGCCGCCTGGCCGAGGCCAGCGCCTTCGACTTCGACGACCTGATCATGACCACCGTGATGCTGATGCGGGACTTCCCCGAGGTGCGCGAGACCTGGCGGCGTCGCTTCCGCCATGTCCTGGTCGACGAGTACCAGGACACCAACCACGCCCAGTACGCCCTCGTCCACGAGCTGTGCGCCCCCAATCCGAACGAGCTCGACGGCCAGCGGGTCGACGCAGCCGAGCTGATGGTCGTCGGTGACGCCGACCAGTCCATCTACGCCTTCCGCGGCGCCAACATCCGCAACATCCTCGACTTCGAGTCAGACTTCCCCGACGCCCAGACGATCCTGCTCGAGCAGAACTACCGCTCCACCCAGACGATCCTGTCGGCGGCCAACGCGGTGATCGACTTCAACAAGGGCCGCAAGCCCAAGCGACTGTGGAGCGATGCCGGGGACGGCGAGCGGATCGTCGGGTACGTCGCCGACACCGAGCACGACGAGGCCCGCTTCGTCAGCGACGAGATCGACAGGCTCATCGACGACGGCCACCACGCCAACGACGTCGCCATCTTCTACCGGACCAACGCCCAGAGCCGCGTCTTCGAAGAGGTCTTCATCCGCACCGGCCAGCCGTACAAGGTGGTCGGGGGAGTGCGCTTCTACGAGCGCAAGGAGGTCCGCGACGCGCTGGCCTACCTGCGCGCCCTGGCCAACCCCGATGACCAGGTCAGCCTGCGTCGGATCGTCAACACCCCCAAGCGCGGCATCGGCGACCGGGCGATCGCCTCGATCAACCTCCTCGCCGAGCGTGAGGGGATCAGCTTCTGGACCGCGCTGACCCGGGCGATCGAGGCCCCCGGCCTGACCAGCCGCTCCCTGAACCCGATCAAGGCCTTCGTCGAGATGATGGAGGAGCTCGGCTCGATGGTCGCCGGCGGCGAGCGCGCCGACGTCGTCCTGGAGTCCGTGCTGGACCGCTCGGGCTACCTCGCGGCCCTGGAGTCCTCCGAGGACCCCCAGGACGCCAGCCGAGTCGACAACCTCGCCGAGCTGGTCGCCGTCGCCCGCGAGTTCGCCGACAGCCCGGTGGTCGGGCCGAGCGCCGACCCGGCCGACCTGGAGGAGGGCGCCGAGCCGCCCGTCCCGGGCCTCGACGACTTCCTGGAGCGGGTCGCGCTGGTCGCCGACTCCGACCAGATCCCCACCGACGGCGAGGGCGTCGTCACGCTGATGACGCTGCACACCGCCAAGGGCCTGGAGTTCCCGATCGTCTTCCTCACCGGCATGGAGGACAGCGTCTTCCCGCACTCCCGCGCGCTCGGTGACACCACGGAGCTGGAGGAGGAGCGCCGACTCGCGTACGTCGGCATCACCCGAGCCCGCGAACGGCTCTACATCTCCCGCGCGGTCGTGCGCAGCGCCTGGGGCGCCCCGATGCACAACCCGGCCAGCCGCTTCATCGACGAGCTCCCCGTGGATCTGATCGACTGGCGTCGAACCGCACCCGAGCAGAGTTCCTGGTCGCGGCCGGCGTACGGCGACAGCGACCGCTCCGGCGGTTCGGGCTTCGCCGGCTTCGGTGCCCCGACCGCGGCGGGGCGGCGCAACTTCAGCAGTGCCGCGCTGCGGGCCGACACCGCCTCCCGGGCCAAGAAGCCGGCCCAGATCCCGTCCCTCGACCCCGGTGACCGGGTGCTGCACCAGACCTTCGGGATGGGCACCGTGGTCTCGATCGAGGGCGTCGCGGAGAAGACGGTCGCCAACATCGACTTCGGCAGCGAGGGCGTCAAGCGGCTGCTGCTGCGCTACGCCCCGGTCGAGAAGCTCTGAGCGGCCTCGACCCGAACCCCCGAAATCAGATCAGGCCCGGCGGATCGCCGGGCCTGATCTGTCTGTCGTCGGGGTGGCTCAGGGCTGCAGGCCCTGCGCGACCAGCGCGGTGAACGGGTCCACCGGGTCGCCACCACCGGGGCGGACCTCGAGGTGGAGGTGCGGGCCGGTGACGTGGCCGGTCGCGCCGACGTAGCCGATCACCTGGCCGACGTGGACGTACTCGCCCGGGCTCACCCCGAAGCGGACCTGGTGGCAGTACCAGAGCTCGGTGCCGTCATCGAGCGTGATCACGGTGCGGTTGCCGTAGGCGCCGCTGTACTGCGCCGAGCTGACCGTGCCGTTGGCGACCGCGTGGATCGGCGTGCCGACCGGCGCGGCGAAGTCGAGGCCGGTGTGGCGGTTCGCCCACAGGCCCGAGTCGCCGAAGCGGGCGGTCAGCCGGTAGACGCCGTGCGCCATCGGCAGCTGCCACTGGTTGGCCTTGCGCTTGTCGGACTGGACCTGCGCGGCGGCCTGGAGCTTGGTGAGGGCCTTCGCCATCGCCGCGGCGGTCGTGTCGGCGTCCTCGGTGCGGTTGTCGCTGCGGCTCAGGCTGGCCTCGCGGGCGCTGCCCACGACGGCGACGGCCGAGGTGCCCGACAGGGCGCCGGCCTGGTGCAGCGGGCCGGCGGAGACGTTGACCAGGTCGGTGCGACCCGACGTGACGGCACCGAGACCCGCGACGGCGAGGACGGCGACGCCGACCAGGCTGGGCAGGGACGGGATCCGCTTGATCACCGACGGCTTGGCGTCGGGACCGGCGCGGCGCTTGCCGGCCTTGGCGATCGGCAGCGCGGTGGTGGTGTCGTAGGAGAGGTCGGTGCCCGACGGACCGAAGACCATGTCGTCGGTGATCTTGGGCAGCGAGCCGGTGAAGTCCTCGGTCAGTGCGTAGGGGAGCGCGCCGGTGTCCTCGGGGGACTCCGCAGCGAACAGCTCCCAGCCGACGGGCTGGCGCGGCTCGGGCATCCCGGCCAGGGCCAGTGCGGCCTCGGCACGGGCGAGCGGGGACTCGACCTCGAGCGGCGCGGCGGGCGCCGGGACGACCGCAGCAGTCGGCACGGGGGCCGCCTCACTACGGATCGCGCGGCGGCCGACGTACGGCGTCACGGGGGCGCTGACGTCGAGCGCGAGCTCTCCGGTCTCAGCAGAGCGTCGGGCGCGTTTGCCGGCGTTCGGGGTCACCGAGGCATGGCTCGGTTGATCGACGGCCGCATTGGCCCGGTGGGATCCCACAGTTCACATCTCCGCTGCTCGGGTTCAGACGGCGAGAACCGACCTTAGCCGACGGGTCCCAGCGGCTGTAAATCGTTCTGCCGGGTAAATGTGGGTGCAGATGGACAAATTTGGGGAGAAACGGACCGAACGGGGCTGGTTCGCACGCCGATGGGCTAGGCGAACCGGGACGTGGCGTACGTCACGCTGTGGGACCTGGATGGTTACAGGAGGCCTTGACAGGTCTAGAGTCGCGGGGGGCCAAACGAGGTCATCGTTCGGCTCGCCGACTTACTCAACAGAAGTGGTGGATCCGTGGATCTGATGGAGTACCAGGCGAAGCAGCTCTTCGCCAAGCATGGTGTGGCTACCACCCTCGGCGTTGTCGTGGAGACCGCTGAGGACGCGAAGGCCGCTGCCGAAAAGATCGGCGGCGTGACCGTCATCAAGGCTCAGGTCAAGGCCGGTGGCCGTGGCAAGGCCGGTGGCGTCAAGCTCGCCAAGACCCCCGACGAGGCGTTCGAGTACGCCACGAACATCCTTGGCATGGAGATCAAGGGCCTCACGGTCAACCGTGTCCTGGTCACGCCGGCCACCCCGCCGGAGGAGGAGTACTACTTCTCGTTCCTGCTCGACCGCTCGAACCGCCAGTACCTGTGCATCGCATCGGTCGAGGGTGGCGTCGAGATCGAGGAGGTCGCCAAGACCAACCCCGACGCCGTCAAGCAGATCGGCATCGACCCGGGCAAGGGCGTCGACGAGGCCAAGGCCCGTGAGATCGCCACCGAGGCGAAGTTCCCCGAGGCTGTGTTCGAGCAGGCCGTGGAGATGATCCAGGCCCTCTACACCGTCTTCGTCGAAGAGGACGCGACCCTCGTCGAGGTCAACCCGCTCGCTCGCCTCGCCGGCGACAAGCTGGAGGCTCTCGACGGCAAGGTCTCCCTCGACGAGAACGCCTCGGAGGTGCGTCACCCCGAGCACGCCGAGTTCGAGATCCGCGAGGAGGCCGACCCGCTTGAGGCGAAGGCCAAGGACCTCGGTCTGAACTACGTCAAGCTCGACGGCCAGGTCGGCATCATCGGTAACGGTGCTGGTCTCGTCATGTCGACGCTCGACGTCGTCGCCTACGCCGGTGAGAACCACGGCGGCGTCAAGCCCGCCAACTTCCTCGACATCGGTGGCGGCGCCAACGCCCAGGTGATGGCCAACGGCCTCGACGTGATCCTCAACGACCCGCAGGTCAAGAGCGTCTTCGTCAACGTCTTCGGTGGCATCACCGCGTGTGACGAGGTCGCCAAGGGCATCGTCGGCGCGCTCGAGCTTCTCGGCGACGCGGCCACCAAGCCGCTCGTGGTCCGCCTCGACGGCAACAACGTCGAGCTCGGCCGCCAGATCCTCAACGACGCCAACCACCCGCTCGTCACGGTTGTCGACACCATGGACGGCGGTGCCGACAAGGCCGCCGAGCTGGCGAACGCCTGAGACGGGGAGAGAGAAACATGAGCATCTACCTCAACAAGGACAGCAAGGTCATCGTCCAGGGCATCACCGGCGGCATGGGTGCCAAGCACACCGCCCTGATGCTCGACTCCGGCGCTCAGATCGTCGGCGGTGTCAACGCTCGTAAGGCCGGCACCACGGTTACGCACAAGGACGCCAACGGCGCCGACGTCGAGCTGCCGGTCTTCGGCACCGTCGCCGAGGCGATGGCTGCCACCGGCGCCAACGTGTCGGTCCTCTTCGTCCCGCCGGCCTTCACCAAGGCCGCCGCGATCGAGGCCATCGACGCCGAGATGCCGCTGATCGTCGTCATCACCGAGGGCGTTCCGGTCCAGGACACCGCCGAAGTCTGGAGCTACCTCCAGGGCAAGTCCACCCGGATGATCGGCCCGAACTGCCCCGGCATCATCACCCCGGGCGAGTCGCTGGCCGGCATCACGCCGCACACCATCGCGGGCAAGGGCCCGATCGGTCTTGTCTCCAAGTCCGGCACCCTGACCTACCAGATGATGTACGAGCTGCGTGACTTCGGCTTCTCGACCGCCATCGGCATCGGCGGCGACCCGATCGTGGGCACCACCCACATCGACGCCCTCCAGGCGTTCCAGGACGACCCGGAGACCAAGGCCATCGTGATGATCGGTGAGATCGGTGGTGACGCTGAGGAGCGTGCCGCCGCCTACATCGCCGAGCACATCACCAAGCCGGTCGTCGGCTACGTCGCGGGCTTCACCGCCCCCGAGGGTAAGACGATGGGTCACGCCGGCGCGATCGTGTCCGGCTCGGCCGGCACCGCCGCCGCCAAGAAGGAGGCCCTCGAGGCCGTGGGCGTGAAGGTCGGCAAGACGCCGTCCGAGACCGCCGCCCTGATGCGGGAGATCATGCAGGGCCTCTGAGCCTGCTGATCCAGCCTCCCGAGGCTGACCAAGCACCACACGTACGCCCCGCCCGGTTTCGACCGGGCGGGGCGTTCGCGTTGGTGGTGAAACCGGAAGTCGGGGGTGGTGAACCCGGATCTGGGCGGTGGTGAAACCGGAAGTCGGGGGTGGTGAACCCGGATCTGGGCGGTGGTGAACCCGGATCTCGCGCGTGGTGAACCCGGAAGTCGGTGGTGGTGAACCCGGAAGTGGGCTAGGAGAGGGCCGCGAGCCGGTCGGCGGCCCGGTGGGTCAGGTCCACGAAGTCGCTGGTCGCGATGGTGTGGGTGCCGTCGGGCACGAAGCCGACCTGGGCGATGTGGGAGCCGACCCGGGTCAGACCCATCAGGTACGTCACGGACCGGTTGTCGGAGATCTCCGCGGTCACCCGCCACACGGCCAGGTCGCGCTGCTTGGTCGAGGTGGACTCCAGCTGCTGTACCTCGGTGCCGAGGTCGGTGCGCGGGCAGGCGGCCAGCTTGGAGCGGACGACCTTGATCAGACCGGCGGCCGCCGACGGGTTCGCCCAGGTGCCGATCGACTCGGTGAGGCCGAACTGTGCGGGCAGCGAGGTGGCGGCCGGGATCACGAAGGACCGGGTCAGGCCGTTCTTGATCCCCTTGGTGCTGAAGTCGAGGCTGTCGCACCGGGTCGCGGCGAGGTTGGTCTTTGCCGCGACCGGGTCGGTGCCGTCCCAGGGCTGGTTGACCCCGGCCACCGGCGGCAGGTCGACGGTGCTGAGCATCGCCGGGTGCTTGCCGACCGGGATCGGGGCGATGTCGGCGGTGGTCGCCTTGCCGGCACACTTGCCGGCCTGCGGCAGGGCGCACAGCTTGGTCACCGCGAGGCTGAGCAGGTCGGTGTTCTGCCCGACGGCCTTCGGGGCGGTGCGCGGCTGGGCCGTCACGATCGTGGTGGTGAGGATGCCGGTGCGGGCGACGCTGGCCACGATGGTGCGGCCCTGGTCCTCCCAGTCACGCAGCACGACCAGGGTCGCCTCGTCGCCGACGTTCCCGATCGACTGGGTGGAGATCAGCTGCACCCGGGAGTCGCTGCAGCCGGCGTACCAGGCCAGCGACGACGCCCGGGCGGCGTGGGCCTGGGTGGCGTTGCCCGAGACCTCGACGGCCTGACCCACGGTGCGGCCGTCGGAGGCCGACAGCGTGCGCATCAGGGTCGCCTGGGCGGTCCGGTCGGCGAAGCGTGCCTGCTGGCACGGCAGCACCAGACCGTCGCCGCTGGTGTTGTCCGAGGTCTGCTCGGTGGACCACTGGCCGGTTAGCTCGTTGGTGACGATGCCCTCGCTGAGCAGGTTCTGCGTCCGCAGCGGGTACGACGTCTTCGGGGCGGCCGACGTGGGGGAGTGCAGCGCGAGGGTGTGCAGGCTCGGGTGCGAGCCCGAGGAGTCGGTCGCGATCGCGCCGGCGCCGACGAAGGCCGCCACGGCGACCGTCGCACCGATAGCGGTGTGGATCCGGCGTCGACCGGTGCCGGCCCGGGTGATGATCGAGGTCCGCGGCCAGCGGACCTCGCGCAGTTCGGCGGCCATCGGCTCGAAGACCCGCAGCACGTCGGTGGCGGCGACGTCGCGGGCGATGGCGAACTTGGTGGTGGCGGTCTGGAGCTCGGCCTCGGCCCGGGCGAAGGGGAGACCGACCTCGCGGGCGATGTCGTCCAGCGGCAGCGTGGTGAGGTGGGCCAGGAGCAGGATGCGGCGCTGGGTCAGGGAGAGCTTCGCCAGGGCGCTCAGGGTGGCGCGGATGCCCTCGTCGAAGCCGCGCTCGCGGTGGAACGGGCGGGCGGTGGCGCGCCGCAGCGCGTGCCGCCAGGCCACCGGGCGGACGTAGGACTGCGGGTCCTCCAGCAGGCTGACCTTGCGCCAGTGGTGCCAGGCGACGATCAGGCTGTCGCGCACCGCCTTCTGGGCGGCGGGCAGGTCACCGGTGAGCGCCCACGTCTGCAGCAGCAAGCGCCCTCGGACGTCGTGGTAGAACGTCTCGAAGGTCGCAGCGTCGGCGGTGGTCGATGTGGCAGTCCTCATGAGCAAGGACACCGTACCCGGCGTGCCGTCGTCCGCATCAGCCGACGACAAGGTGATGATGGGGGAGATGACTTCGCTGCTCCCTCATCTCGGCCCGCAGGCCCGTGGCTCCGAGGAGATCATGGCCGACCTGCGGCACCGGCGACCGCTGGTGCTGGTGGCGACCCTCGGCGGCGTACTGGCTGCTCTGGGTGCGCTGGTAGTGCTGTGCGCCCTGGTGCTGGTGGGCTGGTTCCTGACCGACTCGGGCTCGCACGGCACGCCCGGCGACGCCGTCCAGATCGGCTCGGTCGCCTGGCTCGTCGCGCACGGCTCCGGGGTGCACGCCTCGGGCAGCCTGATCACGATGGTGCCGCTCGGCCTCGTCGGCCTGGTCGGCTGCTCGCTGTGGCGCTCGGGGGTGCGCGTCGGTGACGCGATCTCCGACCACGGCCCCGACGCCGATCGTCTCGCCGACGGGGAGCGGGACTGGACCGTCCCGATCGGCGCCGGTCTGTTCACGGTCGGCTACGCGCTGACCGTCACCATCGTGGGCACCCTGACCTCGACCACCGCGCTCGGGATCGACGTCGCCGGCGCCACGATGTGGGCCGTCGTGCTCGCTGCCGTGGTCGGTGGCCTGGGGATCAGCGTCGGCTCCGGTCGCGCGGCGATCTGGGCGATGGCGGTCCCCGGCACGATCCGGGTCGCGGCCCTGATCGCCTGGAAGGTGGTGCTGACCTGGCTGGCCGTGTGCACGGTCGCCGTGGTCGCAGCCCTCCTGCTCGACTTCTCCACCGCCGCGAACCTGATGGACCAGCTCGGCACCAGCGGCAGCCAGGGCCTGGTCTACGTCCTGGCGATGCTGCTGATCGTGCCCAACGCGGTCATCTTCGGCGGTGCGTTCCTGCTCGGTCCCGGCTTCACCGTCGGCACCGGCACCCTGGTCGCCCCCAGCGGCGTCGTCCTCGGACCGCTGCCGATGGTGCCGCTGCTCGCGGCGCTGCCCGACGCCGGACCGCAGCCGGCCTGGATGGCGTGGCTCGTCCTCGTCCCGGCCCTGGTCGCCGCCGCGGTGGTGGCCCGAGTGCAGCGCCAGCACCCCACCACGGTCTGGACCGAGGGGCTGATCCGCGGCCTGGCCGGCGGGGTCGGCGCGGGCCTGCTGTTCGGCATCCTGGCGCACTGGTCCGGTGGCGCCGTCGGACCTGGCCGGATGGTCGCCGTCGCTCCGCACGCGATGGACGCGACGGTCAAGGCGGTCACCACGATGGGCATCGGCGGGATGGTCGGTGGCCTGGCGATGACCTGGTGGCAGCGGCGTGCCGCGTCGGCCCGGTAGGGTCCCGCCTCGTGCGTGTTGTCGTCCTCGTCTCCGGGACCGGTTCCAATCTCCAGGCTCTGCTCGATGCGAGTGCCGACCCCGGCTACGGCGTCGAGATCGTCGCGGTCGGTGCCGATCGTGACCAGATCCTCGGTCTGGAGCGGGCCGAGGCGGCCGGGGTGCCGACCTTCGTCACCCGGCTGGGCGACTTCGAGAGCCGCGAGGACTGGGACGCGGCGCTGAGCGCTGCGGTGGCGTCGTACGAGCCTGACCTGGTCGTCCTGGCGGGGTTCATGAAGCTCGTCGGGGCGTCCTTCCTGGCGGCGTACGGCGGAATGACGCTCAACACCCATCCGGCGCTCTCGCCGAGCTTCCCCGGCACCCGCGGCCCGGCCGACGCCCTGGAGTACGGCGTCAAGATCACCGGTGCGACGCTCTTCGTCGTCGACGCGGGGGTCGATACCGGGGTGATCCTGGCGCAGACCGCCGTGCCGGTCGCCGAGGACGACGACGTGGCCAGCCTGCACGAGCGGATCAAGGTCGCCGAGCGCACGATGCTGGTCGACACCGTCGGCCGGGTGGCCCGCGAGGGGTTCACCGTCGAGGGTCGGCGGGTTCGCTTCGGTCAGGGCTGAGCGCCTAAACTGAGGTCAACCACGACTGGCGCGGGTGGGTCACCACCAGGGAGTGGCGTGAGTTGGCATCGTCCGCCTGGGTGCCCCCTCGTCGAGTTCACGACTGAGGAGATGCGGCATGGCCGGGCAGCAGGACACCATCAAGATCAAGCGGGCACTCGTGTCCGTCTTCGACAAGACCGGTCTCGACGACCTGGTCCGCGGCCTGGCTGAGGCCGGTGTCGAGCTCGTCTCCACCGGTGGCTCCGCCGCCCTGATCGAGTCCCTCGGCCTGCCGGTCACCAAGGTCGAGGACCTGACCGGCTTCCCCGAGTGCCTCGACGGCCGGGTCAAGACCCTCCACCCGCGCGTCCACGCCGGCATCCTGGCCGACCGTCGCCTGGCCGACCACGAGGCCCAGCTGGCCGACCTCGGCGTCGAGCCGTTCGACCTCGTCGTGGTCAACCTGTACCCGTTCGCCGCGACCGTCGCCGCCGGTGGCACCGTCGAGGAGATCATCGAGAAGATCGACATCGGCGGCCCCTCGATGGTCCGTGCCGCCGCCAAGAACCACCCGAGCGTCGCGATCATCACCGACGGCGCCGACTACGGCCGTGCCCTGGCTGCGGCCCAGGGGGAGGGCTTCACCTACGAGGAGCGCAAGGCGCTGGCCGCCAAGGCCTTCGTGCACACCGCGTCGTACGACGTGCACGTGGCCTCCTGGATGGGCTCGGTGCTCGTCGACTCGAGCGAGGGCACCGGCTTCCCGGCCTGGATCGGCGGCACGTACGACAAGGCCACCGTGCTGCGCTACGGCGAGAACCCGCACCAGGCCGCGGCGCTCTACCTCAACGGCTTCGGCCCCGAGGGCCTGGCCCAGGCCGAGCAGCTGCACGGCAAGGAGATGTCGTACAACAACTACGTCGACACCGACGCCGCCCGTCGTGCCGCCAACGACTTCGCCGAGCCGGCCGTGGCGATCATCAAGCACGCCAACCCGTGCGGCATCGCCGTGGGCGCCGACATCGCCGAGGCGCACCGCAAGGCGCACGCCTGCGACCCGGTCTCCGCGTTCGGTGGCGTGATCGCCTCCAACCGGCCGGTCTCGGTCGAGATGGCCCAGCAGGTCGCCGAGGTCTTCACCGAGGTGATCGTCGCTCCGGCGTACGAGGACGGCGCCGTGGAGATCCTGCAGGGCAAGAAGAACATCCGGATCCTGATCGCCTCGACCGAGGGCGGTAGCCCGGTCGAGACCCGTCCGATCTCCGGTGGCCTGCTGATGCAGACGGTCGACCACGTCGACGCTCCCGGGGACGACGTCTCCACCTGGACCCTGGCCACCGGTGAGGCGGCCGACGAGGCCACCCTGGCCGAGCTCGCCTTCGCCTGGAAGGCCTGCCGGGCCGCCAAGTCGAACGCCATCCTGCTGGCCGCCGATGGTGGCTCGGTCGGCATCGGGATGGGCCAGGTCAACCGGGTCGACTCCTGCAAGCTGGCCGTCGAGCGCGCCAACACCCTGGTCGAGGGGGAGGAGCGGGCCCGCGGCGCGGTCGCTGCCTCCGACGCCTTCTTCCCGTTCGAGGACGGCCCGCAGATCCTGATCGAGGCCGGGGTCAAGGCGATCGTGCAGCCGGGCGGCTCGGTCCGCGACGAGCTCACCATCGAGGCCTGCAAGGCCGCCGGGGTGACGATGTACTTCACCGGGACCCGGCACTTCTTCCACTGATCCACCGATCGCGTGATCCCTGCTCCGGTACGCCGACCGGAGTCGACCGCCCCCGGGGCTGCGCGAGCAGCCCGGGGGCGGTCCCCATTTGTTCACTCGAGGCTTTCCTGAGAGACACCTGAAAGCGTCCGCTCGTTGAGCCGACCCCGATGGGGTACTCGCTGTGGTGAACAGGGGTAGGCCGCAGGTCTGGTGGCTCAGGGTGATGATGCTGGTCGGCGTCGTCTCGACCGCCATCGCCCTCCCGGCCGGATCAGCGACCGCCCATCCCTTCGGTGACCCGGAGAGCGCGGCGATCTCGCTGATCACGACCGACTCGGTGCGGGTGCACTGGCAGGTCGGGATGGTCGACGACTACACCTACCTGGCCCAGAGCCTCGACCTCCTTCCCGAGGAGCGCACCCTCCTCGACGGGGTGGTCGACGCCCGTGACGGCGACCCGGAGCTGGTCGCCGCGTCGCCGAAGTTCACCGCCTACCTGCTGCGCCACCTCGGCGTCACCGCCAACGGTGCCGCCTGCCGGGGCACGGTGCAGCCGATCGAGGACCTGGTCGCCGACGGCGTCGACGTCGACTTCCAGTGCACCGGGGACGTCACCCGGGCCGACGTGATGATCAGCATGCTGACCGACCTGTCGGCGTACTACACGACGCTCGCCACCGGCCCCGAGGGGCAGCGCGAGGCCTACAACGGCTCGCAGACGTCGTACAGCTGGAGCTTCGATCCCAGCGCCGCACCTGCGGCACTCAACACCGGCCGGTCCGCGCTGCTCCAGATCAGCGCCGTGATCGGTCTCCTCATCGTTCTCGGGGCGGCCGGGGTCGGCCTGCGTCGCTACCGCCGCCGTCGTGCGCTGGCGGCGACGTCGCTGACCTCACCACCTGCTGTATCCGATCACCACCAGAAAGCAGAGCTGTGACAACACCACCCCTGAGGAACTGGCGGCGCAGGTCCACTGCGCTCCTGGCGAGCCTCTCCCTGACGGCCGGCACCCTCGCCGGCCTCTCCGCCGGGATCGACGGCGCCAGCGCCGCCACCCCGGCGGCCCCGGCCCTGACCCGGACCTCCCTGGCGGCCCTGTCCGCGCCGGTCCTGCCGACCGGGAAGACCTGGCCGGCCTCGGTGCGGCAGGCCGACGTCTTCGACGCCAACTTCGCCACCGCGAGCGCGACCGACACCGTCAGCGGGAACACCGCGACCGTGGCGCGCAGCAGCGGCACGACCTCGCCGGCGTACGTCGCCGACGCGACGCTCGACCAGCAGGTCGCCGCCTTCGACGGGACCAACGGGTTCGCCTTCGCCACCGACGCCTGGAAGACGACCAGCACCCTGGTGAGCGGCAACGCGATCACGATGGAGTGCGTCTTCAAGCTCGACTCCTCCGTCGCGGCAACGCACAGCTCCTACCCGTGCAGCCAGATCTACAGCGGTGGTGCCGGCTTCGTCACCTCCACCTACGCCGCCGGTGCGGCCACCGCGACGCTGAGCGGCCGGGTCGGCTTCCCGAGCTACACCGACGTCTCCACGTCGATCAAGACCGACACCTGGTACCACGCCGTGACGGTGTGGGACGGCGAGAACGTCGCGCTCTACGTCAACGGCGCCCTGGCTGCGATGGCCAACATGGCGGGCAAGCAGTTCACCGCGCCGACGTACAACTTCTTCACCGTCGGCGGTGCCGCGAAGTCGGCCACGGCCCTCAACACCAGCTCCCTTAACGGCCTCTACGGCTCGGTGGCCTCGTCGCGGGTCTGGTCCAAGCCGCTGACCGAGGCCGAGATCAGCGCCCTCTACACGTTCTCCGGCGTGCCCAGCAGCGACACCGGCACCGGCACCACCGCGACGTCGGTGCCCAAGGCCGACGTGCTCGACGTCGACCTGCTGCACGGTGACACCACCAACCACGCCGACGGCTCTTCGCCCTCGGTCTTCGGTGCCCCGACCAAGACCTGGCAGAGCGCGATCAAGCACACCGGCGTGACGTTCAACGGCAGCAAGGACGCGCTCTCCTACGACTTCTCGTCGTTCTGGAACCCGGCCAACACCCCGAACCTCACCACCGGCTTCACCGTCGAGTGCTACTTCAAGCTCAACGCCACCAGCAGCGCAACTCAGAAGACCTGCTCCGGGGAGCAGACCGGTGGCGTCTCGATCCAGATCCCGGCCTCGTCGAACTCGACGGTCAAGGCCGAGGCCTACATCGCCGGCGGCTACAAGGCGCTCACCGTGCCGATCACCGCAGGCGCGTTCAACCACGTCGTCTTCACCTACAACGGTGCCGGCCAGAAGGTCTACGTCAACGGCGTCCTCAAGGGCTTCTCCAAGATCACCGGTCGGGTCTCGCCGCCCGGTGGCCTGGGCTTCAACCTGGGGGCCGACATCGCGGGCTCCTACCCGACCGCGGAGAGCTTCACCGCCGCGACGATCGCGACCTCGCGGATCTGGAGCTCGGCGCTGAGCGACGAGCAGGTCAAGCTGCTCTACAAGCAGGACACCACCACGGCGACCGCGCCGAAGGCCGACGTCCTCGACGTCGACTTCTCCGGCAACAACGCCCTGGATGCCTCGGCCAACCAGCTGGTCCCCGAGGAGTACGGCACCCCGCAGATCGTCACCGACCCGACCCTGAAGCGTCAGGTCAGCACGTTCGCCGGCGACGGCTCCGCGCAGGTCTACGACATCACCCCGATGTGGGACGCGACCGCGCCCCTCAACATCGTCCACGGCTTCACCATCCAGTGCGACTTCCGCTATGACGGCACCCTGCCGGCCAGCTCGGAGTCCAACGTGTGCTCGGGCAAGCAGGCCGGTGGCTACTCGCTCAACGTGTCGGGCAACTCGGTGCGGATCCGTACGTGTGTCGGCACCGGGGGCACCACCTGCATCACGCTCAGCTCCCCGATCAAGGCCGGCATCTGGTATGCCGCCGTGGCCACCTGGGACTCCACCACCGGTGACTACCGGCTCTACCTCAACGGCAAGCTGGTCGGCATCGGCACGGCGTCGGGCACGGGCGACGACCCCGAGGCCAACCCGAAGGCCTGGGCCGTCGGCGCCGACATCAACAGTCTCGGCCAGCCCGAGGCCTCGGCCCCGGTGACCATCGCCGAGGCCCGGATGTGGGGTCACGCCATCACCGCCGACGAGGTCGCCGCGCTCTACAGCGCCGACCTCGCCGACGCCGCCACCGACGTCGCGCTGCTCTCCACCTCGCCCGCCGCCGGTGACACCCTCACCAAGGCCGCCGAGCTCAAGGTGAAGGTGCGCAACAAGGAGCAGGCCTTCGGCTGGGCCTACGCCATCGACGGTGTCGCGGTGCAGCCCGGCTCCACGATCGGTGCCGGCTTCGCTGCCGGCGCGCACGTGCTGACCATCACGGCGACCGACTCCTTCGGGCTGCCGATCTCCTACACGGTGCCGTTCACCTCCGCCGCGATCCCGGCCGCCACTGCCGCCGGGACCGACCAGGGCTCGGGCAAGGTCACGCTCTCGGCCGTCGGCACCTCGCCGACCGGGGGCAAGGTCACCACCACCTTCAAGGTCGCCGAGGCCTCGGTGGCCGACGGTGGCGAGACCGGCACGATCGCCTCGATCCCGTCCACGCTGGCGTTCTCCTCGACCGCGACCAAGCCGCTCTCGGGCGCGCAGGCGTTCGACGGCACCACCGTCGCGTCCCTGAAGTCGCACGACCAGCTGCCGTACCAGAAGTTCGACGTCGCGGTCCCGGCCGGTGACGTCCGGCACGTGCGCTGGGCCGGCACCGTCGACCCGGCACGCGCCCTCACGCTCTACGCCTGGGACACCTCCGAGCTGGCCTGGAAGCAGCTGGCCACCGCCCGGGGCAACGCCGCCGGCCTCACCCAGCTGGAGAGCGCCGTGGTCGACTCGATGGTCGACACCACGGTCAGCGTCGCGGCCCCGTCCGTCGGCGTCGTGCACGTCCTGGCCGTGGCGAGCGACCCGTTCGCCGACGACCTCACCCCGCGGGATGGGTCCAACGCCGGTGAGAAGTTCGCCGACCCGTCGGCGTACGACTTCGCCTTCACGCACTGGACCGACCCGCAGTACGTCGCCGAGGGTGCGGCCGGCGGCTCGGGCTACTACCCGGCGAGCCCGACGTACACCACGGTCAAGGGTGCCAACGTCGAGCGCTCCACCGCCGCGGAGCAGAAGGTCTGGAAGTCGGCCTACGACCAGGCCGCCGAGTGGAGCGTCACCAACGCCGAGCAGCGCAAGATCGTCTGGGCGTCCAACACCGGTGACATCATCAACAACAACCACTCCGACCCGGCGAGCGCGGAGGCGATGGCCAAGTATGGCGCCGCTGCCGGCGGCACCGTGAACAAGTCCGGTCAGGCCTACTCCGAGGTCAAGGACCAGATCGACCGGGAGAACACGGTCGCGAAGAACGCGTTCGAGAAGGTCTGGAGCTGGCGCGGGACCGACGGCAAGGGCCTGCCCAGCCAGGTCGTCGCCGGTAACCACGACAACCGCGGCGGCACCGACACCGTCACCAGTGCCACCGACCCGACCAACGGGGCGGCGCAGGACACCACTGCTGACAACTTCTACAACGACACCTTCACCGCCGCGAGCTACTACGCCCAGGCGCAGCAGTGGCCCGCGGGGGCGTCGTACCACACCATCGACGAGACGGTGGCGCCCGACGGCACCATCACCCCGGGCACCGACAACCAGAACAACTACGTGCTGTTCTCCGCCGGTGGCCAGGACTTCGTCTCGGTGGGTCTGTCCTACGGCGTGACCAAGGCCGAGGCCGACTGGGCGAGCTCGATCTTCGCCCGGTACGCCGACCGCAACGGCATCCTGATCACGCACGCCTACCTGGGCGCCTCGACCAACGTCGACGGTCGTGGGGCGAACAAGAGCGGCGACGGCTCACGGCTCTTCACCAAGGTCGTCACCGCCAACCCGAACGTGTTCCTGGTCCTGGCCGGTCACGTCCACGGTGTCGGCACCAACCTGCTGCAGGTGAAGAACAGCACCGCGACCGTCACGCACAAGACGGTCGAGCTGCTCGCCGACTACCAGAACTACCAGGCGCCGGCGAGCAAGATCTTCACCTACGAGCGCTGCACCGCGGCCGGGCTGAGCGACGTCTACAACCCGACCACCAAGGCCGGCACGAAGTGCAAGCCGCTCGGCGACGGCACCATCGACGTCGACGGTGACGGCACCGCCGACCACCGCGACACCGACCTGATGTGGTTCGGCGCCAGCTTCCTGCGTCTCCTCCAGTTCAACCTGAAGGACTCCACGATGCGGGTCGAGTCGTACTCGCCGTTCCTCGACGAGTTCGGTGCGCACCAGTACGACGAGCCGGGCAAGCGCTACAACGGCTCCGAGGACGCCTTCACGGTGCCGGTCGACCTCAAGACCCGGACCACGTCGTTCGCGACCGACGGTCTGGCTGTGCTGACGCCCGGTGCCGAGGTGATCGGCACCGCGAGCGCCGCCTCGGGTCTGCCGGCGACGGTGACCTGGTCGGGTCTGACGGCCGGCCAGACCTACGCGTGGGCGGCGACCTCGGTCGCCGACGGCGAGCAGGGCAGCGCCGACCAGTTCGGTGGCCTCTTCGTCGCCACCGCTGCCGGCACCGACGTCACGGCTCCGGTCCTGACGGTCCCGGCCGCCGCCACCCTGACGGTCGGTGACACCTTCGACCCGCGCAGCGGTGCGAAGGCGCTCGACGACACCGACGGCGACCTCACCGCGAAGATCACGGTGACCGGCTCGGTGGACACGTCCAAGGCGGGTAGCTATGCCCTGATCTACGCGGTCGCCGACACCAACGGCAACACCGCCCAGGGCACCCGGGTCGTGACGGTCACGGCGGCAGCGGAGGTGGCGAAGAAGCCCACCACCGTGACCGTTGCGAACGCCGCGGTCACCTTCGGCAAGGAGTCCACTCTGACGGCGACGGTCAGCCCGTCGACGCTGGCCGGGACCGTGGTCTTCAACAACGGTGAGGACCCGATCTGCCAGGCGGTCGTCAGCGGCGGCAAGGCCAGCTGTGTCACCTCCAACTTCGGAGGTGGCTCGGGCCAGTACGTCGGCGACGCCACGTTCTACCCCGACGACACCGCCTACGACGTGTCGAACAAGGCGTTCGTGCTCAGCATCAGCGCCCCGGCCACGACCAAGCCCCCGACCACGGCTCCGGCGCTCAGCCTCGGCACGCCCGTGATCAGCGGCAAGGTCAAGGTCGGCAAGCGGGTCTCGGTCTCCGTCGCGGCGACCAAGGGCGCGACGCTGCGCTACCAGTGGCGGATCGGCAAGCGCGTCGTCGGCACCGGCTCGACCCTGAAGCTGACCAAGGCGATGCGGGGCAAGCGGGTGCAAGTGCGGGTCACGGCGACGTACGCCGGGCACCAGCCGGCCTCGATCACGAAGGTGAGCGGAGCCAAGCGCGTCACGAAGTGACCTGCTGAACCCAGGTGAGCAGGCAGGAGATCGGTTGATCTCCTGCCTGCTTGCTGTTGTGGTGGTGAACCCGGATCTGGGTGGTGGTGAACCCGGAAGTCGGTGGTGGTGAACCCGGAAGTCGGCACTACGGTGGGGGCGTGTCTGTGACCTTCGCCGGCCTCGCGGCCCTGCTCGACCTCACCGTGGCCGAGGCGACGACGATCGAGGTGGAGACCCAGGCCGGGGTCGTCCTGCTCCGGGTGAGCGACGCCGTGCCAGCGCCGGGGGAGAGGGCGTCCGGGGAGAGCCGGGGCGGGGCGATCTACCTCACCGGCGGAGCGGAGTTCCCGCTCGGCTCGGACACCTTCGAGGTGCTGTCGGTGGCCCGCCCCGAGATCGCGGGACCGCTCTTCCTGGTGCCGCTCACCGACGTCGGCGGGGTGCGTACCTACCAGGCGATCTTCGCCTGATCAGGGTCGCTCACGTCGTCAGGTACTCGTTCACGTAGCCCGAGGCGAGCCTGCCCCGCACCACCGCCATCGCCGGGGCGTCGGCCGCGATCCGAGGTCGCCGAACGACCTCGACCGCGACCCGGGCGCCCGAGGCACGCTTGGTCACTTTCCGCACCGCCAGCGGCACCGTGACGGTGCCCCGGGCGCTGACCTGCTGGAGGCCGCGCACGCCGTGCACCCGGGCACCGGCCAGGACCGCAGGCAGCCGGAGGATCCGGCGCGAGCCGAGCCGGTCCAGACCCGCCGCGATCAGCAGCCCGGTGTCGTAGCCGAGGGCGGAGAAGGCGTCGACCCGCTTCGCGCCCGCCCGGCGCAGTGCCGCCCCGAGGGCCGCCTGGCGCTGCGGGTCCAGGTGCGTGCCACCGGCGTGGGCGCCCTGCCCGGCCTTGCCCAGCCGGCCGACGGTGCCGGGCTCGACCACGGTCGGGTCGAGCACCAGCTTCGCCGTCACCCCGGCCTGGCGCAGGGCCTTCACCAGGGTCACGGCGCGGTCGCCGCTCGCGCTGATCGCGATGACGGACGGCTTGGTCCGGCGTACGTCGGCCAGCGCCGCGCTCAGCCCGGCACCGTGCCCCACGTCGGTGACCGTCGTCCCCACCACCGTCCCGCCGGCACCGGTGAAGCCGCGCCGCAGCGCGAAGACCGAGTCGTAGCCGGCATCGGGCGCCGCCACGATCTGGTGCAGCCGCCGGCCCAGGTGCCGCCGCGACCACTGTCCGACGGAGTAGGCCGACTGCCAGTGCTGGGTGCCGGTGTAGAGCGCCGTCGGGCTGCCCGTGGTCCGGCTCGGCACGGCGACGTGGGCGCCCACCCCGGCGACGACGAGGGCGACGCCCCGGGCGCGGCACAGCGTCTCCAGGTCGCGGGCCGCCAGCGGTGTCACGGCGGCGACCACGACCTCGGCACCCCCGGCGATGAGGGCCTCGGCGGCAGCGCTCAGGCCCTGGTAGCCGCCGTCGACCTCACGGTGGCTGAGTCGCCGCAGGCGGGTGCCCAGACCGATCCGCAAGCCTGCCACGAGCGCGTCGCCGCGCTCGGAGGCAGCCGTGGAGCCGTGCCGCGACGCGGTCAGGACGCCGACGTGGATCCGACGGCGGCCGGCCGCCTCGGCGCTGATCGACGCGGTCGCGGCCAGGGCGGTGACGGCACCGGCCCCGACCAGGACGGCGCGGCGGCGGAGCAGGGGAGAGGTCGTCATGGCTGACTCCTGAGCACGGGACGGGCGGGTCGGATGAGGGCGAGGTCGGCGGCCGTCGCGGTGGAGAGGGTGGCGTCGTCGCGGGTGAGGAAGCCCAGGGAGCCGTAGAGTCCGCGGGCCGCGATGTTGAGCGGGTCCACCTGGAGGTGGACCTCCAGGCCGTCGGCGTCGGCGCGGGCGAGCAGGTCCTCGAGCACCGCTCGTCCGATCCCGCTGCCGCGACGTTCCGGGGCGACGGCGATCCAGAGCACCTCGGTGCGGTCGTCGCTCTCGGCGCGGTGCAGCACCGCCGCCGGCCGGTCGCCGAGCAGCCAGAGCTCGCGGTGGGTGGCGCGCGCGGCGAGCATCTCGGTGAAGCCGAGGTACTGGTGGTCGAGCAGCTGGGTGACCAGCTCCTGGGGGAGCCCCGAGTCCGACAGCTGGCTGCCGCGATCGGCTTCGAAGAGGCGCCGCTGGAAGGCGTCGTCGCCGTCGGTGACGGCACGCGAGGTGAGGGCGAGGGGCGGGCGGGCAGGGGCGGTCATCGTGCTCACCAGCGCGGCGGGAAGACGCCCTGCAACGCGATGCAGAAGTTGAGGGTCAGATAGGGCTGCATGTTGTTGTGCGGCGTGCTCGACCCGGCCGAGGCCAGCTCGGAGGCGTGCAGCGGCTGCAGCGCTGAGGTGGACGGCGCGTAGAGCGCGCCGTTCGAGGGCGCCGCCAGGGCCCGACCCGAGCCGGGGGCACGCAGGTCGCCGCTGGCGTTGGCGGCGACCAGGGCGTGGGTGTGCGACGGCATCTCGGAGGCGAGCAGCGTGACGGTCTCCGTGCCACCGACCTCGCCGAGGTCGTGCAGCGACAGCCCCGGTCCCTGGCCGGGTGCCATCGCGGCGCGGCCCTGGAGGTCGGGGAGCGCGAAGGAGGACCTGCCGTCGCCGCCGTACGTGGTGCCGAGCAGGGAGAAGAGCGCGGTGTTCTGCGAGATCGGCAGTACCTGTCCCGCACAGAAGGCCCAGCCGCGGGGCGGGAAGTTGAAGGCGAACGGGCGGATCTCCGCCACGAAGGGGTCGGCCATGTCGGACTCAGTTCTGGGAGGGGAAGATGCCGAAGGCGGAGATGATGTAGTTGAGGCCGAGGTACGGCTGGAGGTTGCTGTGCGGCTGAGAGCCGCCGGCGGGGCCGATCGAGGCCGGTGCCAGGGCGGCGTTGGTCGCGTCGGGGGCGCTGGTGGACAGTGCGCGCAGTGACGGTGCGGTGCCGAGCACCGCGCCCGCGGGCTGGGCGTGTTCGCCGCCGCCGGTGCTGGCCGCCAGACCGTGGGTGTGGGCCGGGATCTGCTGGGAGGTGAGCGTGACCTCCTCGACCCCGCCGGTCTCGCCGATCGTGTACGTCGACCCGCCGCCGCTGCCCAGGTGGATCGGCACCCGGCCGCACAGGTCGGGCAGCGCGAAGGTGGACGAGCCGTCGCCGCCGTACGTCGTCCCGATCAGGTTGAAGAGGGTCTCGTAGGTGGCGATATCCAGCGTCCGACCGTCGCAGAAGAACCAGCCGTTGGGGGCGAAGTTACCGGCGAAGAGTCGGATCTCGCCGACGTAGTTGTTGGACACGGTGCTGCCTCAGATCTGGCTCGGGAAGATGCCCTGCAGGGCGATGCAGAAGTTCAGGGTGAGGAACGGCTGGCGGTTCTCGTGCGCCTGGGTGCCGCCGGTGGTGGCGACGGAGGTCGGGGCGAGGTACGTCAGCGAGGTTGCCGAGGTGGTGTACTGGTCCGGTGCGGCCCCCAGCACGTTGCCCTGCGGCGTGCTGGTGGTGGCGGCCACGTTGGTGCCGTTGACGCGATGGGTGTGTGCTGGCAGCTCGCTGAGCGCGAGCGTGTGGGTCGCCGCCCCGCCGGCCGCACCCAGGGGGTGGCTACCCGCGGTGCCGGCACCGAAGGAGATCGGCACCCGGCCCCGGAGGTCCGGCAGCGCGAAGGTGGTCACGCCGTTGCCGCCGTACACGGTGCCCAGGAGCGAGAAGAGCGCCTGGTTCTGGTTGATCGGCATCAGCTGGCCGTTGCACTGCGCCCACCCTTTGGGCGGGAAGACGAAGGACATCAGACGGATCTCGCCGAGGAACGGCTCTGCCATGACACAGCCCTTTCAGAAGCTTGGGCCGGTGCAGGCACCGGCGAGGAAGGAGGCGCCGCTCTGGGTCTCGGCCAGAGCGGTGGTGGAGACGTTGCGTCCGGCCAGGTAGGTCTGGACGGCGGTGGTGGAGGTGGACGCGCCGGTGTAGCCCGGCAGGCTCACCGAGCCGTAGCGGTTGCGCAGGTGGAGGCCGGCCAGTGTGCCGCCCGAGGTGAGCGTGTTGCCGCTCGCGTCCAGACACGAGGCCTGGAGGTCGCCGGCGACCAGACCGAAGTCGCCCTCCAGGGCGTAGCCCGACGTCGTGCTGGACAGTGCCGAGACGGTGTTGCCGCTCACCGTGGCCTGCACCGAGGAGGCACCGTCGCCGGCCAGGAGCGCGATGCCGCGCTGGGCGCAGTTGCGGATCGTGTTGCCGGTGAGGGCGACCACGACCGGCCCGACGCCGGCGTCGTTGCTGACCTCGAGGCCGTTGCCGGTGGTCGAGCAGCTCCCGGTGGTGGTCGACCCGATCTGGTTGGTGCGGACGTAGCCCTCGATCCGCCCGCCGCCGGCCAGACCGGTGCCGGAGACGACCACGGCGCTGCCGGCGGAGCCGGTCACGGTGTTGCCGGTGACGTCGACCTGGAGGGTCCCCGCGTAGCCGTTGCTGGCGGCGAGTACGACGCCCTGGGACGTCCCACTGGCGGCACCCGTCACGGTGTTGCCGGTCAGGGTGACACGGCCTGAGGCGGTGCCCTGGGCGCTGACCTGGAGGGCGTCGCCGCCGTTGTTCATGAAGGTCGAGCTGGTCACGGTGAGGGCCGGGACACCGGTGCCGGTCAGGGCGAGGCCGTCGTTGACGACGTTGCTGACGGTGAGGTGGTCGGCCACGGTGGCGTCGATGGGGGAGGCCAACGTGATGCCGTCGGTCCCGCCGGTGACGGAGACGTAGCTGAGCACCGGTCCGCGTGCGGAGGTGACGGCGATGCCGGCTCCGGTGGAGTTCTGGATCGTCGACGGGGTGGCGGCGGGGCTGATCACCCGGACCCGGCCGGTGCCGGTGGTGGCGTTGATCAGCAGGCCGTTGGTGGCGCCGTTGCTGGAGACCTTGCTCAGCGTCAGGTCGCTCGCCAGGGCGACACCGTTGAGGGTCAGCGCGGTCCCGGTCGTGGTGCTGAGCTGGTGCGCCGTGGAGGAGAGGTCGCTCAGCGGCGTGCTGGTGGCACTCAGCGCCGGGTTGGCCCCGGTGGTCAGGGTCAGGGGCCCGGTCAGGGTGACGGCGCCGGCACTGGTCAGTCGTACGCCGCCCGAGGTGCCCGCAGACGTGATCGCCCCGAGGGTGGTGGTGCCGGTGCGGGAGGCGATGGTGACGGCCGGGTTCCCGGTGCCGGCGGTGATCGGGCCGGTGATGCTGACGGCGCCGGTGCCGCCGGTGACGCTCAGGGTGGTCCCGGTGCCGCCGACGATGCTGGCACTGGCGTCGATCGTGGCGGTGTTGACGGTGCTGGTCACGGCGGTGCCGGTGCCGGTGGCCTTGACCACCAGCCCCGAGACGGTGCTGCCCTCGCCGAGGGTGAGGCCGCCGGCCGAGCCGGTCAGGGTCAGGGTGGTCGCCGTCGTCGGTGCCACCAGGGTGGCTCCGTTGAAGGTGAGCCCGCTGCCGGCGCCGTACAGCCGCTGCGAGGCGAGCAGGGTCAGCGACGTCCTGGACAGGCCGGTCTTGACGAAGAGGTCGTCGCCGGCGGCACCGAGGGTGGTGGCGCTGAGGGACGTCAGGGGTGCGGTCGAGGCACCGTTGCCGGCGGTGGAGAGGCTCGGGTCGACGTACCAGACCAGGCGGTCGGCGATCGTGAGGGAGATCGTCCCGGTGACGGGGAACTCGCCGTCGGTGATCGTGTAGGTCACCGTGTCGACGACGTTGCGCACCCCGAGCGGCGGGGTGTAGCGGAAGGATCCGTCGGCGGCGATCGTGATGCTGCCGCCGCGGGCCGTCGCCCTGGTGACGGGCACCACGCTGAGGGTGTCGTGCTCGGGGTCGGTGTCGTTGGCCAGCGGCAGGCTGCCGCTCAGCACCGTCTCGGGGGTCGTGCCCGCGGTGCCGCCGGCACGGGCCGTGGTGTTGCCCAGCACCCCGGTGTAGGAGTCGGCGACAGCGGTCGGCGCCTCGTTGACGTTGGTGACGGTGATGGTGAACGTCTTCTGGAAGGTGAGGCCGCCGGCGTCGGTCACGGTCACGGTGGCGGTGACGGTCGGGGTGGTCTCGAAGTCGAACCCGGCGCCGTCGGCGGTGCGCAGCTCGGCGCCGACGACCTTGAACGTCGACGGGGTGACGGCGTAGGTGAAGGTGTCCCCGGCGTCGGGGTCGGACGCACTGAGGGTGCCGATCGTGGCGTTGCCGAGGTTCTCCGCGATCGAGGCGTGCGAGAGGGCCAGGTCGGTGGGAGCCTCGTTGACGTTGGTCACCGTGACGGTGAGTGTCGCCGAGGTGGCATGGCCGTGGTCGTCGCTCGCGGTGACGGTGAGGGTGCGGGTCGGGGTGGTCTCGACGTCGAACCTCGTCGCGGTGAGGAGCTGGGTGCCGCTGAGGGTGAAGTCGGCGGCATCGGGACCACTGATCGCGTACGTCACCGGGTCGCCGTCGGGGTCGGTGGCGGCCAACGTGCCGACCACGGTGCCGACCGGCTGGTGCTCCGCGACGCTCGCGGGCGTCAGGGTCGGCGCGCTCGGGGCGAGGTTGTACTCGCTGACCGTGATGGTGAAGGCCCTCTCCTGCGGCGCGGCGCTGGTGCCGTCGCTGACCCGGATCCGGACCGAGCGGTCGCCGTCGGCGTGCTGCAGGGTGACGGCGGTGCGCAGCTCGGTGCCGACGATGGTGAACAGGGCGTTGTCGGTGGAGCCCTCGCCGCTGACCAGTGTGTAGGTGAGCGGGTCGCTGTCTCCGTCGGTGGCCGACAGGTCGCCGACCCTCTCACCGGCCGGCCTGCGCTCGGAGACCGTGGTCGGGGACAGGGCCAGGTCGGTCGGGGAGAGCAGCACGTCGTTCACCGTGACGGTGAAGGTCGCCGTCTGGTGCAGGCCGCCGGAGTCGGTCGTGGTGACGGTGACCTGGTAGCCGCCGACCGGCGCCTGGGTGAAAAGCAGCTCCTGGGTGGTGATCAGGAGGTCGCCCTGGGTCGTGAAGGCAGTCGCCCCCGCAGTCCCGGCAGGGGTGGTGACGGCGTACGTCAGGTGGTCCCCGGCGTCCGGGTCGATCGCGCTCAGGGTGCCGACGGTGGAGCCGGCCGGGCGGCCCTCGTCGATCGCGGCGGGCGACAGGCTCAGGTCGTGCGGTGCCTCGTTGACGTCGCCGACGGTGATCGTGAGGGCCTGCTCGACAGTGCTGCCGTAGTGATCGGTGACCGCCACCCGGACGTCGTACGACGCCTGGGTCTCGTAGTCGGGCACGGTGGCGAGCTCGAGGTGGGAGCCGACCGCGCTGACCGCGGCGTTGTCGGTGTCGCCGGGGCCGCTGACCAGACGGAGGTCGGCGAACCGGGCACCGGCCGGTGCGGCGGTGACGGTGCCGATCACGGTCCCGACGCCGGAGCCCTCGGCGACGGTCGCGGGGGAGAGGGCGAGCGAGACGGTCGGCACCCGGCGTACGGCGATCGAGGCGGTGGCGGTGGTGCTCAGCCCGAGCAGGTCGACGGCCTGGAAGCGGATCCGCAGGGCGGGCAGGGAGGCGGCGTCCAGTGCGGTGGCGAGCACGATCCGGTTGCCCTGGACACGGACCGCGGCGTTCTCCTGCCCGCCGGCACCCGGCACCAGCCGGTAGCTGAGGCGGTCACCGCGGTTGGGGTCGGTGGCGGTCAGGGTGCCGATCACGGTGCCCGCCGGGGCGCCGTCGACCACGGTCGTGCCGCTCAGTCGCAGGCCGATGGGGGCGAGGTCGGCGAGCCGGCTGAGCCGTCCGCGGCAGCCTGCCGCCGTCGCGGTCCAGCGGGTCTTCGCGCCGGTGGTGCACACCAGCACCGTGGTGCGGCTCGGTACGGCGACCTTGGTGCCGCGCAGGGCGGCCTTGCGCACGGTGGCGCGCTTGATCCTCACCTTGCCGGTGGCGCAGGTCTTCGCGGTGAAGCCGGTCCGCGCGATCAGGTAGACGCTCTTGGAGCGGGTCAGGCACACGGTCGTCGGGGTGGCGACCGAGAGCCGGACCAGGCGTTCGCGGGCGGTGCAGCGCCCCGTGGTCGTCACCCGGAGCGCGCCGGCGGGCCTGCCCTTCGTGGTGGCACAGAGGTCCTGGGCCAGGGCCGGTGCCACGGTCGTGGCTGCGGCAGAGGCCGGGGCGGAGGCGACGGCGAAGGTCCCGAGACCGGTGAGGATCAGGCCGAGGATGAGCGTCACGCAGGCAGCCGACCGGGGTCGGTTCGCCACAGGGATCGGGGTGGGGGCGCCAGGCACTACCAGATCGTCCCAGTTGTCGGGAGGGTTTGACGGGTGGTTTAGACCAGATAAGGACCAAAGTCCCGCCGATGCTGCTCGCTACCTCGGCGGCTCCATCTGGGACACTGTTCCCGTGGCCGACACAACTGCTCAGAAGCTCGACGGAACTGCGACTGCTGCTGCGATCAAGCAGGAGCTCACCACGCGGGTCGAGGCCCTGCACGCCCAGGGCGTGCGGCCGGGCCTGGGCACGATCCTGGTCGGCGACGACCCGGGTTCGACCTGGTATGTCGCCGGCAAGCACCGCGACTGTGCCGAGGTCGGCATCCACTCCCTCCGCGTGGACCTGCCTGGCGACGCGCCGCAGAGCGCGGTCGAGGAGGCTGTGCTGCGGCTCAACGAGGATCCCGCCTGCACCGGCTACATCGTGCAGCTGCCGCTGCCGAGGCACATGGACGAGAACGCGATCCTCGGACTGATCGACCCGACCAAGGACGCGGACGGCCTCCATCCGACCAACCTCGGGTGGCTCGTCCTCGGCAAGCAGGCACCACTGCCATGCACGCCGAACGGCATCGTTGAGCTGCTGCGCCGGCACGACGTACCGCTGGACGGTGCCGAGGTCGTCGTCATCGGCCGCGGTGTCACCGTCGGACGCCCGCTCGGACCCCTGCTCACCCGACGCAGCGAGAACGCCACCGTCACGCTGTGCCACACGGGCACGCGCGACCTCGCCGCCCACACCCGCCGCGCCGACGTGATCGTTGCCGCTGCCGGCGTACCGGGAATCGTGACGGCACGCATGGTCAAACCCGGTGCGACGCTGCTCGACGTTGGCGTTTCCCGGGTCGACGGCAAGATCGCCGGGGACCTGGCCCCTGACGTCTGGGACGTTGCCGGTTGGGTCTCACCCAACCCTGGCGGCGTCGGGCCGATGACGCGCGCCATGCTGCTCAGCAACGTGGTTGAAGCCGCCGAACGGTGCGCAACCTGAGCACGAAGGCCTTTGCTCGGCGGTGGCCGCGAGCCGAGATGCGTGTCGTCGAGGACGTCGACCTGGTGTGGCGCCTGGTCGACGAGGGCTGGGCCGTGCGATACGACCCTGCCTTCGAGGCCTACCACGACGTCCGAGGGAGCATCACCGGATGGCTGGGCC
>NZ_JASLGR010000031.1 GCF_030150155.1 Nocardioides sp.
ACCTGACTCATCAGCGGACACCTCCTCGGGGCGGCTCGCACACGTCACACACCCGACCAGGTGCGCGTCTCTTTCGTGCGCCGGCTTCGCCCCTACGGATCTCGGGGTGCCCTCACTGACGATCTACCCCGACTCTAGACACACCCACCGACAAAAGCTGCGACCCAGCACTTCAGCCGCCCCGGCTACCGTCGACCTATGGCCCCCGCGTCACCGCTCCAACCGCGTGCCGACCTCACCCCCGCCCAGTGGCTGGTCGGGGCCATACCCGCGTTCGGCGCCCGGGTCGACGAGCTGCTGCCGCGCGGCTACCCGGCGTACGTCCGGCTCTTCCACCGCCCCGACCAGGGCATCCCCGGCCGCGACGACGATCGCTCCTGGGCCCAGGCGGCGCAGCGCCACGGGACCGTGCTCCATCCAGCAGCGCAGTGGCGCGCCCTCACCCGCGACAGCGCCGACGACGATGTCTTCCACAGCGACGTCCAGAGCGAGATCTTCCGGAGCGACCCGACCGAGGGCACCCTCGACCGCGACACCCTGACCCGGCTCGCCACCCTGCTCAGCCGCCACACCGAGACCCCCGAGCGGTGCTACCTCGCTCTCTGGGACGGCTTCGGGCAGCTCCCGAACAGCTGGCGTACGGCGCCCACCGTCGCGCTACCGGGTCGCGACTACCTGCTCTTCGGGCCTACGTCGATCGGCACCGTGCCGGACCACGCGGTCGACTTCGAGGTCGCCGGCTGGGAGGAGGAGAGCGACTCCCCCACGGGGATCGCCTGGCGGGTGACAGCTCGCCTCGACAGCGACGAGCCCGCCCCCATCGACCCACAGGCCGCCTCGGCCGAGTTCGCCCGGCAGATGCGCGAGCAGCACGCCACCCAGTCGCCCACGCTGTGGTGGCCCGAGGACCACGCCTGGATCGTGCTCTCCGAGATCGACTTCGACAGCACCCTGATCGGGTGCTCGGTGCCACTGCGCGACGCCCTCCTGGCCGACCCCGACCTGGAGTGCCTGGAGGTCGGACCCGACACCTCCCTGGCCGACGACGCCGACCTGATCAACACCTGACCGGACGGCGCAGGGCCCGCCTGCGTGCGCAAGCGGGCCCCTCGTCGTACCGACTCCGGCTCGTACGCCGGCCGGGCTCAGCCCCGCAGCCGGTAGTGCACCGGGAACGCGTGCAGCTTGCCCCGCGTCACCAGACCCCACAGGCCTTGCGGGGCGGCCAGCACGATCACGATCGCGACGACGCCGAGGATCACCATGTACCAGGTGCCGAGGTCGGCGAGCTGGTTCTGCAGCACCCAGTAGAGCACCGCCCCGACGATCGGGCCCTCGATCGTGCCGATCCCGCCGATGATCACGATGAAGATCATCGCCGCGGTGTAGCTGACCGAGTAGCTCGACTCCGGGCCGACCCGGAGGTTGTTGATCGCGATCAGCGCACCGGCCAGGCCCGCTCCCCCGGCCGCGGCCAGGTAGACGATCCGTCGGCCGCGGTCGACCGAGACGCCGACGTTGGCCGCAGCGACACGCTCGTCACGGATCGCGGTCAGGCCGAGCCCGACCCGCGAGCGCATCAGCAGGTAGGTGCCGAGCACCACGATCACGGTGACCGCCAGCGCCAGCCAGTAGACCGTCGCCACCCGGGTGACCCGGTCGGTACCGCGGAACGCGTCCAGGGACATCCCGGCCCCGCCACCGAGCGCGTCGAACTGGGTGGTGAGCAGCTTGATCACCTCCGCCACCACCCAGGTGCCGATCGCGAAGTAGCCGCCGACGAGGCGGAAGACCAGGAACGAGGCCAGGTAGGCGACCGCGACGCAGACCACGGCGGAGCAGAGCACCGCCCCGATCAGCGGTACGCCGAGGGTGTCGGCGATGTAGAAGGTGCCGTAGCCGCCGACGCCGATGAACGCCTGCTGCCCGACCGAGACCATGCCGCCGTAGCCGGCCAGCAAGTTCCAGGTGGTGCCCAGGATGACCAGGGTGAAGAGGTTCACCAGGTTGCCGAGCTGGCCGAGGCTGACGGTGTAGGGCACCACCACGGCGAGCACGACGACCGCGACCGCCAGGACACCGAAGGCGATGCCGCCCTTGACGTCCCCGCGGGCGACCTTGACCTCCCCCGACGAGCCCGAGGGCGAGGACGAGGACGGCGACGGAGAACCCGTGGATGCGGTGAGCGCGCTCATCAGGCCACCTTCACTTTCGACATGAGGCCCTGCGGGCGCAGCAGCAGCACCAGCAGGAAGACGATGTGTCCGGCGAGGACGCCCCACGCCGGGTCGATCTGGGCACCGACGGTCTGGGCGACGCCGAGCACCAGCGCGCCGGCCAGGGTGCCCCACAGCGACCCGAGGCCGCCGATGATGACCGCCTCGAAGGCGAAGAGCAGCACCAGGTCGCCGTACCCGGGCGAGAAGACGGTGCTCATCCCGATCACCACCCCGGCCAGCGCGACGGTGGCGATCGCGATCGCGGTGGCCAGCGCGTAGACGTGGGCGTTGTTGATCCCCATCACCCGCGCGGTGTCGGGGTCGTCGCTGGTGGCGCGCATCGCCCGGCCCTGCGAGGTGCGGCCGAGGAAGAGCTCGATCGCCCCGATCACCAGCACCGCCGCGATCAGCACCAGCACGGAGAACCAGCCGATCGAGATGTCGCCGGTGATCTTGAGGGAGGCGGTCTCCAAGGAGCCGATCCCGATGTGGCGCGAGTCGGCGCTGAAGTGCTCCTGGAGCAGGTTCACCACCACGATCGAGAGCCCGAAGGAGACCAGCAGCGGCTCCAGCTCGCCGGCCTTGAGCGCCCTGTTGAACAGCCCCCGCTGGAGCAGGTAGCCGATCCCGGCGAAGACGACCACGGTGATGACCAGGGCCAGCCAGGTGGGCAGACCCAGGGTGTCGACACACCAGAAGGCGCCGTACGCCGCTGCCACCGCGATGGTCCCGTGCGCGAGGTTCACGATCCGCATCACACCGAAGATCAGGGAGAGCCCGCACGCCAGCAGGGCGTACTGGCCACCGAGCAGGATGCCCTGCACGATGGCGTTGAGAGTGGTGCCCATCAGTGGCTCCGTTCCAGTCCGAAGTACGCCGCCGCGACGGCGTCGCGGTCCAGCCCCTCGGCCGGACCTTCCAGCACGGTCCTGCCCTCCAGCAGGCACTGCACCCGGTCGGCGACCGAGAGCGCCTGGTTGAGGTCCTGCTCGACGACCAGCACGGTGGTGCCCTGGGCGGTGATCGCGGGCAGGGCCGCGTAGATCTCCTTGACCACGACCGGGGCCAGGCCCAGCGAGACCTCGTCGAGGAGCAGCAGCCGGGGGTTGCTCATCAGGGCACGGGCGATCGCCGCGGCCTGCTGCTCACCGCCCGACAGGTGCGCGCCGTAGCGCTCGCGCCGGTCCGAGACCAGCGGGAAGGTCTCGTAGATCCGCTGCAGGTTCCACGGACCCGGCCGCTTCCGGTACGCCCCCACGAGGAGGTTCTCCTCGATGGTGAGGCTCGGGAAGATCTTGCGACCTTCCGGGGTGAGCGCGATCCCGGCCTCGACCCGTGTGAACGACGGCAGCGGGGCGATGTCGTCGCCGTCGTACCAGACAGCGCCGTCGGTCGTCGGCATCAGACCGGCGATGGTCTTGAGCAGCGTCGACTTGCCGGCGCCGTTGGCCCCGATCACGGCCAGGGTCTCGCCCTCGGCCAGGGTCAAGTCGATGCCGTACAGCGCCTGGAAGTCGCCGTAGTGGGTGCTGACACCCTCGAGCTCGAGCAGCGCGCTCATGCGACCTCCCCCGCACCGGCCACGGCCCCGAGGTAGACCTCGAGCACCTTCGGGTGGGCCATCACCTCGCGCACCGTGCCGCTGGCGATGATCTCGCCGCCGGCCAGGCAGAGCGCCGAGTCGGCGATGTCGTTGAGCGCGTGCACGACGTGCTCGATCCACACGATCGTGACGCCGGAGGCCTTGAGCTCGCTCAGCACCCGGATCAGCTCGGGCAGCTCGTGCTCGCTCAGGCCGCCCGCGATCTCGTCGAGCAGGATCAGCTTCGGGTCGGTCGCCAGTGCTCGCGCCAGCTCCAGCCGCTTGCGGTCCAGCAGGCGCAGGGCGCCCGCCTTCTCGTTGGCCAGCCGCGACATCCCCGCGGTCTCGACCGCTGCGGCGGCGCGCTCGTAGGCGTGCCGACCGCGCTGGCCGCCACCGAAGCTGGCCGCGACCAGGACGTTCTCGAAGACGGTCATCCCCGAGAACGGCCGCGGCACCTGGAAGGTTCGCGCGATCCCGGCGGCACTGCGCTTGGCCGCCGAGGTGTGGGTGATGTCGTGACCGTCGTAGGTGATGGTCCCGGCATCGGCGGGCAGCGCCCCGCTGATCATGGACAGGAGCGTCGACTTGCCGGCGCCGTTGGGTCCGAGCACGGCCAGGGCCGCGCCGGCGGGCACCTCGAAGGAGATGCCGTCGGCGGTGACCACCGCACCGAACCGTTTGGCCAGGCCGTCGACACGCAGCAGCGGTGTCATCGGGCTCACCAGGTCAGCGCTTCGGGCTTGCCACCCAGCGGCGTCTTCGGGTTGAGCGAGTTCTCCACGATCACCAGATCGAACGGATGCTTGCCGTTCGTGGACAGGCGCCACTGCCCACCCGCGACCGGCGTCTTGGCGACGTACGCCGGCACGTTCGGGTCGGCGCCCCAGGCGACCTTCCCCACGATCGTGTCCACGCTCAGCGTCCCCAGAGCGGTGTTGATCGCGGCGGCGTCGGTGGAACCTGCCTTCTGCACTGCCGCCGCGGCGACCTCGAAGAGCGCCTCGGCGAAGCCGAGCGGCTGGCTCCACTGCTTGCCGGTCTCCTTCTCGTAGGCGTCGGCCAGCTCCTGCGAGGTCTGCCCGGTCAGCGAGCTGGTGAACGGCGAGGTGGGGTGCCACCAGACCTCGGTGGAGACGTTGTTGCCGATCTTGCCGACCGACTCGACCACGCTGGGGAAGAGCATCGCCTTGCCGATGGTGGCGACCTTGGGCTTGAAGCCCTGCTGGGCCGCCTGCTTCCAGAAGGTGGTGAAGTCCGGCGGGATCGGCAGCCCGACGATGACGTCGTCGCCCTTGAACTTGGAGATCTGGGCGGAGAAGTCCTTGGTGCCGTCGGTGTAGGCGCCGGGGTTGTTGATCGTCACCCCGGAGTCCTTGGTCAGGGTCGGGAAGTTCGCGGCCCAGGCGGTGCCGTCGGCGTCGTTGGGGAAGAGCCCGGCGGCCTTGCCGTTGTTCGGGATCGCCTTCCAGATGTTGGCGTAGATCTGGGCGACGTCCTCCAGGCCCCAGAAGAAGTGGTGGCTCCACTTCAGGTCGGCCGGCTTGGAACCGCTGCGGATTGCGAACGGCTGCCACGGGCTGACGCTGGTCAGGCAGGGCACGGAGTTGGCCTCGCACTGCTCCGAGACCGGGTTGTCGATCGTCGGGGTGCCGTCGGAGATCAGCAGGTTGGCACCGTCGTTGTTGATCAGGTCGGCCGCGACCTGGCCGGCCCGGGAGGTGTCGGACTGGGAGTCGGCGGTGACGATCTTGACCTTGTACTCCTTGTCACCCGCCTTGATCGGGTGGTCCTTGAAGTACGCCGTCATCTGCTTGACCACGTAGTTGTTCGGCGTGCTGAAGTCGGCCAGCGAGCCGGTGTCGGTGGTCACGAACCCGATCGTGAAGGTGTCCGACTCCGAGGAGCCCGATGCGCCGCCGATGCCGCCCCCACAGGCGGCCAAGGTGAGCGAGGAGGCGACGGCGATCGCCGCGACTCCGGTGGGACGAACCAGCTTCATCTCAAAATCTCCCTGGTCATGACGCGCTCGGTCGCGCGAAACATGAGCGTCAGCATGAGGTGACCTGCGTCACACAGCTGCGCTTCGGAGGGAAAGGTGGCGGAAATCGAAAGTTTCGGCGGGACGTGAACGCGCGGTCAGGTTCGTTGCAGCAACGTCGGCCTACGGTGCGTCCCGGTGGCGGGTGCTCCGCCCCCGGAAGCAGTGACGATCGGCGACGATCAGGGTGGAGATGTGGCATGACAGCGGCGGCGGGCAACGATCAGCATGTGGTCTGGGCGGGACTGAACGAACGGTGGTTCGACGCCGTCAACACGTTCTCCCGGCACACCCCGTGGCTGCACACCCCCGCTCGCCTCTTCGCGCAGTACGGCGTCGTCGTGTTCGCCCTGATCCTGCTGTGGTCGTGGTGGCGCGCCCGGTCCACGGGTGAGCCGCGCAGCGTGGCGGCCTCGGTCTGGGCGCCGTTCGGGATGCTGATCGCGGTCGGGCTCAACCAGTTCATCAGCAACGCGGTCACCGAGCCGCGCCCCTTCGTGGTCTTCTCACATGCGTTGGTGCTGGCGCACCACAGCACCGACTACTCGTTCCCGAGCGACCACTCGGTGATGGCGGGGGCGGTCGCGATCGGCGTCCTGCTGGCGCACCGTCGGCTGGGCCTGATCACCGTCGGCCTGGCGATCCTGATGGCGGCGGCCCGGGTCTACATCGGGGTGCACTTCCCCCTCGACGTGATCGCCGGCCTGCTGGTCGGAGGCGTGGTCGCGCTCGGCACGTTCTTCGTGCTGCGACCGCTGCTGCTCCGCCTGGTGGCTCTGGTGGCCCATACGCCGCTGCGCTGGTTCGTCGCGCCGCAGCGGGCGCAGATCAGCGGCGCCGGCCGCTGGTGAAGATCACGTAGAGCAGCGCGACGCCGAGGCCGGCCAGGAGTCCGCCGACGGTGGCGATGCCCCGCGACGGGGTGGCGTGGCCGATCCAGCCGTTGGCCTGGGCGGTCCAGATGCCGCCGAGGGCCAGCATCCCGATCGCAGCCAGGACGGCCAGCACCTTCAGTACCGCAGACATCTCTCCACCTTCACGCTTCGCACCGGAGCAGCCCGGCGCGCACGTCATCGTAACCGGACGCCGAAAGGCCGCCCGACCCCACGGGGCAGGCGGCCTTCGGGTGTCCGGCGCGAGGCGCCGACGGGCTCAGTTCGAGGCGAACGCCGACGGGTCGATGCTCGACAGCGCCGACGGGTCGATGCTCGGCAGGTCGCTCGGGTCGATCGACGCGCTCGGCGAGGAGGTGAGGTCCTTGACGGCGTCCTTGGCGCACTCGCCGGCCGCACCGGTGGTCACCTTGGTGAAGGCGTCCTTGTCCTTGCTGCTCGGCTTGTAGTTCTCCTTCTTCTCCACCAGGGCGTTGAGGAACCCGTCGGAGAGGTCGGAGTCGTGGAACGCCTTGCCCATGCAGTTGGCGACCGAGTCGGAGATGTCACCGAAGGTCGAGGTCTCGCTCTTGAGCACGCCGGCGATCTTGTCGGCGGAGGGACGGCCACCGCCACCACCGCAGGCGGCGAGCGTGCCGAGCGAGCCGACGACGAGGGCAGCGGCGACGAGACGGATCTTGTAGACGTTCATGTGGAGCCTTCCGAGAGTCTGCGCGTGGAGGGTGCGCAGGCAGGTATGTGTACGGACCTGTGAGGTCCCACGTAGGAACCTCTCACGTCACAGACGTCAATCACACGCTTTCCTGATGCAATTCCTGAGAAATTCCTGATGAAGATCCCCGAATTGAGGGTTTCCCACCGCCGACTTCCGGGTTCGCCACCGCCGACTTCCGGGTTCACCACCGTCCAGATCCGGGTTCGCCACCTCACTCGGCCAGCTCCGGCAACCGCGCTGCCAGCTCGGTCCTCGACCTGATCCCGAGGCGGGCGTACAGCCGCGAGAGTGTCGCCTCGACCGCCGACTCGGAGACCACCAGCCGCTTGGCGACATCGCGGTTGCGCAGCCCCTGCGCGACCAGCTCGGCGACGCGGCGCTCGGTCGCCGTCAGTGTCCCCTCCGCGGTCCGGGGCCGCCCACCGAGCTGCGCCGCCTCCGCCCGTACGCCGGCCGACCACCCGCTGCTCCCGAGCGCATCGAACCTCTCCGCCGCCTCCCCCAACAGCGCCTTGGCCTCGCGCAGCCGTCGGGCACGACGTGCGGCGCTCCCGGCGTGGCTCAGGCAGCGGGCCTGGTCGAAGGCGAAGCCGAGCGCCCCGAACCCGTCGGCGGCCTCACCGAACGCCCCGATCGCGGCATCGACGCCGCTGCCGCCCGGACCGGTGAGCAGCGCGAGGTGTCCCTCGGCGGCGTGGCGCGCGGCGGCGGCCCACGGGTGATCGTCACCTACCTCAGCCAGCGCCCCGACGACCTCCTGCAGACCGGCGACGGCCCCGGTAGCGGCGAGGGCTGCGGCCAGCTCGGCGGCGACCGGGAACGCACCGGGCTCGCCGAAGCCGCCCTCGCGCAGGTGCGTCCAGACCGAGGAGAGTGCCACGACCGCTCCCGCCGCGGCCCGGTCCCGATCCCCGGGCAGCCCGGCGCCGACCCTGGAGACGACCCCAGAGCCAGCCCCAGCCCCAGAGCCGACCCCACCCGCCTCCAGCAGCAGGATCACCCCCATCGCCCGCCGTGCCTCGAGCTCCTGCCAGCGCATCCCGACCGCCTGGGCGCTCGCGATCGCCTCGGCGGCGAGCTCGTGGGCCAGGGCGACCTGCCCGCGTCCGGCGGCGATCTGGGCGCGTAGCCGCCGCATCGCCGGGTCGACGTCCTGGACCAGCGACGCCTCGGCGAGCTGGTCGGCCGCCGTCGCCGCCGCCTCCCACCGGCCGGCCCTGACCTCGACCTCGGCGAGCTGGACCAGGGCGGCGCCGGCCGACTCGCGCTCGCCCTGCTCGTCGGCGGTCCGCAGCATGGTCGTGAACGCGGCCCGGGACGCGGCCAGGTCCCCGCGCCACATCCGCGTGATCAGGGCGACCCGCTCGACGCCGTACGCCGCCACCGCAGCAGGCCCCGGGAGGCTCCGTTCACGCTCCAGCAGCGCTGCGACCGGCTCGCCGGCGGCCGCCCGGGCCCAGGCCCACTCGAAGAGCGCCCGGCGCAGCAGACCGGTGTCCTCCCCGGCCAGACGCACCGCCTCCTGCGCCCACTCGGCCGCGTCCCCGATCCGCTCGACATGACCGCGGACGGCGAACGCCGCCGACTCGACCAGGACGTGCGCCCGCAGGCAGGGGTCCTCGCCCGCCTCGATCGCGGCCCGGTCCAGGTGCTCCTGCAGCTGCGGCAGCGGCGCCGGATCGACGTCGACCAGCAGCAGGTAGGCCCGGGCTCGCAACCGTGCTCCGCCCAGCCCCGCGACGTCGCCGAGCAGCTCCCGCGCCCGCGCCATCTCCCCTGCCTGCTGGAGGCGTTCGGCGAGCGCGACCAGGCGCTCGTCACGCTCGGCGGCGTGCGAGGGGGTCAGCCTCAGCGCATGCTCGGCCAGCTCGATCGCCGGGCGGCGCCGGCCGTGCACCTCCGCCCGACCCGAGGCCCGCGCCAGGGCGGCTGCCAGTGCCTCGTCGGGGCCTTGCGCGGCCCGGCCCGCATGCAGCCAGTGCCGGGCGTCGTCGGCGATCGCGTCGGCCAGCGCGGCATGCAGCCGGCGGCGCTCGGCAGCGCCCGAGAGTTCGACGGCGACCGACCCGACCAGCGGGTGCACGAACCGGACCTCGTCCCCGGCGCGCTCCAGCACCCCGGCGGCGAACGCCTCCTCGACCGCGTCGAGGCCGACGGCGGCGGCCAGCTCTCCGGAGCGTACGGCGGGACTGAGCGCGACCGCGAGGACCGCGGTCCGGGCCGGAGCCGGCAGGGCCTCGACGGTCGCCCCCATCAGTCCGGTCACGGTCGCGGCGACCCCGGCCCATCCGTTCCGGACGACGGCGCGGCCCAACTCCAGGGCGTGCAGCGGGTTGCCGGCCGCTGCCGCGACGACCTCGGCGACCTGGGTCCGACCGAGACCGGTGACGCGCTCGGCGACCAGCCGGCGCGCGGTGTCGGCTCCCAGCGGCGGCAGCCAGAGCGAGAGCGCGCGGTCGCGCAGTGCCGACTCGGCGGGCTGGGGCCGGTCGGTCCGGCGGGTGTGCAGGAAGGCGATCCGGGGCGTGCCGTGACGGCGTACGGCGAAGGTCAGGGTCTCGGCCGAGCGGTCGTCGAGCCACTGCACGTCGTCGACCGCGACCAGGGTGGGCGCCTGCTCGGCGAGCGAGCCGAGCAGGGCGGTGAAGGCTGCCGCCAGGGCCGCGTCGTTCCCGGCGTCCTCCCCGTGCCGGAGCGCGTCGAGGACGTCCCGGTAGGCCGCGGAGAGCCGGGCGGTCTCGGCATCGGCGACGCTCCCGAGCAGGTCGGCCAGGGTGACCGCGCCGAGGCCGGTCTCCCCCTCGAACGCCGCCGCCGACAGCACCCGCCAGCCGCCGTGCTCGGCATGGTGCAGCGCCGAGCGCCACAGCGCCGTCTTGCCGATCCCGGCGGGTCCTTCGAGGGTGGCGATGGTCGGGCTGTGGGCGTCACGTCCGTCGAGGAACGCCGCGAGGACGGCGCGCTCCTCGGAGCGGCCGAGGAGGTGGGGGCCGCTCGCCGCGGTGGTCATACAGGGCATGGTGACGCATCACGGCGCTGCTGTCCGTCGTTCACCGCACCCGGGTGGTGGCTGCCGACAGCGGCAGCCGCACGGCGCGCGCTCCCGGCACCCGTACGGTGACCCGGACCTGGAGCCGGGCGCCGTCGATCCGGCGGACCAGCCGACCGGTGAGCCGCAGCGTCGGCCGGGTGCCGACCACCCGATGCCGGGCGAGCCAGGCGGTCGTCAGCCGGACGGTCACGGTGGTGCTGCCGAGGGTGACCCGCTGCCGGCGCCGGGATGGGTCCAGCACGACGCCCCGATACCGGTGGCCGTGCCAGACCAGGGTGGTGGGGACCGTGCAGGAGGCGACCCGGAGCCGCTGGCCGCGACGCGGGGTGCCGGCGATCACGGGCCGGGTGCCGCCGCACGCCGCATCCGTGCCGTGGCCGCTTCCGCTGCCCGTGCCGCCGGTCGACGCGGCCGCGACGGTCACCGCCGCACTGGTCGAGGTGGTCCGCAGCCGGTCGGCCTGCGTCGCGACCTCGCGCACCGTGATCGCCCGACCCACGTCGGTCGTCGTCGGGCGGTACGTCGCCGCCGTCGCTCCCCCGATCGGGGTGCCGTCGCGCCGCCACTGGTAGGTCACGCTCACCCCGGAGGCGAGGTCACCGGTGGTCGCGGTCAGCACCGCCCCGACCCGCGCCGTGCCGGTGATCCCGGCGCCGAACTCGACCCGCTTCGGCGCGATCATCAGCCCGTACGCCGGGATCGGCGCGCCACCGGCATCGGTGATCGTGCCGCCGGCACCGGTGTTGGCGCTGAACGCGACGCTGGTCGACCCGAGCGATCCGCCCCACAGCGCCGAGCCGCTGGAGGTGCCGTAGGTCAGCGCCCACACCTTCTGGTCGGAGGCATCGCGGTCCACGGCCAGCGCATAGGTCCCGGACGGCAGCGATCCGACGCTGAGCGCACTGCCGAGCAGCGCACCGTTGGCGGGGCTGATCACCACGACCCCGTGGGTCGACTCCTCGCGCAGGCCGACCAGCAGGCCGGACCTCGGGTCGGCGGTGATCGCGCGCAGGTAGGGCACGCCGGTGCTCCCCTTCGCGCTCAGGGTCGCGGTGTCGGCGGTGTGCGTGACGGCGTAGAGGGTCATCGCCGGGCTGGTCAGGTCGTCGCCCTGCGCGACGGCGTACATCAGGCCGCCGGGGGTGACGGCGATGCCCTGGACCAGCGGGTACGGGTTGGGGCCGAAGACCTCCTGGTTGGCGAACCGCGCGATCCGGGTGAGCTCACCGGTGCTGAGGTCGAGGCTGGCCAGGGTGGACGACGACGCCGAGGCGGTGGTCGCGGTCACGACGACGTACGCCGTTCCCGCCGGGGCGTCGTAGGCCGCTGCGGCGATGAACTCGTGGGGCTGGAGCGCTGCCGTCCCGATCGCGGCGAAGCCGCCGTGGATCACGTCGGTGGCGACGTAGGTGGTGCCGGTCGTGGAGACGACGTACATCGCCTGTCCGTCGGTGAGGTCGTTGCCGCCGCCCGCCACCGCGAGCGGGACAGGGAGCACGCACCACAGGGCGGCCACCACGGCCATCACGGGCAGGACGAGCAAGCGACGAACCATCGGGATTCCTTCGGGGTGAGGGCGGTCAGGACGCGGCGAGCCGGGTCAGGAACAGGTCAGCCGGGCGCGGCGAGACCGCAACCGTCGCCACCAGGGCGGCCGTCGCCCCTGCCCACCGCTTCACCACTGCTGCCCTTCCGTCGATCCGACGGCGTCAGCATCGCGGTGGAGCAGCCCTCAGGGGAGGGGGTCGGCGGTAAGTGTGGGGGTTTCCCCACGCCGACTTCCGGGTTCACCACCGCCCAGATCCGGGTTCACCACCGCCCAGATCCGGGTTCACCACCCGTCAGTCGGGATGGACCGGCGTGCCGGTCGGTTCGGACCGGGCGCCCTTCGAGGCAGGGTTCTTCGGCGCCGTCGTGCCCGACTTCGCGCCGGTGCCGGCCTTCGCCGAGGCGGTAGCGGTCGGCGACGGCGTGGTCGTGACCACCGGGGTCGGCTTGGTCAGCCGGAACTGGATGTCAGAAGGCTCCCCGCCGAGCGCAGCGACCTGGGCGTGGTAGTAGCCGGGCACCGCCCACTGGGTGTGGTCGGAGCAGGTGCTGTCGGAGCGGCGCGAGTTCCAGTTGACCGTGACCTGGACCGGGGTGTCGCGGCGCAGCGTCAGCGTCTGGGTCGGGATCGCCTTGGGGCACTCGACCGTCGACCAGATCTGGTCGCTGCCCGACGTGATCTCGACCTGCACGGCCTGGGCGCCGAAGCTCCACAGGCAGGCGGCCGAGACGTTGGTCTTGATGGTCAGGTTGATCGCGACAGTGCGCGTGGCCTCGGCCTTGTCGATCCCGGCGGAGACGCTGACGTCGTCGTCGGAGCAGCGCCCGGTCGGGGTCGGCAGCGCGGCCGGGGTCTGCGGCAGCGTGGTCGCAGGACTCGTCGGGGCCGCCGGAGTCACCGTCGCCGAGCCGCTCGGGGTCGTCGTGGCGCCGGCGGAGGCACCAAGGGACGCGTCCGGGGCACCGACGTTCTCGGGCACGACCGGAGCCGGCGAGGTCGTGCTCGCAGCGGGCTTCACCGAGGCGTTGTTGTCGCTCCCTCCGCCACCGAAGAGGCGGGCGACTCCGATGATGAGGAGCAGCAGGACACCGAGAACGGCGGCCCGCCGACGCCAGTACACCGACGCCGGGAGCGGTCCACGTGTGAGCGACCGGTCGTACGACATGGGTCCAACGTTAAAGGTGTGACGCCTGAGTTCCGGGGTGCCACACCGACAGGGCCCGCGAACAGGGACAATCGTGCCTGCCATGAGCCCACTCCACGACGCCATCCTGCACTGGTACGACGCCCACCAGCGCGATCTGCCCTGGCGGCGACCCGACGCCAGCCCGTGGAGCGTCATGGTGAGCGAGTTCATGCTGCAACAGACCCCGGTCGTCCGGGTGCTGCCGGTCTGGCAGACCTGGATGGAACGCTGGCCCGAGCCCGCCGACCTGGCCGCCGAGCCGGTCGGCGAGGCGGTCAGGGCCTGGGGCCGCCTCGGCTACCCCCGCCGCGCCCAGCGTCTGCACGCCGCCGCGACCGCCATCGTCGAGCAGTACGACGGCGACGTACCGGCGACCTACGAGGAGCTGCTCGGTCTGCCCGGGATCGGCGACTACACCGCCTCGGCGATCGCCTCCTTCGCCTTCGGCGCCCGCCATGTCGTGCTCGACACCAACGTCCGCCGGGTCTTCGCCCGCGTGATCAGCGGCACCGAGTTCCCGCCCACCTCCATCACCCGCGCCGAGCGCGACCTCGCCACCGACCTGCTCCCCGGCCCCGACACCGCGCCGGTGTGGGGCGTGGCCGTGATGGAGCTCGGCGCCCTGATCTGCACGGCCTCCTCCCCCAGCTGCGCCGACTGCCCGGTGCGGACCCAGTGCGCGTGGGTGGAGGCCGGGAGGCCGGCGTACGACGGACCTGCCCGCAAGGCCCAGGCCTGGGCCGGCACCGATCGGCAGTGCCGCGGCCGGATCATGGCCGTGCTGCGGGACGCCGACGGCCCGGTCCACCGCACCAGCATCGAGGCGACCTGGGACAAGGTCGAGCAGCGTGAGCGTGCCCTGGCCGGGCTGCTCGCCGACGGGCTGGTCACCCAGGTCGGACCCGACACCTTCACGCTGTGATGTGAGGTTCGGGCTGTGAGCGGACATTCCCCGGTGTGAGCATCCACAGCAACGAGGTCCGCCTGCGCGGCCTGTTCGACGAGCACAGCGGGCGGCTCTACGCCTATGCGGTGCGACATACCGACCCCGACATCGCCCAGGACGTGGTGTCGGAGGTCTTCCTGCTCGCCTGGCGGCGCATCGACGAGGTGCCCGACCACGCCCTGCCCTGGCTGCTGGTCTCGGCGCGCAACATCATCCGCAACCACCACCGCTCGGTGCTGCGTCGGGCACGCCTCACCCGGACCGCCGCGCAGTTCGCGCCGCTCCCGGTCGCTACCCCGAGCGCCGAGGCGGAGGCCGTCGAGCGGACCGCCGTCCTCGAGGCCCTGGAGCAGCTCAGCGCCCTCGAACGCGAGGCCCTGCTGCTCACCAGCTGGGACGGCCTGACGGCGCGCGACGCCGCCCTGGTCGCCGGCTGCTCGACGCGGGCCTTCGAGGTCCGCCTCTCCCGGGCACGGGCGCGGCTCAGCCGCCTGCTCGACGCCCCCGAACCCTCCCCCAGCCCTCGTGCCACCGTCCGAGAGGAACTCGCATGAACACCCTCGACCGCCTCGCCCAGCAGCGCCCCACCACCGCCGACCTCGACGCCGCCTGGGCGCCCGCGGACCGTGCCGACGTGCTCGACACGATCCTGGCCACCCCCGACACCGCCCCGCCGGTCACGTTCCGACCCCGGCGCCGCGTGCTGATCGGGGTCGGGGTCGTCGCTGCCGCCCTCGCCGTCGGGCTACCGCTCGCGGTGCCCCGGAACGCTCCCGGCGGTGCCACCCCTGCCGCAGCCGCCGAGCTCGCCGTCCTGGCCCAGGTCGCCAGCAAGGCGCCGTACGACGACATCCGGCCCGGCCAGTTCCTGCATGTGATCGAGCGGACCCACATGGAGCGCAACGTCGACTGGGACCACCCCGACCACATCACCGTGGCGACCTCGACGTCGGAGTCCTGGATCGCGACCGACGGGACCCTGTGGCGCAAGGACACGCTGCTGGCCTCGAACGACCGGACGCCCCCGCTGCCGGCCCCCGACGTGATGCGGTTCCGGGCTGGTGGAGCCTGGCTCAACTACCCCAGCCCGTCCTACCTGGCGGGCCTGCCGACCGACCCGGACAGGCTCGACGCCTACCTGCGCCGCCACGTCAGCGGCTCGACCAGCACCGACGAGGCGGTCTTCGTCGCGATCGGGGACTTCCTGCGCGGCGGCTTCGCGCCCCGCGCCCTGCGGGTGGCCGCCATCGAGGTGCTCCAGCGCAACCCCCACGTCGACCTCGGTACGACGACCACCGACGCCCTGGGCCGGCCGGTCGCTGAGTTCGTCTTCGTCGACGAGCACGCCCGGCCGGGCACCGTCGCCTCGCTGCGCTTCTCCACCGCGACAGCGGAGATCGTCGAGGAGGTCACGCTGCAGGACGGCACGCCGGTGAACACCACGACGCAGCAGTCGATGGACGTCGTGGACGCGGTCCCAGCAGCGATCCTGCGGAACGCCAAGCGGGCCGACGACTGATGAGGACGAGCCGTCACGGGTCCTGAACGACCCGGAAACGCAGAAGGAGCCCCGCTCAGCGGGGCTCCTTCGCGTTTCGGACCTCAGTCCTCGTGCTTCTCCAGGTCGATCGGCTCCGTGAGCGGGTCGCTCAGCGGGTCCGTCAGACCAGCAGTCTCCAGCGGCGGCACGTCCGGAACGGGCGCCGACTTCTGACCGGTGAAGGTGAACTCGGCACTCGGGCCGGATCCCTGCACGTCGACCAGGACGATCTCGCCGGCACCCAGCTCGCCGAAGAGCATCTTCTCGCTCATCGGGTCCTCGATCTCGCGCTGGATCGTGCGACGCAGCGGTCGCGCACCCAGGTCGGGGTCGAAGCCGCGGTCGGCGAGCAGCTCGCGGGCCGCCTGCGTGAGCTCGATGCCCATGTCGCGGTCCTTGAGGCGCTTGTCGATCGCACCCATGAAGTTGTCGACCATCGCGAGGATCTGCGTCTTGACCAGCTTCGGGAAGACGATCACCTCGTCGACACGGTTGAGGAACTCCGGCTTGAAGTGCTTCTTCAGCTCGTCGGTGACCTTCGCCTTCATCCGGTCGTACGACCCGGCGTCGTCGGTGTTGCCGAAGCCGAGCGAGACGGACTTGTTGATCTCGTGAGCACCGAGGTTGGTGGTCATGATGATCACGGTGTTCTTGAAGTCCACGACGCGGCCCTGCGAGTCGGTCAGGCGACCTTCCTCGAGGATCTGCAGCAGCGAGTTGAAGATGTCCGGGTGGGCCTTCTCGACCTCGTCGAAGAGCACCACTGAGAACGGCTTGCGGCGGACCTTCTCGGTGAGCTGGCCACCCTCTTCGTAGCCGACGTATCCGGGCGGCGACCCGAACAGACGCGAGGCGGTGTGCTTCTCGCCGTACTCGCTCATGTCCAGCGAGATCAGGGACTCGTCGGAGCCGAACAGGAACTCGGCGAGCGCCTTGGACAGCTCGGTCTTTCCGACGCCGGACGGGCCGGCGAAGATGAACGAGCCACCGGGACGCTTCGGGTCCTTGAGACCGGCACGGGTACGACGGATCGCGCGGGCGACAGCCTTGACGGCCTCGTCCTGACCGATGACCCGCTTGTGCAGCTCCTCCTCCATGGTGAGCAGTCGCGCGGACTCCTCGGCGGAGAAGTTGCCCAGCGGGATGCCGGTCGCGATCGCGAGCACCTCGGAGATCAGGGCCTCGTCGACCTCGGCGACCTTGTCGGAGTCGCCCGAACGCCAGGCCTTCTCCCGCTCGGTCTTGGCGCCGATGAGCTGCTTCTCCTCGTCACGCAGACGCGCAGCGGCCTCGAAGTCCTGGCCGTCGATGGCCGCCTCCTTGCGGGTGCGGACCTCGGCGATCTTGTCGTCGAACTCGCGCAGGTCCGCCGGAGCCGTCATCCGACGGATCCGCAGCCGCGACCCGGCCTCGTCGATCAGGTCGATCGCCTTGTCGGGCAGGAAGCGGTCGGAGATGTAGCGGTCGGCCAGCGTCGCCGCCGAGACCAGGGCCTCGTCGGTGATGGTGACGCGGTGGTGCGCCTCGTAGCGGTCGCGGACGCCCTTGAGCATCTCGACGGTCTCGGCGATGGACGGCTCGGGCACCTGGATCGGCTGGAAGCGGCGCTCCAGCGCGGCGTCCTTCTCGAGGTACTTGCGGTACTCGTCGAGGGTGGTCGCACCGATCGTCTGGAGCTCGCCACGGGCCAGCATCGGCTTGAGGATCGAGGCGGCGTCGATCGCACCCTCGGCCGCACCAGCGCCGACCAGGGTGTGGATCTCGTCGATGAACAGGACGATGTCGCCGCGGGTGCGGATCTCCTTGAGCACCTTCTTGAGGCGCTCCTCGAAGTCACCGCGGTAGCGCGAGCCGGCCACCAGGGCACCCAGATCCAGGGTGTAGATCTGCTTGTCCTTGAGGGTGTCCGGGACGTTGCCCTTGACGATGTCCTGGGCCAGGCCCTCGACGATCGACGTCTTGCCGACGCCGGGCTCGCCGATGAGGACCGGGTTGTTCTTGGTGCGTCGGCTCAGCACCTGCATCACGCGCTCGATCTGCGGCTCGCGGCCGATGATCGGGTCCAGCTTGCCCTCACGCGCATCGGCGGTGAGGTTGCGGCCGAACTGGTCGAGGACCAGCGACGAGGAGGGCGCCTCGGAGCCACCGACACCGGCGGTCTGCGGGCCACCGGTCTGGCCGGGCTGGCCTTCCTTCCCCTGGAACCCCGAGAGCAGCTGGATGACCTGCTGGCGGACCCGGTTGAGGTCGGCGCCGAGCTTCTGCAGCACCTGGGCGGCGACGCCCTCACCCTCACGGATCAGGCCGAGCAGGATGTGCTCGGTGCCGATGTAGGAGTGGCCGAGCTGCAGCGCCTCGCGCAGGGACAGCTCGAGCACCTTCTTGGCGCGCGGGGTGAAGGGGATGTGCCCTGAGGGAGCCTGCTGGCCCTGGCCGATGATCTCCTCGACCTGGGCGCGGACGGCCTCGAGCGAGATGTCGAGCGACTCCAGGGCCTTCGCGGCGACGCCCTCACCCTCGTGGATGAGACCGAGCAGGATGTGCTCGGTGCCGATGTAGTTGTGGGAGAGCATGCGGGCCTCTTCTTGGGCCAGCACGACCACCCGACGGGCTCGGTCAGTGAATCTCTCGAACATTCGCTCCTCCTTCGACCGGGTCGACACGGCAGTGTCACCGGTGACACAGGGATTAACCCTGTCACCAGCCTACGCGTTCCCGGTTCCGACGAAATCCCATCCGCTGTGAGCGAACAGGCCGCGCACCGGCACCCCCGACGGCCGGCACGGGACAAGAAACGCCTGGTCCCACGGCCGTCACGACCGCGGGACCAGGCGAGGACTGATCAGTGATCAGTTGGCGGCGTCGAACGCCTCCTTGACGTTGAGCGGGATGCGACCGCGCTCGGGGACCTCGAAGCCGTTGGAGCGCGCCCAGGCGCGGACCTCGGCAGCGTTGGTGCCACCGGTGGACTTCTTCGCGGCGCCGGCCTTGCCGCTGCGGGCGACCTTGCGGGCGTGACCGATGAACGGAGCGAGCGCGTCACGCAGCTTGTCGGCGTTCGCCGACGTGAGGTCGATCTCGTAGTTCGAGCCGTCAAGGCCGAACGTGACGGTCTCGTCGGCCGAACCGCCGTCGATGTCGTCCTCGAGAATGATCTGGACCTTCTGAGCCATGTCGTTTTTCCTTTACGTCGATTGTCCGGTGGATCCGAGCCTCCCCCCGGACCAGCACCAACAATGGCATAAAAGTCTAAGAATTGCGACGGTAGATCATTTCAAGACCCTGAAGAGTCAGCCAGGGAGCGTCATCGGTAAAGATCCCGTCGCCCTCCATGACCTCCAAAACCAGGGGTGCGAGATATCCGGTGGCGATCACGTCGACCCCGTCGATTTCCACGCCGAGCTCGCCGACCATCCGGGCGACCAGGCCTTCGACCTGCGCGGCCATTCCGAAGAGAATCCCCGATTGCAGCGCTTCGACGGTGTTCTTCGCGATCACCGTGCGGGGCCGACTGACTTCGACTTCTCGCAGCTGCGCATTACGCCGGCCCAGCCCCGACAGAGCCAGCTCGATCCCCGGGGCGATCGCGCCACCGACGTACGCCCCGGCAGCGTTGACCACGTCGAAGGTGGTCGCGGTGCCGCCGAAGTCCACCACGATGCAGGGCCCGCCGTAGAGCGTCGCCGCCGCCAGGGCATTGCAGATCCTGTCGCTTCCGACTTCTCGCGGATTGTCCATTTGCACCGCCACTCCGGTGCGAACTCCGGGCTCCACGATGACCCGCGGAAGATCAGCAAAATGCCTCGACAGCATCTCCCGCCACTCCGTCAGCACTGCCGGGACAGTTGAACAGATGGCAATTCCAGTCAACTCCGCAAGGCGGTCGGACAGGAGACCCGAGATGGTGATCGCCCATTCGTCGCTGGTACGACGCTCATCGGTCGACACCCGCCAATCGCCGACGACCTCGCCATCGCGCAGCAGCCCCAGCTGGGTGTGCGCATTGCCGATATCGACCGCGAGCAGCGTCATCTCACCATCCTGATCTCAGAGATCCTCAAGATCGAAACCTATATCGAAGACCGTCACGGAATGCGTCAACGCACCGACGGCGATGAGATCCACTCCGGTCTGGGCAACGGCGCGGGCACGCTCCAGAGTGAGCCCGCCCGACGCCTCGAGAATGGCGCGACCAGCGGTGATATCCACCGCTTCGGTCATCTCCTCCAGGCTCATGTTGTCGAGCATGATCCGATCACAGCCGACCTCGAGCAGCTCCCGCAGCTCGGCCAGGGTGGTGACCTCGATCTCGATCGGCAGCTCGGGATAGTCGCGCTTGATCGCCTCGTACGCCGGCACCACCCCGCCCGCCGCGATGACGTGGTTGTCCTTGACCAGGGCCATGTCGACCAGCGACATCCGGTGGTTGACACCGCCGCCGGCCCGGACGGCGTACTTCTGCAGGTTCCGCATCCCCGGCATCGTCTTACGGGTGTCCTGCACCCGGGTGCCGGTGCCCTCCAGGGCCTCCACCCAGGCCGCGGTGGCTGTCGAGATGCCTGAAAGATGACTGGCGAAGTTGAGGGCCGTGCGCTCGGCGGTGAGCAGTCCGCGGGTCGAGCCCTCGACCACCATCACGACGTCACCGGGTGCTACCCGGGTGCCGTCGGGGACCCGGCCCGACACGGTGACGTCGTCGCCCAGGACGAGCCGGAAGACCAGCTCGGCGACCCCCAGACCCGAGACCACGCCGGCGTCACGGACGGCGAAGTCGCCACGCGCGCGTGCCTCGGCGGCGATGGTCGCCTCCGAGGTGACGTCCACGGAGTCGTCGGCGGGCAGGTCCTCGTCGACGGCGAGCCCGATCATCGTGATCAGGTGGTCGACGTCGATCCCCGCCATCGCCAGCTCGGCGAGCAGGGTCTCGGGCAGGGCGGTGGTCTCGGTGAGCTTCATCAGTGCTGGTCCGTTGCGGGTGCGGGGGTGAAGGTGACGGTGGCGGCGCCGGTGCCGGGCGTGCTGAGGGCGTCGAAGTGGCCCGCCCAGTCGGCATCGTCGCGCTCGGGGAAGTCCTCGCGCCAGTGCGAGCCGCGGGTCTCCTCGCGGCCCGAGGCGGCCGCTGTGAGCAGCCGGGAGACGGTCAGCAGGTTGGTGTTCTCCCACGCCGTCGAGGTGACCTCGGTGTCGGCGTCGACCGCGGTGGCGATCGCGTCGAGCTCCCGGGACGCCTCGGCCAGTCCGGCGGCGCCGCGCAGCACGCCGACCTTGCCGCTCATCGTCTCCTGCAGCGAGCGGCGTACGTCGCCGTGGGCCAGGCCCACCGGACGGGTGTCGGAGGCGACCTCGGACCACTGTCGCAGCTCACCGGGCAGCACCTCGGCGATCCGGCGGCTGAAGACCAGCCCCTCCAGGAGCGAGTTCGAGGCCAGCCGGTTGGCGCCATGCACCCCCGAGCAGGCCACCTCGCCGGTGGCGTAGAGCCCCGGCAGCGAGGAGCGGCCCCACAGGTCGGTCGCCACGCCGCCGCTGGCGTAGTGGCAGGCCGGGGCGACCGGGATCAGGTCGACGAGCGGGTCCACGCCGTGGGAGCGGCACGAGGCGAGGATGTTCGGGAAGCGGTGCTCCCACTCGGCCTGGCCCAGGTGTCGGGCGTCGAGCCACATGTTGGGGTGACCGGTCTCGATCATCCGCTTCATGATCGCCTTGGCGACGATGTCACGCGGGGCCAGGTCGGCCAGCTCGTGCACGTCGGTCATGAACCGGTTGCCCTCCCAGTCCACCAGGAAGGCGCCCTCGCCGCGGACGGCCTCGCTGATCAGCGGCTGCTGGCCGACGGAGTCGGGGCCGAGGTACATCACGGTCGGGTGGAACTGGACGAACTCGAGGTCGCGCAGCCGGGCGCCGGCACGGAAGGCGAGCGCCATCCCGTCGGCGGTGCTCACCGACGGGTTGGTGGTCTGGGAGAAGACCTGGCCCAGGCCGCCGGAGGCGAGGATCACCGAGCGGGTCAGGACCAGGCCGACACCGTCCTCGTCGCCCTCGCCGACGATGTGCAGGGTCAGACCGGCGATCCCGCCGTCGGCGGCGGGGACCAGGTCGACCACCATCGCGTGCTCGAAGACCAGGATCTCCGGAGCGGCCTTGACCGCCTCGATCAGGGCGCGCTGGATCTCGGCACCGGTGGCGTCGCCGTTGGCGTGCGCGATCCGGTGACGGTGGTGACCGCCCTCCATCCCGAGGGAGAGGGTGCCGTCGTCCTCCTTGTCGAAGTTCGTGCCCCAGCTGATCAGCTCCTGCACCGCCTCGGCGCCCTCGCCGACCAGCACCCGGACGGCGTCCAGGTCGCAGGCACCGGCGCCGGCCACCAGGGTGTCGACCTCGTGCTGCTCGGGCGTGTCACCCTCGCCGAGCGCGGCGGCGATCCCGCCCTGGGCCCAGTTCGTCGAGCCCGCGGCCAGCACGTCCTTGGTGACCACCACGATGGTGTCGACCTGGTCGCGCAGGCGCAGTGCCGCGGTCAGACCGGCGATGCCGCTGCCGACGATGACGACGTCGGCCTTGGCGGTCCACCCGGGAGCGGGTGCGAGGAGCTTGCCGGGAAGACGGATCTCGGTCACCCGGAAACCCTAGTCCTTGACCCGACTCAGAACTGCAAGGGCAGGTTGTCGATCAGACGCGTCGCGCCGACCCGTGCCGCGATCAGGATCCGGCCCTCGGTGCCGGGGGTCGGCTCCGCGGGCAGGTCACCCAGGTCGGCGGCCCGCAGAGCCAGGTAGTCCAGTGCCACGCCGGGCTCCTCGTCGAGGACCGCGAGCGCCGCCTGGCGGGCTGCGTCGACGCCGTACGCCGTCGCGGCCTGCGCCGCCCGCAGCGACCGGCTCAGCGCCAGGGCGCTGGTGCGCTCGGCGGGGCTGAGGTACCGGTTGCGGCTGGACAGGGCGAGCCCGTCGTCGTCGCGCCGGGTCTCGGCGCCGACGATCTCGATGCCGAGGCAGAGGTCGTCGGCCATCCGCTTGATCAGGGCGAGCTGCTGGTAGTCCTTCTGCCCAAAGACCGCCACGTCGGGTCGGACCAGGCCGAGCAGCTTGGCCACCACGGTCAGGACGCCACGGAAGTGTCCGGGGCGGCTGGCGCCCTCCAGGATGTCGGCGACGGTGCCCGGCACCACGGTGGTCATCGCCGCGACGGTGGCCTCGGTGAAGCCGCCGGGGTAGACCTCGTCCACGCTCGGAGCGAAGACCACGTCGGCGCTGGCGCCGCCGGCGACCTGGAGGTCGGCCTCCAGCGTGCGCGGGTAGCGGTCCAGGTCCTCCCCCGCGCCGAACTGCAGCGGGTTGACGAAGACGGTGACGACGACCTTGCCCGCGGCTCCGACCTGCTCGCGCGCCAGCCGCATCAGGCTGGCGTGGCCGTCGTGCAGCGCCCCCATCGTGGGGACGAGCGCGACCTGCTCACCGGCACGCCGGGCCTCGGCGAGGACGGCGGCGAGATCGGAGCGGGTGGAGACGAGCTGTGCTGCGGTGGTGGTCACTGCTCGATGGAATCAGACTCGGCGCCGAGGAACTCCGCCAGGGGGAGCCCGAACTCGGCGGCGTCGAGGATCTGACGGATCTTCAGCGCCCGGATCGGCAGCAGCCGACCGTCGGAGACGGCCCGGCTGAGCGTGGCCCGTGCCATCGCCAGGTACGACGGCAGGGTCTGCACGGCGTTGGCCCGGATGTCGTTGAGGTGGGCCGCCACGGTGCCGGCGTCGCCGCGCACGATCGGGCCGGTGAGGGCGGCGTCGCCGTGCTCCAGGGCGTTGTCCAGGGCCGCGGTCAGCAGCGGGCGCAGGGTCCCGGCGGGGTCGTCGGCACCCGCGGCCGAGAGGATCTCCATCGCCTCGGTGACCAGGGTGACCAGGTGGTTCGCGCCGTGCGCGAGACCGGCGTGGTAGAGCGTCCGCATCTCCTCGGGCACCCACATCGGGCGGCCGCCCAGGGCGTGCACGAGAGACTCGGTGAACTCCCGGTCGGGAGTGGCGGCGGTGAGGCCGAAGACGCAGCCGGCCAGCCGGTCGAGGTCGACGGCGGTGCCGGTGAACGTCATCGCGGGGTGGAGCGCGATCGTCTGCGCACCGACCTCACGGGCCGGGTCGAGGATCGCGAGGCCGTGCCGGCCGGAGGTGTGGACGACGTACTGGCCCGGGCGCAGCGCGCCGGCGGCGGCCAGCTGGGTGACGACGTTGCCGAGCATGTCGTCGGGGACGGTGAGCAGCACGATGTCGGCGGCGCGGGCCACGGCCGTCGGCCGGGCGATCCTGACGCCGGGGAGCAGGTCGGCGATCCGGCGACGCGAGGCGTCGGACTCACCGGCGACGGCGGCGATCTCGAAGTCGGGCGCCCCGTCGGCGGCCCGGTAGCGGCGCAGCGCTGCGGCCAGCACCGCGCCCACACGCCCGGCGCCGATGACGCCCACGCGCAGCGGTCGCTGCGCTGTCGATCCCACGATGGAATCCATGCCCGTCCAACCTTTCGTTCCAGCCCCGCCGCCCACCCCAGTCGGGGCCGGTAAGAGTGCCGGACGTTTCGTGTCCGAACGACGACGCTACGCCGAGGTGACAGCCGTGTGAACAGGCCGTTCCTGTGACTTGCCCCACACGCCGCCGTCAGGCGGACTGGGCAGGCTTGGCCGTCCAGCCGGAGTGCAGCGCCTGCTGCGCCTGGAGCTCGGCCCGGGTGGCCTCCAGCTCGATCTCCAGCTCGTGCACCCGCAGGATCGCCTCGGCAGCGCGGGCCTCGGCCTCCTCCAGCCGGCCCTCGGCCCGGGCGAGCCAGGCGTCGGCGTTGCGGGTGGCCTCGGCGCGCTGCTTCATCGCCTCGGCAGCGCGCTGGTGGGCCGCCGCGAGGGCGCCCTCGAGGTCGGCGATCACCTGGGCGTCGCGGGTGAGGCGCTCGTCCTGGCCCTCCAGCCGCGCCTGCAGCCGGGTGGTCTCGGCACCGTGCTCGGCGATCCGCGCCTCGGTGATGGCGACGTAGCCCTGCGCCTGCTCGGCACGGTCACGGGCGGCCTCGACGCGGGAGTCGAGCAGCTCCAGGTGGACGATCCGGGTGGCGGCGGCACCACACAGGACCGCGGCGGCAGCGGCGCAGCCCACCGCGAGGTGGCTACCGCTGACGACGGCGCCGACGACGGCCAGCGCAGCGAGGGCGATCAGCCCCACGGCCACCGAGACGCGTGCACTGCGCGACCGGCGACGTGTGACTCGTGTGACAGATGGGGAAGTCATGTTCGGAGGCTAAGCCTCCGGATCGTCCCCCGTGACGCGACACGCCCGCTCGAGGAGAAGGCTTGCCAGAACGATCAGTCCACCACCGACGGCCGCGACCAGCGAGCGGATCAGGCGCTGGTGCGCCAGCTCGACGTCGACCCACAGCCAGCTGACCGCGTAGCCGAGGTAGAAGCCACCCACCAGGGCACCGACGATGGCGCACGCCCGTGCGAGCACCAGCCGGTTGACCGCCTGGTGAGGCTCCAGCCGCCCGCCGCTTCCCCCTGCCCGCGGATGCGTGCTGCGGTACGTCGCCCACGCGACCAGCCCCAGCAGCGCGGCCAGACCGACCAGCGCGACCGGCTGCGCCCAGGTGACGACCGGGGCGTGCCCGAACCAGGAGTCCCAGACGCGGTGGCTCAGCCAGCCCACCACGAGACCGACGACGAGGGCTGCGGTCAGCACGCCCGCCGACGTCGGGCGCAGTGCCCGATGCGGATCTCGTGGTGGGGTCGGCTCGCTCAATCGACGACGAGCGTGATGTCGGTCAGGGTCAGGCCGGTGGCGTCAGCGGCCTGGAGCAGCTCCGCGACCAGACCGATGCCGGGGATCTCGGCGTCGGGCTCGAGGTCGAACCAGGGCTTGAGCACGAAGGCACGCTGGGCGGCCCGCGGGTGCGGGAGCTGCAGGTGCGGCTCGTCGCTGACCTTGTCACCGACGGTGATCAGGTCGACGTCGATCGTGCGCGGCTCGTTGATCACACCCTCGGTGCGGGTGCGGTCGAAGGCCTCCTCGATCGCCAGGGCACGGTCCATCAGGACCTTCGCCGGCAACGTGGTGTCGAGCAGGACGACGGCGTTGAGGTAGTCGCCGGAACCCTCCGGCGAGTCGACCGGAATGGTCTCGTAGACCGGCGAGACGCCGGTGATCCACACGTCGGGGGTGTCGGCGAGCTGGCCGACGGCACCTTGGAGGTTGCTCTCACGGTCGCCGAGGTTGGAGCCGAGGGCGACGACGGCGCGGCGGATCGGCTTCATCTCACCCGTGAGGGTGTCGGCGTCGATCGCGAACGGGCTGGGCGAGTCATTCACGGTGAGGACCTCCGTTGGCTCGAGTGATGGTCAGTGCGACATCCCGGAATGTCGCCTGAATCGGGGCGTCAGGCTTGTGGACCGTGACCTTGACCCATTCAACACGCTGCTCCAAGAGGACCACATCCGCGATCCGTTGGGCCAACGTCTCGATGAGATCCACAGGATCACGCTCCACGGCGGCCTTGACGTCGTCCACGAGGTTTCCGTAGTGGACCGTCTCGCGCAAGTCGTCGGTGGCAGCGGCGGTGCTGGTGTCGAGGCCCAGCACGAGGTCGATCACGAAGATCTGGCCCTCACGGCGCTCGAAGTCGAAGACGCCGTGGTAGCCGTAGCACTCCACGCCGTAGACGGCGAGCTCGTCGATCTGTCGTGCGTTCACTGATTCTTCTCCCGTGGGATCGGGCCGGGTCGTCGGCCGGTCATCGACTGATCATCGCGTGGTCATCATGGCGGCCGCCGCCACGGCGTCGTGGGCGGCGCGTACGTCGTGCACCCGCAGGCCCCACACCCCCCGGGCGGCCAGCAGCGCGACCACCGCGGTGTGGGCCGACTCCCGCTCGTCGACGGCCCGCGGGGTGCCGTCGGGACCGGCGAGCAGCTCACCGAGGAACCGCTTGCGGCTGGCCCCGATCAGCAGCGGCATCCCGAACGCGTCGAAGGCGTCGAGATCGCGCAGCAGCTCCCAGTTCTGCTCGGTGGTCTTGGAGAAGCCCAGACCGGGGTCGAGGATCAGCCGCTCGGCGTCGATCCCCGCCGCCAGGGCGGTGTCGACCCGTTCGCCGAGCTCGGCCACGACGGTGGGCACGACGCCGTCGGCGTACTGGGTGAAGTCGGTGCCCTGCATCGCGGAGCCGTGCGCACGCCAGTGCATGCAGACGTAGCGGACGTCGGAGTCGGCCACCACGGGCAGGATCGCGGGGTCGGCGAGCCCGCCGGAGACGTCGTTGATGATGCTGGCGCCGGCGTCGATCGCGGCGGCGGCGACCTCCGAGCGCATCGTGTCCACCGAGACCAGGGCGCCCTCGGCCGACAGCGCCCGGATCACCGGGACGACCCGGGCGAGCTCCTCGGCGACCAGCGGGCGGGTGGCACCGGGCCGCGTCGACTCACCACCGATGTCGAGCAGGTCGGCGCCGTCGGCCACCAGCTCCAGACCGTGCCTGATCGCCGCGTCCGTCGCCAGGAACCGTCCGCCGTCGCTGAACGAGTCCGGCGTGACGTTGACGATGCCCATCAGGAGCGCAGACATGGCCTTAACGCTAGGCCATCACTCGGCGCCAGGGACAAAGGGCCCGAGCGCTACGGGCCTGACGCGGACGCGGCGCGAACTTTAGCACCGGGCCGGCCGGTCCGGATCGGCTTTTTGGTCAACCCGGCCCTCCCCATGCCGATCACGCGAGCATGACGTCCGTCGATGCGCCACGCCTGCCCCACGACACCGTCCGCGTGCCTCAGGCCCGCACGGCTGCCGGTCCCTCCACGCCTCCCCCGGCGCCTCCCAGCGAGCCCGCAGCGCAGCGCCAGCCCGGCACCCGGCGCAGCACCGTGGCCTGGCATCAGCGGATCACGATCGTGCAGAAGCTGTGGACGATGGTCGCCCTGACCCTGGTGGTGCTGGTGATCGTCTCGGTGGTGGCGACGATGAAGTCGGCCTCGGTCAGCACCCTGATCTCGCAGAACCGCAGCAGCGCCCAGGTCTCGAGCAAGCTCAACGCGGGCTACTCCGAGTGGCTGCTGGCCCGGACCTACACCAACCAGTACCTGATCGCGATCTACAACGAGATGCAGCCCGAGGCGGTCGTGCCGACCCCGAAGCCGTCGACGTTGGCCGCCGAGTCGGCGCAGCAGCACTACGCCACCGCCCTGGAGAAGTTCGACACCGCCCAGAAGCTCGACACCACCGGCATCGCCGCGGACTACCTGCGCAAGCTGAGCCGCCTGATCGGCACCCACGAGGACTACCTCACCGGGATGGTGAAGGCCGGGAAGAAGGGCGACCTTGGCACCGTCTCGACGCTGTCCAGCGAGTCCGGCGGTGCCGACGCCAGCGCGATCAACGCCACCTTCAACGAGGCCGACGACTTCGTCGACAAGGCCGTGGAGCGCCAGCTCAGCGACATCGACTCAGCGGTGAACTCGCTGCAGACCATCACCCTGGTGGTCGCGGCGGTCGGGTTCCTGCTGATGGCACTGGCCGGCTGGCTCACCGTCCGCAGCGTCTCCAAGCCGCTGCGCAAGGTGATCGTCTCGCTGCGAGCGATCGCCAGCGGTGACCGGAGCCAGCGCGTGCAGCACGACAACGCCGACGAGATCGGCGCGATCGCGACCGCGGTGGACCAGGTGATCGAGGCACTCGAGGCCGGTGACGTCGCCAGCCGCAACGCCGAGGCCGAGCGGGTCGCCCGGACCGAGGCCGAGAAGCGCTCGATCGAGGAGCGCGCCGAGCTGGAGCGGGCCGCCGCTGCCGCCGACGCCGAGCGGGAGCGTGCCGCTGCCGAGGCCGAGCGGGCCGCCACCGCCGCCGAGGCCCAGCGCGAGCGCGACCAGCTCGCTGCCGACGAGGCCGCTCGCCAGCGGGAGGCCGAGGCCGAGGCCGCTCGTCAGCGGGAGAAGGAGGAAGCCGCCGCGGCGACCGCCGCCCGGGTGGAGATCCTGATGAACTACCTGGCCGACGTCGCTGCCGGCGACCTCACCCAGGAGCTGTCGGTGGGTCGCCTCGACGACGCCAACAGCTCGGCCGACAACGTCGCCCACATGGCCGACTCGATCCGGTCGCTGGTCTCCTCGCTGCGCACCAGCATGAGCCAGATCGGCCAGACCGCCGCCTCGGTGGCAGCCGCCGCCGAGGAGCTCACCGCCGTCAGTGCCGACATGGGTGGCTCCGCGGAGAACACCACCGCCCGGGTCGGCAACGTCTCGGCCGCGGCCGAGCAGGTCTCGGCCAACGTGCACACCGTGGCCTCGGCCACCGAGCAGATGAGCGCGAGCATCAGGGAGATCGCCCGGAGCGCGACCGACGCCGCCAACGTCGCCGCCCGCGCCGTCACTCAGGCACGTACGGCGACCGAGGCCGTCGAAGCACTGGGGACGTCGTCCAGCGAGATCGGGCACGCGGTCAAGGTGATCAGCACGATCGCCTCCCAGACGAACCTGCTCGCCCTCAACGCCACCATCGAGGCGGCGCGTGCCGGGGAGGCCGGCAAGGGCTTCGCCGTGGTCGCCAACGAGGTCAAGGACCTGGCCGCCGAGACCGCCCGCGCCACCGACGACATCGCCCGCCGGGTGGAGGCGATCCAGCACGACAGCGCCGGGGCCGCCACCGCGATCACCGAGATCGGCACCGTGATCAACGCGATCCACGAGACCCAGGGCACCATCGCCGCCGCGGTCGAGGAGCAGACCGCCACCACCAACGAGATCTCGCGCTCGGTCACCGAGGCCGCCGCGGGCACGTCGGTGATCGCCGAGGACGCCGTCGGCGCCTCGACCGCTGCTGCGGTGACGCAGAACGGTGCGTCCGGCACGGCTCAGGCCGCCACCTCCCTGGCCGGTCTGGCGACCGAGCTCGACCTGCTGGTGCGCCGGTTCCGGTACTGACCCCGAGCCCGGCGGTGAGCCGGGAACGCCACAGGGGCGGCCCCGTTCGGGGCCGCCCCTGTGTGCTTCCCGGACTCGGTGGTGCAGCCGGGGCCCGCGTCAGCGGTGGGTGTCAGCAGTCGACGTCAGCGGTCGACGTCAGCGGTTGATCAGCGCGAAGGCCTCGGCACGCGTGGTTGCGTTCGAGCGCATCGTGCCGCGCACCGCGGAGGTGATCGTCCTGGCGCCGGCCTTCTTCACCCCGCGCATGGTCATGCACAGGTGCTCGGCCTCCATCACGACGATGACGCCCTGCGGCTTGAGGATCTCCATCAGGGAGTCGGCGACCTGGCTGGTGAGCCGCTCCTGGACCTGCGGCCGCTTGGCGTAGACGTCGACCAGGCGGGCCAGCTTGGACAGCCCGGTGATCTTGCCCTCCGCCTCGGGGATGTAACCGACGTGGGCCACTCCCGTGAACGGCACCAGGTGGTGCTCGCACATCGACCAGAACTCGATGTCGCGCACCAGCACGAGCTCGTCGTGGCCGATGTCGAAAGTGGTGGTGAGGACGTCCTCGGCGCTCTGGCGCAGCCCCTGCGTCACCTCGGCGTAGGCCCGGGCGACGCGAGCGGGGGTGTCGAGCAGACCCTCACGGTCCGGGTCCTCCCCCATCGCGTAGAGCAGCTCACGGATCGCCGCCTCGGCGCGGGCGTGGTCGAACGGCGGGTGGACCGCGGTCGGGTCCAGGGAGATCGGGTCGGTCACGCGATCAGCCCTGCTCGGGAAGGGGAAGCGGCTTGGACGGCACGTCGGTGATGCCACCGGCGGGCGTCGAGCCGGCGCCACCGATCTTCTTCTGCGCAGCCTCGACGGCAGCCTGGTCGCGCTCGCGGATCCACTGCGGGATCTCGATCGCAGGGATGTCGGAGGGACGACGCGTGTCCGAGCCGGTCCAGGCCGGACGGAGCGGGTGACGGCGCAGCGGCTTGAAGATCTCGGCGATCTCCTCCTTGCCCAGCGTCTCCTTCTCCAGCAGCGCGAGCACGAGCGAGTCGAGCACGTCGCGGTTCTCCTCGAGCAGGTCGAAGGCCTCCTGGTGCGCGGTGGCGAGAAGCTTCTTGACCTCCTCGTCGACGATCCCGGCGACCTCCTCGGAGTAGTCGCGCTGGTGGCCCATGTCGCGGCCGAGGAACGGCTCGGAGCCCGACGTACCGAGCTTGATCGCACCCAGGCGCTCGGTCATGCCGTACTGCGTCACCATCGCCCGGGCGAGGTTGGTCGCCTTCTCGATGTCGTTGCCGGCACCGGTGGTCGGGTCGTGGAAGATCAGCTCCTCGGCGGCACGGCCACCGAGCATGTGGGCGAGCTTGTCGAGCATCTCCGAGCGGGTCTGGGAGTACTTGTCCTCGTCGGGCATCACCATCGTGTAGCCCAGTGCGCGACCGCGCGGCAGGATCGTGACCTTCTGCACCGGGTCGTTGTGCGGCATCGCCGCAGCGACCAGGGCGTGACCGCCCTCGTGGTAAGCGGTGATCAGCTTCTCGTGCTCGCTCATCAGACGCGTACGCCGCTGCGGACCGGCGATCACGCGGTCGATCGCCTCATCCATGTGCTCGTTCGTGATCAGCTTCTCGTTGGCCCGCGCGGTGAGCAGCGCGGCCTCGTTGAGCACGTTGGCCAGGTCGGCACCGGTGAACCCGGGGGTGCGGCGCGCGACGGTGGTCAGCTCCACGTCGGGCGCCAGCGGCTTGCCCCGGGAGTGGACCGAGAGGATCTTCTCGCGACCGGCGAGATCGGGGGCGTCGACCTGGATCTGGCGGTCGAAGCGGCCCGGACGCAGCAGGGCGGGGTCGAGCACGTCGGGACGGTTGGTCGCGGCGATCAGGATCACGCCGCCGCGGACGTCGAAGCCGTCCATCTCGACGAGGAGCTGGTTGAGGGTCTGCTCGCGCTCGTCGTGACCGCCGCCCATGCCGGCGCCACGGTGGCGACCGACGGCGTCGATCTCGTCGATGAAGACGATCGCCGGGGCGTTCTCCTTGGCCTGCTCGAACAGGTCACGGACCCGGGAGGCACCGACACCGACGAACATCTCGACGAAGTCCGAGCCGGAGATCGAGAAGAACGGCACACCGGCCTCGCCCGCGACGGCGCGGGCCAGCAGCGTCTTGCCGGTTCCGGGCTGGCCGTAAAGCAGCACACCCTTGGGGATCTTCGCACCGACCGCCTGGAACTTCGCGGGCTCGGCCAGGAACTCCTTGATCTCCTGGAGCTCCTCGACAGCCTCGTCGGCACCGGCCACGTCGGCGAAGGTCGTCTTGGGCATGTCCTTGGTGATCAGCTTCGCCTTGGACTTGGCGAACTGCATCACGCCGCGGCCGCCACCGCCCTGGACGGAGTTCATCAGGAAGAGGAACAGCACCACGATCAGGATCAGGGGCAGCAGGAAGCTGATGATCGAGCCGAGCACGCTGGGCTTGGCGACCTCGGAGTTGAACTTCTCGATCGTTCCCTTGTCGACCTGGGTCTGGACCTTGGCGAGGATCGCCTCCTGGCCACCGTCGACCCAGTGCGTGGAGACCGAGTCACCGCCCGAGCGCGTGCCCTTGTCGAGGGTCGCCTTGATCTGCTGGTCGCCGTCGACGAACGTGATCGACTGGACCTTGCCCTCGTCGATGTACTTGATCATCTGCGAGGTCGGGATCTCGGCACCACCGCTTCGGGGCGCGAGGTACTGCAGACCCAGAACCACCACGATGGCGGCGGCGATGATCCAGAACAGTGGATTCTTGGCGAAACGCTTCACAGGCTTCTCTTCAATTCATGCGGTCATGCAGACGGCGGATGTCCGGCCGGTCACCCTCAACAGGCAAAACGTACCGGCGTACTCAATTGTCCCCTAGGAGTACACGTGGGGGGCGAGTGTTCCGATGTCTCGCAGGTTCCGGTACTGCTCGCGGTAGTCGAGGCCGTAGCCGACGACGAACTCGTTGGGGATGTCCCAGCCGACGTACTTCGGCTCGATCGGCATCTGCAGAGCCTCAGGCTTGCGCAGCAGGGTGGCGATCTCGACGCTGGCCGGGCCACGGCTGGAGAGGTTGGCGACCAGCCAGCTCAGGGTCAGGCCGGTGTCGATGATCTCGTCGACGATCAGCACGTGGCGACCGTGCAGGTCGGAGTCGAGGTCCTTGAGGATCCGGACCACGCCCGACGACGTGGTGCCTGAGCCGTAGGACGAGACCGCCATCCAGTCGATCTCGACGTGGCGGTTCATCGCCCGGGTCAGGTCGGCGATCACCATGATGGCGCCGCGCAGGACGCCGACGACGAGCAGATCCTCGCCCTCGTAGTCGGCCTCGATCTGCTTGGCCATCTCAGCGAGCCTGCCCTGGATCTGCTCCTCGGTGAAGAGAATGTTGATCAGGTCGTCTTGCACGGTCTCCGCATCCACGAAGGAGAGCCTATCCGCCCGGTGGTTCAACCTCGGAACGCAGAGGCCACGATGCCCGGGATGCGGACCCAGCTCGGCTTGCCGACGAAGCGGGTCATCCGCTGCGCCGTCGTGGCTGCGGTCCGGGCGGTGACGAACCACGGCGCCTTCGGCGAGAGCGAGAGCTCGCCGTGCAGCACCGAGCGTGGGAAGGGCCGGAACGGACCGGTGACGATGGTCCGCTCGGTCCGCGGGAGCAGGTAGCTGTTGTGCACCACGCCGATCCCCGAGCCCGCCGCGTCCAGGGTGTTGCCGGGGAAGGCGCCCCAGGGCGCACCGCGCAGCAGGAAGCCCATCGCGCTCCAGGCGTTGATCGCGATGGTGCCGTAGCGCAGGTCGGCCAGGATCGCGTCGAACGCGCCACCCATCGCCGTGCGGTCGGCCGGGGCCACGATGATCGAGCCGCCGAGGGTGCCGTCGAGGCGCTCGTTGGCGAAGGCGACGGCGTTGGCGAAGAAGACCGCTCCGGTGCCCGGCAACGAGGTGTGGCCCAGCACGGAGGTGAAGTACTCGGTGCTGAACAGGTCTTGAGAGGTGGTCTCGTCGACCTGGATCAGGAGCCTGTTGTCGGTGTGCCACTCCGCCCCGGGATAGCTCTGCGTGGCCAGGGCGAGCTTGGCGTCGCTGCCCGGATACCAGGGCCCGCGGGCCGGCAGGGTGTCGAGCACCTCACGGATCGCCGCCAGGAACGCATCACGCTGCGGCCAGTCGGCGCTCAGCACCAGGGTCTGCCCGGCGATGCAGTTGTGCCCGGAGTTGTGCAGCCGCTGGGTGACGACGTGCTCGGCCTGGTAGCGCAGATCGGCCTCGGACCACTCACCGGGGATCACGATGATCGGGCTAACCCCGCCGAGCTCGGAGGTGATCGCCTTGGTCAGCTTCGGCTCCCCCGCCGCACGGCGACGCTCGGCCTCCTCGCCGACGCCCCACACGATCGCGTCGTGGGTGATCGCACTGCCGGTGATGTGGACGTGGTCGATCCCGTCGTGACCGGTGAGGTAGCCACCGACCGCCGCGGCACCGTTGACGATCCGCAGCAGGTCGGCCTCGATCAGGGGCGCCAGCGCGGCCTCGTAGACCGGCTTGAGGCTGGCGAACGTCGGGTTGAGCTTGAGCACGCTGGCACGGTTGAACGCGACCAGCTCGTAGAGCACGTCCAGCGGCCCGATCCCCGACACGTTGCCGGCACCGAGCACGACCCCGACGCCGCCGTTGACGCCGGTGTCGCGGGCGCCGAGCCCTGCCTCACGCTCGGCCTGGTCCAGACCGACGCCGGGCTCCAGCCAGACCTCGGCACTGAACCCGCTGAGCAGGACCTGCTCGTACGCCGTCGTCGGCAGCACCGACACCGTGGCCCTGCCACCCGGCGCGGTCCCGGTGCGCAGCCCCTCGATCGGGGAGCGCCCCGCCGCGAGCCGCTCCAGGCTCTGCGCGACACCGCCGAATCCGTCCATCGTCACGTACGGACCGCTGAACCACTCCTCGCCGGCCAGGGCCGACGGGGTGTGCTTGGCCGCCACCGCCGCATCGGTCCAGGCCTGGTCCTGGGCGGCGACGCTGTCGTGCACCTGCGCCATCAGCCGGGCTCGGCGGGCCAGTGGCATCGCCGCCCAGCGCTCGATGCCGGCAGCCAGCGCCGCGACATCGGCGTCGAGGGCCGCCCGGACCTCGTCGTTCAGCTCGAGCGGTACGGCGGTCGCGGGGTCGATCGACATGAGGGGTGCCTCCTGGAGCAGCCGGCGTGATGCACGTCACCACCACCCTAGCCGCCGGCCGGCGCCCCGGAACTGGTCGATGACACAAAGGTGATCCGCCCCTCGGTGCGGATCGCACGAAGCAGACCGGGCAGGTCGATCCACCTCTGCCCGTGCCAGTCGGTGACCAGGGCGTCGAGCCCGAGGATGTGCTCGAAGGTGAGCTCGGCGGGGATCGCCCCGGCGGCCAGCGCCCCGTGGCGGAGCAGTCGGGTACGGATCGCGGTCGGGTACCCGGCCAGCACGTCGGCGGCCAGCGTCCCGCCCAGGGAGCGCCACTCGTTCTCGGCGATGTCGTCGAGCAGCTCGGTGTCGCTGCGCAGCTGGTCGGCGGTGCGGGCCAGGGTCGCAGCGATCCCCGGGCCGAGCTGCTCCTCCAGCACCGGCAGCACGGTGCGCCGCACCCGGACCCGGGCGTAGCCGGGGTCGTCGTTGTGCGGATCGTGCCAGGTCTCGATCCCCTCGACCTGGCAGGCGGTGACGGTGTCGTCCCGGCCGACGTCGAGCAGCGGACGCCGGTAGCGCCCGAACGCGCGCCGCATCCCGGCCAGGCTGCGCCCGCCTGACCCGCGAGCCAGACCGAGCAGCACCGTCTCGGCCTGGTCGTCGCGGGTGTGGCCGAGCAGCACGAGTCGGGCGCCGACGTGGTCGGCGTACTGGTCGAGGGCGGCGTACCGCGCCTGACGGGCGGACCCCTCGGGACCGGCGCGATCGGGGTCGTCGACGCTCACCGAGATGGTGACGGTCTCGTCGATGCCCAGCGCCGCGAGCCGCCCGGCGGTCTGCTCGGCGACCACGTCGCTGTCGACCTGGAGGCCGTGGTCGACGGTCGCACCGATCACCCGCAGGGCCAGCTTGTGGCCCTCCACGATCGTCGCGGCGGCCAGCGCCATCGAGTCGGGGCCGCCGCTGACGCCGACCACGACGGTGTCACCCGGGGCGCACTCGGCCAACGCCTTCCTGACACCTCGGCGGACGGCAGCGATCGAGGGGTGCAGCGCCATGGCAGGAGTCTGTCAGGGACGGACGCGGGCGATCCAGGCGCCGGGGTCGTGGATCTCGCTGCGCAGCGGCAGCGTCTCGGGACTGGTCCACACCGTGTTGAACCGCTCCATACCGACCGCGTCGACGACGTGCCGGACGAAGACCGCTCCGTCGCGGTACTGCGCCATCTTCGCGTCGATGCCGAGCAGTCGGCGCAGCAGCCGGTCCAGGGTGCCGACGCCCTTGCGGCGCTCGCCGAACTTCGCCCTGATCGTCTCCACCGACGGGATCACGCTCGGGCCGACACCGTCCATCACCACGTCGGCGTGGCCCTCCAGCAGCGACATCACCGCGGTCACCCGGTCGATCACCTCGCGCTGCTCGGGGGAGCTGACCAGGTCGGCGAGGCTGCCGGTGGCGCCCTCGCCCTTGACCAGCTCGCCGACCTTCGCGGCCAGGTCGTCGAAGAGCGACCCGGTGTCGGTCATCTCGGCGATCGCGGAGACCTGCTCCATCAGGTGGTCACGCAGCCACGGGTTGGCGGTGAACTGCACCCGGTGGGTCTCCTCGTGCAGGCAGACCCAGAGCCGGAAGTCGGTCGGGTCGACGTCGAGCTCGCGCTCGATGTGGACCACGTTGGGGGCGATCAGCAGCAGCCGGCCGTGCGGCGCGGTGAACGGGTCGAACTGGCCCAGCACCTTGGAGCTGAGGAAGCCGAGCAGCCCGCCGACCTCCGCCCCGGCGATCTTGCGGGTCGCCGCACCGGCGACGGCACCGGCGGCCCGCTTGGCGGTGAGCCGGTCCGCGACCGGTGCGAGCAGGGTGGCGAAGCCGTCGGCGTTGGCCTGCACCCAGCCGCCGCGATCGACGACCAGCACCGGCGCGGTGTTCTCCGGTGCCACCAGGCCGGTGAACTCGCGGACCAGACCGGTCGAGCGGGCGGCGTCGGCACGCAGCTCGGCCACGGCCGCGGCCGCCTCGGCGCGGGTGACGACGGGTCCGTCGCTGGCGAGCTTGCGCCCGACCCGGACCGCGAACTTCCAATCGACCAGGTCGTGGACGGCGCTCATGGAGCGACCGTAGCCGAGGGCTGGTCGGAGGTGAGGGTGCTCGGCGACGTGCTGGTGCTCGGGATTGCCGGGGTTGCCGGGGTGGTGGGGGTGCTGGGGGTCGCGGGCGCCGGCGTGGAGCAGTGGCACGTCGCCAGCGCCGCCGCAGCGTCGTCGAGCGCGCTGCGCGCCGCGAGCGTCTTGGTCACCGGCACCTCGTCGGCCATCACGACATAGACCATCGGGGTGCCGTCGGCGTCGGCGATGAACCCGGCCAACGCACTCACCCCGGTCAGCGTCCCCGTCTTCGCCCGTACGACGCCCAGGCCCGCTGTCCCCGAGGCGTCGGTGAACCGCTCCAGCAGGGACCCCGAGAATCCGGCGACCGGCAGCCCGTAGCCCAGCGACTGCAGGTCCGGGTCGGTCGCCGCGGCGCGGAGCACCCCGGTCAGGGCCGCCGGGGTGATCAGGTCCTTGCGGGAGAGCCCGGAGCCGTCGTACAGCCGGACGCCGTCGAGCGGGACACCCAGGTCGGTCAGCGCTGCCGTGGTGGCCTTGACCCCGCCGGCGAAGGAGCCGTCGCCGGCCTTGGCCCCGATCAGGTGCGCCATCGTCTCCGCGGCGTCGTTGTCGCTGGTCTCCAGGGTGTGCTGGACGATGTCGCGCAGCGGGGCGCTGGTGACCCGGGCGATCTCGGTGTCGGTCCCTGCGGTGCTGACGGCGGCCTTGCGGATCCGGTGAGCGACGGTGATGCCCTCGGCGCGGAGCACGGCCGCGACCTTCCGGGCAGCAGTGGTGGCCGGAGTCAGGTCGCGGCCGTCGTCGAGCTGACCCTCGTCCAGACGCAGCGCGCTCATCGGGGACACGACGTCGTCGGGCACGTAGTTGGCCGGCCAGCTCGGGCTGGTCGTCGGTCCGGTGAAGAGCGAGTCGTCGTAGGACAGGCGCACCCGGGTGACCCCGCTGGCCTTGAGGGCAGCGGCGGCGGTGCGGGCCAGGGTGGTGACGTCGGCGCGGGGCAGCAGCTCGGACTTCACCGGCTTCAAGGCCAGCAGCGGGTCGCCGCCGCCGACCAGGACGAGCTGCCCCGCCGCCGGAGAGACCACCGTGGTAGCGAACGTCGCCTCCGGGCCGAGCACGTGCAGGGCGGCGGCAGCGGTGAGCAGCTTCGTGGTCGAGGCCGGGGTGGCCGACCCGGTGCCGAACGAGGCCAGGGTGGCGCCGGAGATCGAGGAGACCTCGCCGACCACGTGGTCACCGAGGTCGGCGGCCTTCAGGTGGCCCTTGAGTGCGGCCCGCACCTTCGCAGCGTCCAGGGTCGACGTACTCGCGGCGACGGCGCTCGGCGACGGGACGGCGACGTTCCACGGTTCCGCGGCGCTGTCAGCGCCTGCGGCCGGGTCGGAGTCGAGCCAGCGATCGAACCAGCCACGGTCGTAGCCGACCACCCCGACGGCTGCCACCACCGCCAGCACCAGCAGCGACGCCACCCAGCGAAAGACCTTTCGCGACCTACCCACTCGTCGAACCCTCAAATCGCATCCGTGACCCTCGTCGGGGAGACTACCGGTATGACTGTGACGTTCGACGTGCTCATCGAGGTGCCCAAGGGCTCCCGCAACAAGTACGAGGTCGACCACGAGTCCGGCAAGCTCCGCCTGGACCGTGTGCTGTTCACCTCGATGGTCTACCCGGCCGACTACGGCTACATCGAGGACACCCTCGGTGGCGACGGTGACCCGCTGGACGCACTGGTCCTGCTCCCGTTCCCGCTCATCCCCGGCGTCCTCGTCGAGGCCCGCCCGGTCGCGATGTACGTGATGGAGGACGAGAAGGGCCAGGACGAGAAGGTCCTCTGCGTCCCGACCGACCCGCGCTTCGACCACATCCAGGACCTGGGTGACGTCGACGAGTTCACCCTGGGCGAGATCAAGCACTTCTTCGAGCGCTACAAGGACCTCGAGCCCGGCAAGCACGTCAAGGGCTCCGACTGGGTCGGCCGCGAGGCCGCCGAGGCCGAGATCACCGCCTCGTTCCAGCGTCTGAAGGACGCCGGCGAGCACTGAGCCGCCGCCGAGCCGGCGACGAATGACACCGAGGGCGCTCCGTTGCGGAGCGCCCTCGGTGTCATTGTCCCCAGGTCAGGCCTGAGGCGAGCTCACTGGTCCTCGGCCCGGCCGGTGGACAGGAACGCCTCGGGGATCCCGAACGCGTCGACCAGGGTCCGTGCGTGCGGCCGCAGCTCGCGGCACAGCCGGTTGATCTCCGCCGTGATCGCCTTGCTGCGCTGCACCGAGAGCCGGCCGTGCTCCATCCACCAGGCCCGATCGGCCTCGATCACGCTGAGCGCGTGCAGGTCGGCGACCAGGTCGAGCAGGTCCCGGACCGGCCCCTCCTCCAGACCGGCGACCCGGTCGGCGAACGCCTCGTGCACCAGTCGGTCGACGTGGGCGTGACCGAGGGCGATGACGTGGTCCTGGACGTGGGAGAAGACCGTCCCGGCCGGCGTACCGCGGTCGACGCCGCCCTTGAGCCGCCGTGCCACCCCGGCGAGCATGTGCTCCTCGCGGAAGCGCAGCATCGCCTGGTGGTAGTCGGCGTCGCGGATGTCGGGCTCCCGACCGGCGCCCTCGCCGCTCGGCAGCAGGTCGCGGACCCGCTCCAGGAGCTTGTGCACCTGGGTCTTCTCCACCACCGTCTCGACCGCCTGGCCGGCGACGAAGCGGACCAGGTCGAGCTGGTCCATCGAGGAGAACTCCCCCGAGTAGTTGGTCAGCAGGCCCTTGGCGACCAGCTGGATCAGCACCGTGTTGTCGCCCTCGAAGGTGGTGAAGACGTCGGTGTCGGCCTTGAGCGCGGCGAACCGGTTCTCGGCCAGGTAGCCGGATCCGCCGCAGGCCTCGCGGCACTCCTGGATGGTCCGGGTGGCGTGCCAGGTCGCGACCGCCTTGGTGCCGGCCGCGCGTGACTCCAGCTCGCGGCGCTCCTCGGGCGCCTCATCGCCGCTCTCGGTCTCGGGCGCCGCGTTGAACGAGGCGTGCAGCTGGTCGACCAGCACCTCCTGGGCGAAGGTCAGCGCATAGCTGCGCGCCAGCAGCGGCAGCAGCCGGCGCTGGTGCTGGCCGTAGTCGAGCAGCAGCGTCTCGGCCCCGTCCTCGCCGCCCTCGAACTGGCGGCGCTGCAACGCGTAGCGGATCGCGATGGTCAGGGCGACCTTGCTCGCCGTCACCGCCGCGCCGCCGACCGAGACCCGACCCTGGATCAGGGTGCCGAGCATGGTGAAGAAGCGCCGGTTCACCGACTCGATCGGGCTGGCGTAGGTGCCGTCGGCGGCCACGTCGGCGAACCGGTTGAGCAGGCTCTCCCGCGGGATCCGCAGGCCGTCGAACCAGATCCGGCCGTTGTCGACGCCGTTGAGGCCCATCTTGCGGCCGTCGTCAGCAATCCGTACGCCGGCCACGGGCCGCCCCGCCCGCCCGTCGGGACCGTGCTCCCGGATCCGCGCCACGAACGCGTGCACGCCCTGCGACTCGCCCTCGATCTCCAGCCGGGCGAAGACCACCGCGAGCTCGGCATGCTCGGCGGCGTTGCCGATGTAGTCCTTGTAGGCGTCCTCGGCCGTGGTGGTGAGGACGAACTCCTCGCTCGCGGGGTCGTAGGTCGCGACGGTGCCGATCGCGGCGACGTTGGAGCCGTGGCCGTGCTCGGTCATGGCGAAGCAGCCCAGCACCCGACCGTGGATCAGGTCGTCGAGGTAGGCGTCGTGGTGCCGCTGCGTCCCGAGCTGGAGGATCGCGCCGCCGAAGAGACCGAACTGCACCCCCACCTTGACCAGCACCGACAGGTCGCCGTGGGCCAGCGTCTCGAACGCCGCGATCGACGCGCCGACGTCGCCCCCGCCGCCGTACTCGGTCGGGAAGCCGAGCACTGTCAGGCCGGAGTCGGCGAGCTCGAGCACCACCTCGCGGACGCGTTCGCGGAACTCCTCGAAGCCGAGCTCCTCGGCCTCACTCAGCACCGAGGCGTACGGCCCCAGGCCTTCGAGCACCCGCGCGCGGACGTCGGCGTGCGGGCCGGCGAGGATCTGGTGCAGGGCGGTGGTCAGGTCGGTCGGCACGGATTCGTCCCCCATGCCCCTGACGCTAGTGGACCTGAGCAACCTCCGGCACCGGCTCGGGTGAGACGGTGCCCTTGCGTCGGAACCTCTGCCCGCTGGCGAGGCCGCCGAAGTAGAACGACGCGAGCGCGATCAGCACGCCGGCGACGTCGTCGCTGACGTAGTGCCAGCCGAAGTAGAGCGTGGCGCAGACGGTGACGCCGAAGTTCACCCAGAACAGGATCTTGATCCAGCGCTGACGCAGCGTGTACTGCACCATCAGCGCGACCAGCAGCGTGATCGCGGTGTGCAGCGAGGCGAAGCCGGCGACGGTCTGGGCGGCGTTGGCCTGCTGGTCCCACAACGCTGTGTGGCGGGCGTTGACCAGCGAGTCCATCAGGTCCGTGGTCGGGGTGTGGGTCAGCGGCGTGTAGACGTAGGGGTACTGCAGGCCCGGACCGATCGTGGGCAGCATGTAGTACGAGATCGTGCCCAGCGTCCAGGCCAGGCCCTGGGAGCAGACGAACCAGTAGCCGTAGCCGAGGTTCTTCGACCAGACCAGCCAGCAGGTCACCGCGATCGGCACCAGCGGCAGGAACCACAGGTACACGTAGCTGAAGAAGAACGCCAGGATGTGGGTGCCGAAGATGTCCTGCAGCACCGCGCCCGGCTCGTGGCCGAAGAAGAGCGCCCTGTCGATCAGGTGCAGCTCGTGGTCGTACTGCGAGTGGATCAGGGACGGCAGCGCCGACTTGAGGTTCCGGTACGACACGTAGATGACGTAGAACGCGATCACGCCGACGGCGACCAGGGTCAGCCGTTCACGGTTCCAGTGGGTGCCGATCCGCTCGCGCAGCACCGGCAGCATCTGCGCGGGACGGCAGCGCGAGAACCACAGCGTGCGGGGCAGCAGGTCGAGCAGGATCGCGGCCGCGAGCAGCAGCGGCAGCCGCATCCAGGACGGGCCCAGGAAGCTGCCGTCGGGGTCGACCAACGGCTTGCCGCTGGCGATCGACACGATGACGGCCGCGGCACCGATGCCGACTGCGTTGATCAGGAGCAACAACTGGGCACGGCGATACACGGAATGACACTTTACCGTCGACGGGGTAAGGCGACCCTCTCGCCGATGACCAGCACCGCGGCACTTAGCGCGGCCAGCACGACGGAGGCCGCCAGCGCGCCGCCGAAGTTCGCCGCTCCGGGGTGGGAGAGCAGCCGGTAGATCAGGATCGGCAGCGTCGGATGGCCGTCGCGGGCCAGGAAGCTGGTCGCCCCGAACTCGCCAAGCGAGACCGCCGCGGCCAGCCCCGCCGCCGAGATGAAGGCACTGCGCACCAGCGGCAGGTCGATCCGGAGCAGGATCTGCCGGGTGCTCGCACCGAGCGTCGCGGCGGCGTCGCGGAGCTGGTCGTCGACCCCGGCCCAGACCGGGACCAGGGTGCGGACCACCAGCGGCAGCGCCACCAGCGCCTGCGCGATCGGGACCAGCCACGGGCTGTCGCGCCACGAGCCGAGGGTGATCAGGAAGCCGAAGCCGAGCGTGACCGCCGAGACCCCGAGCGGCAGCATGAAGACGGCGTCCAGGCCTCGGCGTACGCGGGCCTCGGTCGGGCTCAGCGAGGGACGGCTCACCATCGCCGCCACCCAGCCGCCGAGCAGCATCGCCAGTGCCGTCGCCTCGGCGGTGGTGATCAGGCTGGTCCTGATCGCCGGTCCGGCGGTCTCGAACAGCGACGTGTAGTTCGCCAGGGTCCAGGCCCCGTCGCGCTGGAGACTGCCCGAGACCAGGGTGAGCAGCGGGGTCGCGATCACGATCACGACCAGGGCCGTCACTGCGATCGCCGGTACGTCGGCACGCGCGGCCCGACGCGGTGCCGCGGGCCCGCGCTCGGCGTCCACCGGGCGCTGGAACCGGGACGTGACCCCGAGCAGCACGATCACCACGGCGAGCTGGAGCAGCGACAGCGCCGCCGCGCCCTGGAGGTCGAGCAGGTTGGTGGTGAGCAGGTAGATCTCGGTCTCGACGCTGGAGTAGCGCAGCCCGCCGAGCATCAGCACGATGCCGAACGCGGTCGCGCAGAAGAGGAACGTCACCGCCGCCGAGCCGGCGATCGCGGGGGCGAGCGCGGGCAGGGTGATCCGCCGGAACTGGGTGAACGGGCCGGCCCCGAGCAGCGCGGCGGCCTCACCGGGCTCGGGGTCGAGGCTCTCCCAGGCCAGGCCGACGGTGCGGACCACGACCGGGATGTTGAAGAAGACCAGGGCCCCGACGATCGCGGCGGCGGAGTGGTCCAGGCCGAGCCCGCCGAGCAGCCCGCCGTCGGTGAGGAGCTGGCGGATCGCGATCCCGACCACCACGGTCGGGATCACGAACGGGGTCAGTACCAGCGCCCTGACCACGCCCCGACCGCGCCAGCGCAGCCGGTAGAGCACCGAGGCCGCCGGCACGCCGAGCAGCACCGTCAGCGTCGCGGCCAGCCCCGAGGACCACAGGGTGAACCAGAGCACCCGATGGACCCGGGGTCGGCCGAGCACGCTCAGCACGCCGCCCACACCGCCGCCGGTGCCGTCGTACGTCGGCTGGAAGCCGCGGCTGACCATCCCGCTCACCGGCACCAGGAAGAAGACTCCCAGGACGGCGAGCGGGACTGCCGCACCGAGCAGGATCAGTGCGGGACGGAACCGTCGCCTCAGCGACTGGTCACGTCGGTCCACGTCCGCAGCCACTCATCGCGGTGGGAGTCGATCTGGGCCGGGTCGACGGTCCACGGCTTCGTCGGCCGCGGCGCGAAGGCCGCCCAGTCGGCGGGCAGCGGGGTGTCGGCGACCACCGGGAAGACGTACATCGCGTCGGGCAGCGCCTTCTGCACCGCCGGGGTGAGCAGGAAGTCGAGGAACTTCTTCGCCCCGTCGGGGTTCTTCGCCCCGGTGAGGACGCCGGCGTACTCGACCTGGGTGAAGCAGGTGTCGAGCAGCGCCTGGGTGCTGGTCTTGCCGTCGGCCACGGTGAAGGCCGGGCTGGAGTCGTAGCTCAGCACGATCGGCTTGGTGCCCTTGCCACCACCGGCGGTGAAGTCGACCTCGTAGGCGTCCGACCAGCCCTGGGTCAGCTCGGCACCGTTGGCGATGAGCTTCTTCCAGTATGTCGGCCAGCTGTCGCCCTCGGCGGCGATCGTGGTCAGCAGGAACGCCATCCCCGGCGAGGAGGTGGCGGCGCCGGGGAGCACCGTGAGGTTCTTGTAGGCCGGCTTGAGCAGGTCGTCGAGGGTGCTCGGCGGGGTGAGGCTGTGCTTCGCGAACCAGGTGGTGTCGACGTTGAGGCAGACGTTGCCGTTGTCGACCGGGGTCAGCGCGCCCTTGTCGTCGCCGGGCAGGTCGTAGGCCTTCGCCCCGGCAGCGCTGTCGACCCGGGTGCCGTCGGCGAAGACGCCGGCCTCCAGCGCCCGCGAGGCGAAGGTGTTGTCCACACCGAACGCGACGTCGCCCATCGGGCTGTCCTTGGTCAGCACGAGCTTGTTGGTGAGCTGGCCGGCGTCACCGCTGGCGACGAGCTTCACCGTCAGACCGCTCTCCTTCTCGAACCCCTTGATCAGGGCGTCGGGCAGGGAGAACGAGTCATGGGTGACCACGGTGAGCGTGGTCGGCGCCTTCGAGGCACCCGCCGAGGCGCCCGAGGACGCATCGGAGCCACATCCGGACAGGATGAGGCTGGAGGCCAGGACGGCCGCCGCGGCCGCAGCCATCGAGGTGTGGGCGGGCAGAGTGGACTTGGTACGTGCGCGCTTCCGCATCACGACTCCCTTCGCCGGTGCTAACCGGTGCAGGTTCGGAGGGTCTGCGGATCCGTTTCCGCACTCTCAGCCCGGGCGGTGCGATGCACCTCAGGGCTCCCCTGTCTGACCCGGGGAGTGTAACCACGCCACTGCCGTGGGAGGCAGGGCGGGAGGGGTCAGCTGCTGGCGGGAGGGCCGACCAGCAGGGCGATGCAGGTCAGCACGGCGACGGCGACGATCGCGGCGATCAGGCCCTGGCCGGGCTTGCGGATCAGCCAGCTGACGACCTTCTCCACGACCGTGCGCGGGGCCTGCGTGGCCAGCCGCCAGGAGCCGGTGAACCAGCCCTTGGCCTCAGCGGCCAGGTCGAACCAGATGGTGAAGAACGGCGGGATCGAGGAGGCCAGGCCGAGCACGATCCGGCGTACCTTCCACCGCTCGTCCACGCCCACCACGATGGTGGTCAGGCAGTAGGCGATGAAGACCACGCCGTGCAGCATCCCGCCGATCCGCACCCCCAGCTCGGTGGTGTCGGTGACGTACTTGAGCACCATCCCGATCAGCAGCAGCGTCCAGGTGATCGCCTCCGCCACCGCGACGGTGCGGAAGAGACGCTGCGGGGTCCAGCGGGCGGGCTGGGTGTACGGCGACGACATGATGCTCCTGGTCAGGCGAGGGTGAACTCCACGCCGTCGGCAGTGACGGCACGGGTGGCCTGTCCGCGGGCGACGAGGAGCTCCAGGTGAGCCTTGGTCTCCATCACGGCGAGGGCCGCATTGAACATATCCAAGGTGGAAAAGGCGTGCTCGTGCCGCGTCCAGGGCAGGTCGTTCGCCACCACGAGCGAGTTCTTCGACCCGGCGCCGGCCAGGGCGTCGAGGCAGAGCGAGAGCCGCTGCTCGTGGTGGGCCAGGAGCTGGTCGACCCGGGCGTGCGTGGACGGCGCGACAGGGCCGTGGGCGGGCAGCAGCCGCAGGTCGGGCAGCTCGCGGACGCGGGTCAGGGAGTTCATGAAGTCGCGCAGCGGCTGGTCGACCACGGCCGGCTCGAAGCCGATCGACGGGGTGATCGTGGGCAGCACGTGGTCACCGGCGAAGAGCACCCCGGCGGCCTGATCGGCGAAGACGAAGTGGCCCTGGGTGTGGCCCGGGGTGTGCACCGCGTCCAGGGTCCGCTCCCCGACCCGGATCTGCTGGTCGCCGTCGAGCCAGGTGTCGGGGTAGGCGTTCGAGCGCGGGTCCCGACCGTCGTCGGCGTCGAAGGACTCGAAGACCTCGGCGATCTCGAACGCGCCAGCCTCGCGGAGTTGGTCGACCATGTTCGGCCCCTCGGAGCCCTCCGGGTCGGCCATGATGTCGAACGTCGGCTTCTCGCCGAGGCCGAGCGTGACGTCGGCGCCGACCTCGGTGCCGAGCGTGCGGGCCAGCGAGTAGTGGTCGCGGTGCACGTGGGTGACCAGGAAGCGCCGGATGTCGGTGAACCGGCGGCCGATCTGCTTCAGACCCGCCTCCAGCGCGGCTCGGCCCTCGGTGATCGCCCAGCCGCCGTCGATCAGGGTCAGGCCCTCGGCGGTCTCCAGCACGTAGACGTTGATCGCCTTGAGGCCGTCCATCGGCAGCGGCAACGGGATCCGGTAGAGCCCCTCCTCGACCCGGACCGCACCGGGCGCACTCCAGTGCTCCCCGGAGTCAGGAGAGATCGCGGCACCGGTCGGGACAGAGATCGACATGCCCCCATCGTGCACGACGGTGCTGCCGCCGAGCGCGGAGGTCCCACCCAGGCGATCCTGCGAGGACCGAGGGGCGACCGAGGTGAGGGTCGTCCACCCCCCACCGGTGGACGACCCTCGTGGGAGAGACGGACCGCCGGGAACCCCATGACGCGACTTCGGAGAAACTTTTTCGCGGGCCCCGACCCGGTGTCTCTACTCAGACCTTCGGCACGACCCCGGTCAGGTCGTAGGAGGCCAGCGCCTCGACCCACGGCGTGGGGTCGATGCCCTGCTCGGCGAGCCAGTCGTCGGAGTAGTACGTCGACCCGTAGCGCTCCCCGGAGTCGCACAGCAACGTCACCACACTGCCCGACTCCCCCGCGGCACGCATCCGGTCCATCTGCTGCAGGGAGGCCCACACGTTGGTGCCGGTCGAGGGGCCGACGGTGCGCCCCAGCCGCTCGCTGACCCAGCGCATCGTGGCCACGCTGGCGCCGTCGGGGACCCTGACCATGTCGTCGACCACGCCGCCGACGAAGGACGGCTCCACCCGGGGCCGGCCGATCCCCTCGATCCGGGAGCCGCGGCCGACCGCGTCCGAGGTGTCGGCGGCCCAGCCGTCGAAGAACGCCGAGCCCTCCGGGTCGGCCACCAGCAGACGGGTGGAGTGCCGCCGGTAGCGCAGGTAGCGGCCGATCGTGGCCGAAGTGCCACCGGTGCCGGCCGAGACCACGATCCAGGCCGGGACCGGGTGCTGCTCGCACTCCAGCTGGGCGAAGATCGACTCGGCGATGTTGTTGTTCCCGCGCCAGTCGGTGGCCCGCTCGGCGTAGGTGAACTGGTCCATGTAGTGCCCGCCACGCTCGGCGGCGATCCTCCGGGCCTCGTCGTAGACCTCACCGGCACTGTCGACGAACGCGCAGGTGCCGCCGTACCACTCGATCAGGGCGATCTTGGCCGGAGACGTCGAGCGCGGCATGACGGCCACGAACGGCAGCCCGATCAGTCGGGCGAAGTAGGCCTCGCTCACCGCGGTCGACCCCGAGGAGGCCTCCACCACGGTCGAGTCCGGCCCGAGCCAACCGTTGCACAGCGAGTAGAGGAACAGCGAGCGGGCCAGGCGGTGCTTGAGCGATCCGGTCGGGTGGACCGACTCGTCCTTGAGGTAGAGCTCCAGGCCGGCCTCGCCGATCGGGGCCGGAAGGCCCAGCACGTGCAGGTGGGTGTCGGCACTGCGGTTGGAGTCGGCCTCGACCCGGCGCACCGCCTCGTCGATCCAGTCACGATGGGCGGCAGGCATGCTCGGCATGTCCGAAGCCTAGGCCGCGAGCACGCCCCTCACGCGCGGGGTGCGCGCGCAGGGTTGTGACGTACGGATCGTTGACCCCGAATCGTTACCTGGGGTAGTTCAGGTCCAGAATGACACGTATGGACAGCTCCACCAGTGCACTTCCCACTGAGAAGAATGTCGTCCTCGTCGGCGGCGGCATCATGAGTGCGACGCTCGGCACCTTCCTGCAGCAGCTCGAGCCGACCTGGCACATCACGCTGCTGGAGCGCCTCGACGGCCTCGCCGAGGAGTCCTCCGGTCCGTGGAACAACGCCGGCACCGGCCACTCGGCGCTGTGCGAGCTCAACTACACGCCGCAGAAGGCCGACGGCACCGTCGAGATCTCCAAGGCCGTCGCGGTCAACGAGCAGTTCCAGCTCTCCCGCCAGCTCTGGTCCTACCTGGTCGAGTCCGGCGCCATCCCGGAGCCGGCCGCGTTCATCCGCACCACCCCGCACATGTCCTTCGTCTGGGGCGACGCGAACGTGGCGTTCCTCAAGGCCCGCTACGAGGCGATCAAGGACCACCCGCTCTTCGCCGGGATGCAGTACTCCGAGGACCCCGAGGTGATCAAGGCCTGGGCCCCGCTGCTGATCAACGGCCGCAAGCCCGGCGAGAAGCTCGCCGCCACGTTCCACGAGGCCGGCACCGACGTCGACTTCGGCACGCTGACCAAGCTACTCACCGAGAACCTGGTCGCCCAGGGCGCCACCGTCCGCCTCGGCGCCGACGTCAAGCGCATCCAGCAGACCAACGACGGCACCTGGCACGTGATGGGCAAGGACCGCCACACCAAGGAGAAGTTCCACTACACCGCGGACTTCCTCTTCGTCGGTGCCGGCGGCCGCGCCCTGCCGCTGCTGCAGAAGGCCAACGTCGAGGAGATCCGCGGCTTCGGCGGCTTCCCGGTCTCCGGTGAGTTCCTGCGCACCTCCAAGCCCGAGCTGGTCGACCAGCACCTGGCGAAGGTCTACGGCCAGGCCGCCGTCGGCGCCCCGCCGATGTCGGTGCCGCACCTCGACACCCGCGTGATCGACGGCCGCCGCCACCTGCTCTTCGGCCCGTACGCCGGCTGGACCCCCAAGTTCCTCAAGAAGGGGTCGTTCCTGGACTTCTTCGGCTCGATCAACGGCGGCAACCTGGGCCCGATGCTCAAGGTCGCGCGGCACAACATCCCGCTGACGAAATACCTGGTCACCGAGGTGTTCAAGTCCAAGAGCAAGAAGTTCTCCTCGATCCACGAGTACTTCCCCGCCGCTCAGGCCGGCGACTGGGAGAAGATCACCGCCGGTCAGCGTGTCCAGGTGATCCGCCCCGACGGCACCCTCCAGTTCGGCACCGAGGTCATCACCGGCCGCAAGGGCACCGTGGCGGGCCTGCTCGGTGCCTCCCCGGGCGCCTCGACGGCCACCCCGATCATGCTCGAGGTGCTGCACAAGTGCTTCCCCGCCGAGTTCGCGGGCTGGGCCCCCAAGCTGGCTGAGCTGGTGCCGACGTACGGCACGAAGCTCGGTGACAACCCGGCCCTGGCCGTGGAGACGCTGACCCGCACCGCGAAGGTGCTCCAGATCAACTGATCGCGACGATCACGTCCTGACCCCAGCGGACGAGGCCCCGGCCTCGACCGCTGGGGTCAGTGGCTTCTCCGGGTCATTTCGGCTCGATCGGATGAACGTTCAGGTTGAGATCATGTGCGCAGGCGCATGGTGCGAGCAGACTGGGGCCATGTTCGACACCTTCAACGGTCTGCCGGTGCACCCCCTCGTCGTGCACGCGGTCGTGGTGCTCCTCCCGCTCGCGATCCTCGGCACGATCGCCCTCGTCCTGCGGCCCTCGTGGCGCCGGCACTACGGCTGGCCGATCGTCGCGATCGCGGCGGTCGCCACCGCCCTGATCCCGGTCGCCACCTCCAGCGGTGAGTCCCTGGAGAAGAAGGTCGGCGACCCGGGCCGTCACGCGGCGCTGGGCGACCAGCTGATCTGGTTCGCGATCCCCCTCCTGGTCCTGCTCCTCGTCTGGGTCCTGCTGGGTCGTCGTACGCCGGCCACGGAGCGCCCCGAGGGCCAGCGCGGCACCTCGGCACCGGCCGCGGTGACCTGGGTCGTGGCGATCCTCGCCCTGGTCGCCGCCGTCGCGGCGGGCGTCCAGGTCTACCGGGTCGGCGACTCGGGGGCGAAGGCCGCCTGGGGTGACGTCGGCCAGGGCGGCTGAGCGCCTCCTCCCCCTCTCCGTCACGGCCCCGGTCGGGCCTCCGCGAACGCTGCGGAGGCCTCGCCGGGGCCGTCGTGCGTCGTGCCCCGGCGTCGCTCGGCCGGCACGCGCCGACGTCGCTCACTCACGGAGTGATCTGCAACCTATACCTCTTGAACATTCATAGGTAGGTAGCCCACCCTAACTTCCCCAGATCGCCCCGCCCACGCCGCTCAGCCCGTTCGAATCTATTAAAAGATTTGGGCATTACTCTTGCCCTGGAGGCCGAAACCTCCTACCTTCACGTGATGCGGGTCACAGCCGATTCCGGTCGCCGTGACCGCGCGAGCCGTGGCACATCCGTCCTCACGGCACCCGACCCCCGCGCCTGAGCGCTGGCCGAGTTGAAGGGCACCACCCGATGTTGAGAGCCGAGCCGTTGACCGCCCCCCGCCGCTGGCGGACCACCACCGCAGCGCTGATCTCCGCCCTGCTGATCGCCCCGCTCGCCGCCTGCGGCTCCGGCGGCTCCGACACCGGCACGACCGGGACGGGCTCGACCTCGAAGGCCGACCCGAGCAGCTACGACCGCAACGCCACGATCACGATCGGCACCGCCTCGCCGTCGACGATCCTCGACCCGGCACTGCAGAACAACATCGGCCAGAACACGTTCACGTTCCTGATCTACGACTCGCTCACCCAGATGGACTCCGACTACAACGTGAAGCCGATGCTGGCGACGTCGTGGGAGTTCGCCGCCGACGGCTCCAGCCTGACCCTCAAGCTCCGCGACGACGTCACGTTCAACGACGGCACGAAGTTCGACGCCAGCGTGGTCAAGGCGAACCTCGAGCGCGGCAAGACCCTGGCCGGCAGCGCCCTGGTCGCCACCCTGGAGCCGATCACCAAGATCACCGTCGTCGACCCGACCACCGTCAAGCTCGACCTGGTCAAGGGCGAGGGCGCCGAGCTGCCCGCCGCCTTCACCCTCAACGCCGGCATGATGGTCAGCCCGAAGGCGTTCGCGAACGGTGGGGCCCAGCTCGCCACCGACCCCGGTACGGCCGGCTCCGGCCCGTACGTCCCGACCAAGGTCACCTCGGGCCAGGAGGTCGACTACACCCGCAACGACAACTACTGGAACAAGGACACCGCCTACGCCAAGACGATGGTGGTCCGCACCGTCGTCGACCAGGCCGCCCGGATCAACGGCGTCCAGACCGGTGACCTCGACGTCGCCCAGATCTCCGGCGCCTCCCCGGTGCAGGAGTCGCTGGCCAAGATGAAGCAGGGTGCGTTCGAGGGCGACCTGGTCACCCAGGCGACGCCGGTGATGCTGATGCTCAACGCCGAGCGCGGTGACCTGAAGAAGCCCGAGATCCGCAAGGCGATCGCGCTGGCGGTCAACCGCGAGGAGATGGTCGACGGCCTGTTCAGCGGCAACGCCACCGCGGCCGACCAGTTCTACGCCGAGGGCTTCTGGGCGCACAACCCGGACATGAAGACCACCCGCAGCTTCGACCTCGAGGCCGCCAAGAAGCTCGTCACCGACGCCGGTGGCGCCTCCCTGACGATCGCCGCCGCCACCGGCTCCACCGCCGAGCCCGTCGCCCAGGCGCTCCAGGACCAGCTCGGCAAGGCCGGGATCAAGGTCACCCTGAAGTCGGTGCCGTTCGCCCAGATCGACGACATGTACCGCCGCGGCGAGCTCGACGCCCAGGTGATCAACGCCAGCCCGGCCCCCGACCCGGCCAGCACCCTGACGTACTACGTCACCGCCGGCTTCGACGCCCTGCGCGGGCACGGCGACCTGCTCGGCAACCTCCCGACCGAGGCCGCCGACCCGAGCAAGACCACCGAGCAGCGTGCCCAGGACTACTTCAAGATCTGGGACCTGATGGCCGAGAAGGACGTCTGGGTGCCGATCGTGCGCAGCAAGCAGGTCTGGGTGCGCAGCGCCAAGATCGGCGGGATCACCGAGCTGCCGTGGCTGCGCAGCGGCTTCCCGAACTACCGCACCATCGGCAAGACCAAGTGACCCGAGCACCTCACCTGGTTCCCACGCCCCGGGGGCGCTGCGCGATCAGCGCCCCCCGGGTCGGTCACTGAGCGGAGAGCACGATGACTCTGTATGCCCTGCGACGCCTGGGCGTCGCCCTCCCGGTGCTGATCGCCGTCACGTTCTGTGTCTTCGTCCTGGTCGACCTCGCCCCCGGTGACCCGGCGGCGGCGCTGGCCGGGGAGAACCCGACCCCTGAACGGATCGCGGCCATCCGGGCGACCCTCGGCCTGGACCACCCGCTGCTGTCCCGCTACGGCAGCTGGCTGGCCTCCGCGGTGCACGCAGACCTCGGCTCCTCGCTCGCCAACGGGCAGTCGGTCACCCGCGTGATCGGCGACCGACTGCCCGTCACCATCTCGCTGGTCGTGGTGGCGATGGCGATCACCCTGATCGTCGGGCTGAGCGCCGGGATGCTCGCCGCCGTCCGGCACGGCCGCCCGGTCGACCGGGTGATCACCGCGCTGGCCTCGGCCGCGATCGCGCTGCCGCCGTTCTGGGTGGCCCTGGTCCTGGTGCTGCTCTTCTCGGTCAACCTGGGCTGGCTGCCCTCGATCGGCTACGAGCCGCTCTCGGCCGGCCTGTGGCCCTGGCTCTCCCACCTCCTCCTGCCCGGCCTGGCGCTCTCGCTGCTGCCGATGGCCGAGGTGACGATGCAGTTCCGCCAGGCGCTCTCCTCGGTGCTCCGGCTCGACTACATCACCAACGCCGAGGCCCGCGGCCTGTCCCGGCCCCGGGTGCTGGTCAAGCACGCCTCCAAGAACGCGGCGGTGCCGGTGACCACCGTCTTCGGCTACCGGTTCGCTCAGGTGCTCGGCGGCACCGTCGCGATCGAGAGCGTCTTCGACCTGCCCGGGATCGGCCGGCTCGCGGTCAACAGCGTGCTCTCCCGCGACATCCCGGTGCTGCTCGGCCTGGTCGCGCTCACCACCCTGATCGTGCTGGTGATCAACCTGCTGGTCGACATCTCCTACGGCTACTTCAACCCGAAGGTGCGGACATGAGTACCTCCACCCGTACGCCGGACCAGACGCTCCCCGGCGCGACGCCTGGGCGGCTGCGCCGCTTCCTGCGCACCGAGCCCCTGGCGGCCACCGCAGCGGCGTACCTGCTGCTGATCGTGCTCGCGGCGATCTTCGCCCCGCTGCTGGCCCCGCACGACCCGAACGTCCAGTCCCTGATGCAGCGGCTCAAGCCGTTCAGCGGGGAGCACCCGCTGGGCACCGACGACTTCGGCCGCGACGTGCTCAGCCGGCTGATCTACGGCACCCGGGTGACGCTGCAGGCCTCGGCCGTGGCGGTCGGGGTGAGCGTCGCGATCGGTGTCCCGACCGGGCTGGTGGCCGGCTACCGGCGCGGCTGGCTCGACGCGCTGCTGTCGCGGATCTTCGACGGCCTGATGTCGATCCCCGGCCTGATCCTGGCCCTCACCATCGTGGCCGTCCTCGGCCCGGGCCTGACCAACGCGATGGCTGCGGTCGGCCTGATCTTCGCGCCGCAGTTCTTCCGCGTCACCCGCGCGGCGACGAGCGAGGTGATGGGCGAGACCTACATCGAGTCCTCACTCTCGATCGGCTGTACGCCCCTGCGCGTGGTGTCCAAGCACGTGCTGCCCAACGTCGTCCCCGCGATCCTGGTGCAGGTCTCGGTCGCGCTCGGCGTCGCGGTCAGCGCCGAGGCCAGCCTGAGCTTCCTCGGGCTCGGCGTCGAGGCGCCCACCTCGAGCTGGGGCGCGATGCTCAGCACCGCCGTCCAGACCATGACGATCGCGCCGAACATGGTCTGGATCCCCGGACTGATGATCTTCAGCGTCGTGCTGGCCTTCACCCTGCTGGGCGAGGGACTGCGCCGCACGCTCGTCTCCACCGGAAGGAACAACGATGACTGAGCGCCCGGCAGCCTCCCCGCTGCACGCCGCACCACCCCCCGCGCCCGCCACCGAGCCGCTGCTCGAGGTCGAGGGCCTCACCCTGGAGTACCGCACCGGCAGGACCTGGACCCGGGTGGTCGAGGACGTCTCGTTCTCCCTCCACCCCGGCGAGACCCTCGCCCTGGTCGGCGAGTCCGGCTCGGGCAAGACCGTCTCGGCCACCGCCGTGCTGGGCCTGGCCGGCCGCAAGAACGGCCGGATCGCGCAGGGCTCGATCCGGCTGCGCGGCCGCGAGCTGGTCGGCCTGCCCGAGCGCGAGCTGCGCAAGATCCGTGGCCGCGAGGTCGCGATGATCTTCCAGAACCCGCTGCGCAGCCTGAACCCGGCCTACACCGCCGGCGAGCAGGTCGCCGAGGTCGCCCGGGTCCACCTCGGGATGAGCCGCAAGGCGGCCTGGGCCCGGGCGATCGAGATGCTCGACGCGGTCGGGATCCCCGATCCCGAGCAGCGGGCGAAGTCCTACCCGCACCAGTTCAGCGGCGGGATGGCCCAGCGCCTGGCGATCGCGGCGGCCCTGTGCGGCAACCCGTCGGTGCTGATCGCCGACGAGCCCACCACCGCCCTCGACGTCACCGTGCAGGCGCTGGTGCTCCAGCTGCTGCGCCGGGTCCAGGACGAGACCGGGCTCTCGGTGATGTTCATCAGCCACGATCTCGGTGTGGTCGCCGACGTCGCCGACCGCGTCGTCGTGATGTACGCCGGCGAGGTGGTCGAGCAGGGCCCGATCGGGGACCTCTTCACCACGCCCCGCCACCCGTACACCTCGGGCCTGCTCGGCTCGATCCCGGCACTGGGCAGCGGGGAGCCGCTGCGTGCCATCCCGGGCACGATCCCGCCGCCCGGGACGCTGTCGCAGACCTGCCGGTTCGAGGCGCGCTGCGCCCACCGGATCGACGCCTGCGCCACCTCGCACCCGACCCTGCTCACCCTCGAGGCGGAGCCGCCGGGTGAGCGGCGGGTGCGCTGCGACCGCTCCGCCGACCTGGTCCTGGAAGGGGTCACCGCATGACGAACCTGCTGGAGGTCTCCGGGCTGGGCAAGTCCTTCAGCCGGCCCGCTCTGCGTCGACGTACGACGGCGGCGGCGAAGGCGGTGGACGACGTCTCGTTCGTGGTCCCCCGAGGCCGATCGGTCGCCGTGGTCGGCGAGTCGGGCGCCGGGAAGTCGACCGTCGGGCGGCTGGTGCTGCGCCTGATCGACCCCGACGAGGGCACGGTGCGGTTCGACGGCGTCGAGCTGACCACGCTGTCGCCGGCCCGGATGCGGGAGATGCGGCGCCGGATGCAGATGGTCTTCCAGGACCCGTACAGCTGCCTCAACCCGCGGATGACGATCCTGGACTCGATCGCCGAGCCACTGCTGGTGCACGGCCTGGGCACCCGCCCCGAGCGGGAGGCCAAGGCCGCCGCGATGCTGGACCGGGTCGGCCTCGGCGCCCGGTTCGCCCGCCGTCACCCCGTCGAGCTCTCCGGCGGCCAGCTGCAGCGGGTCGCGATCGCCCGGGCACTGGTGGTCGAGCCCGACTTCGTGGTCTGCGACGAGCCGACCGCGGCGCTCGACGTCTCGGTGCAGGCCCAGGTGCTCGAGCTGCTCGGCGAGATGCAGCGCGACCTCGGCCTCGCGCTGCTCTTCATCACCCACCACCTGGCCCTGGTCGAGGTGATCGCCGACGACGTGCTGGTGATGCGTCGCGGCCGGGTGGTCGAGCAGGGCCCCGTCACCCAGGTGCTGCACGCACCGCGCGGGGAGTACACCCGCGACCTGCTCGCCGCCGTCCCCAGTCCGATCCCGCGCGCCCTGCGCGGGTGAACCCATTCCCCTCCCATCGATGACAAGGAAGAGCACATGACACTCGAGATGGTCAGCTTCACCAGCATGGACGACGCCACCCCCGACGAGATCGCACTGATCGCCGCCGAGGCCGCCCGGCACCGCAAGGAGAACCTGGTGCCGAACCTGGTCCGCCAGCTGGAGGCGATGCAGGGCCACACCTACGGCTACCAGATCGACCGCTACACGCACTCGCTGCAGAGCGCGACCCGTGCGCTGCGCGAGGGCGCCGACACCGACATGGTGGTGGCCGCACTGCTGCACGACATCGGCGACGACCTCTCCCCCGACAACCACAGCGAGGTCGCCGCAGCGGTCCTCAAGCCGTTCGTCAGCGACGAGGCCTGGTGGGTGGTCAAGCACCACGGCGTCTTCCAGACCTACCACTACGGCGAGGCGATGGGGATCGGCACCGACGCCCGGGAGCGCTACCGCGACTCGGAGTACTTCGACTCCTGCGCGCACTTCTGCGCCGCCTGGGACGCGGTCTCCTTCGACCCCGACTACGACACCCTGCCGATGAGCGAGTTCCTGCCGCTGCTCCAGGAGGTCTTCGGTCGCGAGCCGAAGTCGTGGGGCGACCCGGCCCTGCAGGTGGAGAGCCCGATCGCCTGAGGGGCGCGGGGCGGGGGCGTGCCGGGTCTCGGCCCGCTCCCGCCGTCGGCGCTCAGGCCTCGCTGAGCGTCGTGAGCTCGGCCGGGGAGAGCGTCAACGAGAGGCTGGCGATCAGGTCGGGCAGCTGCTCGGTCCGGCTGGCGCTGGCGATCGGGGCGACCACGGTCGGCTGCTCGCGCAGCCAGGCCAGCGCCACCGTGGTCGGCGAGACACCGTGGGTGGCACCGATCTCGTCGAGCGCGGCCAGGGTGCCGAGGTGGCTGTCCAGGTAGCGCGCGGCCCCCTGCGCGCGGGGGCTGTCGACGATCGCACCGGGGCGGTACTTGCCGGTCAGGAAGCCCGCCGCCAGCGCGTAGTAGGGCAGCACCCCGAGCTGGTAGCGCTCGGCCGCGGCCCGCAGTCCGTTGGTCTCGAAGCCACGCTCGACCAGGTTGTAGTGCGGCTGCAGGGCGACCGGGGCGTGCAGCCCGTCGGCCTCGACCGCGGCGAACCAGCCGTCGATCCGCTCGGCACTGAAGTTCGAGATCGCGGGGTAGCGGATCTTGCCCGCGTCGACCAGCTCGCTGAACACCCCGGCGATCTCGGCGACCGGAACGTCGGCGTCGTCGTAGTGGGCGTAGTAGAGGTCGATGCGGTCGGTGCGCAGCCGCTGCAGCGAGTCGTCGACGGCGGCCCGCACGTTGTCGGGCGCGAGGCCCTTGCGGGCCGGGAGCTGGGAGACCTTCGTCGCCACCACGACGTGGTCACGGTTGCCCCGCTCGGCCATCCAGGAGCCGATGATCAGCTCGGAGTCGCCACCGGAGTTGCCCGGCACCCACGCCGAGTAGGAGTCGGCGGTGTCGATGAAGTTGCCGCCGTCGGCGACGAACGCGTCCAGGATCTCGAAGCTGGAGACCTTGTCGGCCGACCAGCCGAAGACGTTGCCGCCCAGGTTGAGGCCTGCCACGTCGAGGTCACTGGTGCCGATCCGCGTCATGCCTTCACCCTAGGGCGACAGGGAGTGCCTGTCCCGCGTGCCCAGGAACTTCACAGCCTGCAGCGGCCTGTTCGTCGTGACCAGCCAGGCCCGCCCCGGACGCAGCCAGTATGCCAGCCCCCGCGGGGAGTCGACGGTCCACACCAGCAACGGCAGCCCCCGCCGCCGCGCGAAGCGCGCCAGGGTGAGCCGCGCTAGGGAGTAGTGCGCCACCATCACGTTCGCCCGCACCGCGGCGAAGCGCCGTCCCGGGAAGAGCTCGCCCCACACCTGACGGGCCGCGCGGCCCAGTGGCAGCCCACGGGTGCCGGTGCCGAGCGAGAGCCCGACCCGCAGGGCGATCCGCTGCTGATCGGCCCAGGTCCGCAGTGCCAGCACGGACTCGGCGTGCTTGGTGGTCGCCACCACCCGAGCCACGCCCAGCACCTGGACCGCCCGGGCCACGGCCTGCACCTCCCAGACGCGCTCCGGGTCGGCGTACGACGGCGACGTGAACTTCAGGTCGATGTGGGCGCCGAGACCGGTGGCGGCGAGGGCCCCGAGGAGGTCGTCGTACCGGAAGAGGTCGGGCAGGTGGGCCGCCAGCTCGGCGAAGGTCACCTCGCCGATCCAGCGCTCGCGTCCGGCGATGGTGACGGTGGCGTCGTGCACCGCGACGACGACCCCGTCGACGCAGCGCTGGAGGTCGAACTCCACGTAGTCGATCCCGAGGGCGGCCAGCTCGTCGAGGGCCTGGCGGAGACCGCCGGGGCCGACCGACCAGCCGACGCCCAGGCGGTGGGCGCTGATCACGTCACTAGGCTAGGCGAGGGCTCGACGGCGATGGACGGGAACACACGAGTGCGCGAACTGAACTTCATCAAGACCGGCGAGCTGGCCTGGGTGGACCGCCCCGATCCGGTGCTGGTCGAGCCCACCGACGTGCTGGTCCGCCCGATCATCGCCAGCCGCTGCGACGGTGACTCGCTGCCGATCCACCGCCCCGTCTCCCGTCCGATGCAGGCCGGCCTGAGGCTCGGCCTGCTGGACCCCTCGATCGGCGCGATCGCCGGCGAGGTGCCGTTCCAGGGACCGTTCGGGATCGGGCACGAGGCGATCGCCGAGGTGACCGCGGTCGGCCCCGCGGTGACCTCGCTGGCGGTGGGTGACCTGGTGATCGTGCCGTGGGCGATCTCGTGCGGGCAGTGCCGCGAGTGCCGGCTGGGCCTGACCGCGAAGTGCTCGGTCGCGGTCACCTCCAGTCCGGGCGGGATGCTGGCGGCGTACGGCTTCGGGCCGGCGAGCGGGCCGTGGGGCGGGCTGGTGGCGGACTCCGTCCGAGTGCCGTACGCCGACGCGATGCTGGTCCGGGTGCCCGACGGGATCGACCCGCTCCGGCTGGCCGCGGCCAGCGACAACCTGACCGACGCCTGGCGCGCTGTCGTCCCGGCGCTGCGCCAGCGCCCCGACGGCACCGTGCTGGTGATCGGCGGCGGCGCCCGCTCGATCGGGCTCTACGCCGCCGGGATCGCCGTGCGCTCGGGTGCTGCGACGGTCGACTACGTCGATGACGACCCGGAGCGCCTGCGGATCGCCGAGGAGCTCGGCGCCCGAGTGATCAGCGTGCAGCGCAAGCGCTGGACGTCGGTCCTCGGCTCGCTCCCGACGCGGTACGACGTCGCCGTCGAGGCGTCCTCGGCCGAGCAGGGTCTGCGCGACGCCCTGCGGGCTCTGCGGGCCGGCGGGATCTGCACCGGCACCGGCTACTACGTCGGCGCCTCGACCAAGCTGCCGGTGATGGACATGTACGCCACCAGCGCGACCCTCAACGTCGGGGTCTCCCACATCCGCCCGGCCCTGCCCGAGCTGCTGGCGTTCGTCGCCGAGACCGGGTTCCCGGCGGAGAAGGTCACGACGGTGCTGGCCGACTGGGCAGACGCACCCGAGGCCTATGCGGCGCGGACCACGAAGGTCGTGCTGCACAGGCCTCGGCTGACGGCGTCACACGACGCCTGACAGGACAGCTCGGCCGTCCCGTGTCCACACCCCCGGGCCACGGGACGGCCGATGTCTCAGGTGAGGTCGTGGACCTCGGCACCCTCAGCGGCACGCTGGACGGCCTTGGTGCCGTCGATCGCGCCCTGCTTGGAGGCGTAGCCCTGGCCGGTGGCGACGATCTCGCCGTTGCCGGCCTTGAGCCGGAAGTGGAACTTGCCGTTGGACGCTTCGTAGACCTCGAACTTGCCAGCCATCAGTACCTCCGAGTCACTGCACGGCCCCTGTGACCGCGGGTTTCAACGTAACGGGCCGCCACCCGCACGGCTAGGGCCGCAACGTGAAGGTTTGTTGAGGATCGCGGCCCGAGCCCACTGCCGCTACTCCTGCGTGTGCGCGATGTAGACGTCGCACGGAGCCTGGCGGGTGACCTCGCTGGCGATGCTGCCCAGCACCCGACCGGCGCCCTGGACGCGACGGTTGCCCACCACGATCAGGCTCGCGTCGACGTCGGCGGCCGCGAGCAGCAGGCCCTCGGCGGGCTTGCCGGCGTACGCGCGCCCCTCGGCGACCAGGCCGGGGAACTCCTCGACGACCCGGCGGGCCGACTGGTTGGCGATCGCCCCCGCGTGCTCGCTGGGGTGCATCAGCTGCTCCTCGTCGAGCCGGCCGAAGGTCTCCCCGCCGAACTCCCGGTGGACCGTGACGACCACGAGGGGCTGGCCCAGGGCCAGCGCCACGCCAGCGGCGGTGGTGACGGCACGCTCGGCGCGCTCGGACCCGTCGGTCCCGGTGATGACAGTCATGGCATTTCTCCCTCTACAAGGTGGACGGCGCACACCGTAGCGAAGATTCGAGCACCCTGTGACGCCGGTCACACTGAGTGAGACCGGCACCCCCAGCGACCACTGAGTCAGCCATCCAGTCGGCCATCGTGTCGGCCTTCCTGCTCCGCAGCCTTCTCAGTGAGCGTCACCGTGCCTGCGACGGCCGCCGCGTCACCGAACGCCGCCCATGCCTGCGGATCGACGTCGAGGGCCGTGCGGAGGTAGCTGCTCACCGCGTCGGCCACGAGGGCCACCCTTGCCGGATCGGTGTCGGTCGTCTCCGCAACCGCCTCTCCGGCGATGCCGCCCAAGGTGTGCTCGCCGCCCGGGACCACGACCAGGCTCTTCGGCGCCGGGCTCAGCTCATAGGCGTCGAGGAACCAGTCCGGCCCACGGCCGGACATCCGCGACTGGTCGTTCTCGCCGGCGATGACGAGCGCCGGGGCGACCATCGTGCTGTAGTCCGGCCACATGAACGACAGATGCTCCCGGGCGAAGGGCAGCAGGGAGTCGCCGGTGCCGGTTGCGGCGATCAGGACCCCCGCCCGAATGTCCGCACGCGAGAAGTCCTCCCCCGGCTCTCCGCTCGCCCCCAGGACCCCGGCGCCGAGCAGCATGCCGACCGTCTGCGCGCCCCACGAATGACCCACCAGCGCCACCCGGGAGGTGTCGACCCGGCCACCGAGACCAGCCTGTGCCGCGACGTCGTCGAGGTGGTCGAAGACCGCCCCCAGGTCAGCGCCCCGGACCCGCCAGATGGTCGGGAACCGCGGGTCGTCGAAGCCGATGCCGTGGCGCCGGGAGTCGAGGTGCGTGGGCTGGACGACGACGAAGCCAGCCGCGGCCCAGCGGTCGACCAGAGGCTCGTAGCCATCCATCGACCAGGCGTTGCCATGGGAGAAGACGATGACCGGCAGGCCCTCCCCCTCCCGCGGGGCGGTCACCTTGACGTGCAGGTCGATCGGGCGCTGCTCCGTCGGAACGACGATGGGCTTGATCGCGATCACCTGGTGCTGTGCGTGCGAGGACATGAGTGGAGTTCCTGTTCAAGAGAGCGGTGCCGCATACTTAGCGGAACCTGGTTCCGCAACATTAACGGAACGCTGTTCCGCGAAGCAAGGGAGAGTCATGTCCGCGCAACCCAGCGCCCGAGAGGCAAGCGCCCAACGCACCCGGCAAGCACTCCTCACCGCGGCGACGCAGATCTTCGTCACCGAGGGCGTGCACGCTCCGATCCGCGACATCGCAGGGCTGGCCCAGGTCGGGCTCGGCACGGTCTACCGCCACTTCCCCAGCCGCGGAGACCTCGTCGTCGCCGTCTACCGCCACCAGATCGACGCCTGCGTCGCCCTGGCCCACGAGCTCCAGGAGTCCACCCAACCCGCTGCCGCACTGGAGCGCTGGATCGATGCGTTCGTGGACTTCCTGGTCACCAAGCACGGCCTGGGGATGGCGCTCCAATCCGACGATGCCGCGTTCGGGGAACTGCACTCGCTGATGCTCGACGAGCTGGTGCCCGCCTGCGGCCTCCTCGTCGAAGCGGCCGCCGCCCGCGGCGAGCTCGACCTGACGCTGACGCCGTACGTCCTGATGCGAGCCGTCGGCAACCTGTGCATCCTCGGGCCCGACTACGAGCGCGAGGACGCCCGCGTGATGGTGCGGAGACTCCTGGCTGGCTGCGCCCGACCGCTGCCCGAGCCGGCCGGGGGCGTCTCCGACATCACCCCGGCGTGAGTCACGCCGTCGCGGCCTCACCTTGAGACGAAATGAAGAGTGGCCCTGTTCAGCGTTTCCGCTGAACAGGGCCACGTTCCTGATGGAGCCGCCTGTCAGAATCGAACTGACGACATCTTCATTACGAGTGAGTAGAATGGGTGCTCAACGGACCCCGATCTACGCTCAAATAGTCCTGCCGGGTCATGTCGACTTGTGTGTCATTGTGTGTACTTTTGTGTGTCAAGGCAGGCACTAGCGGGAGGCAGTGGAGACGTGGCGGACACTAGGGGTAAGCGCCGACAGAACGGGACGGGCGGGATCTCGCAGCGGAGCGATGGTCGCTGGATGGGCAGGGTCAGTGCGGGCTACCACCCCAATGGGAAGCGCCGCATCGTCACCGTCTACGGCAAGACCGAGGCGGAGTGCCGCAAGAAGGTCGACGCCAAGATCAAGCAGGTGGCACGCCAGGGGGCTTCAGTGTCGACACGGACCAGCACCTCAGTGCTGTCGTGGGGATCGAAGTGGATCGAGTCACGGGAGACGAAGGTCCGACCGAAGACCTTCGTGGCCGACCGATGGGCAGTCAGCAAGATCACCGACGCGATCGGCACCCGCAAGCTGTCGTCCCTCGCCCCATCCGACATCGAGGCCGTGATGACGGCGATGGCCGAAGACGACGCCGCCACGTCGTCGCAACTGCGCGTCTTCCGAACCGCCATCAAGATGCTGTCCGACGCAGTCCTTGAGGGCCACGACGTGCCACAGCGGATCTTTCACGTTCCCTCCCCCGGGGTCGGCGAGTCCGACCGGACCGAGCTTGAGGTCACCCACGCCGGCGCAGTCCTCCAGGCCGCCGCCACCCTGCCCCATGCCGCACGGTGGCTCGGCGCGCTGATCAACGGACTGCGCCCGAACGAGAGCCTCGGCCTGACATGGGACGAGGGCGTCGACTTCGATCGCGGGACCATCACGGTTTGCTGGCAACTCCAGGAGCTCCAGTACCTCGACGCGAAGGACAAGTCCAAGGGCTTCCGGATGCCGCGCGGCTACAGGTCCCGCCACCTGACCGGGGCCTGGCACCTGGTCGAAGTGAAGTCGAAGTCCGGCTATCGAGTGATCCCGATGGTGCCGTGGTTCAGGGAGGCCCTGCTGGCATGGAGGGACGTTGCGCCAGCCAGTGAGTGGGACCTCGTCTTCCCCGACGCGGACGGCAACCCCGCCCGCACTCCTTCAGACATCGAGGAGTGGCAGTCACTCCAGGACTCCGCCTCACTTCTCCTCGGCGAGCCGGTTCGGCACGCCACCGGCAGGTACTACGTCCGCCACGAGGCCCGGCACACCACGGCGACGCTGCTCATGGAAGCCGGCGTCGACCCGAAGATCATCACCGCGATCATGGGCCACTCGTCGATCACTACGACACGGGGCTACCAGCACGTCAGAACTGAGCGTGCACTTGAGGCACTGGAGAAGATCGCACCGAGACTCCAGGGTGCGTCGCCCTCCGCCATCGAAGGCACACCCGCATGAGCAGTGAGGCGCACCCTGACTACTGATCAGCCAGCCGACGACGAAGGTAGTGCAGCTCCACTGGGTGCAGAGAGTCGAGGCGATCGAGCAACGTGTCCAAGTCGACCCATAGCTCGTCGGCAGCCTCGGTGTAGTTCTGCGCCCAGGCAAGCGCGTCGCCCACCTTGCAAATGTCGGGCAAGAGCAGCCGGGCCGCCTCTCGCCCGACGCGCAGTTCTTCCCGCGCAACGAGCACAGGGACGTCGGCCGCGGGGCCGCGCTCGACATGCAGGAGCTCATGCAAGATAGTCGACCGGCGCTGAGCCTGGTCGAGGTCCGTCCGGAGGCTGATCGTGCCCGCGTCGTAGTCCGTAAGACCCAAGGACTCATCGTCCTCCGGATGGTGCCACCGCAGTTCGATGTGAACCAGCTTCGCGAACCGGCGCCAGGGATTCAATGGTGGATGCGGCACGACGGGGAGGGTAGGGACCGACTCCGACAGAACATCGATCACCGGCGACCATCCGGCTTGCGAGGACTGCGCGCAGCAGTCCTGACCGAACCAGTCGGCCGCTGCTTACCGAACTCCACCGCAACCACCTCAACCGCTTCACTCAAGGCCGCTTTCTCGGCAGCCTTGATGAGATCCACCGGCTGCATCTCCAAGACCTCTGCGATCCGCATGAGGTCGGTGACGCTGATCGCCACACGCTTGCCCGTCCGAGGGTTCCCCCCGTCTAGTCGGTTCGAGACCCACTGAGGGTTCTCCCCCAGCAGCTCAGCGAGTTCACGCGACGAGGTGATCCCGCGACGAGCGCGAGCCGCCTTGATCTCCATCACGAGCGCCGCTTCAAACCTGGCTAGGTACTCCGGGGAAGGCATGTCCATGCGGACATACTGACACAGAGTGTATGACTTTTGGAATAGTTGTCTGCCTTACTTGACACCGTATGCCGAGTCATACAAACTCAACGACGTGACCACACCCACCCAGTACGCCGCGAACGCCGTCCGCGCCGAGCTTGCTCGTCAGCGCAAGACACAGGGCGATCTGGCCGGAAAACTCGGCGTCACACCCGGCACCGTCTCCCGCCGAATGAACGCCGAGTCCGACTTCAGCGTCTCGGACCTTGTCGCGATCTCCGCTTGGCTCGGGGTGCCCATCGAGACCTTCATCCAGCCCGTCAACAGCAGTCAGTGCGGGAGCGCAGCCTGATGGCCGCCAAGAAGCAGGCGCCGCCGGCGATCCTGCCTACCTGGCTGTCCCGCAAGGACGCCGCGCGGGACAGCGCCGTGAGCGAGTGGACGATCGACGAATGGCTCCGAGCCGGGCTGATCCGCGGCAAGAACGAGGGGCGACGGGTCTTGGTCAATACCAAGTCGCTGCACGACCACATCGAGTCGCTTCCTGAGGCCGGCTGATGTTCGTGTGCCTTCTCGTCAGCCTCTTGGCTCTCTCCTTCGCGGTCTCGGCTTGGTCCGACGTTCAGCGTGATCGGAAGGCCCGGGCCGCGGCCCTGGACCGGTCCAGGTGCCGGTCCAGGTGCCGGTCCATCACCCACCGGCAGCGCCTCTTGGCCCGGCGTCACGCCCCCAGGAAGGAGTACCGGTGATGGCCACCATCGCTCCCGCGCTCCTCCTGGTCGCCGCCTTGCGTTCCGGCAGTGTCCTGGCCGAACGGCCCGGCAGCGCCGCGGTCGCCCGCCGGCTCCGCCCGACCGCTGACGGCAAGGCCGTCGCCCACGTCTGCACCACCGGCCGGCTCCTGCCGGTCTGCGGTGCCCGCACTCGACGCCTCGCGCAGCTCCCTGACGGGGTCGCGGTGCTTGGATCGGACCGTCGAGTGTGTCGCCGGTGCACCGCCCGCCTTGCCGGTGGTGCACCGGTGACGACGACCCGCGCCGAGATGGATGCCGCGTTCGGGAACCTCACCGTCGAAGACCTCGCCGCGATCGCCGGGTGGGCCCGCAGCGTCGAGGAGTCCCACCAGATCGGACGGGTCCTGATGATGCGGTTCGGGTGCGCACCCCGGAACCCGACGACCGCCGAGGGCAAGGCGTTGCGTGCCGTTGAGCTCGACCTCTACCGCCACCGCCGGAAGCTCGAATCGGCCGAACGGAGCCCTGAGGAACGAGCACGGATCGTCGCCCAACGCGAAGCCGAGCAGTACGACCGCGACGTGATCCGGGCCGCCCGGATCCAGCAGGACCGCGTCGACATCGCGGTGGCCCGGCGAGCCCAGGACCGCTACCTCCCGACCTGGGAACGCGAACTCCTCCCCACGGCCTGACCCACCCAGCCGGTCAGGTCCCTCCCCGAGAAACAGCAGCGCCGCCCCTCGAAGCCGTAGGAAGCCAGGGGCGGCACCAACCACCCAGGAGTCTAGATGGACACCACCGTCGCTACCAGCGTCCCCGCACGGACCGCGCTCCAGAACCTCGCCGCAGCCGTCCTGATCGGGAACCACGCTGCCGCCTGCGGCCTCCCGGCACCGATCAGGGTCGGTGCCAGGCAGGAGACCGGCCACCCCAACCAGGTCCCGGCCGAGTACTCGCCCCGGATCGAGTTCACCGTCGCCACCCACGCCGACGTCGAAGCCTGGGCCGAGTACCTCGAGGCCGTGCCGGTCACCCGGCTCACCTGGAACGCCACCGGGGCGTGCACCCACAGCACCGTGATCGGGGAGTTCTGCGACGCCTGGATCCAGGTCGCTGCCGCCACCGCGAAGCCGCACCGCCGGTGAACCCCAACACCAACCCGCTCATCGGGCTGGCCGCGCTCGGCCTCTTCGCCGTCATCGCGCTGCTCGCCCTCTACCTCGAGACGAGAGGACCCCGCTCATGACCACCACCGAGATGACACCTGCTGCCGAGAGCGACACGACCTTGGTGGACAGGGACGGCTCAGTCTGGAAGTCGTTCTCGGGCATCTGGTACCGGCGCGAACCCAACGGCGCTTACGGCGCGTGTCGAGGGACACCAACGATGCTCGACCGAGACTTCGGCCCGCTCACTCGGCTCGGATCGGGGTCCGGCGATGAGTGAACAGCCCGTCATGACCATCGCGGAGAAGCTCGCCGCCGCACGCCAGGCCCGCGACACCGGGATCGACAACGCTGCCCTCGCGGCCGACTCCCGGGTCAAGGCCCTCGTGGACAAGACCATCGAGGACGCCATCGCGTCAGGGAAGCCGTTCTCCGCGAACACGATCCGCGACCGTCTCCCGGCCGGGAACCACGGCCTCGTCGGATCCCGGTTCCGGTCCTACTCCATGCGCAAGGAGAACGGGATCCCGCTGATGGTCCTCGTCGGCGAAGAACCCTCCCGCCTGGAGTCCACCCACCTCAAGAACATCGGCGTCTGGCAGGCCCACGCCGCCGCTCCCGCATCCCTCAAGACCGACTGAACACCACCACACCCCGAGTGAAGGAATCCATCGTGAACCAGCACACCAACGCCAGCATCCTCGCCAGCCGCGGCATCAGCCTCGACAGCATCGAGCACCTCGACCTTGAGGTCCCCGTCCTGATCGGCAACCAGCGCCAGGGCGACGTCCTCATCCTCAAGGTCACGACCGACCGCAGCGCCGGCGCCCACCCCATCACCCCTGCCGGGGTGGTCGTGGTCCGCGCCGAAACGAAGGTGGCCAACACCCACACCCTCCACACCCTCACCGGTGAGTGCCTCTGGCTCCCCAACCCCCGAGCCAACCAGGACGACGAACTCGTCCAGGGCTGGCTCACCGTCACCCTCGGCAGTGAGGCCACCTTGATCCACACCGAGGAACACAACGTCCTCGGCATCGGCCACGGCACCTACGAGATCCGCCGCCAGCGCGAGTTCGCCGGCGAGTGGCAGCGCGTGGCCGACTGATGAGCCTCTACAGCTTCAAGGACCACCCCGAGCACGAAGCACAGCTCGGAGCGTGGGCGGACTACTGGATCGCGAACGCCTTCTCCACCGAACCCTGCGACCAGCCCAAGATGATCGAGTCGATCAACGGCCTCTACGACGCCGCGGACCTTGCCCGTCCACTGGCGATCGCGTTCGTGAAGTCCCCGCTGGCTGCCTCAGTTGCCGGCGGGGTCGCCGCAGGCGTGTGGTGGCTTCGGGAGAACCCCGGCCGTCATGTCGCGCTCTTCGGCCGCACCATGACCGATGCGGACCTGATGGCGGCGATCGCTCCGGCTTGTGAGTACGCCATCACCGTTGGGATCGAGGGCAGAGAGCCGTTCAGTCTCGCCTCGGCCACCGCCTCGGCCACCCGCTCGGCCACCGACTCGGCCACCGACTCGGCCACCGACTCGGCCACCGCCTCGGCCACCCGCTCGGCCACCTACTCGGCCACCTACTCGGCCACCTACTCGGCCACCGCCTCGGCCACCTACTCGGCCACCGACTCGGCCACCGCCTCGGCCACCGACTCGGCCACCCGCTCGGCCACCGCCTCGGCCACCCGCTCGGCCACCGCCTCGGCCACCGACTCGGCCACCCGCTCGGCCACCTACTCGGCCACCTACTCGGCCACCTACTCGGCCACCTACTCGGCCACCGCCTCGGCCACCTACTCGGCCACCGCCTCGGCCACCCGCTCGGCCACCGACTCGGCCACCTACTCGGCCACCGACTCGGCCACCTACTCGGCCACCGACTCGGCCACCTACTCGGCCACCTACTCGGCCACCTACTCGGCCACCTACTCGGCCACCGCCTCGGCCACCCGCTCGGCCACCGCTGACGGCGGGCTGATTGCGTTCCTGGTTCGCTGCACGGGGACGGCATACCAGATGCGGGACGGCGGGAGCGACTGGTCGGCCTGGCCGTCGTACCTGTCCTTCTTCGACCGGATCGCCGGCCTCGACCTTCCCGTCTACGAGAAGTGGCGGCACTACGAGCAGGCAGCCCTCAACGGCGGCCAGCGAATCATGCACCCGAAGTTCTGCATCGTCTCGGACCGCCAGACCGAGATCCACCTCGACCAGAACAACGAGCTCCACAACGCCACCGGCCCCGCGAAGGTCTACGGCGACGGCTGGGCACTGAACTACTGGCACGGCCTCGCGGTGCCGAACGACTTCTTCTCCTGGGACCTCGAGCGGGTCCTGAAGGAGCCGAACTCCGAGATCCGCCGCGCTGGTATCGAGCGGATCGGATGGGAGAACGTCCTCCACCGTCTCACGCTCGTCGCATCGGCGCCGGACCCGGGCAACAGCCCCCACGAGATCCGACTCTTCGACCTCCCCAGCGACATGCAGCTGTACGACGAGCGGGCCCGGATCCTCGTCGTCACCAACGCATCGCTGGACAAGGGCGGACATCGGCGCGTGTTCGGTCTCCCGGTGCCGGCACATCACGCCGACCCGATCACTGCTGCCGCCGAACTCTTCGACGTCCCCGTCACCGCCTACCGAGGGCTGGTGCGCGCATCATGACCACCGAGACCATCGGGCAGCTCGTGCCCGTCGACCTGATCCACCCTCACCCCAACAACGTCCGCCTGGAGACCGTCGCCGACGCCGAGCTGGTCGCGTCGATCGCATCGCAGGGCGTCCTCCAGCCCATCACCCTGGTACCGGTCGACGCCGGGTGGTGCACCGCCGGGCACGAGGCCTGCTACTGGCCCATCGCAGGGAACCGCCGCCACGACGGTGCCGTGAAGGCCGCCAAGGACGTCGTCCCGGCGATCATCCGCGCCGACCTTGCTGGCGACACCACAGGACAGACGGCGTTCATGCTGATCGAGAACCTCCAGCGCACCGACCTCACCCCGGTCGAGGAAGCCATCGGCTACGAGCAGCTCGCGTTCGCAGGGATGAGCCCGAAGCACATCGCTGGGGCGACGGGACGTAACGTCGGCACCGTGCGGTCTCGGCTCCGGCTCGCGAAGCTCGACCCCGATCAGCTGGAGCGGGTCCACGAGGGCCAGATCAGCCTCGCTGACGCTGAGGTCCTGATCGAGTTCGGCGCCGACCCCGACGCGACAGCCGAGCTCACCGCCGCCGCGGGGACCGCTGACTTCCAGCTCGTCGTGAACCAGCAGCGCTCCCGCCGGGACCGGATCGCAGCGAACCGCGCCACGGCCGCCGAGTACGACACCCTCGGCTACCGGGCCCTGTCCCTGGCCGACCGCGGCGCCGACGGGGTCGAGTTCGAGTACCTCCACACCGGCACCTGGCGCGGCACGCCGCTGGCTAGCCCCGAGGGGCACGACGGGTGCCTGGGCTACTTCGCCCCCGAACCGATCGACACGTTCGCGCCTATGACGGTGGTGTGCGCCAACCCCGGCGGTCACACCCTCACGATCCCGCTGGCCGACGACCCCGAGCCGACCCCGGCCGCCGCCGAGGTGAGCGCAGCCCGTGAGGCCGCAAGGGCCGACGCCTATGCCACGGCAGCCGCTGCGCGCGAGGCCGCCCGGGTGGTTCGTGAGACCCGCACCCAGTGGTTCACCGACCACCTGAACACGATCCTCCCCGCGGCGTCGGGGAAGTCCGACCCGCTCGCCGCGCTCGCCGGCGCGCTGGTGCCGCTCTTGGCCCGCTCCGACGGCGGGTTCAACTACCCGACCGGCACCGTGCACGCCGACATGATCCAGGTCCCAGCCGAGATCAGGCCGGAGAAGTCCTGGGAGCTCGTCTCGGTGATCAACGGCCACGCCGACGCGCTGGCCACCCTGCTGCCGTCCAGCGCCCGGCTGATGCTGATCCGGCTCGTCGCCGGACTCATCGCTACCGCCCTCGACGCCGCCGAGATCGCTTTCGACCGTTCTCTGGTGGCCCGCACCGTCGACCTGTGGGAGTGGGCCCGCTCGGTCGGCTACCCGCTCACCACCGGCGACCAGGCACAGCTCGACTCCCTCAAGCTCGCCCTGGCCGATGCCTGACCAGCGCAGCCCCTCCACCTGATCCGCCAGTGGTGCGAGACCTACGAGACCACCGAGACCAGGGTCCGCGAACTCATCAGCGGATACCCCGCCCACCGCCTCCACATTCACGACAAGGACACCCCACGATGACCACCTTCGAGACCATCGACAAGGCAGCGGCTCCGGCCTTCCGTGCCATCGAACTCCGCGCCGCTGGCGTCCCGGCTCAGAACATCGCCGCCGCCGACGCCATCCTCGCCACCGCGGTAGCCGACGCCACCGAGCTCGCCGCCACCGGCCAGCCCGCCTACGCCCAGGCCACCCTCCTCAACGCCGGCCTCCACGCCGAACGCCTCCTCACCGCCCCCGAGCCCCACCAGCACCGGGCGGTGGCGTGATGGCCGCACTGTGCCCGCCCTGCCAGAGCGCAGCCAGCCCGCACCGCTGCGAAGGGATCGTGGTGGTCGAGTCCTCCGACCTCCTCGCCGACTGCCAGTGCCCGGACCTACCGTGCCGACAGGACGACGTCACAACACCGCCGTCCGGGCCCAACAGCGCCGACACGGACTGGATCGTCGCTGCGAGCGAGAAGGCCCTCGAGTTCCTCGCAACCCTCGCCTCCGACGAACCCGACGCGGCCACCGCCCGTGCACGCGCCTTCGACCGGCTCCTGCTGGACCTGGACGACCCCGCGAAGTTCCACACGGTGCTCTACTGCCTCGTCTGGATCGCGCACTGCATGAGGACGAGCGCTTCAGGCGACACCGAGCCGGGCATCTGGACCTTCGAGGTCCACACCCCGCTCGGGCGCGTCCCGATCGACCAAGCCGCCCCCGCTGTCCGCTGGGTCTCCCGATGGCTGATCGCCTGCATGAACGGGGACTCCCGCGCCGCCGCCGATCTCTGGTTCGGATCCCCGACCAGTGAGGCCGAGGCCAAGGAGTGCATGAACATGCTCGTCGGTCCGCTGCTGGCGTTCCTGCACACCAGCGTCCGTGAGTTCCTCGCCGCTGGTCGCCCCCTCGTCCTCCAGGGACTCGACAACAGCTCAACCGGATCGGAGGCCGGCGATGAGTGAGCAGACGACACCTGCCGCCGAGAGCGTCACGAGCCTGTGCGCCGCCCATGTCGAGGGTCCGGTCTACAAGGATCGGGGCCGCTCCCGCCCACTATGGCGCCGCCAATGTCGCCGAGCCGCGAATGCCGGCGGCGTCTGGTGCTGGCAACACGACCCCTCCGCTCGGTCCGGAGCGGAGCGTTCCTGATGTCGCTCCACGGCGTGATCCGCGTCAATCACAAGACGATCGGGACCTGGTCCGCAACACGGAAGCCCGGGATCGACCTCGGATCCCGAGCGGTCTACGGCTACTCCTGCACCGCTGAGATGGTCGTCCGTGACCGACCTGCCCGGGTCGGCGACGTCGTCACCTTCGACCTCGAGCACACCTACTCCGACGGCGCGTTCGTGCTGGCCTCGGAGGTCACCGCCAGGGCCGCCCAGCTGCTCGCCGCCACCAGCCCCCAGCCCGCCAACCCGGTCCACGAGTCCGGCAACGGCTGACCGACCCCACCTTCCACGACCTCCTCAAAGGAGAACCCCATGTTCGCCATCCACCAGCACCAGCCCGCCCCGGTCTCCGTCACGCACAAGACCCCGGCGAAGACCAGCACCACGGCGAAGCCGGCCACGACCACGAAGACCGTGACGACCTACCCGGTCTACGTGGTCGCCACGAACTGCCCGGTCCGCACCGTCCTGATCAAGGTCGCGAACTGATGAGCCTGACCGTGACAGACCTGTTCTGTGGTGGGGGAGGGTCATCGACCGGCGCGATCCAGGTCCCCGACGTGGAGATCAAGATCGCCGCGAACCACTGGCCTCTCGCTGTTGAGGTCCACAACCAGAACCACCCGACCGCCGACCACGCCGCCGTCGACCTGCACGAGGAGAACCCGGCGTTCTTCCCCCGCACCGACATCCTCTGGGCCTCACCCGAGTGCACGAAGTGGTCCCAGGCCTCGGGCGGGAAGTACTCCAACGTCCCGATCAGCAGCGGCGACGACCTCCTGTCCCTCCTCGACCCCGAACTCGTCGACGAGGACCCCGAGACCGCGATCGTGCAGCGCTCCCGGCTCCTGATGTTCGACGTCCTCCGATTCGCTGAGCACCACCGGTACGCCGCGATGGTGATCGAGAACGTCGTCGACATCGCCACCAACGTGAAGTACCGCGACGCCTGGACCCTGTGGCGCCGCAGCCTCGCGAACCTCGGCTACGAGCACCGCGTCGTGTCCCTGAACTCGATGCACGCCCAGGCCCACGGCGACCCGGCACCGCAGTCCCGCGACCGGCTCTACATCGTCTGCTGGCTCAAGGGGAACCGTGCACCCGACGTCGACCGGGTCATGCGCCCCCTCGCGTGGTGCCCAACCTGCGCGTCGGTGGTCGAGTCCCAGCAGGTCTTCAAGAACGGCCGCACCGTCGGGAAGTACCGCAGCCAGTACGTCTACCTCCACGGCGCGTGCGGCACCACCGTGGAGCCCGGCTACCTCCCGGCCGCCGCAGCGATCGACTGGTCGATCCGAGGAACCCGCATCGGTGACCGCGCCAAGCCGCTGGCCGACAAGACCCGCCGCCGGATCGCGGCCGGGATCGCGAAGTACTGGGCACCGTTCCACCTGGAGGCCGGCGGGAACCAGTACGACGCCGCCGACCCGAAGCACACCGCCTATGGCGACCCGAACGGCTACTACCGCACCTGGTCCACCCTCGACACGCTGAAGACGCTCCACACCCAGGAGACCAAGGCCCTCGTGGTGCCGCTGGAAGGCCGCGCTGGCGACCGAGTGAGCTCGGCCGACACCCCGCTGCGCACCCAGACCTCCCGCCACCTCGACGCCATCGCGGTGCCGCCGTTCATGCTCGAACGACGCTTCGACTACCGCACCCGGGGCGTCGACGAGCCGGTCAGCACCCTCACCGCGAACGACACCAGCAAGGCCCTGATCGAGCCGGGGCCGTTCTTGACCCAGTTCCGCGAGCGGGACCGCAACATCGACCCCGCGGTGTCACCTCTGCCCACGATCGTGGCCGACGGCGCCAGCCACGGCGTCGTCGCGCCACCGTTCCTCGCCGAGCTCCGCGGCGGTGGATCTGACGCTCGGTCGGCCACGCACCCCATGTCGACCATCACCGCCTCGGGCAACCACCACGCGCTGATCCAGGCCAACAACCACACCAACCGCGCCCACCCAGCGTTCAACGAGCCCCTGCCGACGAGCACCACCGCCACAGGCGGCGGAGCTGCGCTTGTGGTGCCCGCCGGGGGGACCTGGAACGACGATGCCCGCCCCACAACGGAAGCCCACCGCACTATGACCACCCGAGAGACCTCAGCCCTGGTGATGCCGTACTACGGCACCGCACAGAGCGCCCAGCCCGCCAGTCGACCGGTCGGCACGCTCACCACCGTCGACCGCTACGCCCTGATCCACCGCAACAACTCCGGCGGCGCCGAGATGACCACCCCGGCCAGCGAGGTGATGCGGACCCTCACGACCGCTGGACACCAGTCCCTCCTCACCCCGGGCGACATCGACGCCGCCGCGGCCCACGTCGACGACTGCCTCTTCCGGATGCTCGAACCTCACGAGGTCGCCGCCGGGATGGCGTTCCCCGCCGACTACATCTGGTCCGGAACCCGCCGCCAGCGCGTCAAGCTCTGCGGCAACGCCGTCACCCCGCCGGCAGCCCGCGACCTCATCGCTGCGGTGGCCGAGTCCCTCGGAGGGGCGGTGGCAGCATGAAGTGCCTGACGATCCGTCAGCCCCATGCAGGGGCGATCTTCCACCCGACGGCGCCGAAGCTGGTCGAGAACCGCACCCAGGCGTACAAGCACCGCGGGCCGCTTCTGATCCACACCGCCCAGACCCTCGCTGACGCCTCGGCGTTCGACCTGTACGAGCAGATCACGGGCGAGAAGGTCCCCGTCCTCGGTGCACCGGCCGCCTCCGATGCCCGGTGGTCCGTCGGCGCGATCATCGGGGTCGTCGAGATCACCAGCGTGCACTCCTCGGCCGACTGCGGTTGCCGGTGCTCGCCCTGGGCGTTCAAGTACCGCAAGCACCACGAGCTCACCCGGCCACGGCTGTTCCACCGGCCGGTCCCGGCCCTCGGGAAGCAGGGCCTGTGGGAGCCCGACCAGGCCACCCTGACCCAGGTCGTCCGCGAGCTGAACACGGCGATGACCCGATGAGCACCATCACCTGCATCCGACGGGCTGGTTCGTACTGGACAACCTGCCCATGCCCGCCCTGTCGCAGGACCCGAAAGATCCGGAGTTCCCGCCGCGCCGGCGGCCTCGCATGGCGCGTCCCGAACGACGTGGCCTGGGCGCACCTCGCTCCGATGATCGAGGCTGGCTGGACTTCCCGAGCGATCGGGTCGGCCACAGGGCTTCCTCCCGGTCGGTTCGGCTACATCCTCGCCCAGTACCGCAAGGGCCGGAGAGTGAGCCTTGGGCCTGTCGTGTCCGCCCAGATCCTCAACGCCCGACGACCGACCGACGGACTGATCGGTGCTGAACCGTCTCGACGGCGGCTCCGTGCCTTGGCTGTCATCGGCTGGGGGCTGGACGAACTCGCCAACGAGACCGGTATCGCGTTCTCCACGATCGCGATGATCCGCAACAGCAACGAACGTGTCCTCGCCAAGACCGCGCTCGCCGTAGCCGACGCCTACACCCGCCTCTATCGCTATCCCGGACCGTCTGCCGCCGCCGCTGCTGAAGCCCGCGCGAAGGGCTGGCCCGGACCGCTGGCGTGGAACGACATCGACGACCTCGCCGAGCAGCCGGATGAGTCCGGCAGGGGCGACTCCAGCCGCTACGACATCCTCCTGGACGCCGACGATGCCGGGCACGACATCAACAAGGTCTGTTCCCACCTCGACGTCACCCGGAAAGCGCTCGAGCGCTGGTGCGATCGCCACGACCTCCAGCCGCTCTACCGCCGTCTCGTGGCCCGCGCGAACCCTGACTGGAACGGCAACCAGCACACCACCAAGGCCGCCTGATGGTCTGGTTCCGAATGGACGACGGGTTCGACTCCCACCCGAAGGTCCTCGACATCCCACGGGGAGCGGCACGGCTACGCGCCATCGGTCTGTGGACGTCGATGGGGACCTGGTGCGCCCGCAACCTCACAGACGGGAAGTTCGGCGCCCACATGGTCGCCGAGATGGGCGGCAACTCGGCTGACGCCAAGCACCTGACGCGGGTGAACCTGTGGCACGGCCTGGGCGAGGGATGCGGAACGAAGTCCTGCCCTGCCGGAGTGCCTGGGCTGATGCAGGTCCACGACTTCCTCGACCAGAACCCATCCAAGGAAGAGGTCCTGGCCGGCCGGGAGGCAGCCGCTGAACGTCAGCGGAAGTCCCGCGAGAAGAAGAAGGACGCGGCGGTGTCACAGCGTGACGTCGCTGTGACTCACAGCGACGTCACACCGGTAGTCACACCTACCCCGACCCGACCCGACCCGACCCGTATTAAGGCTGCGGCGGCAGCAGAGGTTCCAGTAGGGGTCGACACGGCTCCCACGCCGCCGCTGCCGCCGGCCCTGGAGATCCTCCGCAACGCCCTGGAGGCCCGCAAGCTCGTCGTCCGCTGGGACCGCCTCACGACCGAGCAGCACACCGAGATCGAGGCACTGATCGAACTCCACGGTGACGCCGCCCTGGTCACCTCCGCGCTGCGGAGCTACCAGGCCAACAAGCCCCCGGCGTTCGCCCAGGCCTGGCTCCCGGGCTGGCGCGAACTCCGCAAGCCCGGCGACCTCGCCCTCGTCTCCGAGCCGTGCCCGATCCACGGCAAGTCCGGCACCGCCACCAGGTGCGTGCCCTGCATCTCCGAATCCATCGGCGTCGACAAGGACGCCACCCCGACCCGAAAGAAGGCCTGACATGCCCGCCGCCAGCACCCCACCGATCGTGTTCCTCGACACCGAGACCACCTCCCTGCGACCCGACCGCCAGATCTGGGAGCTCGCGATGGTCAAGCAGCACCCCGACGGCACCAGCGACGAGATCGCGATCCAGATCACCAACGTCGACCTCTCCGGTGCCGATGCCCAGGCCCTGAAGGTCGGCCGGTTCTATGACCGCCACCACCTCTACGCCGCGTCCCGCGACCAGGGCGCCGCCGACATCCACGTCCTCGAGCTCGTCGACGCCGTCGAGCTCGTCGAGGAGTGGACCCGCGGTGCGATCGTCGCTGGCGTCGGGATCAGCTTCGACACCGAAGCCCTCGGCCGCGACCTCCGTGCCCACGGACTGGCTCCGGCATGGCACTACGGCATCGTCGACGTGAAGGCGATGGCGGCCGGCGCGCTGGCCGGACTCGGCAGGCCTCAGCCCGTCCCGTGGGTGTCCGACCACCTCGGTGCCGCCCTCGGGGTCACTCCTCCGGCCGCTGATGTCCGCCACACCGCCCTGGGTGACGCCCGCTGGGCCCGGGCGATCTACAACGCGATCACCTGTCCTGTCCCCGCATCGCGTTCCATCGACGCCACCGCGGGCCATGCGACGAATCAGACGGCAGCTGTTTTCAAGCGCCTCGCCGCCGCCGGCGGGACCGTCCAGCCACGTGTAGCCGGCACTGAGTCCGACACGCCGGTGAAGTACTCGGGTCCGGTCGTCTCCGACGCCCACTGGGACAAGGCGATCCGGGCGGCCTGTGCTCAGTCCAAGCCCCATCGCCGCCGCCTGTTCGGGTTCTGCCGATGAGCACGCTCCCCGTGGAGGTCCTCAACGCCACGTTCCCGACCCCGACCCTCGGTGACGCCCTGAACTGCTCTCAGGGGTCCGTGTGGGCGCCGTCGATCAGCGACCGGGTCAAGGTCACCGCCCGTCCCGGCACCGGGATCGTTGACGTGAACCTCCTCAACGTCGAGATCGCCCTCACCCGTGTCGAGACCGTGACCCTGGTCGAGGAGCTCCTCGAGGCGATCAAGCGAGCCGAAGCATGAAGCGCACGTCCCTGACCCGGAAGACGCCGCTGCAGGCCCGGAGCGGGCTGCGTCGCACCCCAGCCGAGACCTGCAGGACCCGTCCCCGTCGACCTCACCGCCGCGCCACGGCGACCGGCCCGTCCCAGACGGTCCGACTCCTGGTGAAGGCCCGCGCAGAAGGCCGGTGTGAACGCTGCGCGACACGGGTGCTGTCCCTCGACGACCAGGCCCGCACCTGGCCGGTCTACCCGTACTCCATCCACCACCGCATCCCCCGGGGGATGGGCGGCACCAGCCGTCCCGAGCTCAACCAGCCCGGCAACCTCGTCCTCCTCTGCGGCACAGGGGTCGACGGCTGCCACGGCTGGATCGAGTCCCACCGCCACGCCGCCGCCGAGGCCGGCTGGCTGCTCCCCACATCGACCGCTGACCCGACCACGGTCCCGGTCGTGCTCTGGCACGGCCGACCGGTCTACCTACTCAACGACGGCACCCCCAAGGAGAAGAAGTGAGCACCGAGACCTGCCCCGCCTGCAGTGCCAGCACCGCGACGCCTGACGACGTCATCGACGACCGAGCCCGGTACGCCGACACCCAGGGCGGCCACAACGACCGCCACACGCTCGTGCTCGAACAGGCCGAGCAAGCAGCAAGCACCCTGACCACCGAGGAGACCCGATGAGCACCATCCGCAAGATCCTGAGCCACGAGCAGTATGGCGACCTGCTGACCTGCTCCGACCTCGTCACCCTTGGCCTACCCACCTCGGTCACCGTGACCATCGAGGCAGGGGAGGTGGGGGTAAGTGAGGCGGTCGAGGAGGAGGCATTCGCGCCCGGCGACCGCCGCCTAGTCCTGTTCGACGACGGGCGGTGGCGTGAAGCCGAAGTGACCCCCGGATTCTTCTGGGTAGACGGCGACCATGCCCTGTATGTCGGCAACAGCGTGGGGCGCGTGCTCCCACCGCCCGCCCTGTCGCCTGCTGGGGCGCAGACGCTGGCTGAGGTCGCCTGCGAAGGGTGCGGCTTCACGCCCAGCCTGAGCGAGGGGTGCGCGTGTGGCCCCGAGGAGACGTCGCCGTGCTCGCAGTGTGGTCGGCCGGTGGATGGGGGCGACCCCGGCATGTGCCCGGCGTGCCTGCATGATGCCCGCCGGTCGGGCTGGACGGGAGGCGAGGGGTGAGCAGCGTGACGAGCAGCCCGCGACGCATGGGCAAGACGCTGCGGCAGGTCGAGCAGTTCAACCAGATCGTCCCGATCGGCACGCCGGTCCTTTTCTGGCCTGGCGCGCGTGAGGGCGAGGGACGCGAGAGCAAGACTCGCTCGGAGGCGTGGATGCTCGGCGGCCACACCCCTGCCGTCATGGTCGAGGGCTACCCGGGCGGGATCGCGCTCTCGCACGTGATGGGCCTGCCGGCCGAGACAGGAGGTGCCCAGTGAGCACCACGCCTACCGCCGAGTTGGTCGCGCCGGACCCCATGAGGCCGCGAGATGATGGGGAATCGGACGAGGACTTCCTGATGCGAGTCCTCGGGAACGCTCGCGTCAGGTTCTGGGTCTGCCCGGTTGACGAGCACAGGCAACGGGACACCGTGACCGTGGCCTGGGAGGGCGGCATCGCTCACTGCACCGCCGCTGGCTGTCAGGAGACCAGCCAGCCCTCCACTCGGCCCGGAGGTGACTCATGACCCGCCAGGCCAACGCCGTCGCGTGCCCGTCCTGCAAGGCCCAGGTCGAGGAGAACTGCCGAACCATGACCACCGGACAGGTCACCGATACCCACGTCACACGCATCGACGCGTACTGGCTGTCTCGCTCCACACGGCTCGGTAGGCGTGGCGGGGAGGAGGCGTGATGGGTCAGCCCCGTGTGTTCGAACGCCTGGAGAGGATCACGGCGTTCCGGTCGGAGTACTACGAGATCGGCCACTCGATCGAGGAGATCGAGGCCGCCGCTGAGTACGTCCGCTCCAAGGGCCATCAGGCCGCGTCAGTGTGCGCTGATGGGTTCCGCTATCGGTCGGTCTACCCCGATGGCAGCATGTCGGGATGGAACTGGATTGAACCAGGTGGCTGGCTTTGCCACATGGAGGGCGAACGCCAGGACCCGGAGTTCGACCTGCCGCACGCCAGCGGCCCGGACGAGCACCGGATCTACCCGCATGATGAGTGGCACGAGGTCACGCCATGATGCTGCAGTCGGCTGCCGCTACCTGGCCCGAGAACCAGGTGGCAGTCGTGTCAGCTCTGGTTCTGGACCGTCACGGAACCCGGCTGCGGTCCGCCGGCCACGAGTCGGTACGCCGTGGCCAGTTCACGCAGGGCCCTGGCCTTGTCCGCGATGAAGAGCTCGTCGAGTTCTCCGTTGTTGACCGTTTTCTCGATCGCGGCGTACAGGACATCTCGCGCTGCCCCCTGATTCTCCGTTGCCATAACTCTGCCTTCTTCAATTCGGGCAGCCCTGTGCTGCCGGTGCCGCCGAACTTAGGCCACCAACCGCGACCTTGCAGCCGTTCTGCCGCCAGTTCCCGCCCAACACCGGAGGACCCCAGTGCCCTGCCCCGACGGCTAACTCCACGAACGCGTCCCTATGCCCACACCCCGCCGGGGCCAATCGGCCCGATTCCTGCGGGGATGCCCATTGTCCGGTTGGTTCACCCGGCGATCAGCATCATCACGATGTGGGTGGCGATCTCGACTACGACGTGGTGGCTAAGGCCCAGCACGACCCGGATCAGAAGCGGGTGGCGGCGGGCGGCGGCCCGGATGTTCTCCAGCACTGGAGTGTCCTTTCGACGGAGGGCGACGCACCCGAGCGGGTGCACGGAGCGTCGGTTCTGGCAGGCCTGGAGTGGGCCGGCCGTGGTGCCGCTGCTCATCTCCTCTGTGCCTCAGCCCTCCCCGGCTGGGGCTCCGTACAGCAGGCGGTCCCACCGATGACCGAATGCCCCCACCACCCCGACAAGAAGGCCTTCCCGTCCGAGGGGTCAGCGAAGCGGTCCCTGCACGGGATCCGACGCCCCGAGGGTGGCCGGATGAAGGCCTACAGGTGCCAGGGCCACTGGCACCTCGGCCACGGAACAGAGGGCCGCTACGAGCGGCTCAAGAAGCAGGCGGCGGCTGAGCGCCGTCGCCGAACCCGATCTGACAGGAACCGCTACTGATGACCACGATCGCTGTCCTCCCGCTCCCGTGCTCCTGCCCGACCACGGTGTGCGATACCCGCTGGAACACCACCGGTCGGCCGTGCTGCGCGGACTGCTCCCACTCCATGACCCGGGCCCAGGCCACCCCCACCACTGACACCCCGGTCGTGGTGAAGATGGCCCGCGACCTCACCGAGATCACCCGACTCGCGCCGCTCCTCGCTGGCCAGGCCGTCGCGCTGGCCAACGCCCGCATCGACCGCTCACCACTCCCCGGGGGTGCCGCGATGGTCGCGCTGGCCCCGGTCGCCGACCTCGCGAAGTGGGCGCGCCGCCACGACCTCGCCCAGGCCGCCTGGGACCGCGCAGGCACACCCCCGAAGGGCTACCACCCCGGCGACACCCCCGCGGTCGACGAAGACGACGACGACCACATGGCCGCCCTCCAGGTCCTCCGCTACTGGACCGACCAGTACCGCGACGAGCTGAACGCCCACTGGGACCACATCGCCACCCTGACCACCGAAGCCACCTGGCTGGCCGCACAGGTCAACTGGATCATCACCACCCACCCCGACCACCTCGACCACCTCGCCGCCGACGTCCGCAAGGCCCGCACCAACCTCGAGGCGATCCTCGGCGCCAGCCGCCGCCCCGAACGCTCCCGAGTCCACTGCCCCAACCCGACCCACGAGGACACCCCACCGACCCTGGTCGTGATCCCCGGCGCCCGCTGGGTCACCGGACACACCTGCACCACCTGCACCACCACCACACCCGCCACCCGAACCTGCACCGACTGCGGCCACCCCTACCCGGCCGGCCCGACGAAGTCCTGCACCCGACGCCGCCAGGGCGCCACCACCTGCGGTGGCCGCATCACCCACACCACCCCGCCGCAGTTCTGCTTCAACCCCCGCTGCCCCGACTTCACCCCACCCACCCCGACCTACACCAGCGACCCCGACCTCGACCGCTGGAAGTGCCTCGACTGCGGCACCTGGTACGACCACGACGGCTACACCGACGCCCTCGCCCGCGACCTCCGCACCGACACCACCGACCGATGGGTCACCCGCACCGACGCGATCGACATGCTCAAGGCCCACGGCCGCCAGCCCGTCACCGTCCGCGCTTGGCTCGACCTCCCCGTCCGACATCTCCCCGTGAAATGCAGCAGCTGCAAGCGCACCTACGACCCCGGCACCTTCCGGTGCCCCCACGACGGCCGGCCCCTCAAGCCCCGCCAGCGCGGCAGCCACGATGACGTCGTCCCGGCCTACTGCGAACTCCACCCCACCACCGCCCGACCCACCGGCCGAGTCCTCGTCCTCTGGCCCCACCTGTGGTCACGCCACCTCGCCGCGACCGCCCACACCGCCGCCAAGGCCGCAGCCGCCGCGGACCGCCGCCACCGCGAAGCCCAGTGGCGCGAGCTCGTCCGCGGCGGCATGACCCCGACCGCGGCAGCCGACCGACTCCACATCCACCGCAAGCACCTCGCCCGACTCACCAACGCCTGAGAGGATCACGCACATGACGATCACTGAGTTCCTGCTGGCACGGATCGCCGAAGACGAGGCCACGGCCAGCAACGTGTCGAGGTTCGAGATCCGCGACGGGATACCCGGCAACTACGCGATCACGGCCCGCGTGCTGGCCGAGTGCGAGGCCAAGCGGCGGATCGTGGATGAGCACGGCGAGCTCGTCCTTGCTCCCGATCGCGGGGCGCGTGCATACACGGGTGAGTGTCGGACCTGCGCCGTCAATGAGGAGGCAGACTATGACGGCGCGCCGTCAGTCCTGCTCCCCTGTCCTACGCTCCGGCTCCTCGCTCTCCCCTACGCCGGTCACTCCGACTGCCGAGAGGAGTGGCGTCCATGACGCTCGACCTGGTCGGCTGAGCGAATGGTGGCGTAGAGGGTCACGTCGGGCCAGGCTACTCGGGACGCTTTCTCCACCGACGGATGGTCGCCTCGGGGATACCGCTCACCCGGGATGCCTCACGCGGCCCGAGGCTGGCCGTCCGACCGAGCAGGTCATCGATCCCCTGATAGCCGAGCTCGAGCAGGCGCCGGCCCGCCTCCAGGTCCCGGTCGCGCGAAGAGTTGGCCCGAGCGATCCTTTCCGGGTCGCGAGCCGCCGACGCCCTGGCTGGGTCACGTCGCCCCTCGACGGACGCCATGCCGCGGGCGATCGCGCTGGCCGACGCTCGCTCGCTCGACACAGACGACACCAGCGCCATGCCCACGGCGAGGCCGTGTGCCGCTCGATACTGCGCCGGAGTCATTCCGTGCGCCCCGGGCAGGTGGTGGCCGACGCTGCGGAACCGCTGGCCGCACTCATGGCACAGGACCGTGGCGCCGTCGTCGTCGAGGATGCCGAAGCGACCCTGGCCGGACGGGTCGCCGAACCTCACTTCCCCAGTGCCTTCCTGACCGTCATTCGCGTCAGGTGGGCGCGCCAGCCCGCCTCCTCCTCGGACATGCCGTCCTGAACCGCCAGCCGCGCGATCTGCTGGGCCGCCAGGGAGGCATAGCGAGCCTCGCGCTGGGTGCGGGTTCGAGCCTCGCCAGCCTCGTCGATCGTCGTCTCGCCGAGGAGGTACTGCACGATCGCCGAGAGCGCGGCGTCTCGCTCCTCCTGGAGGTCGGGGTCGTCTCCGATTCGGTCGATCGCCTCGGCGGCCTCGCGCTCGAAACGCTCGCGCTGGTGGTCGGTCATCTCGTCAGCGGCGGGGCCGAGCCATGCGGTCCAGTCGGTCATGGTCACATCTCCTCGTAGATTGCGTCGATCAGGTCATAGAACCCAGCCTCGGTGGCGTCGGTGACCTTGATGATTGCGGTGGGCATGATGAGCAGTTCGCCCTGGTCGGCGTCACACGGCTCGTCGTCGCTGTAGGGGCCGGTCAACTCCACGATGACGGAGTGGTGCGGGTCGATCTCGACGCCGGAGTTGGCGATGTAGCGGGCCAGGTCGTCCAGCGAGGCGCACACCGAGATGCCAGCGCGCATGTCCTCGTCCCGGCCGTTGTAGTTGAACGACACCTGGAACTCGGGGTCCAGGAGCTCCTGCACGTCGCGGTCCTCGTGCTGGATGCGGTAGTAGCTCGTCGTCATGTATAGAACTATACAGCCGACCCTGGTGGCTGTATAGAGGTATACAGAAGATCTTTCAGACCGGCTCCAGCTCACTCGCGATCACCCTCCGCCTCTCGAGCGACCCACCCGCGCCCCTCTCCGCCGATCCCTCCGCCTGCGGAGGCGGCAAGACACGCCCTGTCTCCGTTCGTGACATCCCACCAGTCACTCAGATACCCTCGCATCACCGGCAACGGGGCGACTGCATCCCCTGAAGCCGGTTTCGTCATTTCAGGGGGTCTGCGATGAGCACTCCGATGGGCCAGCTGATAGACAGCCTGGGAGTCACCCATGAGCCCGCAGACGGCGAACTGATCAGCGACGTCGTCGTACTCCTGAAGGTCATCACCCCCGACGGCCGTGTCTGCCTCCGTCAAGCCTGGTCCGAGGGCATGTCCTGGATCGAGCGCATCGGGATGCTCAGGGCAGCCGAGCTGTCCGAGCATGGCGACGACGACTGATGCCGCGAGCCCCGCGCCGCTGCACCAATGCCGGCTGCGACGAGCTGCAGCCCTGCACCTCTCACCCGCCCCGCGACTACCGCACTGAGCGCAGCCGCTACGGCTCACGGCACGAGCGCCACTACGACGCCGGCCACGTAAAGCGAGCGGCCAGCCTGCGGCAAACAGCCAAGGTCAAGCGCTCGCCCTGCGAGCTCTGCGGCCAGCCGATCGACTTCGCACTGAGGGCCCCGCACCCGAAGTCGTTCGCAGCGCACCACCGCACACGGGACAGGAACGGCCCCCTCGGCCCCGCTCACAAGCGGTGCAACGAGCAGGCCGGCCAGCCCCTGGCATAGCCCCAGACCGGCGCCTGGAGGGGGTGGGGGACCTCCTCCCACCCCCGCCGCCCTCGGGACCGAAGGGGGCTGCTCTTCGTGCCCTGTACGGTTCCCCAGCTTCTGGGGCGGGCCCCGGAACGGGGGCCAAAGCCCGCCTTCATCGGGCGTCCCACCAAGCCCCGACACGGGGCGACCACGTCCCGACATGGGAGGCCCGCATGCCCGCACGGAAGAAGGACCCCTCGACCCGCGCTCGCCGGAACAAGGTGGCGACCAAGGCGACGCTGACCCGCGCCGAGGAGACCGTCAGCCGCGAGGACTACGAGGCCATGAACATGGTCACGCTCCGTGAGGCCATCGACTTGGCGAACCTCTCCCGACCCGCTGACGCGCAGCTGTCCAAGGGGGGAACGAAGGCGGCCATCATCGAGTCGCTCGTCGCGGCGAACAACTCGATCCCCGACCTCCCGAGCCACCCGCCTCGGTGGGACGCCGACGGCTACGAGGTCGAGACCTCCTGGCACCTGCAGACCGAGGCGTGGTGGGCAGCGGTGTGGACGTCGCCGATGGCGATGCAGTGGGACGCCTCCGACGTGCACAACGTGTTCGTCGTCGCCCTGCTGTACGACGACATCTGGACCGCCCCGACCGCGAAGGCCCGCAAGGACGCGATGGCCGAGTACCGGCTCCAGCGCGCCGACCTCGGGCTCTCGCCCTACGCACGCCGGCGGCTGGAGTGGACGATCGAGACGGCCGAGGAAGCCAAGGAGCGCGGGCAGAAGCGGCGGGGCAACGGCAGCCCGTCCAAGCCGCCCGCGAAGCAGCCGACGCCGGCCAACGATCCTCGCGCTCACCTGGCCGTCGTGAGCTGAGCCTCCGATGGGGACCCTCGTCGTCCCGCGCTTCGACCCAGAGGAGCCGTGGCCGACGCTCGGCCCGCAGGTCTGCCAGCTGATCGAGGAGCGGATGATCTTCGGCCCCGGCTCCGTGCAGGGAGAGCCGGCGGTCCTCGACGACGACAAGCGCGCAGCGATCTACAGCTTCTACGAGGTGTACCCGCAAGGCCACAAGTTCGCCGGCCGACGCCGGTACAAGCGTGCCGGCTACTCAGTGCGAAAGGGCCTCGCGAAGACCGAGCTCCTCGCGTGGGTCTCTGAAGCCGAACTGCACCCCGAAGGTCCGGTCCGCTGCGACGGGTTCGACGCCTACGGTCAGCCGGTCGGCCGGCCGGTGACAGCGCCGTACATCCCGCTTCTGTCGGTCAGCCTCGAGCAGGTCGAAGAGCTCGCCTACGGCGCCCTGTTCTACATGATCACCGAGGGCCCGGACGCCGACCTGTTCGACGCGACTCAGGAGCGGATCATCCGGCTCAGCGAGCGCGGGACCGCCGACGGCAAGGCGCTGCCGGTCGCGAACTCACCCGGCGCTCGTGACGGCGCGCGCACCACGTTCCAGGGGTTCGACGAACCGCACCGTCTGCACACGCCGATGCAGAAGAAGGCGCACCAGACCATGCGCGCCAACCTCCCGAAGCGGCCGATGGAAGATGCCTGGGGGCTGTACGTCGGCACCGCCGGCGAGCCGGGTGAGAACTCGGTGGCCGAGGACCTCCACGCTGAGGCCGAGGCGATCGCGGCGGGGAAGATCGAGGAGCCGCGGCTCTTCTACTTCCACCGGTGGGCGAGCGGGAACTACAACCTCGAGGTCAAGGCCGAACGCCTCGTCGCTGTCGAGGAAGCCACGGGCCCGGTCGGGGAGTACGCTCCCGGCCAGTTCGAGGACATCGCCGCGCAGTGGGATGACCCGAAGGCAGACCGGAACTTCCTGGAGCGCGTCTGGCTGAACCGTTGGACTCGCTCGGCTGAGCAGGCCTTCGACCCGGTCCTGCGCAAGACGCTCCGCGTCCCGGGACGGATCAAGCCCGGTGCGTTCGTCGTCGCTGGCTTCGATGGGGCGCGGTTCCGTGACTCCACCGCGATCGTTCTCACCGAGATCGCCACGGGCAAGCAGCAGATCCACGCCTTGTGGGAACGACCGGCAGACCTCGGTGACGACGATGAGTGGGAGATCGACGAGGCCGAGGTGACCGAGTCGGTCAAGCAGATGATGTCCGACTACGAGGTGTGGCGGTTCAACTGCGACCCCCCGCACTGGACCGAGACCATCGGCTCCTGGGCAGGCAAGTGGGGCTGCGTCGAGGAGTGGTTCACGCAGCAGCACCGTCCGATGGCATTCGCGATCAAGCACTACACCGAGGCCATGCGGTCCGGCGCGGTGACGTTCGCCCACGCCGGTGATGACCCAGACCTGGACCCGCTCGAGAAGGCGTTCGCCGACCACGCCGCCGCGGCTGGACGGCGCTACCTCAACATCTGGGACGACGAGGACGACGAACGCGAACGCCGTCTCTACATCCTCAAGAAGATCCGGCTCGACCGGAAGTTCGACGCCCAGATGGCCGCCGTCCTGTCCTGGGAGGCGTACCTCGCGGCGCTCAAGGCCAACGCGAAACCGCGGGTGAAGAAGAAGCGGCAGGCAGTGAAGCGGATCCGCTGAACGACGGAGGGAGACCGGCATGATCGACACCGAGGAGCCGAACTCCCCAGGTTGGTGGCTGAAGTATCTGTCGGGGAAGCTCCACGACCGCCGTGCCGGTCGCTCGGGGGCCCAGAGGTACAACCGTCGGGGGCTGAAGCCGTCGAAGGTCCGCCCCGGGTTGGAACTCCTGGACGACTACCTGCGTGGCGACCCGCCGCTGCGGGAGGACATCCACCGCGACTGGGCTCCGGAGTTCCGGGAGCACTGCCGCATCGGCCGGCTCAACGTCGCCCCTCGCATCGTGTCCGCGACGACCAACCGCATGGGGCTGCGGGACTTCCGCACCGCCGCGGCCAACGACGAGCTCGGCGACGAGAAGGCACGTGACCTGATGCGTCACAACCAGCTGCGGCTCCGCGCTCGTCAGGTCCACGACGACATGCTCGGCCTCGGTGACGCCTACACGATCATCACCCCTCCGGACGGAACACGTTCGTGGTCGCTGATCACCGCCGAGACGCCACTGGAGTGCATCACCGAGGACGACCCCGCCACTGGCGAGGTGCTGGCCGGCTTGAAGATGTTCCGCAACGAGCCCCTCGGGATCGACTACGCCTACCTCTTCCTGCCCGGCGCGCTGTACGTCGCGTTCTGCGAGGTGCCGACCTCGACCCTGTTCGCGGGCCGGAAGCCCTTCGTGCTGGCCGACCGGTGGGACTGGGACTTCGACAAGTTCGACACCATCCCGAACAACCGGGTCGCGATGGTGCACTTCGAGAACAAGAACGGCCGCTCCGAGATCGAGGGACACCTCGAGCACCTCGACCGCATCAACGACCGGATCTTCAACGAGTGGTGGACCTCCAAGATCCAGGCCTTCCGACAGCGTGCCCTGGAGATGGCGGAAGAGGATCCCGGCGAGTACGACGACGACCCGGATGCCACAGACGAGGACGGTCGTCCGCTCGACCCGACCAAGTGGTCTGACGACGACTGGGCTGGGATGTTCACCTCGGCACCGGACGCGCTGTGGCGGCTCCCGAAGGGCGCGAAGATCTGGGAATCGGCCCAGGTCGACAACCAGGGTGCGATCAACGCGATCAAGTCCGACCTGCAGTGGCTCGCCTTCACCGCCGCGATGCCGCTGTACCTGATCACCCCCGACGCTGCGAACGGCTCCGCCGAGGGCGCATCGACCCAGAAGGAAGAGCACACCTTCGAGATCGGGGACCGCCGCGATCGCGCTGAGGCGCGGTGGGCACAGACCATCGCGCTCGCGTTCGAGTTCCAGAGCGACACCCAGCGTGCTGACGTGTCCAAGATCGAGGCGATCTGGGGCCCGATGCAGTTGTTCTCGCTGCAGGAGATGTCCGCGGCCGCGAACAACCTGCGCGGTGTCCTCCCGACCGAGGCGATCTGGACTGACGTCCTGCAGATGTCGCCCGGTGACGTGGTCGACCGCATCCGCGAGCTCCGCAACCGGGACCTCCTCTTCCCCGGCGGTGACACCGCCTCGGCGCCGAGCCCCACGACGGATGCTGGCGCGACGCAGGCCAGCGCGTGACCATCACCGCCGATGAGCCCACCCTCACCCCGGCCGCCGTCGTGGCCGGAGCGTGGCTCACCCAGGCACAGGCGGCATCCGACAGCGTGGCCGCCCGAGCCGGGGCTCTCGCAACGGCGGCGTGGGCCCAGTTCGACGCGTGGTACGACGACGCTGCCGTGGCCACCACGGCGGCGGTCGTCGCGGCCACGTCAGCTGATGCCCAGGGCATCGTTTCCAGCCATGCCAGCGAGGTCGTCGGGCAGATCATCTCCGCACTGACCGGACGCCGGCGGATCGTGGTGCCGAGGATCAGCACCCCCACGATCCGGGGCGGCGCCGACCCGGTCGTAGTGCACTCCCGGCCCGCCCAGGTCTACCGCGACACCTTCGCCACAACGGGCGACGAGGCGGCTGCGCGAGCTGCAGCGTTCGCCCGCGAGCTCGAGCTCATCGAGACCGACATCATGCTGGCCGTCCGCGAAGCCGAGCGGGACTCCTACGAGGCCGTCGGGGTCACGCACTACCGACGGGTCATCCACCCCGAGCTGTCGAAGTCGGGGACCTGCGGTCTCTGCATCGCCGCGGCCGACCAGATCTACTCCACTCGCGACTTGCTGCCGATCCACCCGCCGTCGTGCCGGTGCAAGACCCTCCCGATCTTGGACGGGAAGGACCCGGCCGCCGAGCTCAACACCTCGGATCTGTACAAGCTCGCCAAGCAGCAGGCCGGAGGGAAGGCGGACAGGTACTCCCTGTCGAAGGTCCGCTACCAGGTCCGTGAGCACGGCGAGTACGGGCCGACCCTCACGGTCGCCGGCCAGCACTTCACCGGACCGCAGCAGATCGCGAAGCCGACCGGGATCACCCCGGCGCAGGCCACGAAGCAGCTCGCCGCGCTGCACCCCGTCCTCGCCTCCCTGGAGAGCCGCGCCGCAGCGGGTTCAGACGTCGCCAAGCCCCTGGCGTACCAGCGGCGCCTCATCGCGAAGCTCGAACGCATCGCCGCCGGCGGCTGAGCCGCCCCACGTTCACCCCGCCGTGTTGCGGGGCCAGGCCGCACCGACAGGGCGCGGTCACCCACTTCACTCCGACAGGAGATCACCCATGCCCGGCACCTCTGCTCTTCCGATCCACCCCACGAAGGTTCACCCGCTCACGGGTGATCCCATCCAGGCCATCTGGGTTCGCCCCGATGGTCGCGTCTGCTGGCCCGTCATGGGCGGCGACGAGACCGCTGGCCAGGCCGGTGCCACTGGAACTGGTGCCACCGGGCCGACCGGGGCCACCGGCGCGACTGGTGCGACTGGCACCACCGGAGGCGGAAACGACCTCGGGTTCCCGAAAGACACTCCCGTCGCTGAGATGAGCGACCAGGAGGCCACGGCCTACTGGAAGTACCACTCCCGGAAGCACGAGACCGCCTTCAGGGAACTCCTCGGCGACCGTTCGGCCGACCAGGTCCGTCAGGACCTCAAGGCCTTCGACGAGCACCAGGCCGCCCAGCTCACCGCCGCGGAGAAGGACATCGCCGCTGCCCGCGAAGCCGGCAAGCAGGAAGGCGTTGCCGGGGAGCGGCGCACGGCCGCCACGGCCATCTTCCGTGCCGCCCTGGAGGCCAACGGCGTGACCGGCGACGACCTCGACGAGATCGCCGTGGCCTTCAACGTCGACGCCTACATCACCGACAGCGGCATCGACGGCACCAAGATCGCGAACTTCGCCAAGAAGTTCACGCCCGACACGGGCGACCAGACCAAGCGCCGTGACTTCGGCGCCGGCCGGCGTACCGGCCAGCAGCAGACCGCCACCACCAGCGCCGGCAAGGCAGAGGCCCAGAGGCGGTTCGGCAAGCCCACCAGCTGACAGCACCCCTGCCGTCAGCCGACCTGAAAGTAGGACCCTCCCGTGACCGATATCGGTGTTTACGAGACCCAGTTCCAGTCCGAGAACCTCGCCTGGGACCTTTCCAGTCCCGGCGTTCCGTTCACTGACGGCGGCACCCTCGACGTCAGCCTTTTCACCCAGGCTCAGCACTTCGCCAAGGGCTACATCCCCGCCGGCACCGTGCTCGGCAAGAAGACCTCCACGGGTCTCCTTGGCCCGTACCTCAACACGGCGAGCGACGGCCGGGAGACCGCTGTCGGGATCCTCCGCGCCTCGGTGCACGTCATCCAGCCCAACGGCACCCAGAAGGCCAAGGTCGGCTGCGCCCTGCTGAAGGCCTTCGCAGTCATCTCGGTGTCGAAGCTGCCGTTCACCTCCGCCACCGCAGCGGCGGGCGGCTACATCGACACCGCCGGCCAGGCCGACCTCCCGACCATCTTCTTCGCGGCCTGATCGCGGACCTGAGAAAGGAACCACCACCGTGGCTATCGTCTACGACGGCGTCGTTACCCCTGACGACCTCATCGACTTCGTTCGAGAGGTCCCCACCCCGGCCGAGTTCATGCTCGACCAGATCCTCCCCAACGTCTACATCGACTCCAACGAGGTCGACGTCACGGAGCTGACCCGCACCAACCGCACCGCGCGGTTCCGGGCCTTCGACGCCAACCTCCACCGTGCCCGCCGCGACGTGGGAACGCTGCGCACCGTGACCCTCCCGCCGCTGTCGGACACCCTCACCATGGGTGAGTACGAGCGGCTGAAGATCCAGTTCGCTCGCACTGGCGGCACCCGTACCGAGGCGCTCACGCAGGCCGTCTACAACGACGCCCAGACCCTCACCGGCTACGTCATCAACCGGATGGAGCAGGCCCGCGGTGACGTCCTCACTGACGGGAAGTTCTCCCTCATCAACGAGGGCGGTCTGACCCTGGAGGCTGACTTCCAGGTGCCGGCCGGGAACTTCGTCACCGCGGCTGTCCTGCACTCCCACACCGACACCGACGGCAACTACGACGCCGACGTCCTGGGTGACATCTTCACCTGGACCAAGGCGTACACCGCCACGGCCGGGTTCGCCCCCGGCGGGATGTGGGTCAGCATCGACACGCTGGCGCTGTGGCTGGCCAACATCAAGCTGCGCAACGCCGCAGGAAACCTTCTGGGCCCGGCCGCGTTCCTCGCCCGCGAGCAGCTCGACCAGGCGTTGCGCGCCCGGGGCCTTCCGCCCATCGAGGGCGTGTACGACGCCCAGGTTGACGTCGATGACGTCTCTGTCCGGATCACCCCGGTCAACAAGGTGTACTTCGTTCCCCCGAAGACCCACCAGTTGGGCCGCACCGTGTGGGGTGTCTCGGCCACCGCGCTGGAACTCGTTGACTCCTCCGAAGCCGACTTCGCCTTCGAGAACGCCCCCGGCATCGTCGGTGTCGTCGAGAAGGTCGGCCCGCCCTACCGCGAGTTCACCTTCGTGGACGCCGTCGGTATGCCGATCATCGACCGGCCCCGGGCGCTCATGGTGGCGACGGTCGCCTGATGGCTACCAAGGTCATCGCCGACGGCGTGCACGTCTATGTCGGCGCGGAGAACAACCCGATGGAGAAGGTCCTCTTCTCCCCGGGCGACTCCGTGCCGGCATGGGCCGCCCGCCAGATGGGCCCGCACTGCTTCACCGACGGCAACCCCGTCGAGGAGCCCGCCACGCCGCAGGACCCGCTGGCGGCCAACGCCGGCACCGGCGACCTCGGTGTCAGCACCCCGCCGGTCGACGAGAAGCCCGACTACACCGCCCTCACCAAGGCGGAGCTGGTCGAGGCCATCGAGGCCCGCAACGCCGGTCGCGCCGACGAGGACCAGATCGAGGTCCCCAAGGCCGCCAACAAGCCCGAGCTGGTCAGCCTCCTGGTCGGCGACGACGCCGTCCAGGCGGCCAACGCCAGCACCGGCGACAACTGAACACACCTGCAGGTAGGAGGCGAGCCACGTGGCCGACGAGATCTTCGACACCGACACACTCGCCTCCTACCTGCAGTGCAACACCCCTCTCCCTGCCCGAGCGGTCACGATCGCGAAGCTCGCCAACGGGCTCGTCTACGCCGTGTGGTCCGACCGGAGCGTGTCGGTGCCGAGCGAGATCGAGGCCATCGGCCTGGAGGTCGCTGCTCGGGCGATCTTGAACCCGAAGGGCCTGACCTCGGTCACCCGGGCTGTCGATGACGGCTCGCAGACCGAACGGTTCAGCGACGCCACTCGCGCCGGGGTGTACCTCACCGACGAGGAACGCCGCGTGCTGCTCGGGGTGAAGGCTCGCCGGCGCCGGTCCTACGGCAACATCCGTCTTCGGCACGGGCTCTGAGCATGTTCACCGGGTTCGGTGCGGCGATCTCGGAGGCCGTCGAGGACCTCCGTGCACTGGCCGAGGAGCGCATGGGCGCGGAGAACGGCAGCTCGACAGGGAACGTCCGCCGTCAGACCGACCGCGGTGTCCAGGACGAGACCACCGGCGCCGAGACAGCAGCGTGGGTCCTCGTCCACCTCGACCTGCCTGGTCGGATCCGCGACAGCAGCGGCTCCAACGCGGCGTCGTACCGCGACCAGGACTCCGGGGAAGTCGAGCGCGCGGTCGCCGTTCGGACCCTGTTCCTGCCTGCCACCACCGAGGACCTCGAAGACGGCGACCTGTACGAGGTCACCGCCGGGGTCTTGGCCGGGCTCGTGTTCCGCATCACCGAGGCCACCACCGCCGACCAGAAGATCCAACGGCGCCTGTCCGTCACGGCGGTGCCCCGGCCCAAGGAGTGGGCGTGAGAATCACCGTCGAGCACCAGGGCCTCATCGACCTCGAGGAGGACCTGAAGAAGGCCGGCCCCGAGTTCTACCGCCGCGGGAAGCGCCTCATCGCCGATGTGGCGAAGGACGGAGCAGCGACGTCGAAGCGGATCGCCAGGTGGACCTCGCGGGCTCACGCCCGGAAGTACCCCGCGAAGATCTCGGCCAGCAAGGTCGAGATGGCGCGAAGTGGTGGCACCGGGTCGATCTCGGCCGAGTTCGGTCCTCTGCCTGAAGGGCAGGGGCTCCTCGCTCCGATCCTTGAGGGCGGGTCGCGGAACAACCCGGCGCACAACAACCTCGCCCAGGCCACCGACACGGTTCTGCCGCGTTTCGAGCGTGAGGTCCAGGCCCTCCTCGACCACCTGTTCTGGCCGCAGCGATGAACAGCCTGATCGTCGACGAGCGCCTTCACGCCACCGAGGTGCTCGCGCTCATCAACGCCCAGTTCGTCGACGGTGACGCCGACACCCGGGCCTACGAGTACGGGATGGTCCCCGGGGACAAGAACCACCCCGACCAGGCCCTGCGGGTGGCCGCACAGCCTGACCGGTACGCCGTGGTCGCGCTCAGCCAGCGCTACGTGGAGGTCGTGAACCTCGGCGGTGGCCAGGACGTCCTCGGGTGGCGGATCAACGTCGTCGCCGTGGGCCGTACCCCGAACGAGGCCCACTGGGTCAACGTCCGCATCGACCGCGCCCTGCGGAGGGTGCGTGCCCGCATCGGCGACCGGACGACCACCCAGATCCGGTTCGAGAACGGATCGGCCCCCATGCCCGACGACGGCTACTACTCCGCGTCGTCGTCGTGGACCTACGCCCACTGAACAAGGAGATCCACGCCCATGCCGAACCCCGTACTCGCTCGTGCCCTGGCCGAGCAGCACGCCAACCGTGCCGCCACCGAGGACACCCCGCCGCCGGTCGACCAGCCCACCGAGGTGAACGACCCCGCCCCCGAGCCGGAGTCGGACCCCGAGCCGGCCCCGACCGCCAGCCAGAAGAACCGCCGTGGCCGCCAGGCCGCCACCACCGAGGAGAACTGACATGCCCGCTGTGATGCCCGAGACCGTCAAGAGCGACGGCAACAAGCTCGTCATCTTCATGAAGACCGCCCCGGCCGCCGCGACCGGGATCCCCACGCTGTCGGAGATCAACGACTCGCTCTTCGCCTCGCTGTTCCTGTACAGCCCGTTCGACTTCACGCCGAACCAGAACACGGGCGAGGCCCCGAAGAAGCTCGGCTCCACGGTGTCGGAGACCGAGTTCGGGAACATCAACTACCCCGCGGTGGAGGCGCAGTACTCCTACGTCCCGCAGAAGCTCGGCACCCCCGGTTACGCGGCCAACGCGGTGTACGAGCTCCTCGAGCCCGGCACGATCCTCACCGCTGTGGTCCTGGACGGGTACGACGGCACCGTCGACGAGATCGCCGCCGGTGACGTCGCCGACGTCTTCCTCATCAAGGCCGGCGTCCGCAAGAAGGGCCGCACCGGCGACGGCGAGTACGACCGGGTCTCGGCCAAGCAGTCCCTCCTCGTCGTCGGCGGCGAGCCGATCGTCGAGGACCACAAGATCGCTGCCTGACCCTCCTGAACGCCCCCGTCCGTCCCGCCGAGTGGCGGACGGGGGTCAACTCGGCAACTCGGCTGGAGGAATCTGATGGTGAAGTCCCTGACGGACCTGATGTCCGAGCAGTCCACTGGCCGGCCCCGCACCACCCGACGTACCGCGGTGGGCAAGGGGCAGGACTACGTCGTTGAGGCAGGGCTCCTGATCGAGCAACTGCAGCAGACCCGTGCCCAGGCGGGCCCCAAGCCCATCGGCGGAACGGTGCAGTCGCCTGAGGAGACCGAGCTGCGTGCCCGGCTCGGCGAGGTCACCGACCTGATGGCCGAGTACGAAGCCGACCTCACGATCGAGGCGACCCGGTCCGACGGTGACTGGGTCCAGTGGCGACTCAAGCACCCCGCGCGGGACCAGGATCAGCCCGGATACGACGACGACATCGAGATCACGCAGGGGTACTGCAACTCCGAGGCCCTCATCGAGGACCTGGAGCGGTACGTCGTGGCCTACGAAGGCGAGCCGATCGTGCCCGGCGCGTTCGCGGCGCTGAACCTGCAGCGGCCCTCGAAGAAGGTCCTCGCGGGGTTGGTGGTGGGCCTGTACGAGAGGCAGGACATCCCAAAATTCCGTCTGGGCTTGGCCGCGATCCTCGCGGACGTCGACGCCTAGAACTTGCCCGCACTCTCGGGATCTCCGAGAAGCGGTTGCTCGGCTGGGAGCCCACCGAGCGACACGAGCACTACGTGGTCGACGAGACCAGCCCCACCGGCTCCCGGATGACCGGCTTCACGCTGGTCACCCGGGAGGCCGAATGGGACGACTTCGAGCGGGCCCGGATGGTCGAGCTCGGCGAGTTCGAGGCGACCGTCTGCGACGGATGCGGGTTCCCGCCCGAGATCGCTGATGACGCCGAGTTCTTCTGGGGGTTCGGCACCCGGGTCTGTCCGGTCTGTGCATCCCAAGAGCAGTACGGCCGAATGCTCGGCGAGGCCGACGCCGACGAGGCGAAGAAGCGTGGCGAGGACGCCCCAGCGAAGGACCCGCGGCCAGAGGACGGTCGAACGGTCCAGATCAAGGGCCTGACCCGCGAAGAGGCCGACGCCGCCAAGGCCCCGACCCCGGGGCGCCACCGACACCGCAAACGTCGGTAGCCGCACCACATGAACCGACCGTCCCCTTGCCGGGTGGCGGTCGGTTCCCGCACCTAAGGAGGGCTAGCTGTGGGTGTTCGTCGCGAGGCAGTCGAACTGTCGATGCAGGACGCCGGGTTCACCCGGGCGTTGGCTGAGGATGCCGCCGCGGTCGCGCTGCTCAACCGCGAGTTGCGTGCCCTCAACGGGGAGATGCGCAACACCCCCGACAGTTCGCATCGGTGCCGCGACGGTATCGACGGGGTCGGGGAGTCCACCCGCCGCAACGGCCGCGACCTCGACTCCTACAGCAACCGGCTCTCCCTCCTCGCCGCTGGCCTCGCCGCGGTCGGGCCGGCCGCCGCACCGATCACGGTGTCGGTGATCCCCGCACTGAGCGGCCTGACCGCGGAGATCGGGGTCTCGGTAGCCGCGATCGGTGTCGCGGTCACCGCGCTGTACGGCATGACCGACGCGTACAAGGCGCTGAACAAGTACCAGCTGGAGCCGACCACCGCGAACCTGGAGAAGCTGGGCGAGGCGTACAAGAAGGTCGGACCGCAGGGCGCCGCGTTCGTGCAGTACCTCGACGGCCTCACCCTGGCGCTGCGGAAGCTGCAGGGCGACGCCCAGGGCGAGTTCCTGCCCGGTCTGATGCTCGGTATCGATCAGGCCCTCAACCTCCTCCCGAAGGCCCGGACGTTCGTCCGGGAGATCTCCTCCGGGCTCGGGCAACTGTCTGCCGAGGCTGGCGGTGGCCTGAACTCGCGGCAGTACCGGGAGTTCTTCGACTACCTCAACACCGACGCCCGCCCCACCCTGATCCAGCTCGGCCACTCCCTGGGGAACATCTCGACCGGGCTCGTGACCCTGATGACGGACATGGCCCCCCTGACCCGGGACTTCTCCACGGGCCTGGAGTCCATGACCGCCCGGTTCGCGGACTGGACCGACGGCCTGCAGGGCTCTGCGGAGTTCGAGGACTTCCTGGACTACGTCCACCGGACCGGACCCGAAGTCCTCGACCTCCTCGGGTCCCTGACCAGCACCATCGTCTCGATCGGCACCGCGGCCGCCCCGATCGGTGCCGTTGTCGTCCCGGCCCTGACCCTGCTGTCCGACGGCATCGGCGCGATCGCGGACTCCGACCTCGGCACCCCGCTGATGGGGCTCATCACGGCGTACTCGACCCTGCGTCTGGCCCAGGCCGCGTTCGGTGCAGCGACGAGGTCGACGATGGGTCAGGCGGTCGTGTCGACGGGCCGGTTCGCGGCAGCCACCGGCCGGTCCGCGCTCGCTGTGCGCCACCTCTACGGCGACATCCAGACCATGCGGGCGATCAACGCGACCGCCGGCGCGCAGAGCCAGCGCGACATCGAGCGTTACGGCGCCGCGGTCACCCGCACCCGCAGCACCCTGGTCGGGCTCGGCAAGGGCGCCGCTGTCCTCGGTGCCGTCGGTATCGCAGCCTCCGGCGCCGCAGGCAGCCTCGGCCTGACCAACACCGCCACGATGGCGATGATGGGCATGATGGCCGGCCCCTGGGGTGCCGCGGTCGGCGGCGGAGTCGGCCTCCTCATGGACTTCAAGGCATGGCAGGACAAGTCCGCTCAGTCCGTCAAGGACCTCACCGGCACTCTTGACGCCCAGACCGGCGCGTTCACCGATGCCTCCGGGAAGTGGGTCCTGGACCAGCTCGGGGACAAGACCACCGACAAGCTGAAGAAGTACGGCATCAGCATCGACGAGGTCGTCAAGGCCACCCTCCTGGGCGGCGACAGCCTCAAGGAACTCGGCGTGAATCTGTTCACCGCCGGCGACATCGCCTCCGGGATCACCGGGAAGATGTACTCCCCGATCGCCGAAGACCTCGGGAAGCTGCACGACAAGGCTGTCGCGGCGGGACAAGCTCAGGGCGACCAGGCCGCTGCTGCGAAGGGCGCCACCTCAGCGAACCAGACCTACGGCCGCGCCGCAACGAAGGCCGCTGAGGAGACCGAGCGCCTCGCCACGGCGGTGAAGGTCCTCAACGGCTGGATGGACGAACGGTCTGCGCTGTCGGGCTATCAGGACGCGATCGACGCACTCCGCAAGTCGATGGCCGGCTCCAAGAACTGGATGGTCGGGTCCGACAACTACGACAACCTCACCGCGATGGGCAAGGCCATCGAGCAGGTCTCTGACCAGCTCAAGGGCAAGCGGCGTGACACGTTCATCAAGGACGCCATCGTCGACCTGAAGACCCAGCTCCCCGCTGCCTCGGCGAGCGGCCGCAAGCAGATCCAGGGGCTGATCGACCGCCTCAACGGCCTCAGGAAGAAGCGGTTCGTCGACATCCAGCTCAACGGGATCCCCAAGGCCACAACGGACATCCACGTTCTCCAGGCCCAGCTCGCGAAGCTCAACGGCACCAAGGCCACGACCTACATCGACGTCGTGAAGCGGTCCTACGACAGCAAGCGTGCCGGGCTCCCGCAGAACGAAGCCCTCGGCGGGGTCCTGTCCTTCGCAGACGGCGGCACGATGCCCGGCTACACGCCGGGCCGCGATGTCCACCACTTCACGTCACCGACCGGCGGAGAGCTCAACCTCTCCGGCGGTGAGGCCGTGATGCGGCCCGAATGGACCGCCGCGGTGGGAACCGAGTACGTCGACTGGGCCAACCACATGGCCCGCACCAGCGGCGTCGAAGGCCTGCGCGCCGCGCTCGGTGCACCGCCGGCCCACATGGCAGCGCCCAGCCTGTCGGGCCGGTTCGCCGCCGGAGGTGTCGTCGGGTTCGCCTCGGGCGGAGTCGTGAAGAAGAAGGCCAAGCGGTACGGCAAGAAAACCGAGATCGCCGGGATCAACGTCTCCGGGCTCACGGTCACCCAGGCCTTGGCGAAGCTGAAGAAGGCCGCCACCGACGCCTCGTCAGCGCTCGACGCGACCAAGGCGTCAGCCGAGGCGCTCTCCTCGAGCATCACCGACGGGCTCGCCGCTGACCTGTGGGGCACCAGCAGCGCCGACATGTCCCCGTTCACCGCCGCGAAGTACGCCCCGAACTCGATCGCCGGCGCGAACGCTGCGTTGCTCAACAAGAAGGCCACCAGCGAGGAGTACCTCCGGCTCGAGAAGAGCCTCGCCGGCCGGGGCCTGAAGGGTGCGGCGTTCGAGGAGCTCATCAAGGACGGCAACATCGACCGGCTCCGGATGGCGTCCAAGGCCTCCAACGCTGAGCTCGCCGCCTACTCGGCGAACTACGCCGCCGCGACTAAGGCGACTAAGGCCGCTGCGTCCTACGGCTCCGACTCGATCTACGACGCGAAGGAGACCCGGCAGACCGCTGAGCTGAAGAAGCTCAACGCCGCGGTGCACCGGATCGAGGCGGCGCAGAAGTCGGCCAAGAAGGCCGCCCAGAAGCGGCACACCGAGGCGCAGAAGACCCGCAAGGCACAGCCCAAGGCCACCACCAAGTCCCTGTCCAGCGCAGCAACGAAGGCGGCCCGACCGTGAAGATTCCCCTGCAGGACCCCGCGGCAGTGATCAACGGGTTCGACCTCATCTCCAACTTGGTCAACGAGTACGGCTGCAAGGTCGGGGTCCTCAACGACGACCTCGACCTCGCCAAGCCGGAGGCCGCCGTGGAAGCGATCGCGTCCCAGCTCCTCGACGGTGACCCTGAGCGGGTCGACCGGTTCGGCAACCGGATCATCACGGTGCCGGTCCGGCTCGACGCATCGAAGGCCCCGGTGCCGGGCGAAGCGCTCGGCCTGACCGCCGCGGCGCTCGAGATGGCGCTGCGGTGGGACGGGTTCGGTCTGTTCTCCCTCACCCCTGCCGCTGCAGGAGCGAAGACCTCGGTCTACGAGGTGTGGCACGCCGAGCCCAGCACCGACTTCGACGCCACCCACGAAGCGACTACCGGGAAGCGGGACTACGTCCTGACCCTGGTGTGTCGGCCCTTCGCCCGGGCGGTCGACCTCACCACCTTCGACGCCCCGCCGACCCCTGGCGGGACCGTACCGGCGACCGTGGTGTGGTCCGACGGGTCCTCTGAGACCGGCTACACCACGGCCTCCCAGGGGGCCATCAGCGGGAAGATCGCCCCGAACGCCTACGGCGGTCTCGTCTCCGGGGGCGGAACGCTCGGCGCAGCCGGGGCCAGCATCGGCCTGGCCTACGCCGTCACCGCAGCGATGCCTTCGTCGGTCACCGGCTGGTCCGTCCGCATCCAGGGCACCTACGCGGTGACGCCGCCGTCGGCTCCCGCGATGGGGACCTACTCGGCGACGTTCACGGTCGGCGGCATCGCGGTCAGTCCGCCCGAGGCTGTGAAGTTCGTCAAGGCCGGCGCCGGGACGATCACGGTTGCGTTCGACGTCGCGGTCCCGCTCCCGGCCTCCGGCGTCACCAGCGTCTCGGTCCTGGTCTCCGGGCCCAAGGGCGCCACGATCATCACCTCCATCGACGCGATCTCCCAGGTCTGGACCCTCGGCACCCTCACGGGGAAGGTCCAGGCGCGTGCGGTCGCGATCGAGGGCACCCAGCGCACCGACCTGTCCCTGTCCCTCATCGGCTATGACGTCGACCCCTCGGAGTTCTTCACAGACCCCTCCTTTGAGTCGGGCATCAGCGAATGGTCCGCAGTTGGCACCGCCACCCGGGAGTGGTCCACCGACAACCCCGCCACCGGCACCCACTCCATGCTGACCGCCCACTCGCCCATCACCACCGTGGCTGCCACGACGGCGATCGCGAACTGCATCCAGTCCAAGGCCTTCGCTGTCACTGCAGGGAAGTCCTACACGGTCCGCGGTTCGTACTTCTCCAACCGCGTCTGCGCCCCAGTGGTCCGCTACTACACCGACGCCGCAGGAACGACGCTCTCTCCCGCCAACGGGTCAGGAACGATCTACATCCCCACCCTGTTTGCGGCAGCCCAGAACGACTTCTCTTCGACCTTCATCGTGCCGGCTGGCGTTGTGAGCGTCCGGATCGTCCCGCGAGTCGCCGGGTACTACGACGACATCTCTCTCAAGGCGGTAGCCACCGCGATTCCGCTCGGCGCCCAGACCCTGGTCGCATCGGGCGCGAAGTTCATCGCCTGCCGCAGCGCATCGGGCGCGAGTGGCACTGCGTCGGACGCCAACGCCATGTCGGGGTCCTACAACCTCTCCGCGGCGGCGTTCCCACTGCCTCGGGCGTCGGTGCCGGCCGGTGACTACATGGCCTACGCGTCGGTCTACGCCCCCACGGCCACGACGTACACGGCGACCCTCGCCGGCCCCGACGGCACGGCCTCCACCCGGCTCGTGGCGTCCACGGTGCCGATCTGGCCGACGATCGCGACCGGGACCTACACGATCGTCCCGATCGGCGTCGTCAGCGTGCGCGAAGCCACCGGAGGGACCGTCACCATGACGCTGACCGGCTCGGGGGCGATGCGGATCGACGACCTCTACCTCACGTCCCTCGACGGGCAGGTCACTCTCCTGGACACCTCCGGCACCTACGACGGCCACAACGTCGAGCTCGTCCGACTCGACGCCGCCGACGCCGGCCACACGACCCCCAGGATCTGGTTCGGCACCGCCGACGGCTCCTACATGATCCAGGCCCCCGGGTCCGCGATCCTCGGGTTCGACCAGCACGCCGGCACCCCGGGCGTGCTCGGCATCGCGTCGATCACCACAGGCTGTGCCACCACCCGCCTCGCCGGGTCCCTCTACAAGCGGTTCGGCACCCACGTCGCATGACCCCGCAGATCCACATCGCAGGTCACGCCGCGTCGCTGGAGTACCCCATCGGCGACCTGGTCCTGCGCAGCGAGTTCGGCACCGACCAGGTCTGTGGGCCCGCGTCGGCGACGTTCTCGATGCTGCGCGGGACACGGCGCCCGCCGGCCTGGGTCGTCAAGGACGCGCCCGGCCAGGTCACCCTCGGTGGCCGGCCGCTGCTGGGCGGGTACGTCTCCGAGGTCGACTGGACCAACGACAGCAGCGTCCACATCGTCGGGCACGCCACTGACGGGAACTCCGCCGTCTGCCTCACTGCGGCCGGCCTCACGACCTCGACCCCGAACGTCGCGATCGACACCGCCATCACGAACGGCTGGGTCGGCTGGACCCGGGCCACGTCGATCTCCGCGACTCCCTACGCCGCCACCGACTCGACTGCGGAGGTCACCTACGTCGGCGAGCTCCTCGGATCGTGGTCGTCGGCCGGCGCGCGACCGTTCGTCGGACCGGACGGGTTCGTCACCACGGTCGCTGACCCGCAGACCCCGAGCCTGTTCCTCCTGCCCGGCACCGGCGAGCTGTCGTGGGCCACTGAGAACATGGCCGACGTCCTCGTCGCCTGGTACTTCAACCCCTACGGCGCCACCGCCTACGACAGCGTCGGCACCGGCCGGGTCGTCAAGAAGGTCGACCTCACCCCGCTCGGCCCGATGACTTCCACGGCCGCACGGGCCAAGCTCAACGCCCTCCTCGCCCAGGCCACCACCGGATCCTGGACCGGCGGGATCACCTTCGGTGCCGGGCAGATCTACGGCGGCCTCACCCTCGCCGCCGCCTGGCAGATCCTCACCGCTGGCGCGATGGTCCGACTGCTTGGCCACCCCGACCCCCGACCCAACCGCAACACCACCGTCACCGACGTGATCAGCGAAGCCACCGAGTGGAACGTCCCCGCGGGCGAGATCACCCTCACCCCCCGCGGGATGGTCGCCCGGGACTGGGCCGCGATCCTCGCTGACGCCGGCGCAAAGGAAGGCTGACCATGACATGGAATGTCACCACCAAGGCGGACCCCACGCGCTTCTCCCCTGCCCCCGGCGTACTTATCCAGACGGGAACAACCATGGTCACCTTCTCCGCTGCCTCCGCGGCTGCCGCTGCGGTGACGTTCGCCTCCGCCTTCTCGGCAACCCCCAGGGTCACCGCGACCTCGTCGAACGGTTTGTTCACGTCCACGGCCTACAGCCAGTCGCCGACTGGATTCACTGTCGGCGGCCAGCACCGAGACGGCACCGCCACCACCACGACAGTCACCTACGACTGGATTGCGATCGGAGCCGCATGAGCCGCCTTCTTCTGACCGGCTGGGTCGTGCCCCCCGCTCCTGGCAACGTCGGAGACTGGATCGACCTCGCACTCGCAATCGCGGCCGTCGGCGCCCTGATCGCGGGATGGGCGCGCTGGGTCCGACCCCGCCTCGCAGCCAAGCGAGACCGTGACGAGTCCGTCCAGACTGTGCTCCTTGGCCGGCCAGCCGTGCCGGCCAACGCGATCACCGGTGCCGACCCGCAGCCTGCGATCCCGTCGATCGGGAGCCAGGTCGCGACCCTGTCCGACATCGTCGCCCAGCTCGCGCGGACGGTGAGCGAGGTCGCGGGCAAGGTCGAGGGCATCCATCACGAGATCCACCCCAACGGCGGGTCATCGCTGAATGACTCCGTCCGCCGGACCGAGGCCGCGGCCGAGGCGCTGCGTGACGACATCGCTGTGGTGAAGACCCGCCAGACCCGAGACTTCGGCGTCCTGGATCAACACGCAGCCCGTCTCGCACGCATCGAGGAGCTCCTCGCTGGCGAGCTCACCGAAGCCTCGGCCACCATCGCGAACGCCGCCGAGGCATCCGCGACCGTGCTCCGTGTCATCGACACCGCCCTGAACGCGGCACCACCCACCGAGCCGGCCTGACCAGCTCCTCCCGCCATCCCAGCCCGACGCCACCCGGCACCGGGCCCGCACCCACGCTCAGGAGAACCATCATGCGTCCTGTCCCTCAGCCCATCGGCACCAAGTACGGCGTCCCCGGGAAGATGTGGGCAGCCGGCCACCACACCGGCACCGACTTCCTCGCCCCCGTCGGCACCCCGATCCAGTCCGCCACCGCCGGCGAGGTCATCGAGGCCCAGAACGGCGGCGGCTGGGGCAACGCCTACGGCCTCCATGTCGTGGTCCGGTCCACCATCAACGGCAGGGCCTACGAAGTGCTGTACGCCCACCTCGACCAGCGCCAGGTCAAGGTCGGCGACCAGGTCAAGGTCGGCGACGTCCTCGGCAAGACCGGCGCCACCGGCAACGTCACCGGGCCGCACCTGCACTTCGAGGTCCGCACCGAGCCGTACCGCTACGGCAACGACGTCGACCCCGCCATCGCGATCAACGTCGCCGCCCCGCCCCCGCCGCGGTCCCGTGTCGCGAAGGCACGCGACCTGCTCACCGCCGCCCTCGCAGCCGCGAAGAGGAACGGCAAGACCGGCCGTGCCAAGGGCCTCCGCGAGGCCCTCGACCAGCTCCCGAAGAAGTGAGGCCGACCGTGCCGGAGAAGACCACGACCGTCCTGACGATCGCGCTGGGCAACATCCGCTCCAACCCCCGGATGAGCAAGGCCAACGAGATCCGCGCGACCGAGGCCCTGGCCGACTTCGCGACCACCATCGGCGCCTGGATCGTCCTCGGCTGCGAGATCGCCTACCCCCGGATGCGCCGCATCTGGCGCCGCACCTTCGCGGGCTGGACCCACGCCGGCGACCGCCCCGGATCTGAGAACGTCATCAGCATCAGCACCCCGGCCACCGCCAGCCGCGCCCAGTCCCAGGTCGGCCGGGTGGCAGTGCGGTGGCTGTCCCAGGGCCGCAAGGGCATCACCCCCACCCGGAAGACCACCGAGACCGACCTGACCATCGACGGACTTCGGGTCCGGGTCATCGCGACCCACATCGTGTCCTGGTGGCAGGCCTACGCCCGGAAGAAGGCCGGCGCGTCCTGGACCCTGCGGGCCGGGATCGCACGGCGAACGATTCGGCGTCTGGCGAAACGGGTAGCCGACGCCCACACGGCCGGGATCGACGTCGTCATCATCGGCGGAGACCTCAACGCCCTCGACAACGTCGAGATCACCGCCGGCCAGGTCCAGCTCCTCGGGACCCAGAAGTCCGGCGGCAACCTCGGCACGATGATGCAGGCCGCCGCGTTCCCCGCCCCGGGAGTCCAGATCGCCGGCGTGACGCCCTACGTGCGCGCCGCAGTCGCCACCGACCACCCGTTCCGTGGCGTCGCCCTGCAGGTCATCCACTGATGGCCGGCCCGCGGCGCTGTACCGCCCACCCCCACGTCGTCGCGGCCACCTCCAGCACCTCGTCAGGGGCCGTCACGCCGACCGCGTGCGGCCCCTGGTGCGTCGAGTTTCTCGCCGAGCTCGACCACGTCTCTGTGTCCACCACCGGCTCCTGGCTCGACGCCGAGCCTTCCTGACCCCCTCGAGGAGAACCCCCTGATGAAGACTCTGGCCCTGATCATCGACCTGCTCGCCCCCCGCCTGAAGGGCTGGCTTCGCCGTCAGCCGACCAGCCGCCGTGACCTGGTGTACGCCGTCGCGATCATCGCCGCCGCGATCATCCTGGTTGCCCTGGTCATCGCTGTGCTGTTCGTGCCCGGCACCATCGGGCTCCTCACCACCGCGGCTGCCTGGGCGGGCCCCTTCGTTCTGCTGGTCGTCGCCGGTCTCGCCAAGGCCAACGTCAGCCCCGGCACCCCTGCCAGCGACACCGACGTCGACCCGGGCAGCGAGGCGGGCTTCTGATGGCCGACCTCGACTTCATCTACGTGGTCGGGCGGTTCGGGCTCGTCGTCGCTGACGGTGACGACGCCGGCACTGACCCCGACACCGTCTGGTGCGACGCGGGCACCGTGAACCTCACCCCGCTCACCACCTACGCCAAGGTCGCCGGCGGCAGCCCCATCGGCTGGAACTCCGGCCATGCGGTCTACCCCGCAACGCTGGACAACTCCGGCTACCTCACCCGGTCGGGCTCCCGCTGGATCCGGGTCGTCGACATGACCTCGGACAAGGTCAACCCCCAGATCCCTGCCGGGAAGGCCACCCACACCGTGGAGTACGCCGGGGTCAAGGCCGCCGGCACCGTGGTGAAGTACCCCTCCCAGGACGTCCGCATCGCCGCCGACACCGCCAGCCCGATCGAGACCGCCGAGGAAGCCACCGCTCTCGGTCTCCCGATCGGCACGCTGGTGTGCGATCTGGTCAAGCTCCTCCCGGTGCCCACCAGCAGCGGCACCCCGATCGTCCAGGGCCCCCGCGGGTTCGGTGTCGAAGCTGCCTCCGTCGATGGGCAGGATCTCGTCCTGACCCTCGGGTCCGGCGCCGAGGTCCGGACCGAGCTGCCCACGTCGATGGTCGACTCCGCCGCGTTCGTGGGTGAGCAGATCCAGACCCCCGGAACACCGGCAGAGATCGCGCTTAAGGCCAACTTTGCGGCTTCCACGCCGCTCCCGACCGGGGTCAAGGTGATCAGCGAATCCCTGCAGTCCGCCATTGACCGCGTTGCCGCCACGGGCGGCGGGATGCTCGGCATCCCCGACGGCGTGGTTGACATCTCGGCTGCCGACATCACGGTTCCGCGGTCCGTCGGCCTCTACGGAAATGGCCCATCAGGGGCGATCATCCAGACGGATGGGACCGGCCCGAACCGCTACATCAAGATCGGCGGATCCGCCGATCTACTCGGGAATTGGCTACCCCAGATCGCCAACCTGGATCTCCGCCGAGTCGGCATCGTTGGCGGAGAGGCCAGCTCCGACTGGGCGTATGGACTGGTTCTCCGAGACCTCAACATCACGGCTGTGACTACTGGCATCCGCGCGAAGTACAACTCATGGCTGTGGCGCATCGACAACTGCAACATCCACCACTGCGGAACTGGCGTGAAGTGGGACTTCTCCGGCATCGGCGGCGGCTCAGGCGCAAGCATGACCATCACGGGCGGTGCGATCCAGAGTTGCAGCACTGCCGGATTCTGGCAGGACGGCACCGCCGTGGATGGCACCCACGTTCGACTCGACGGGGTCGATCTCGAACGCTCTAAGGTCGCAGTCAAGGTCACTGGTGCCACGGGCGGTGCGTGCGTGATCGACCTTGATGGCTGCCACTTCGAACTCGGCTTGGACTCCTACATCCAGGCCGACAGCGGCGTCATTACAGTCAGTACGCCGTGGATGTTCCCCTTCGACTCGACGGGTGGCCGCGTGGCCTTCTTCGACCTATCCGGGGATGCCCAGGTCGTCACCCGAGGAGGTCGCATTGCGTGGACCGATACGACGAGCCCGCTGCACCGGATCACCTCTTCCTCAGCCCGCCTCCTCGTAGACCCCCATAGCACCGTCATGCCGTCGGCCGGGGCTCTCGCTGCCCCAGACGTCTACCCGGGCAGTCCGATGGCTGCCAGTGGAACTTTCGGCATGCGAATGATCCCCGGGCCCATCACAGGGAAATTCCATCAGGTTGGGGCGACGATCACGGCGACCTCGCAGACCATCATCTCGATTCCGCCTGGCGACTCGACCGTGTACCAACTCCGCCACCAGATCGACGTCACTGCGGTCGGCACCACGAACAAATTCCGCTATCTCATCGACCCGGGCGGGAATGTCGCAATGGACATCACCCTGCCAAACGCCGTCGGAACGGCAGACTGCCTCGTCACCGTCAGTAGGACTCGGGCCACAGTGGCATGGACGTACAGTGACGGCTCAAGCGGGTTCGCCCGCACCGCTCCGAGTCATGCCGTTGGGACGCGCGTCTATGTCGGTATTGGCCTCATCGGCGGAGGCAACTCCACTGCGACCGTCCAGTCGCCCATCGTCACTGCCCTGGCAAATAACGGTTAGGCCCTGGCGCGCGCGGCGATCGCGCTGTCGGTCGTGATCGCCGCGCGCACTGGGCGCGCTCAGGGCACCGATCACGCCGAAAAGGAGCCATAGGAGCGGGGTCGAGATGGCCGGCTCAGCAACGCACTTCGCCACGACGAGCGCCACGAGGGACCACTTCGCCGCGACCATACGAGGGTCGTCCGAGGTCGACCTAAGCGCACAAACGAGGGCGACAACAAAGAGTGCGAGCCCGATGACCCCGACGCACGAAAGCAGCATCGTTAGGAAGCTTGAAGGGCGATTCGCCCCTAGCCCCACCCCAATCCCATGGGTGTGGGCTAGGAGGTCGAGGGAGAAGCGGTCTGCGGCAAAGCGATTGGTCGCTGAGCCCGAGGCGGCCTTCTCGGAGATCATGTCCGACACAGAGCCGATGGCATTCGTGAACCAAAGAATGGCGACAATCGCAAAAGGCCCCACCGCAGCGACCAGCGGAGGCATCTTTCGGGTGCCCGCAAGGAAGCCTGCGAGGTAGACCGTGAGGAAGCCCGCACCGACCAGGACGCCGCCAAGGATGGCCGTTCCCGAATCAGCCTCGACCAACTGCGCTGTCGCCGCGGCGATAGCGAGCAGCGTTAGGGCCTTCCGCCTCGTTCCCATCAAGAGGCGTGCGGCATAGAAGGCGATCGCAGTCACCGAGAAGACTGCGAGATACGAAGGCTCGGAAAAGGTCCCATAGAAGCGCGTCTCGAACGGGTTGTAGTTGACGCTCGCGTAGTTGCGAAAGAGGCTGTCGGGCCACGGCGCGCCTGCCTTGTGTGCAACGAGCGCAAGGGTCCCAACCCCGACTCCGACGGCGAAGCACGCATGAACCGCCCGAGCGGCCTCGTCGCGCCGCGATGCAACATACGAGGCCACTCCTACGCCAATGATGAGATAGAAGACCTGAGCTGCCTGCGAGGCCGTATAGGCAAGGGGCGTGGGAAAGTTGATCTGCCCATCGATACCGCCTCGCGGCAGAAGGATTGGCGTGCCATGAAAGAGGGTCGGGCCGAGCAGTGTGACGACCGCCACGGCAAACACGAATACCCTGAGGGATGTCATCATCGCGCTGGAGACTCTCGTGCGTCCGACGACAAGACCCGCACAGGCCGCCAGTCCGATGACATAGAACGGCGGGACGCTCTGGCCCGAGATGGTCAGTGCGGCCGAAGTCGGGAACGCCGCGGAGGCGCCCAGGACCATGGCTAGCGAGCGGCGCCGAAGCACGAATAGCGCCGCGAGCAACGCGAACGCCACTCCGATGGCATGTACTGTCACTTAGCCCTCCAGGTGACATGGGACAGCGCCACCCTATGAGAGGCCAGGGCCATCCCGCAGGGGAATGAGGCGCAATGGGCACATGGATTCGGAGCCCGGTCCAACCCGCCCAACCCCTACGACGCAGTAAGTCGCCCGCAGCGGGGGTTCCCCGGACGGCCGGCGGCGACCTAGTCTCGGTGCCATGCAGCATGGAACGTGCGACCCCGACGAAGAGGCAAGGCTGTACGCCGAGGTGGAGACCACGCAGGCTGCAGCGACTGCGGCTTTCGAGAGACGCGACGACAGAAGCCTTCCGGCGCCAACCTTCGCAGGCCCAGAGGAAACGCATCCTGAGTACGCCGCCTACCGGCGGGCTCAGGAGGCGCTGAGCGAGTACCGATTGATCAATGGCTGCTCGTACACCGAGATGCCTGGCTGATCCCGGCCAACCGAACCGCCCCCGTCTGCTCCGGCAGGCGGGGGCGGTTCTGCGTTTCGGGACCTTCGCCTCAGGTCTCCGACGGGCTGCTCGGGCTACCGTGCGCGGGACAAAGGAACGGCCCCGCCGGTGGTTGCACCCACCGACGAGGCCTGACGAACACCCCGAACACAGATCGGAGGTGTGCGCTGTGCCGCACGCTATCGCAACCCACCTGCTCCGTCCCGGAGCGATGTCTCCGGCCGAGACCGCCGCTGTGGCGTTCCTGGCTCGCTACCAGAACCCCCGCACCCACGAGCTCTACCGGCGCTACCTCGGCGAGTGGTACGAGTGGTGCCGGATCCAGGGCCTCGACCCCCTGGCCGACGTCGAGCGAGTTCACGTCGAGCTGTACATCCGACACTTGTCCCTCTCCCGGCAGATGAGCTCCTCGACCGTGAACACCGCCATGACCCCGGTCCGAGGCCTGTACCGGCTCGCGGCGTCAGACGGCACCATCCCCCGGGACCCGTCGGCCTACGCCCGGCTCCCGAAGATCCACCACCGCAGCGAGGCGCCGTTCGACCGCGACGACATGCGCCGCTTCCTCCGCGCCGCGGCCGAGACCAGCCCCCGCCACCACGCCCTCGCGTCGCTGCTGTCGATGATGGGCCTGCGGATCTCGGAAGCGTGCGCCCTCGACATACCGGACGTGCACCGCATCGAGCAGGGCTACCGGGTGCTGCGCTTCGTCAGGAAGGGCGGCCGGGAGGTCGTCGCCCCGATCCCGTACCAGGCCATCCCGATCCTGGAGGCCGCCACGGTCGGCCGGCACACGGGCCCGCTCCTCACCACCCTCGACGGGACCAGGCGCCTCACCCGCCATGCCGGTGCCGGCCTGGTGCAGACCATCGCCAAGCGAGCCGGGTTCGATCGCCGCCTCCACCCGCACCTGCTCCGCAAGGCCGCGGTGACCCTCATCCTCGACAGCGGCGGCACCCTGGCCGAGGCCCAGGACTTCGCCGACCACGCCGACCCCAGGACCACACAGCGGCACTACGACCTCAACCGCTCGAGGCTCTCTGGGCACGGCTCACACCTGGTCGCCTCCCGGATCGCAGCCTGACCGACGTGCGATAATTGCACCGGAGTCGGGAAACCCGACTCCGGTGCGAACGGCCACCGAAGTCGGGTTTCCCGACTCCGGTGATCCGACCCCCGGACCACCCCTGCCAGACGTGGCGGCGGTCGACATTTGTCACGCCCGTGACAATCCTTCACCGCGCCGACACCCGATCCCGGAGGCCCGGCCAGCAGGCCCCGGCCCGGGGTTACGGTCCTGCCGACCCGCACTCCTTCGCGACTGACGACGCAACCCGTGGGTCAGCCCGGCGGCGGCCACCTCCCGAACGCGGTCGCCGCTGGGTCAGTCCTCTGGCATCGACGGTCGAGGCGGTGAGCCGATCCCGCCCGGCTGCGGATCGGACGCCGCTGCAGCCTCCACCGCCCGTGCACGGATCGCGTCCCAGTCCGGGACGTGCCCCGCCGCCTTGATCGCCTCGACCGTGAGCTGGTGCGCAGCCGGCGCCCACCACGACCTCGCACCGAGGAACGTCCCGGCCACGTCGGTCAGCAGATCGACCCGCAGCCGAGCCCGGCGCCCTGGCCGCTTCGGCGTCGACTTCACGGCCGGCTCGGTCGCGGAGTCCAGGACCACCGCGACCGCAGCGTCGACCGGCGTACCGCTACAGGCCTCGTGCGCCACGGTCCCGTTGATCACGGCGACCAGGAGCCGGTCCTCCCGCGACGCACGGACCTGCATCAGTCCTCCGCAGCCCGCTCGACCGCGGGCCACCGCGACGTCCCGACGTTCTGCCAGCCATCCGGGATCTGCGCCAGGAGCTGGGCGCGGGCCGTGTCGTAGTCGACGCCCTCGGCTTGGACCTCGCGCTTCTCGCTGATGTCAGCCTTGTTGCGGATCGTGGCGTACAACGTGAGCACGCCACGAGGGTACGCCCCGACCGCTGGTTCCCCGGACAGGGCGAGCAGATGCGGGTTACGGTCCCGCCATGACCTCACCGGAAAGCGCCAAGGCGCCTACCCCGCACCACGTGCAGCAGCAGAACCTCGCCATCAGCCTCCTCTGGGCCGGCCTCGTCGTTGCGATCGGCGGCGGCGTTGTCGCTGGCCTCACGTGGCCGGGCACCGAAGCCGGTATCTACGGCACCGACGAGACGGGCAGCGCCATCGGCGTCATGTGCGGTCTGATCGTCGCCGGCCTCGGGACCCTCTGCGCGCTCGCCGGCCTGATCGCATGGGCCGTCCGAATCGGCATCGAGAGCGTCGGACCGAAGGAGTAATCCTCTGGCGCGAGCCACGGCCCTGAAGTTTCGGCGGGCTGCGAGGGGTGCCGCCGCTAGTACAACTCCACGTCCGTGGCGCGGGCGGTTACCTTCACGGACGACGACTTGGTGGTCATCGTCTCCTCCTCTTGGCTGAACGAACCGTCATCACCGACGGAGATGGTTCCGATCTGCTTGCCCGACTCATCACCCGACACCGAGTAGGTGATGTCGTATGCCATCCCATCAATGAGTGAAACGTCGCCGTGGTAGACCGGGGTCACCTTGTAGGAGATGCTGCAGCCAGCGGAGCCGAAGCACTGCTTGTCGGTGATCTTCACCTTCAGCGTGAAGTCCTCCGGGCGCAGGTAGAGACCATCCGTCTGTGTGTCAGCGGCGTCAGACGTCGCGGCCTCCTCCGGGCTGGCGGTCACCGTCACGGTGACCGTTGCTGTCGGAGCAGCGCTCGGGCTGGCCCCGCCGCAGGCAGCGAGAAGGAGCAGCGGGGCGAGTAGTGCGAGACGCTTCACGTCGAGGATCCTAGGGCCCACAGCGCTGCATGTCCGAGGAACTCGTTAAGGACCCGACAGGCCGCAACCCGAGTCCTGTGGGGTCAGGCGGGGGACAGTGAGAGCGGCTGTGTGTCTATTTGTGTGTCACGCCAACGTTCAAGCACAGAAACAGATGTGGCCCTGATCAGCGTTTCTGCTGATCAGGGCCACGTTCCTGATGGAGCCGCCTGTCAGAATCGAACTGACGACATCTTCATTACGAGTGAAGTGCTCTACCGACTGAGCTAAGGCGGCGTGTCACCGTCGATCACGACTGCGACGAGCGAAAGCATAGCCACAGCCCCAGCCAGACGTGAAACCGGGGACACCGCGCTAACAGGCCAGCCCGTTGGAGGGCACGACGTCGTTGACCAGGTACTTCTCGATCGCGTTGTCCACGCACGAGTTGCCGGCGTTGTAGCCGGTGTGGCCGTCGCCGTCACGGGTCACCAGCACACCGTTGTCGAGCTGCGCTGCGAGCGACTTCGCCCACTGCACCGGGGTGGCCGGGTCGCGCGTCGTACCGACCACGACGATCGGCGCGGAGCCCTTGGCGTGCAGCGCATGCGGGGCCGACGTGCTCTTCACCTGCGAGCCGGCGCAGGCGGTGTCCATCCACGCGAAGATCCGGCCGAAGGTCGGCGAGGCCTCCAGGAACTTCGGCGTGACGGCGTCGACCTCGGCAGCCGTGGTCAGGGCCCACGGGTCGTCGAGGCAGTTGATCGCGTAGATCGCCTCCATCGAGTTGTCGGTGAAGGTGGTGCCGTCGCGGCTGACGTAGGCGTTGGCCAGCGCCAGCAGGGTGTCGGCCTTGCCGTCGAAGGCGTCCTTGAGGGCCGAGGTCAGGATCGACCAGTAGTCGCGCGAGTACAGCGGCAGCGCGATCCCGAGGAACGCCTCCCCCTCGGTCAGCTGGGTGCCGTCGCTGGTGGTCAGCGGCTTGGCGTCGAGCTGGTCCAGGAAGGCACTGATCTTCGCCTGCGCCTCACTGCGCGAGGAGCCCAGGTAGCAGGACTTCGAGCCGGTCAGGCAGTTGTCGATGTAGGAGTCCAGGGCGGTCTGGAAGCCGCGGGCCTGCTCCAGGTTCATCTCCGCCGTGCTGAGCGCCGGGTCGATCGCGCCATCGAGGACGAAGCGCCCGACCTTGGTCGGGAAGAGGTCGGCGTACGTCGCTCCCAGCTTCGTCCCGTAGGACGCACCGAAGTAGGTCAGCTCGTTCTCGCCCAGGGCCGAGCGCAGCACGTCCATGTCGCGGGCGGCCTCCACGGTGGAGACGTGCGAGGCGAGCGCACCGGACTTGGCGACGCAGCCCTTGCCGAACGTCACCCCGAACGCGAACGACTCGGACTCCTCGGCGGCGGTGTCGGGGTCCGGGTCGAGGTTGATGTACGTCGACAGGTCCGCGTCCGACAGGCAGTCGATCGGCGCCGACTCGCCGGTGCCCCGCGGGTCGAAGCCGACGATGTCGAAGGCGTTGCGCACCGCGGCGCCGAAGGACTCCTTGGCCGAGGCCGCGTAGTCGGTGCCGGGCGCCCCCGGGCCGCCGGGGTTGACCACCAGCGAGCCGATCCGGTGACCCGAGGCAGGGACCTTGAGCAGCGCGAGCTGGATGGTCTGCCCGGTCGGGTTCGCGTAGTCCAGCGGCACCGTGAGCTTGGCACAGGAGAACGAGTCGCGGCACGAGCTCCAGGTCAGCCGCTGCCCGTAGAACTTCTGCAACGCGGCGGTCGGCGCCACGCTGGAGCCCGCCTCCGGGGAGGCCTCCGACGGCGTCGGCGTGCTGCTGGTGGTCGAGCTCGACGACGAGCTCAGCAGCGCCGTGATCGCGGTCGCGGCACCGGCGAGCACCAGCGCGCCCACGATCACCCAGACGGTGATCCTGACCCAGGGCTTGTTCACCTATGTGCTCCTTGCTCGGTGTCGCGCAGCGAGACCATCATCGATTCGAGTGCCAGTGCCGGCGGGACGTTGAACTCGAGCATCTGCTCGCGTGCGGCGAAGATCGCGTTGATCCGTTGCAGGTTCTGCTCCGGGGTGGAGCGCTCGGCCAGACCCGAGACGTCGGCCCGGATCTCCTCGTTGACCAGGGTGGTGCCGGCGCCGGTGGCCAGCGCGATCGCGTCCCGGTAGACGCTGACCAGGTCCATCAGGCCCCGGTCGATCACGTCCAGGACACGGCGCTTGGCGCGGGTCTTCTGGCCGTCCTCCAGACGCTTGAGCGCCGGGCCGTACTCACGCGGACGACGGCCCCGCTCGACCACGCCGTAGCCGGCGTCGAGGTCGGCCTTCTCCCGGGCGTCGAGCTCGGAGGTAATCGCCTCGGCCTCCTCCTTGGCGACCTCGACCAGCTGGGTGGCGGCCCGCATGCAGGCACCGAGGCTGCGCAGCTTGGCCGGCAGCGCGACGACGTCACGACGGCGGTTGCGGGTGGCCTCGTCCCGGGCCAGCGCCTTGGCCCGACCGATGTGGCCGGCCGAGGCCCGGGCGGCGTACGACGCCAGCCGGTCGTCCACCCCCTCGGTGCGGATCAGGAACTCGGCGACCTCGCTCGCCATCGGCGTGGTCAGCGTGACCAGCCGGCAACGACTACGGATCGTGGGCAGCAGGTCCTCCACGGTCGGGGCGCACAGGATCCACACGGTGTGGTCGCTGGGCTCCTCGATCGCCTTGAGCAGCGCGTTGTTGGCCTGTTCGGTGAGCCGGTCGGCGTCCTCGACGATCAGGATCTGCCAGCGGCCCCCGGCGGGGGAGAGCGCGGAACGGCGTACCAGGTCACGGACCTCGTCGACGCCGATCGACAGCTTCTCGGTGCGCACCACCTGGACGTCGGCGTGCGAGCCGGCCAGCACGGTGTGGCACTCGTGGCAGACCCCGCAGCCGCCCTGGCGGCACTGCAGCGCCGCCGCGAAGGCGACGGCGGCGTTGGAGCGGCCCGACCCCGGCGGACCGGTGAAGAGCCACGACTGGGTCATCCCGGTGCCGTGCGCGGCGTCGCGCAACGACGCGATCACCCGGCGCTGGCCGACCAGCGCGTCCCAGACGCTCATCCGTGCGCCTTCGCCTGGTCCAGCAGCGGCCGGACCCGCTCTAGGATCGCGGCGTGGATCTCCTCGATCGGGGCACGGGCGTCGAGCACCAGGTAGTGCTCGGGGTCCCGGCCGGCCATCGCCACGAACGCGTCGCGGACCCGCTGGTGGAACTCCAGGGACTCCCCCTCGATCCGGTCACGGCCCTCGAACCGGCTCAGGCCTGCAGCCGGCTCCAGATCGAGTACGACGGTCAGGTGCGGGCGCAGGTCACCGGTCGCCCAGCGGGCGATCCGCTCGACGTCGGCGACCGGGAGCGTCCGACCGGCGCCCTGGTAGGCCAAGGTGGAGTCGACGTACCGGTCCATGATGACGACCTCGCCGCGCTCCAGGGCGGGCAGCACGAGCGTCTCGACGTGCTCGGCCTTGTCGGCGGCGTAGAGCAGCGACTCGGTCTTGTCGGCCAGCGCACCGGTCTCGGGCGAGAGCACGATCTGACGGATCGTGCGGCCCACGGCGGTGCCGCCGGGCTCCCGGGTCAGCAGCGCGTCGTAGCCGAGCGCGGAGAGGGCGTCGGACAGGCGCTGGGACTGGGTCGACTTGCCCGATCCCTCGCCACCTTCGAAGCAGACGAAGACCCCGGTCGATGCGTAGACGCCTGCGGAACTCACGCGGCCAAATCTACGGGACCCACGATGCGGTCGCCCTCATCGGGAGAAGGCGGGCTGGGTCGCCACCCAGTCGGTGATGGAGCCCATCACCGAGGCGGGACGCCGCGCCCACTTGAAGTGGTCGATCCCCTCCTCGTCGACGTGCACCCGCAGCGCCGTCGAGGCCGGCAGCTTCGCGCACAGCGCGTCCACCGCGCTCGGCACGCCCAGCCAGTCGCCCTCGATCGAGACCGCCAGCACGGGCACGTCGACCGCGCCCAGCCCGTCCTCGCCCAGCGGCAGCCGGCCCGAGCGGGCCAGGGTGCCCCACTGGGTCATCATCCGGCGGGCCTCGCGGCCGGCGAACTTGAGCCGGTCGCCGGGGAAGTGGCCCAGCACGTTCGCGATCGTCGGGAAGAGCACGCCTGCGGCGAGGATCTTGCGGCTCCAGTGCCGCCAGTGCGGCGTCGAGGAGGCCATCAGGATCAGGCCGTCGTAGAGCCCCGGGTGCTCCCCGATCGCGGCGACCGAGACCTGCCCGCCGAGGCTGTGCCCCAGCACGATCACCGGTGAGTCAGGGTGGGCGCTGCGGGCCTGGGCGATCACCTGGACCAGATCCTCGACCAGCTCGGCGTACCCGAAGTTGCGTCGCCACCCGGCCGGCTGGCCGCCCTTCTCGTGGCCACGCTGCTCGTAGGCCACCCCGTGCAGGCCGGCGGCGGCGAGCGCGTCGAGGACGGTCAGGTAGTACCCGGCCGGCATCCCCATCGCCGGGGAGAGCACCACCACCGGTGCCTCCGGGCGCACGTCGCCGTCCACACTGAACTGCCGGAACGTGGTGCCGTCGTTCCGGGTCAGGGTGCTGGTGACGGCCGCGGTGCCGCCCGAGGCGGTCTCGGTCATGCCTTCTTGGCGGCCGTCTTCGTGGTCTTCTTGGCGGCGGTCTTCTTCGCCGCGGCCTTGGTGGCGGTCTTCTTCGCCGCCGTCTTCTTCGTGGCCGCCTTCTTGGCGGTCTTCTTCGCGCCCTTCTTGGCCGGCCCCTTGGCGCGACGCTCGGCGAGCAGCTCGGCCGCCCGCTCCAGCGTCATCGTGGCGAGGTCGTCCTCCTTGCGCAGGGTGGCGTTGTACTCGCCGTCGGTGACGTAGTCGCCGAAGCGACCCGACTTCGCCACGATCGGAGCACCCGAGACCGGGTCGTTGCCGAACTCCTTGAGCGGCGGGGCGGCCGCGGCACGACCGCGGGCCTTCGGCTGGGCGTAGATCGCCAGGGCCTCGGGCAGCGTGATGGTGAGCAGCTGGTCCTCGCTGGTCAGCGAGCGCGAGTCGGTGCCCTTCTTCAGGTACGGCCCGAAGCGGCCGTTCTGGGCGGTGATCTCCTCGCCGTCCTCGGCAGCACCGACGACGCGCGGCAGGGTGAGCAGCTGGACCGCCTCGGCGAGCGTGATCGACTCCAGCGTCATGTTCTTGAACAGCGACGCGGTGCGCGGCTTGGCGCTCTTGGGCGCGTCCTCGGGCAGGACCTCGGTGACGTACGGGCCGTAGCGCCCCGCCTTGGCGACCACCTTGAGGCCCGACTCCGGGTGCACGCCGAGCTCGATGTCGACGCCGGTCGGGTTGGCCAGCAGCTCCTTGGCGCGCTCCAGGGTGAGCTCGTCGGGGGGCAGGTCGTCGGGCACGTTGGCGCGCTTGCCCAGCGGGGTGCCGTCGTCGTCGGGACCCTCCAGGTAGGGGCCGAACTTGCCCACCCGCAGCTGGATGCCGGAGTCCTCGCCGCCGATCGGGAACGTGGCGTTGCCCTTGGCGTCGATGTCGCCGAGGCTGTCGACGATCTGCTTGAGGCCCTCGCGGTGGCTCTGGCCGTCGTCGGCAGCGCCCTCGGCCGGCCCGAAGTAGAACCGGCCCAGCTCGTCCTCGCGGGTGGCGCGGCCACCGGCGATCTCGTCGAGCACCCGCTCCATCGAGGCGGTGAAGTCGTAGTCGACGTAGTCGGTGAAGTGCTCCTCGAGCAGCCGGGTCGCCGAGAACGCGATCCAGGCCGGCACCAGGGCGGTGCCCTTCTTGTAGACGTAGCCGCGATTGATGATGGTCGAGATGATCGAGGCGTACGTCGACGGGCGACCGATCTCGCGGTCTTCGAGCTCCTTGATCAGGGTCGCCTCGGTGTAGCGCGCCGGCGGCTTCGTCTCGTGGCCGCTGGCCCCCAGCGAGGCCGAGGTGACCTGGTCGCCCTCGGTCAGGTTCGGCAGCCGGGTCTCGGCGTCGTCCTTCTCGGAGTCGGCGGAGTCGGTGCCCTCGACGTAGGCCTTGAGGAACCCGTGGAACGTGATCACGCGACCCGAGGTGCCGAAGACGACGTCCTCACCGGAGGTGGCGGCACCGCCGAGGCGGATGGAGACGGTCTGGCCGACGGCGTCCTTCATCTGGGAGGCGACGGTGCGCATCCAGATCAGCTCGTACAGCCGGAACTGGTCACCGGTCAGGCCGGTCTGGGCCGGGGTGCGGAAGGTGTCGCCCGAGGGCCGGATCGCCTCGTGCGCCTCCTGGGCGTTCTTCACCTTGGAGGCGTAGACCCGCGGTGCGTCGGGCAGGTAGTCGGCGCCGTACAGCTCGTTGACCTGCGCCCTGGCCGCACGGATGGCGGTGTCGGAGAGGCTGACGGAGTCGGTACGCATGTAGGTGATGAAGCCGTTCTCATACAGCCGCTGGGCGACCGACATGGTGACCGACGAGCTCATCCCGAGCTTGCGGCTGGCTTCCTGCTGGAGCGTGGTGGTGCGGAACGGGGCGTACGGACTGCGACGGTACGGCTTCGACTCGACGCTGCGGACGTCGTACGTCGTGTCCGAGAGCGCCTCGACGAGGGCCTCGGCCTTCGACCGGTCCAGGTGCACGACCTTGCCGGTGAGCTTGCCCTCGGAGTCGAAGTTGGAGCCGGTCGCGACGCGGGTGCCGTCGACGGAGTAGATCTTGGCGGGGAAGATCCGGACGCCGCCCGCGGCGGAGCCGGCGTCGAAGCTGCCCTCCAGGCTCCAGTACGAGGCGACCTTGTAGGCCATCCGATCCCGCTCGCGCTGCACCACGAGCCGGGTCGCCACGGACTGCACGCGGCCGGCCGAGAGCCCGGACTGGACCTTGCGCCACAGCACCGGGGAGACCTCGTAGCCGTAGAGCCGGTCGAGGATGCGGCGGGTCTCCTGGGCCTCGACGAGGTCCATGTCGAGCTCGCGCGGGTTGGCGGCGGCCTCCTGGATGGCGGCCTTGGTGATCTCGTGGAAGACCATCCGCTTGACCGGGATGTTCTTCGGCTTCAGCTCGTCGAGCAGGTGCCAGGCGATGGCCTCTCCCTCGCGGTCCTCATCGGTGGCGAGGTAGAGCTCGTCGGCGCCCTTGAGCAGGCCCTTGAGCTTGGTGATGTGGCTCTTCTTGTCGCGCGGCACGATGTAGTACGGCTCGAAGCCGTTCTCGGTGTCGACGCCGAGACGACCCCACGGCTTGTCCTTGATCTTGGCCGGCGTGTCGGCGGCCGACTGCGGCAGATCACGGATGTGGCCGATCGACGACTCCACGACGAAGCCGTCCCCCAGATAGCCGCCGATAGTGCGTGCCTTCGCGGGGGACTCAACGATCACCAACTTGTGTGCCACGTGGGGAAAGGTACTCGGTCCTGTCCAGAACTGTCGGCGGCGGCTGGTCTGATGGCCTCACAGACGACGACTTCCACACATCACCACGGAGGTCCAGATGTACGACGACACCACCGATTCATCCCTGTGCGGAGTGACGACCCGCGACCCCTTCCTGCACTTCTGCCCGCAGTGCCGCGACCTGATGGCGCAGGTCCTGGACGGACCCCGCGTCACCGAGGTGGCGCCCCCACAGCCCCCGGACTGGGAGCGAGCGCTGGGCTGGCTCGACGCCCAGTGCGGCGGCCGGGAAGCAGTGCTCGCCCTGCACGACCGACCGTGGGACGGGCCGGCTCCCGGCGCCCCGGCAGGACTGCCGCCCCAGCAGCGGGAGCTGTTCGCCGCCACCGCGGCGGCGCTCCTCACCGCCGGGGAGCGACTCTTCACCCCGGAATTCACGCTGGCGTGCCTGCGCGCCCTGGTGCTGGTCTTCGCCCAGCGGCCGGGGCTGACGGTGGATCAGCGCCCCGGCGGGCTCGCGCACGGCGTGGCGTGGGCGGTCGGTCGGGCCAACGGCCTGCTCTACCCGAGCGGGATCGTCACCGACCGGACCCTGCGGGAGTGCTTCGACAGCCGGCAGGCGGGCTCCTCGACCGGACGCAAGGTCCAGGTCGCGGTGCGCAGCCTGTTCAGCTGGAGTGAGCCGCGGGCCGACGACTGGCGTTGGCCGGTCGACCGTGCCCCGCTGGAGCCGCTCGGCTCCCCCGCGCTGCTGGTCGCCGGGGTGCGGTGCCGCCTGATCGAGGTCCGGGAGCGGGCGCTGCACGAGGCAGCGCTCGCCCCGGCCGGGTGATCAGGACTCCGAGACGGTGAGGAAGCCCTGGTCGACGAGGGTCCGCGCCACCGGCAGGTAGGTGGCGCGGGTCTCGGCCGGGTCGAGCTCGAGCAGGGTGCTGACCGCGTCGAGGATCTGCCCCAGTGAGAGGTCGCCGTCGCAGGCGCCGACCAATGCGGCGGTGACGGTGTCGGCGGAGTGCGCACGACGCAGCCCGCGCTGCTGGCGCAGCACGATCGCGTTCGGGTCCTCGGCGCCGGGCGCGCCCAGGCTCTCCTCCTGCAGGTCACTGGGGGCGACCAGGTGCGAGTCGAGCTCGACCTCGAGCCGGACCGCCTCGCCCCAGGAGGCGATCGCGGGGGCGATCGGCTGCTCGACGTCGTAGGGCCACTCGACCAGCTCACGGCGGGCGTCGGAGCCGCCGGTCTTGTGCAGGTTGATCCAGCCGAAGCCGATCCCCTCGATGCCCTGGTTCTCCATCCAGGTGAGCCAGGTGTCGTAGCGGAACAGGTAGTCCTCGCCGCCCCAGTGGCCCGAGTCCTTCAGCCAGAGCTCGACGTAGGCGGCCGGGTCGAGGATCTCGCGCTGGACGATCAGGGAGTCGGTCTCCTCACCGAGCCAGCCGGCCAGGCGCTCGTCCCACGGTCGGTCGGCGCTGATCACCCAGTTGGCCAGGATCTGGCACCAGCCGCCGGCGTTGAGCAGGTCCGGCGCCGCCCTGACGATGTCCTCGACGACACGGTCGCCGGGCAGGCCCGAGTCGCGGTAGACCAGACGCTCCCCCGTCGCCGGGGAGATCACGAACGGCGGGTTGGTGGCGATCAGGTCGAACCGGTCACCGGCGACCGGCTCGAAGAACGAGCCGTTGCGGACGTCGACCTTGTCGGCGACGTCGTTGAGCGCGGCATTGAAGGAGGTCATCCACAGCGCACGGGTGTTGACGTCGGTCGCGATCACGCGGTCGACGTGCTGGGCCATGTGGAGCGCCTGGACACCACAGCCGGTGCCGAGGTCGAGGCTGGTGCCGACCTCGTCGCGGATGGTGAGCTGGGCCAGCGAGGTCGAGGCCGGGCTGATCCCCAGGACGTAGTTGGCGCCGACCCGCTGCGGGCCGCCGTCCAGGCCGGGGGTGAGGTCGGAGACCACCCAGAGATCGTGGGCGTCGGTGGCTGCATCGACCGAATAGGGCCGCACGTCCATCCGGGCGGCGACCTCGCCGATCGACTGCTCCAGCAGACCGTGCACGGCCAGCTCGTCGACCAGACCGGGCAGGGCCGCCTCGGCGGCGGCGAGGTCGACCGGCACCTGGAGCAGGAACAGCCGGATCAGGGTCTCCAGCGGCGAGCCGCCGGCGGTACGACGCCGACCGGGCGTGGTCTCGTTGCGCCCCAGCGCGGCGTGCGCCAGCGGCCCGAGCTGCTCGGCCACCTGGTCGTAGGTGAAGCCGGCATCGGTCAGGGCGTCGCGGAGACGGTGCGGAAGGTCGTTCAGCTGCTGGGAGGCCACGGCGCAAGCCTAGGGCGTGCCGCAGGCGTGCCTCGACGGCGACGTCCTCGGGCCGATCGGGCGCCGGGTGCGGCGCCTGCGGGGTCGGGCCGGGTCAGAGGTCCGCGGCGGCCGCGTCGGCGCTCGGGTAGATGTCGAACACCTTGGCGAGTCCGGTGATCCTGAAGATCTTCAGCAGCCGCTCGTTGGTGCACACGATGGTGAGGATGCCGTCGTGCATCCGGACCTTCTTCAGGCCACCGACCAGCACACCCAGACCGGTGGAGTCGAGGAAGTCCACGGCCTCCAGGTCGACGATCAGGCGGTAGGCGCCGCCGTCGACGAGCTCGGTCAGCTTGTCCCGCAGGCGGGGCGCTGTGTACACGTCGATCTCCCCACCGACGGCCACCACCGTGGCACCGGAGAGCTCGGAGGTCGAAACGCTGAAATCCACGCCCCTATGTAACCATGCCGACGTGAGTTCGGTGGCAGACCTTGTGAACCGGCTCACCAGTGCACCGGGACGAGAGGGACGCCTGACCCACCTGGAGCATCTGCCACCTCGGACCGCGGACACGGTGGCGTGGCCCGGCTGGGCGGAGCCGCGCGTGGTGGAGGCCTTTCAGGCTCGCGGGATCGAGCGTCCGTGGCGTCATCAGGTGATCGCCGCCGACACCGCCGTCTCCGGCGCCCACGTCGCACTCGCCACCGGGACCGCCTCGGGCAAGTCGCTGGCCTACCAGCTGCCCGCGCTCAGCCGGATCCTCACCGCCCGCAGCGACCGCGGTCAGCGCGGCGCCACGGTGCTCTACCTCGCGCCGACCAAGGCTCTGGCCCAGGATCAGCTCGCCCGGGTCGAGGCACTCGACCTGGACGTCCGGGTCTCCACCCACGACGGCGACGCCCCGCGCGAGCAGCGCGAGTGGACCCGCGCGTTCGGCGAGTACGTCCTGACCAACCCCGACATGCTGCACCGCTCCCTGCTGCCCGGGCACACCCGCTGGGCGTCGTTCTTCAAGTCACTGTCGTACGTGATCGTCGACGAGTGCCACCACTACCGCGGGGTCTTCGGCGCGCACGTGGCGCACGTGCTGCGTCGGTTGCGCCGGATCGCGGCGTCGTACGGCGCCTCGCCGACGTTCATCCTCGCCTCGGCCACCGTCGCGGAGCCCGAGGTGACGGGGCAGCGGCTGACCGGGCTGCCGGTCGTCCCGGTGACCCGGGACGGATCGCCTCGCGGACGGGTCACGCTCGGCCTGTGGCAGCCTCCGTTGACGGCGTACGCCGGCGAGAACGGGGCGCCCCTGCGACGTGCCGCCTCCTCCGAGACAGCCGACCTGCTGACCGACCTGGTGGTCTCGGGGGTGCGCACCCTGGCGTTCGTCCGCTCCCGGGTCGGGGTCGAGCAGGTCGCCCTGACCGCGCAGCAACACCTGGCCGAGGTCGACGCCTCGCTGCCGGGCCGGGTCGCCGCCTATCGCGGGGGCTACCTGCCCGAGGAGCGCCGGGCGCTGGAGGAGGCGATCCGCTCCGGTGACCTGTGGGGCATCGCCGCCACCAACGCACTCGAGCTCGGGATCGACGTCACCGGGCTCGATGCCGTGCTGATCGCGGGCTACCCGGGCACCCGCGCCGCGCTGTGGCAGCAGATCGGCAGGGCCGGGCGCGGGGCGCAGGACGCGCTCGGGATCCTGATCGCCCGCGACGACCCGCTCGACACCTACCTCGTCACCCACCCTGAGGCGCTGCTGGGCCAGCCGGTGGAGGCGACCGTCTTCGACCCGTCCAACCCGTACGTGCTGGGCCCGCACCTGTGCGCCGCCGCCCAGGAGCTGCCGGTCACCTCGGCCGACACCGACCTGTTCGGGCCCACCACCCCCGACCTGCTCGACCAGCTCACCGCGGCCGGGGTGCTGCGCCATCGGGCACGGGGCTGGTTCTGGACCGACCACCGCCGCGCCGCGGACCTGATCGACATCCGCGGGGCCGACGGTGGCAACGTGCAGCTGATCGAGGGCTCCTCGGGCCGCGTGGTCGGGACCGTCGACATCGGGCGTGCGCACTCGACGGCGCATACGGGAGCGGTCTACGTCCACATGGGCGAGACCTGGCTGGTTGACCACCTCGACCTGGAGGACCGGGTCGCGACAATGGAGCGGGCGTCGCCGCCGTACTCCACGATGGCGCGCGAGGTCACCGAGATCAGCATCGTCGCCAGTCGGGAGCACCAGGACTGGGGCGGCTGCCGGCTCTCATGGGGTGACGTCGACGTCTCCCACCAGGTGGTCTCGTTCCACAAGCGGCGCGTGCCCAGCGGCGAGATCATCGCCGAGGAGCTGCTCGACCTGCCGGTGCGCACGCTGCGGACGTCGGCGGTGTGGTGGACGGTGCCGCCCGGTGTGCTCGATGCCGCCAGTCTGGACGGTGCCGACCTGCCGGGATCGGCCCACGCCGCCGAGCACTGCTCGATCGGTCTGCTGCCGCTGTTCGCGACGTGCGACCGCTGGGACATCGGCGGCGTCTCGACCGCCGTGCACCCCGACACCGGCCAGCTCACGGTCTTCGTCTACGACGGCCAGTCGGGCGGTGCCGGGTTCGCCGAGCGGGGCTACCGCGCCGCCCGCGAGTGGCTCGGCGCGACCCTGGAGACGATCGAGTCGTGCGAGTGCGACGAGGGCTGCCCGTCGTGCATCCAGTCCCCCAAGTGCGGCAACGGCAACAACCCGCTGGACAAACCCGGTGCGGCCCGCCTGCTGCGGGCACTCCTCCAGGCGTAGCCCCGATCCCCCGATCCTCCGCCTTGCGCAGCAGCGGACGAATCGGTGCATCGAGGCTTAGGGTCAGACCATGCTCGCCTTCGGACTCGTCATGATCCTGCTCGGAGCCCTGCTCGTGGTGATCGGTCTCTTCACCGCCGGTGACCAGGGTGCAGCCAGCCTGCTCGGCATCCATATGGGGGCCACCACCGTCTTCATCACCGGGATGATCGCGGCCCTCCTGATCGTGCTCGGCCTCTACGTCACCCGCTGGGGCGCGTCCCTGGGCCTGCGCCGCCGCGCCGAGCGCAAGGAGTACGCCAAGATGGCGGAGAAGTTCGGTCACGGAGAGTCCCCCGAAGCCTGACCGAGATCCGGGTTCACCACCGCCGACTTCCGGGTTCACCACCGCCGAGATCCGGGTTCACCACCGCCGACTTCCGGGTTCACCACCGCCGAGATCCGGGTTCACCACCGCCGACTTCCGGGTCCACCACGGTCGAGTTCCGGGTTCACCACAGCCGAGATCCGGGTTCACCACCGGCTCACCACCCGGCGCGCGCCTTCGCCCGTACGTCGGCCAGCCCTGCCCAACGTCCAGGAACGCCCACCTCGACCACGACCGTGACCGAGGTCGGCGTACTCACACACGACACGAGGTCCGCGTGGTTGCGCACCGCGAGATCACCGGCGGCGGCGCATCCGTCGCCGCCTCGGCTCAGGGACTGGGCACCGGCCAGCGCCGCGAGGTCGGCGGCGGACTGGGCCCGTCGGTGGGCCACGACTGCCGCGGCGGCCATCGCGCAGCCGATCCCGACCAGCACCAACACCCCGACGCAGGCGACCACCATCGGGACCACCGACCCACGCTGACTCCTCACCGCATCACCTCCCAGCCTCATGCGGCCGGGCATCTGCCGCGCCGACTCCGTGGCGAACCCGGACCTCGGCCGTGGTGAACCCGGAGCTCGACCGTGGCGAACCCGGAAGTCGCGCGTGGCGAACCCGGAAGTCGCGCGTGGCGAACCCGGAACTCGACCGTGGCGAACCCGGAACTCGACCGTGGTGAACCCGGAACTCGGCGGTGGCGAACCCGGAAGTCGGCTAGGGGGCATCGGACGTCTCCTGTACTGCCGTTGCCTCTGCCCGGACCGTGACCGGGAGCAGGCGGAAGAGGCCGCCGGGGCCGTGCACGACGGCCCGGGCGACGACCGTGACCATCCCTGTCCCAGGCGATCCTGAGGTCGAGCCCGACCGGACCTGGAGGCGGGTGCCCGCGGGGCCGACCTCGCGGCCCCGCGCCAGCGCGGCGGCGCTGTCGTCGCCGCGGGCCAGCGCCCGAGCCGACTCGCGGGCGGCGTCGACGATGCGGACCTGCGCGATCCCGAGGGTGAGGAACCAGGTCAGCAGCACGGTGACGGCTACCAGCACCGGGAGGGCGACCACCAGCTCGGCGGTCGCCGCTCCCCGCGCCGGGCGTCGGACGACGCGGCGGTTCACAGCCCCAGCAGCGAGAGCACGTGGGCGTAGAGCTTGTGCAGCAGCTCGTCCCCGAACCCTCCGGTCAGCATCTTGAACAGCAGCCCGGCGAGCCCGGCTCCGGCGGCGGTGCCGACGGCGTACTCGGCGGTCGTGATCCCCCGCTGGCCACCCTCCGAGGCCGACGCAGCGGCGGACTCCACCCGACCGGCCGGGCCGCATCCCGGATCGCCCTCGGTCGCGGCGTCGGCCGCGGCCTCACGCCGTCGTACCGGCCCGCGCTTGGCCACCCGACCCCGTCCCTGCGCACGCCGGCCCGCCCGTCGTCGCAGCGAATCTCGATGCCACCTCGGCGTCGCGTCCTGCATCGTTGCCATCACGTCCTCCTCCTTCCCCGGCGACCCGATGCCGCCGGAAGCTCATAGGCCGAGCGACCCCACCAGGCCACCGACGACCGGCACGATCCCGACCAGCAGGAAGGCCGGCAGCAGGCAGACCCCGAGCGGGACGGCGGCCTTCACCCCTACCTGGCGCGCCCGGTCCTCGACCGCCGCGCGCTGCTCGCGCCCCACCTCCACAGCAAGGCGGTCGATCACCGACACCACCGAGGCACCTGACTCCCCCGCCCGCGCCAACGTCCTTCCCAGGGGCTCGAGCCCCGGCACCGCGGCGACCCCTGCCCACAACCGGTCGGGATCGACGCCGAGCCGGTGCGGTGCGATCAGGCGCCCGAGCTCCTCGGCAGCAGGCCCCGGCAGCGCCGCGGTCGCGGTGACCAGGGCGCTCACCGGGTCCACCCCGGCCCGCAGCCCGATCGCCACCAGGTGCACCAGGACCGGGAGATCGCGGCCGACCGCCTCACGGCGACGCCGGGCCGACTCCGGCTCGGCACGCCCGATCATCCGCCAGCAGATCGCGGTGCAGCCGACCGCAGCGACCATCCCCACCGTGCCACCGAGCAGCACCCAGGCTCCTGCCCCGACCGCCGGGGCGAGCAGCCACCGGTAGCGCCGCAGCCACCACTCCTGCGGCCCCGACACCGCCTCGGCTCCCGCCGCAGCACGCCCCACCCCCGTCCGCCCCAGCTCACCGACCCGCGGCAGGAGGGAGGCGGCAGCGGCGACGCAGGCGACCACCAGCACCTGACTCATCGCAGACTCACCGCCCGGGCGATCGCGTCGATCCACCACACCCCCACCAGGCCGAGGAGCACCCCGGCGGCACCGCACCCGAGCCCGATCGGGGTCTCCAGCAGGAACCGCCACGGGTCGCCGCCGACCCCGGAGCCCATCGCCAGCGCGGCCAGAGGCAGGAACGCCACCAGCCGCGCGGTCGCCCGCGCCGAGGCCAGCTCACCGTCGATGACGCGCTGGGCCCGGAACCCCTCACGAAGCTCGAGGGCTACCCCGTCGAGGGCTGCGGCGACCGGTCCTCCGCTGGCATGGGCGACCTGCCAGGCCGCCGCGACCACCCGCAGCCGCTCGGCACCCGGCGTGGTCGTGGCCAAGCCCCGCATCACCTCCGGCACGTCCATGCCGACCCGCGCGGCCTCGGCGACCGGGGCGAGCACCGGCCAGGCCTGGGCTGCGCGCGCCAACGCGACACCGGGCGCCAGCCCGGCCGACAGCTCGGAGGCGACCTGCTCGCAGACCTCGACCAGACGCTGCGAGGTGGCAGCAGCAGCCCGGTCGCGGCGTCGACGCACCACCAACGCGATCACGGCAGGCAGGCCGCATCCGAGTCCGACCAGCAGCACCGCCAGATGGGGCTGCGCCCAGGCCAGCGCCACCGCCACCCCGAGCAGACCCACCGCGCCGAGCCCGCCCCGGGGCTGCGGCACCGCGAACCCGCCCGGAACGATCAGGACGACAGCCCCGCCGCACGCGACGGCAGCGGTCAGCACAGGCACCGTCACAACGCACCTCGCCCCAGTCGCCGGGCCAGTGTCGGAGCACCGGGGCCGAGCACGGCGGCTCCGTCGCACCAGGTCACCGCCGAGGCCATCGTCACCAGACCGTCGGCTCCCCGATGCGGTACGGCGATCTCGACCACCGTCCGGCTGTCGCGGGCCACATGGAGGACGACGTCCAGCCCCGCCGCGATCTGGCTGTGCACCGCCGCGCGTCCCAGCCCCGCCGCCAGCGCGAGCGCCTCGATCCGGGCAGGGACGTCTCCGGCAGAGTTGGCGTGCACCGTGCCGCAGCCGCCCTCGTGACCGGTGTTGAGCGAGGCGAGCAGCTCGACCACCTCAGCACCACGCACCTCCCCGACGACCAGGCGATCGGGCCGCATCCGCAGCGCCTGGCGGACCAGCTCCCGCATCGCGACCAGCCCGACGCCCTCGACGTTGGCGGGGCGCCCCTCCAGCCCGACCACATGGGGATGGCGTGGCTCCAGCTCGCGCGCGTCCTCGACGATCACGATCCGCTCGTGTGCAGGCACCTCCCCGAGCAGACCGGCGAGCAGCGTGGTCTTGCCCGACCCGGTGCCGCCGCTGACCAGGAACGCCAGCCGCCGGCGTACGACGTCACGCACCAGCCCCAGCAGAGGCACCGGCACACTCTCGGCCAGGTCCAGGGTGCGCGCGGCAGGGATCCGGAGCGAGATCAGGGTGCCGGGACGGGCGACCGGCGCCAGCACCGCGTGGAACCGGGTGCCGTCGGCCAACCGGACGTCGACGTAGGGCGAGGCGTCGTCGAGGCGGCGCCCCGCTCCCGCGGCCAGACGCTGTGCCAGCCGGCGCACGGCACCGTCGTCGGGGAAGGTGACCCCGGCGGGCTCCAGCCCTGCGCCGCGATCGACGCAGACCTGGGTCGCGCCGTTGACCACGACATCGGTGACGCCCGGCTCGCGCAGCAGCGGTTCGAGCGGCCCGGCCCCGACGACGGACCGCCGCAGCTCCTCGTAGACCGCCAGCACCGACGCGTCGCCGACCGGCCGACCCGCCGCGCGGAGCGCTGTGGCGACCCGGTGCGGGGTGAGGTCGCCCGGGCTGGTGGCCAGCCAGGCACGGGCCTGACCGACGAGGTCGTCGAAGGCCTCGGCGCTCATCGGGACACCGCCGCCAGGGTCGCGCGGGCTACCCGGGCGAGCGGGTCGCGCGCGGAACGGACCGGGCCGTACCCGAGGTCGATCGACTCGGAGATCCGCCGCGAGCGCGGCAACAGCCCGACCACCGGGATCCCGAGGGCCGACTCGACCAGCACCGGATCGCTCCGCCCGGCGCGGAGCACGGCACAGGCGCGGGTGGCGTCGGGCAGGAGGCGGACCACTCGGCCGGCCGAGGCGACGCCGGTGACGGAGCCGTCGGCGACCACCACGACCGACTCGCAGCGCGGCACGATCTCGTCCCACAGGGTCGTGCCCGGCCGGGGCAGGTCGAGCACGACGCACTCGTGACCCCGCCGAAGCGCCGCCAGCACCTCGCGCACCACCGACGGCGCGGGCAGCTCGACCTCACGGCCGACGGTCAGCACCGCCAGCCCGTCGGCCGCCGGGAGCGCCTCCCGCAGCGACCGACCGTTGAGCCGACCACGGCTGGAGCCGAGCTCGGCCCAGCCGACTCCAGAGGTCTCCTCCAGCCCGAGCACCCGGTCGACGCCCGGGCCCAGGGCCTCCAGCTCGACGACGACCGCCGGGGCCTCGGCGACCTGCCCGAGCGCGCACGCCAAGGTCGTCGCACCGACCCCGCCGGAGCCTCCGACGACCCCGATCACCAGCCCGCGCAGGCCGCCCGCCTCGCCCAGGTCGCCGAGCAGGGCGGCCAGTGCCGGCTCGGCGTCGGGAAGCTCGACCACCTGCTCGGCCCCGAGCAGCAGGGCCGAGCGCAGCACGCTGTCGGCCTGTCCTGCCGGGGCCAGCACCCAGACGCCCGAGCGCCGCTCCGGTGCCAGGGTCGCCAGCGACGCGGCTCTGTCACAGCCGATCAGCACCACCCCGGCACCGGCCCAGGCCTGGTAGGCGGCCCCGATCTCATCGACCGCCACCACCGCCACCCCGGCCGCGGCGCCGAGCCGGACCACGACGTCACGGAGCCAGTCGTCGGCGGTGACCAGCAGGGCCACCGGGGCCTGGTCGAGGGACGTGGGGTCGGCGCGCCGGGAGGAGAACATGGGGCGACCCTGCCCCGCTCACGGGCGCTGCGGGGGCGCCTGCCCCGCGGCTGGGGAGGACGCCTCACCCCCGGTCAGTCAGTGCACGCTTCCGGGTCCTCCGTGCGACGGATGGGACGGATGAGACCCGCTCCCCCCAGACTCACGCCTCCCGAGCGCCCCGGTCCCGAGCACCCCAGTCCCGAGCGCCCCGATCCCGCACCCGCCGCTCCCACCGCACATGCGGCCGCCCATCCTGCGGATGAGGCTCGATGCTCACCTCCACCCCGAACACCTCCCGCACCAGCTCCGGGGTGAGGACGTCGGCCACCGGCCCGTGCGCGACCACGCGCCCGTGGGCCAGCACGACGAGCTCCTCGCAGAACGCCGCGGCCGAGTCGAGGTCGTGCAGCGAGGCGACGCTGGTGATCGGGAGGTGGGCGACACGGTCGAGGAAGTCGAGCTGGTGCCGCAGGTCGAGGTGGTTGGTCGGCTCGTCCAGGAGCAGCACCTCGGGCTCCTGGGCCAGCGCCCGGGCGAGGTGGACCCGCTGGCGCTCCCCGCCGGAGAGCGTGTGCCAGCGCCGTGAGGCCAGGTCACCGACGTCGGAGATCGCCATCGCGGCCTCGATCACCGGCCGATCGGCGGCCACCGCGCCCCAGCGTCCTCGATGCGGGATCCGGCCCAACGCCACCACGTCGGCGGCGGTGAGCTCGAGGTCGGTGGCGGCCTGCTGCTCGACCAACGCGATCGTGCGGGACCGTTCGCGGGCCGAGAGCCGGCCCAGCTCCACGCCGTCGAGCGTGACCAAGCCGCCGGTCGGACGTCGCAGCCCGGCCAGCACCTGGAGCAGCGAGGACTTGCCCGAGCCGTTCGGCCCGAGCAGCCCGGTCAGCACCCCCGGCGTGATCGTCAGGTCCACCTCGGACAGCACCGGCACCGCGCCGATCTGCCAGGAGACCTCGCGCGCCCTCAGGCTCATCGCGCCGCCTCCCGTCGCAGCAGCCAGGCGAAGAACGGAGCGCCCAGCAGCCCGGTGACGACACCGACGGGGATCTCCTGTCCGTCGATCACGGAGCGGGCGACGGTGTCGGCCACGACCAGCACGATCGCACCCACGATCGCGCACAGCGGCAGCAGCCGCCGGTGGCGCGGACCGGTGATGAAGCGCACGACGTGCGGGACGACGAGTCCGACGAAGCCGATCGCGCCGACGTACGCCACCAGCACGGCCGCGACCAGCGCGGTCCCCGCCATCACCAGCCAGCGCACCTTCTCGACCTCGATCCCCAGCGAGCGTGCCGACGTCTCACCGAACGCGAACGCGTCGAGGTGGGGCGCCAGGGGCAGCACGGCGACGGTGGTCGCGACGACGACGGCGAGGACGACCAGGGTGGAGTGCCACCGCATCCCGGCGACGGAGCCGAGCGTCCAGTTCAGCACCCGCCGCGCGCCGTCGGAGTCCGAGTTCGCGATCACGATGAAGGAGGTGTACGCCGTGCAGACCTGCGCCACGGCGACTCCGGCCAGGATCGTGCGGGCAGGCGGCAGCACACCGCCGCGCCCGCGGGCCAGGACCAGCACCACCGCCAGTGCGGCGAGGGCGCCGAGGAACGCCGCCGCCCCGACCGCTGCGGTGCCGACCACGCCGGCGAAGCCGACCCCGAGCACGATCACGGTGACGGCGCCGACGGCGGCACCGCTGGAGACGCCGAGCAGGAACGGGTCGGCCAGGTCGTTGCGGGTCAGGGACTGCAGGACGGCACCGCACAGCGCCAGGCCGGCGCCCACGGCGGCGGCACTGATCACCCGTGGCAGGCGCAGCTGCCACACGATCTGGTCCTCGAACAGGCTGACGCCGTGCTCGCCCAGGCCGAGGCGGCGGGCGACCACCGCGATCACCCGGTCGACGGGGACGGAGACGTCACCGACCGCGACGGCCACCGCCGCCACCACCGCGAGGATGAGGAGCGCGATGACGGGGACGGTGAACCGTCGTGTCATCTCAGCGCAGCTTCGCGATCTGCTCGGCCACCGAGGAGGCCCCGTCGACCAGCCGAACGCCGGCGGTGGACTCCGAGAACGGCAGGGTGACGAACTTCCTCTCCTTGACCGCAGTCAGCTTCTTGAGCGCCGGATCCTTCTCCAGGTAGGCGATCTTGTCGGCCGCGGAGTCCCAGCTCGCGTCGGCGAGCACGATCACGTCGGGGTCGGCGGCGATCACCTTCTCCCAGGTGCCGTCGCCCCAGGCGCCGTCGAGGTCGGCGAAGACGTTGGTGGCACCGACCGCGTTGAGGATCAGCTGCGGGCCACCGGCGTTGCCGCCCACGAACGGCGTCTTGGTGCCGGAGTCGTACCAGAGCACGCTCAGCCCCTTGCCGGCCGCGGCGGCCGAGATGGTGTCGAGCTCGGTCTGCTGCTCGGTGCGCAGCTCCTGGCCTCGCTGCGGTACGCCGAACGCGGTCGCGACCGCGTCGATCTCGTCCCAGACCGCGTCGAAGGTCGTCGCGGGGCGCTCGGCCTTGTTCTCGCAGCCGAAGGGCGAGAGGTAGGAGCCGATCTTCTGACTGGCGAGCTCGGCCTGGGTGCCGGCGACCTTGGCATTGAAGGCGCTGGCGTAGGAGGCGTACACGAAGTCGGGCTGGGTGGCCAGCAGTGCCTCGTGCGAGGGGTACTCCTGGGCCAGGACCTTCACCGAGTCGTAGGCGGCCTTCCACTTCTGCGGCACGGCGTCGTCGAGGTACGCCGTCCCCGCGAGCTGGTCCTGCACGCCGAGCGCGAGCGCGACCTCGGTCGCACCCTGGTTGAGGGTGACGGCGTGCTCGGGCTTGGCCGTGATGGTGGAGGTGACCCCACAGCTGGTGACCGTCACGGGGTAACCCGACGAGGCGGCAGTGGTGGTGTCGGAGCTCGGGGCTCCGGTGCCGCAGCCGGCAAGGAGTGTCGTGGCGAGCAGGCCGACGGCGTACAGCGGGCGGTTTCTCATGGTGCGTCCTTCGCGTTGAGATCCGCTGACGCCAGGCGCACCCCTGCCCCGGGGCGACGACCTTGCTGCACCACACCCAGGCCGTCGAGGGCCTCGGCTGTGCTCGCGACAGCGGATCGAGGTCAGCCACCGTCAGGCATTCCGACTCGTCGAGTGACCTCGACCTACGGTTGCGCGTCAGCGCCGGACTTCGACCGGCTTCCCCTGAGCGGTGGCGGGATGTGTTCAGTTGTGCGGCATCGACAGATCCGCAGGCGGAACGTATCAGGGCTTCCACCCCACACCGGCCTGCGGACCCCCGTACGATGAGGATGTGGGAACCACCCCGAAGGAAGCAGCGTTCTTCGACCTCGACAAGACGATCATCGCGAAGTCGAGCACTCTGGCGTTCTCGCGTCCGTTCCAGGCCGGCGGCCTGTTGAGCCGCAAGACGCTGCTGCGCAGTGCCTACACGCAGTTCATGTACGTCCTCGGCGGTGCCGACCACGACAAGATGGAGGAGCTGCGCCAGTTCATGAGCGAGCTGGTCGCGGGCTGGGACGTCGCCACGGTCAAGGAGATCGTCGCCGAGACCCTGCACAACGTCGTGGACCCGCTGGTCTACGACGAGGCGGTCGGCCTGATCGAGGAGCACCACGCCGCCGGACGCGACGTGATCATCGTGAGCGCCTCGGGCACCGAGGTGGTCGAGCCGATCGGCGCGATGCTCGGCGCCGACCACGTCATCGCCACCCAGGTGGGGATCGATGAGGAGGGGCGCTACACCGGCGAGATCACCTTCTACGCGTACGCCGAGAACAAGGCGTCGGCGATCCGCGAGCTGGCCGAGGTCGCGGGCTACGACCTGGAGTCGTCGTACGCCTATTCGGACTCGATCACGGACGTGCCGATGCTGGAGGCGGTCGGACACCCGTTCGTGGTGAACCCCGACAAGGAGCTGCGTCGCACCGCCACCGAGCGGGAATGGCCGATCCTGGTCTTCACCAAGCCGATCGCGCTGCGTTCCTCGATCTCGCTGCCGCCGGCCAAGCCGACCCTGGCAGCCCTGGCCGTGGGTGGCGTCGTCGTCGCTGGCGGGGTGCTGTGGGCCAACGTGCGCAACGCCCGTCGTCGCCGTAGCGCCTGACCTCAACCCTCCCACCATCCTCCCGAGACAGGCGAAGATCAACCCTTGTTCTGGGCTGGTTTGAGGCGTAGACAGGGACCAGAAGCACAACACAACAAGGCCACACGCCCGGGGCACCCACGCGGTGATCTTTCCTTCTTTGAGGACGCTGAATCGATGCGGACAGATAACCCGCCGGCAGCAATAGGACAAGTGCACGCTTGGTCACTTTTGGGCGAGTGAATGGAGGCGGCACCCGGTTCCCCTGAGCCGGGTGCCGCCGACCCTTGTCCAGACACCGCAAGTCGCTCCTAGAAGCGCGTCAGGCGGTCCCACCGTTCGGCCACTGGGCCAGACGGTGGCTCATGGACGACGTAGTCCATCTCCCGCAACACTCGCATCGCCTCGGCGGGCGCATCCCGCACGGCTGCACCAATTTGGTGACGCCGCCAACGCGCACGGCCGGCGTCGAGCACGTCCTGCGCATCGGGCGCCGTGGCCACAGCGAACTCGCTAATGAGCATCTGAAGGATGTCCTCCACGCAGGGCCGCATTCGTGGCCCACCGACCGGGAAGTGCACGTTCGACAATCGCGGCGGTGCGGTCTTCGATCCACCAGTGACCGCCTTGGCCCGGGAGGCGGGCTTCCCCCTGTCAGCACGAAGCATCGCAAACAAGAACTCATCACGATGCGCGTGGATCTGCAGATGAGCGCTCGGAAAGGCTGACTGCATACCCTCGACGAACTCGTAACGGAACAACGGCGTCGCGTCACCGGCGGGCCGGACATGAATGTCCGCCTTTGCCACCTTCAGGTACTTGGACTGGTGGTCCCATACACAGTGGTAGTTACAAATGAGCGTCAGAGCATGCATACCAGCGATCTGCAAACAGATGTCGACACTATCCACGGGGTGCACCAGCAGTCGCTGGGTTGCGCCACTCCTCCGTGGAGACGTCTCGGCGACGAATTCGGGCATCGACTCCCCGAACACACCCCGGAATGTCGTCGTCAACTCACTGGCGAACGCCTCTGCATACTCCGTGAGCGTGGCGGAATTAGTCATCCTCCTGCTTAGTCGTTCTCGCCCAACAGATACCCGATCTCTTCCAGGCGCCGAAGGAGTCGAGACTCATCGGGCGTCAGGCTGAAGGACAGGGCACGCACGCGAAGCTCGCCTTCGGTAAACGGCGAGGCCTTCAGCAGAGCTGACCTCTCCGCCTCCAAGGCACTCACGGTCGGCTCCAGCACCACAGTCATCACAAGCTCCTTCCGTCGGTTCGTTCATCCTCGTACAGAATGCACGCTCCCGCCGACATTTTCGGGCGTCGAGAAGTGCCAAGGCCCTGCACTGTCAACAGGACGGCGTCACGACTCCGACGGCGCGGCCCAACGCCCACGCCTTCCACGTGTCGCACGTCACTCCGCTTTAATTCGCAATTCAGATACGAGTTACGGCTACGCTCGCCTCATGCAGCTCAACGGGTTCACCGATCTCGGCCTGCGACTGGTAATGCGACTGGCGGTCCTCGACGCCGCCGAGACCGCCACCACCCGCGACCTGGCCCGTCAGCTCAACGTCAGCTACACCCACGCCACCAAGGTCGTGACCTCCCTGGAGAACCTCCAGGTGATCGAGACCAGGCGCGGTCGCGGCGGCGGCATCCGGCTCACCGAGGCCGGACGAGGCGTCTCCGTCGGTGACCTGGTCAGGGCCCTGGAGGGCCCCGACGAGGTCGTCGAGTGCGAGGGCGCCAACCCGTGCCCACTGCGCGAGGCCTGCCGCCTGCGCGGCGCCCTGGCCCGCGCCCAGGCCGCCTTCCTGGCCGTGCTCGACCCGCTGACCGTCGCCGACATGGCGGCACCCCCGACCCAACAGGTCCTGCTCTCGCTCACCACGCGTCCGCAGGCCTGAAGAAAACGGCTCACACCCGCGTAGCCGTCACCTCGCACCAGACAGGAATGACCATGAACAACGGCACCCCCTCGGCGCGGCTCTCGGCCACCGCTGCCCCTGTCATCGCCGCCACCCTGCCCGTCGTCGGCGCCGCCATCGACGAGATCACCCCGCTCTTCTACCGGCGGCTCTTCACCGCCCACCCCGAGCTGGAGCGCGACCTGTTCAACCGCGGCAACCAGGCGCTGGGGACCCAGCAGCGTGCCCTGGCCGCCTCGATCGCGGCGTACGCCACGCTCCTGCTCAACGAGGACGGCCCCGAGCCGATCGCCGTGCTGAGCCGGATCGCGCACAAGCACGCCTCCCTCGGCGTGCTGGCCGAGCACTACCCGATCGTGCACGAGCACCTCTTCGCCGCGATCGTCGACGTCCTCGGCGAGGCCGTCACCCCCGAGGTCGCCGCCGCCTGGGACGAGGTCTACTGGCACATGGCCAACAGCCTGATCACCCTGGAGAAGGGCCTGTACGCCGGTGCCGGCGTCGCCCCGGGCCAGGTCTGGCGCGACGTCGTGGTGAGCGACCGCGCCCAGCTCACTCCGAGCACCGTCTCCTTCACCCTGACCGCCGCCGACGGCGAGCCCCTGCCTGCGGGGCAGCCCGGGCAGTACATCTCCGTTGGCGTCCGCCTGCCCGACGGCGCCCGCCAGATCCGGCAGTACAGCCTCACCGACACCACCACCTCCGGCGCCTGGACGATCGCGGTCAAGGCGATCGATGAGGGCCAGCCCGGCGAGGTCTCGACGTTCCTGCACACCGACGTCTTCGAGGGCGACACCGTGACCGCGTCGCTGCCCTTCGGCGACGCCACCCTGATCGAGGGCACCACCCCCGTCGTGCTGGTCTCGGCCGGCGTCGGCCTGACCCCGATGGTGAGCCACCTGCGCCACCTGCGCGCGGCCGGGTCCGAGCGCGAGGTGCTGGTCATCCACGCCGACCGCGGGGCCCAGCACCACGCCCACCGCAGCGAGGTCAAGGAGCTCGTCGCCGGGCTGCCCGGCGCTCGCCTGGAGCGGTTCTACGAGGTGCTCGGCACCCAGCCCGAGACCTCCGACGTGCACCTCGGCCGGATCGACCTCCGCTCGGTAACGCTGCCGGCCGACGCCGACGTCTACCTGTGCGGCCCGGCGCCGTTCATGGCCTCGACGATCAGCCAGCTGGGCGCTCGCGGCGTCGACGCCACCCGGATCCACCTGGAGGTCTTCGGACCCGGTCTTGAGGTCGTGCCGGCGTGAGCCACGGGGCCGCCGCAGTGGTCGCCGCCACGGCGTGGCTCTGGCTCGGGATGGTGCTGGCCATCTCGTTCCTGGAGGCGCCGTTGAAGTTCAGGGCACCGGGGGTCGATCTGCCGATCGGTCTCGGGATCGGACGGCTGGTGTTCCGGGCGCTCAACGCCGTCGAGTGCCTGTTCGCCGTCGTCGTGGCCCTGGCGGTGCTGCTCGGCGGCCCCACCTCCGGGGTCACCCTGGCCGCCGTGGCCGCGATCGTGGTGCTGGGCGTCCAGCTGGTCGGCGTACGGCCGGCGCTGGGTCGGCGTTCGGACGCGGTCCTGGCCGGTCTGACCGGACCCGAGACCCCGCGCTCGACCGCTCACTGGTGGTACGTCGGCCTGGAGCTGCTCAAGGTGGCGGCGCTGATCGCCCTGGGAACCGCCGCGCTCAGCTGAGCCGCGCCACCGGGGACGCCTCGGCGCCCTTGGCGTAGGCCTCGGCGGCGTACAGCAGCCACGCATGGACGCCGGGCTGGGTCGCCGACGCGAAGCCCTGCAGGTTGGACTCGTACTCGGCGCGCAGCGTCAGGTGCCCCGCCTCGGGGACGGTCAGGGACTTCTCGTCGACACCGCGCGCGACCAGGACCAGGCGCTCGGCGGCGCGGGCCACGATCCCGTTGTGCGAGCCGAACGGCGCCAGGGTGGCCAGCTCGGCGTGCACCACCGCGGCGACCACCAGGGCGGGCGCGGTGGTGGGGGCGAGCAGCAGCCCGGAGATGAACTGCAGCCGCTCGGCGGTCTTCGCCGAGCGCGGGCGGCCCAGCTCGGCGTGGGTGAGGGTGCCCAGGGCCGCGACCGCGTGCAGCCGGGCGAAGGCCTGCAACGGCGACTGTCGCAGCACGGGCACCAGTCCCAGCACCTCGGTCGAGACCCGCACCGCGTCGCGGGCAATCGCGTCGCCGCCGTCGGCGCGGACCTCCTCCAGCGTCGACGCGGACCCTTCGAGGACAGCCGAGGCGTGCGCGCCGCGCAGCAGCGACTCGGCCGTCTGCTCGGGGGTGGTCTTGCGCAGGCCCCGGTCGCGCAGCATCACATCGATGCCATCACGGGTGGCGGCGTACGCCGACGCCACTCCTTCCAAGGACACGAGTCGCGCCAACGGATCAGTCACGGGTCACAAGGCTAACGGCGACTAATCTGAACCCTATGGCTGCACAGGCTGATCCGGCCCCCTCCGCACTCTCCTTCGGCACAGTGGCCGATGCCTATGACCGCGGCCGGCCGAGCTACCCCGACCAGGCGGTCTCGTGGCTGATCGGCACTCCGGGCACCACGTTCGTCTCCGTCCTCGAGCTCGGCGCCGGCACCGGCAAGCTCACCCGCTCCCTGGTCGAGCAGCGCTACCACGTCTTCGCCACCGACCCCGACGACGCGATGCTGGACGTGCTGGCCACCCACCTGCCCGACATCCGCGCCACCCGCGCCTCGGCCGAGCAGCTCCCGGTGCCCGACCAGAGCGTCGACGTGGTCGTCGCCGCCCAGGCGTTCCACTGGTTCGACCTGGACAAGGCGCTGCCCGAGATGGCTCGCGTGATCAAGCCCGAGGGCCACCTGGCGCTGGTCTGGAACATCCCCGACCAGTCCATCCCGTGGGTGCGCAAGCTCTGCGCGATCATGTCGCCCACCCGCCGTGACGTCGACCCGACCGAGGTGCTGGTCGAGTCGGGCTACTTCGCCCCCGTCGAGCACGCAGCGTTCACGTTCTGGCAGGAGGTGGACCGCGACACCGTCGTCGACCTGGCCCTGAGCCGTTCGGAGCAGATCGGGCTCAGCGACGCCGAGCGGGCCGAGATCCGTGCCAAGGTCGAGGCGCTGTACGACGACTACGGCCGCGGCACCGGCGGCATGCGGATCCCCTACGTCTGCCACGCCTGGCGCGCCCGGGTGACCGCGAAGCAGCCGAAGACCCCGGCGCCGCCGGTCGCACCGACCACCCTGCTCAACAGCAGCCACGAGTCGATCAGCACCGACACCGCGGTCGCGCTACCGCGGGTGCTGGACAGCTACGGTCGCGACGAGCCGGGCACCGACGAGGTCAAGCTCTTCACCTGGCACTGACGGCTCCACAGCCACACGCCCAGCACCGTCACGCCGACGATCACGCCGCCCAGCGACGCCACCCGGTAGCCCTGGAACGCGTCGGCGGAGTCGATCAGGGCCCCGGTCGCGGCCGAGCCGATGGTGACGCCGATGGAGAGCGCCACCGAGGGCCACGCCATCGCCTCGGTACGGCGATGGGGCTCGGCGTGCAGCTGGATGTACCCCATCGCCGAGATCAGCAGCGGTGCCGTGGTGAGCCCGGCCACCAGGCCGAGCAGCGGCATCCAGCGGGCGTCGGAGGCCAGCAGGAGCACCTGCAGCATCACCGCGAACGCCAGTCCGGTCACGATCAGGCGCCGCATGGGGCTCCACGACGACAGCAGCGGACCGGCAGCCAGGCCACCGATCACCGAGCCGCCCGCGAACGCCGCGATGATCACGCCGGAGAGCCACGACATCGACGCGTCCTCCGCAGCGGCCACCGAGGACAGGTCCACCGAGGCGAAGAGCAGGCCGAGGCCGGCGTACGCCAGCAGCATCGGTGCCACCCCGGTCGGCAGCAGGCGGCGGAGACGCTGCTCGGTGGCGGCGACGGGCGCCAGCGGCACGAATGCGCGCTCGGCGCTGTCCCACAGCACCAGGCCGCCGAGCACCGCGGCGACGACGGCGACCGTCATCGCGATCCCGCCACCGAACGCCGCGGCGATCATCGCCGCCAGGGCCGGGCCGAGCACGAAGGAGAGCTCGTCGAGGATCGACTCCAGCGCCAGCGCGGTGTGCTTGTCCTCCTCGGTGGTCAGGATCGCCGCCCACCGGCTCCGCATCAGGGTGCCGAAGTCGAGCGAGGTCGCGCCGGCGGCGAAGCTGCCCAGCGCCCAGGTCCACACCGGGGCGTCGAGCTCGACCACCAGCAGCAGTCCGACCAGGCTGACCACCCCGGCGACCAGGGCGATCGGGATGACCGCCCGCTGGCCGTGACGGTCCACGCCCCGGGACCAGGCCGGCCCACCGAGACCGACCCCGATCACGGAGGCGGCGGCGATCAGGCCGGCGGTGCCGTAGCTGCCCGCACGGTCGGCGATCAGCAGCATCAGCGCCAGGTTGGTCATCGACCGGTGCATCCGGCCGATCAGTCCAGCCGCGACCAGGGCACGACGACGAGGCCCGTCGAGCAGACGGGCATAGGAACCCACAAACGACATCGAGGTCCACTTCCTGGCCTCAACCCGAAGTCGGCTCTAGCCGTCCGTGGCTCGGGGAGACACCCCGATCGTACGACGACCCTGACCGATTTCCACGATGCTCAGCGTCCGCTCAGGGCCCCAGGGCCCCGATCGGGATGACGTGCACGCCGTCCTCAGGCGAGCCGGTGCACCACGCGACGACAGAACGAGTCGATCCGGCCTGGCCCCGAACTGGTCCTGCGCCACAACGTCGCGCCGACCTCGCCGCCGAGGTCGGTCAGCATGGCCTCACGCATCGCCTCGGGGATGCGCGCCGCCAGGTCCCGGACGCGCCCCAGTCGCTCATCGACATCGAGGCCGAACTCCTCCGCATGACGAACGAAGTGCTTCTCGTAGGCCTCGCCGAAGTTCGCCACACCCCCGATCCGGAAGGCGGAGCGCACCGGAGCGTCGTTCTTGTCGTAGGGCAGCCCGGTCGCCAGGTCGTAGAGCGGTGCCAGCCGGGCCCGGGTCCCGCCATAGAGCAGGGCGAAGTTCTTGGAGTGAGCGTCGGGACTGTTCGACAGGTAGTTGAACAGGAGCGCGTCGGAGAAACGAACGACGTCGGCCTCGCGGGTGTGCCTCCGGACGATCGAGGCCAGCGCCGCCGCACTCGGCCCGCGATCGCGCTCGTACTTGCGTCCCGGCATGACCCCGGCGGCCATGCACAGGTCGACCTGATGGAGCCGGAGAATGCGGTCGGCCGGGGTGAGACGAACCCGGTCGAAGCGCTCGATGACGACGGCTTCCTGGCCCTCGAAGTCGGCGTACTCGATGCTCGTGGTCCGCAGACCCAGCCGGGCCGCAGCACGGGTAGTCGCGAACTCGACGGCAGCCTGGGAGGTCATGCCCGTGATGCCCGGCTTGATGATGTGGGTGCTCGGCGCGGTGCCGAGCGGCTCGTACCAGGAGCCGTCGACGCCCTGGGCGAGGGTGAACTTCCCCTGGGCCCCAGCCAAGGACCACTGTTCACGAGGTTGCGTCCAACCCGACTCGCCGCCGGGGGCGCGGAGGGCCTTCAGCCGCACGGCGATGTCGCCGCGGCTGACCGGGATCAGGTCTCCGGCGCCCTCGACGAGGAGATGGCGCTCCTCGGGCCTGGCGAACTGGATCGCACCGGCACAGTCGAGACCCATGTGGGCGAGGAGATCGAACGGGGTCTCGTCGGTGGCGAACTGCCCGGCCCAGCGTCGGCGTACCGCTTCGTTGTCGGGAAGCAGCCCAGCGAGGAGGGGCTCCACAGCGGCATGGCCATAGGTCCTCGACGAGACCGGTAGATGCGGGGAGACCACCAGATGGGAGGGGGTGCCGTCGAGGTAGGTGAAGGAGAGCTCGCCCGCTCGGCTGCGGCGGACTTCGCCGACCTCGACACCGTCCATCGCCACCACGAGTACACCGGTGAGGCTCAGCCGACTCGCCATCAGTCGTCGTCTCCGAAGATCGTGGCGAGCGCTTGATCGGCACGTTCCTGGCGGGCACTGACCTGGACAGGACGAACGACCAGCTCGAGACCCAGGGCAGCGAGCACCCGCAAGGCGTTCTGCGGGTCGGCCCGTTGGTGACCCCGCTCGAACGCGACGATCCAGGCGCGGCTGACGCCGCTGCGGAGGGCGAGGTCCGCCTGCGTGATACCCAGGCGCCGCCGTTGTCCGAGCGCCGCATAGCCGACCCGCTCCCAGGCTGAGACGGGCCACTCATCTGAGCCGACCGAAGGCTCCATGTCGTCAGGCTATCCCGACATTTCTGAAATGTCATGGATCCATGACTTCTGCCAAAAGTCAGGGATCCATGACACTCGCAGGTGAGGAGCACCCCACGGACACCCCCTGGCGCCCCCTCCGTCCCCTGCGCCACAGTGGTTCAGTGCCTGACTTCCCCGTCGCTCCGTCCGACCGCCTCGCCTGGGTCCCGTTCAGCCTCGACGAGCTGGAGGCCGTCGGGCCGCTGCCGCAGGGGCTGCGGATCCAGAGCGTCGACTACGACGCCGGGATGCCGGACCACGCCGAGGAGGTCACGTTGCTGGTGGCGCCGTACACGTTCGACCCCAGCTTCTATGAGCTGCTCGGTCGGCTGCCCCGTCTGGAGACGGTCCAGGTGCAGTGGGCCGGGATCGACCAGATCGTCGACCATGTCCCGGCCGGGGTGAGGCTGTGCAACGGCCGCGGGATCCACAACACCGCGACCGCGGAGCTGGCCGTGACCCTGACGCTGGCGAGCCTGCGCAACATCCCCGGCTACACCCGACTCCAGGACCAGGGGATCTGGGACCGGCAGTGGCTGCCGGGTCTGGCCGACAAGCGTGTCGTGATCGTCGGCGCCGGGGCGATCGGCGCCGCGATCCGCACCCGTATCGAGGCCTTCGAGGCCGAGCCGGTGATGGTCGCCCGCACCGCCCGCACCACCGAGGCGGGCCACGTCCACGGCATCGACGAGCTCCCGGCACTGCTGCCCGAGGCCGACGTCGTGATCCTGATCCTGCCGGCCACCCCGGAGTCGACCGAGCTCTTCGACGCCGAGATGATCGCCCGGATGAAGCCCGGCGCCCTGCTGGTCAACGTCGCCCGCGGCGCGATCGTCGACACCGACGCCCTGGTCACCGCCTGCGCGCAGGGCCGGATCAGCGCCGCGATCGACGTGGTCGACCCCGAGCCCCTGCCCGCCGACCACCCGCTGTGGAGGACGCCCGGCGTGCTGATCACACCGCACATCGGCGGTACGTCGGCCGCGATGCGGCCCCGGGCGCTACGGCTCGTGCACCAGCAGCTGTGGCGTTACGCGAACGGCGAGGAGCTGCTCAACATCTCGTGACGCCCGGCGGTCAGTGCTGCCCAGTGGCGGTCGGTGCTGCTCAGTGGTGCAACGCCAGCGCAGCCGGCACCGCGATCACCAGCAGCCGCAGCCAGCGGCCGGTGAAGCACGTGATCACGAAGGGCACGATCTTCATCTCCGAGATACCGGCCGCAGCAGCGGTGATCAGCAGCGGCGGGATGCCGACCGAGCCGGAGACGAAGACGACCGCGGGGCCCTGCCACGGGTGGGCCAGCGACTCCATCATCAGAGAGCGCAGCCAGGCGATCCGGCCCTTCCAGGTCATCTGACGCCAGGTCAGATGCTGGGCCTCGTCCTCCTCCAGCGTCTCCTCGGCCTCCTCCAGGGCGGCCTCGGCCTTCTTCTTGACCGCCGCCTTCCGGCCGGTGCGGACGCCGTAGAAGATCGTGATCTTCCCCAGGGTCTGGCCCACCGCCAGCGCGGCGGTGACCGCGATCGCGCCGTGCACGGAGGTGGCGGCACCCCCGGCGAGCGCGATCGCCTCGACGTTGATCAGAGGGATCAGCGCCGAGGCGTAGCCCACCCCGAGTGCGATCAGGCAGGCACCGAGAAGCTCAGGCACGCGCCGTTTCCGTCAACGGGAGCAGCCCGGCGCCATGAACGGCTGCGCGGGCCGACTCGAGCTCGGTGATCAGGGCGTAGACCCTGAACGAGGAGACCACCTTGACCGCCAGCTGGGCTACCGCGACCAGGGAGACCACCCAGACCGGCAGGCCCCACTGGTCCGAGGCCAGCAGCAGCAGGATCAGCAGCGTGGTGTTGGCGGTCTTGGCCGGCACCGACCAGTTCCACCGGTAGACCGTGCGGTCGACCAAGTAGAAGTGGTTCGGGCTGACCAGCGGCCAGAGCAGGAACGACAGCGTGAGCACGAGGTCGATCACCATGAACTGGACGAAGTAGATCCCCAGCGGCCACGCGAACTCGTGGTGCATCGCCAGCAGGCCGACGAGCAGCAGCGACGAGTTGGCCCTGTCGCACAGGATGTCGAAGACGGCACCGAAGCGAGTCTCCTGCTTGAGGATCCGGGCGGCGTTGCCGTCAGCGGAGTCGCCGACCCAGTAGACGCCGTACGCGATCGCCAGCATCGGGACCGAGACCTGCACGATCGCGACGACTCCGAGCACGATGGCCGCGACGGTGCGGATCAGGGTGATCAGGTTTGCCCAGGTACGCCACTGCACCCGCTGGTCTGCCAAGCCGATGGGAGCCGTCATGGGTCCAGACTCTCGCGTTTACACCCCCGAGACACAACCCGCACCGCCGTTCGGGCTGTGTCGTGGTCGGGGCTCGTCCTACGCTGAGCCAGTGCGGCGCAAGAGACGACACCTCGGATCCGAGGCCGACCACGCCACCTTCCGCACCCTGCACACCGCCTCCCTGGCCGCCCCGGCACTGCGCGAGGGGCTCTCGGTGACCAGCGCCGAGAAGGCGATCAAGCACCTCCACGACCTGCTCGGCACCCCGGCGCTGGCGCTCACCGACACCACTCGGCTGCTGGCCTGGGACGGCGACGCCCAGCACCACGGCCGTCAGGCCGCCGACCTGGCGGCGGTCGCGATCGAGAAGGGCACCGCCCTCGTCTTCGACCGCCGCGACCTGAGCTGCACCGAGCCGAGCTGCGAGGTCCGTGCGGCGATCGTGACACCGTTGGTGGTCGAGGATCGGGTGCTCGGCACCCTCCAGGTGTACGCCGACACCGCCAGCGCCGGACTGGCGCGCGCCACCGACGAGGTCGCCAACTGGGTCTCGGGCCAGCTCGAGCTCGGCGAGCTGGACGCCTCCCGCCGCCGCCTGATGGAGGCCGAGGTACGGGCGCTGCGGGCCCAGATCAGTCCGCACTTCGTCTACAACAGCCTGACCGCGATCGCCTCGTTCGTCAGGACCGACCCGGGTCGCGCCCGCGACCTGCTGCTCGACTTCGCCGACTACACCCGACACTCGTTCCGCCGCCTCGGCGACTACACCACGATCGCCGAGGAGCTGGATTCGATCCGGCGCTACCTGGTGCTGGAGCAGGCCCGGTTCGGCGACCGGCTCCAGGTCGAGCTGCAGATCGCTCCCGAGACCCTGCCGATCACGATCCCGGTGCTCTCCCTGCAGCCGCTGGTGGAGAACGCCGTCCGGCACGGCCTCGCGGCGGCCCCTGACGGCGGCACCGTGGTGATCTCGGCCCGCGACGGGGCCGCCGGGGACCGCGACGCGATCGTCACCATCGAGGACGACGGCGTCGGCGAGGACCCCGAGCGGATCCGGGCGGTCCTGGCCGGGGACACCTCCCTGGACTCGGTCGGCCTGTTCAACGTCGACGAGAGGCTGCGTTCCACCTTCGGCGACGACTACGGTCTTGTCGTGGAGACAGCCCCGGGCGCCGGCACCAAGGTGACGGTGCGGGTGCCCAAGTTCGCCAGCGGAGTGAGGCCATGACCGTCCAGCCCCCGCCGACCGGCCTGGTCGCGCTCGTCGTCGACGACGAGGAGCCCAACCTCGCCGAGCTCTCCTGGCTGCTGGGCCGCGACGAGCGGATCGGCACCGTGCTGACCGCCTCGTCGGGCACCGCTGCCCTGGAGACGCTGCGCACCCGCGAGGTCGACGCGGTCTTCCTCGACATCGCCATGCCGGGCCTGTCCGGACTCGACCTGGCCGCCGTGCTGGGCCGGTTCAAGGAGCCGCCCGCGATCGTCTTCGTCACCGCCCACACCGAGCACGCCGTCGACGCCTTCGAGCTGCACGCCGTGGACTACCTGCTCAAGCCCGTCCGCGAGGAGCGCCTGCGTGAGGCCGTACGCCGTCTCGCCGACGCGTCCGCGACACCGACCGCCGAACCGAGCACCGACGACGCCATCGCCGTCGAGCTCGGCGGCGTGACCCGGCTGGTGCAACGCTCCGAGGTGCTCTGGGTCGAGGCCCAGGGCGACTACTCCCGACTCCACACCGCGACCGGGTCGCACCTGGTCCGGATGCCGATCAGCCAGCTGGAGGAACGCTGGCGCGAGGCCGGCTTCCTCCGGATCCACCGCTCGGTGCTGATGCCGCTGGGCCGTGCCGACGAGATCATCGAGGCCGAGGGGCGCCTGACGGTACGGATCGGGCCGCACACCCTGCCGGTCAGCCGACGCCACACCCCTGCGGTGCGCGAGCAGCTGCGCCGGACCCGGACGCCGGGTGCCTCGGGCGGCACGAACGCCTCAGGCGGCACGGGCGGACCGTCGTGAACCCCGATCCGCCACCGCGGGTCAGGGTCACCGCACCGGTCTCGGCCCGGAGACGACGTACGACGGTGGTCTCCGAGCTCGACGCCGAGTCACCGATCGGCGAGGTGTACCTGCGCTCCCTGATGCGCAGCCAGTTCCGGCTGGCCCTGGGCGTCACCGTCGCGCTGGGGCTCACGGTCGGGCTGCTGCCGCTCCTCTTCGTCCTGGTCCCGGCGCTGCGCACCGGCGACGTCGGCGGCGTGCGGGTGGCGTGGGTGCTGATCGGGGTGGCCTGCTACCCGGTGCTGATCGCCCTGGCGGTGGGCTACGTGCGCCGGGCCGAGCGCAACGAGCAGGACTTCCACGACCTGGTGCTGCCCACCGACCTCTCCGACACCGCCGGACCGGAGGCGGGCGGCCGGTGAGCACGGGTGCCACCCTGGCCGTCATCGCCGTCGGCGCGGTGGTGGTGCTGACCCTCGCCGTCGGGGTCTTCGGGCTGCGGGTCTCGCGCACCACCAGTGACTTCTACGTCGCCTCGCGCACCGTCACCCCGGTGGTCAACGCGGCGGCGATCAGTGGCGAGTACCTGTCGGCGGCCAGCTTCCTCGGCGTCGCCGGACTGATCCTGGCCCGCGGTGCCGACATGCTCTGGTACCCGGTCGGCTGGACGGCCGGCTACCTGATCCTGCTGCTCTTCGTGGCAGCGCCGCTGCGCCGGTCGCGGGCCTACACGCTGCCCGACTTCGCCGAGTTCCGGCTCGAGTCGGCGGTGGTGCGTGGGGTGGCCAGCGGCCTGGTCGTGATCATCGCCGCGCTCTATCTGATCCCCCAGTTCCGCGGCGCCGGACTGACCCTGCACCTGGTCACCGGCGCCCCCGAGTGGGTCGGCTCGACCCTGGTCGCGGTGGTCGTCGTGGTCGGCGTCGCGGCCGGCGGGATGCGCTCGATCACCCTCGGTCAGGCGGTGCAGTACTGGGTGAAGCTGGCCGCGCTGCTGATCCCGCTGGCCTTCCTCGCGATCAGCGCGCGTGGCGGGTCGGCAGGGGTGTGGCGCCATCTCGACGCCACCGCGGACGCCGCCTGGCTGGAGCCGCTGCAGGGCCCGTACGCGCTCTACCTGACCTACTCCCTGATCCTCGCCACCTTCCTCGGCACGATGGGGCTGCCCCACGTCGTGGTGCGGTTCTACACCAACCGCGACGGAGCCGCCGCCCGCCGTACGACGGTCAACGTGGTGATCCTGCTCAGCGTCTTCTACCTGCTCCCGCCGGCGTACGGCGTCCTGGGGCGGCACCTGATCGGGACCTCGACCTCACCCGACGCCAGCCTGCTCTCCATGCCCGGGGCGGCGTTCGGCGGGACGCTCGCCGACGTCCTGACCGCGGTGCTGGCCGCTGGCGCGTTCGCCGCGTTCCTGTCCACCTCCTCGGGGCTGGTGCTCTCCCTGGCCGGGGTGCTGAGCCAGGACGTGGTCGGGCGCCGACTGCCGCCGGTGGCGTCCTTCCGGGTGGCGGCGATCGGCGGCGCCCTGATCACCCTGGCCCTGACCTGGCTGAGCACCGGACTGGCCGTCGCCCACGCCGTCGAGCTCGCCTTCGCGGTCTCGGCCTCGACGTTCTGTCCGCTGCTGCTGCTCGGGATCTGGTGGCGGGGCCTGACCGCCGCCGGAGCGGTCGCCGGACTCCTGGTCGGCGGTGCGACGTCCGGGGTGGCGGTGGTCTGCGCGATGGCCGGCTACACCCCCGCCGGTCTGGGCGGGGCGCTGCTGGCCCAGCCGGCGATGGTCACCGTCCCGCTCGCGTTCGCGGTCATGATCGCGGTCTCGGTGGCGACCTCGGCGACGGTCCCGGCGCACGTGCTGCGGACCATGATCCGGCTGCACGCGCCGGAGTCCGTCGCGGTCGACCGCAGCGGGTTCCGCACCCGGGCCTGACCTCCCCGGTGATCAGGAGATCCCGAGGCACCGCTTCGAGCAAGACTTGTCACGCGGATAACAAGATCTCAACCACCTGCTGCCCGGTTGCCGAGACAGCGAGAGAAACAGCGCCTCAACCCGGAAGGTTGGCTGCGCATCTGCCACTCAGCGCAGCAAGGAAGCTCCCATGCGGACGGTCGTTTTCCAAGTCCTAGCAACTTCAGTCCTCACGGCGGCGATATCGTGCGGCGCCCTTCCACTCATGAGCGCCAATGCGGCTCCCCTCGGGTGCGCAGAGACGGCCACCGTGAACAGTCGCGATGCAGATGCGATGGGACAAGGAGTCAAGCGCGCGTGTCACCCTCGCGACGTAACGGTGTCCTTCGACAATGGCGTGCGTCTGGCCGCGCCAGCAGAGTCGCAGTGGGTGATGGGATATATCGATGCAGCAAACGAGTCAGAACAGACAGAGGTTGGCCTCTACCGCACCACCGACGGATCACTCGTCGGATTCCAAGACGGATCGTTCTTCGGACGCGATCTTGATATCGCCGAAGCAAGGGCGTCCCACCGACCCACCAAATCAGGGACCGGAGCCGAGGTAGATGACTATGCCCAGCGACTCCAGGGAGCCTCGCTCGCATCGCTGCGCCTGAAGGAAGCCGAAAGGCGTCACATCCACCCGCCCCAAGGACCAACACAAGGGACGGCGACAACACCCCAGCCTGCCGATGCCGCCCCCGTGGGAATTAGCGTCATCAACGACCCCCAGCCCGCCGATAAGTGCAGTGCGGCGGCGCCGTATGCATTGTCTGGAACTACTCAGACATCGACCCTCGTCAACGGCCTTTACCGAGTCAACTGGGCGTACAACTCAGCCGGCAACCCCGGGCTCCTCGCAAGTAACGTGAACAACCGTTTGCACTACGCTGCTTGGGCATGGAACTCAATCTATGCGCAATGCGGAATTGCGCACTATGTCCTCCTCGAGACGGTGCGTGGCGCAAATAGCACCACGGCCCACCAGCAGTCACTCGGCAACTGCTTGTCACGTCCGACAGCAAACGTCATCGCCTGGGCGAACTTCGGATCGAGCACCACAGTTCTCGCTCAAACCTGTCTGTGGGGCGATGGCCGCTTCTCCATAGCCCTGAACAGCGCCCAGCCATGGGCAGCAGTCGACGACATCGGCCCATCGTGCTCTGGAAAGTACGACCTCGAGAGCGTCCTGGTTCACGAATGGGGCCACGCTCTCGGGTTGAACCATGTGTCGACCTACCATCAGGCCATGGCCCCGACCATCGCCGCATGCTGGGACAACACGCGAGAAATTGGTCGCGGCGACTGGAACGGCGTGCGAGCAATGTACGGGGCACTGTGAACATGAGAACGACACCGCTATGCCGACCAGCAGCCATCCTTGGCCTGCTCCTCACCCTCGTCGGCGCGTTCACGCTCTTGCCGACGGCCACCGCCGCCCCCCACGCATCAGTGACTATCGCACCAGTGTCGCTCCCCGAGCTCTCCGGACGGATCGAGGCGGTGGTGGCGATCGTCAGCACCGACGTCACTACGCGATGGTCAGCACAAGCCCAGATCGTTGACGGCGACGCCATCCGCGTGGTGGACCTGAAACCCACTCCAGGCCAGGAGGTCCTGAATCCTGGCACCCACCAGGTCACTCTGGGAGACACCCGACTCTTCAGGTACATCGGCGCACACCCTCTCCGTTTCCAGACGCTGGATCCAGAGACACTCGCCGTGACGGGCACCACGTCGACAACAGTCGTTGTGAAAGGACGCCTGCCCACCCCTTCGGCGATCCGCGCGACAAGGAAGGGAACGACTGCACGCATCACAGGGAAGGCTCGACCGTCCCCTACCGGCGTCACGGTTGACATCTCCTTGAGGCGGGAAGGACGACGCGGATTCCGGCATGTCCGAAGTGTTCGCGTGAGCCCCGCCGGCACATGGACTGTTCGGATCACGGTTCGGCATCCAGGCGCCGTCCGCGTGCGTGCGGTCTCGCCGTACGGAGTCTCGCGGTACAGCAAGGCAGTCCGCATCACACGCGCCCGCTGATTCCCTACCGCCACGAACGAGACCGTTCGTCGCGACAGAACGACCGCTCGTCGTCGTACGACCGACAACTGGTCGCACCGACGTCACCGCCCGTCGCTGGCGACCTTCCAGGCTCTGTGACGCCGATCACATGCCGTCTTAGCGTCGATCCCAGATCCCGCGGCACCCTCCCTCACCCGGAGAGCCGCCCTTCGACAAGGAGCCGACCATGACCGCCATGCATGCCAGCGTCCCCGCCGCACGCACCAGCCCCGAGTCCGCCCCGGCGGCCACCGGAGCCTCCTTCGCCGACCCGGGCCCGCTCGGCCTGGCGGCGTTCGCCCTGACCACGTTCATCCTGAGCTTCGCCAACGCCGACATCATCAAGGCCGAGCCGGTCGTCTTCGGCGTCGCGCTCTTCTACGGCGGCATCGTCCAGATCCTCGCCGGGATGTGGGAGTTCGTGAAGGGCAACACCTTCGGCGCCACCGCGTTCGCCTCGTACGGCGGCTTCTGGCTGGCCTTCTGGTACCTCGCGACCCGCACGGACCTGTCGTCGTTCGCCCCCGCCGAGGCTCAGCACGGCGTCGGCCTCTTCCTGCTCGGCTGGACGATCTTCACCGCCTACATGTGGATCTCGTCGTTCCGCACCAACACCGCTCTGGTGGTGGTCTTCACGCTGCTGACGATCACGTTCGCGTTCCTCACCCTCGGTGACCTGACCACGACCCCGAACCTGACCAAGATCGGCGGCTTCGTCGGCATCGCGACCGCCGTGGTGGCCTGGTACACGTCCTTCGCCGGCGTCGCGAACTCCACCTTCGGCCGCACCGTGCTGCCCACCGGCGCACCGGTCGTCCGCACCCACTGATCCACCGAAAAGGGGGAGCGGCCGGGCGCGATCACCGGGTTCTAGACTGTGATCCGGGCCACTCCCCCTTTGAGTTCGTGGATCCTCAGAAAGGACCCCACCTGTGACTGACGAGACCCTCTCGAACCTGCTCCACGAAGAGCGCCGCTTCGCACCGCCGGCCGACCTCGCCGCTGCTGCGAACGTCACCGCCGACGCGTACGCCGACGCCGAGGCCGACCCGGTCGCCTTCTGGGCCACCGCGGCCGAGCGCCTGACCTGGGCGACGCCCCCGACCACCGTGCTGGACGACTCCAACGCCCCGTTCTTCCGCTGGTTCGGCGACGGCGAGCTCAACGTCTCCTACAACTGCATCGACCGCCACGTCGAGGCCGGCAACGGCGACCGGGTGGCGATCCACTGGGTCGGCGAGCCCCTGGAGGACAAGCGCGACCTGACCTACGCCCAGCTCAAGGACGAGGTCTCCCGGGCGGCCAACGCCCTGACCGAGCTCGGTGTCGGCGAGGGCGACCGGGTCGCGATCTACCTGCCGATGATCCCCGAGGCCGTCGTCGCGATGCAGGCCTGTGCCCGCATCGGCGCGATCCACACCGTCGTCTTCGGTGGCTTCTCCGCCGAGGCCCTGGCGGCCCGGATCGAGGACTGCGGCGCGAAGCTCGTGATCACCTCCGACGGTGGCTACCGTCGTGGCGCTCCGGCAGCACTCAAGCCGGCCGTCGACGAGGCAGTGGTCAAGGCGTCGGACGCGGGCCACGAGGTCGAGCACGTGCTCGTCGTACGCCGCACCGGCCAGGACGTCGCGTGGACGGACAAGGACCTGTGGTGGCACGACGTGGTCGACGCCGCGTCGCCCGAGCACACCCCGGCCGCGTTCAACGCCGAGCACCCGCTGTTCGTGATGTACACCTCGGGCACCACCGGCAAGCCGAAGGGCATCCTGCACACCACCGGCGGCTACCTGACCCAGACGGCGTGGTCGCATTGGGCGGTCTTCGACCTCAAGCCCGAGACCGACATCTACTGGTGCACCGCCGACATCGGCTGGATCACCGGGCACTCCTACATCACCTACGGTCCACTGGCCAACGGCGTCACCCAGGTGATGTACGAGGGCACCCCCGACGCTCCCGAGCGGGGCCGCTGGTGGCGGATCATCGAGGAGCTCGGCGTGACGCTCTTCTACACCGCCCCGACCGCGATCCGCTCGTGCATGAAGCAGGGCGACGACATCCCGGCCGCCCGCGACCTCTCCTCGCTCCGCATTCTGGGATCGGTCGGTGAGCCGATCAACCCCGAGGCGTACGTCTGGTACCGCCGTGTCATCGGTGGGGACCGCACCCCGGTCGTGGACACCTGGTGGCAGACCGAGACCGGCGCCCTGATGATCTCCCCGCTGCCGGGCGTCACGCACGGCAAGCCGGGCAGCGCGATGACGCCGCTGCCGGGCATCGGTGCCGACGTCGTGGACGACAAGGGCGACTCGGTGCCCAACGGCTCGGGCGGCTACCTCGTCATCACCAAGCCGTGGCCGTCGATGCTCCGCACGATCTGGGGCGACGACGACCGGTACGTCGACACCTACTGGTCCATGTTCGCCGACCGTGGCTACTACTTCGCCGGTGACGGTGCCAAGAAGGACGAGGACGGGGACCTGTGGGTCCTGGGTCGCGTCGACGACGTCATGAACGTCTCGGGCCACCGCCTGTCCACGACCGAGATCGAGTCGGCCCTGGTCTCCCACCACGCCGTGGCCGAGGCCGCGGTCGTGGGTGCCACCGACGCCGACACCGGTCAGGCAGTGGTCGCATTCGTGATCCTCAAAGAAGGAGTCGCGGGCGGTCCGGAATCCGGCATCGAGAAGCAGCTCTCCGACCACGTCCGTGCCGAGATCGGCCCGATCGCCAAGCCGCGCGAGATCATGATCGTCCCCGAGCTGCCCAAGACCCGCTCGGGCAAGATCATGCGCCGCCTGCTCCGCGACGTCGCCGAGAAGCGCGACGTGGGTGACACCACCACCCTGGCCGACGCCTCGATCATGGACCTGATCTCGGCCCGCTCGGCCACCTCGACCGAGGACTGACCCCTCCGAGGTCAGGCGATACCAGACCGGAGCCCGGGGAGAGCAACCACTGCTCTCCCCGGGCTCCGGCGCGTTCAGGGATCAGCTGACCTGGAAGTCCTCGTCGGACCAGAACGCCCGCATGCTGGTGATCTTGGCGTCGTCGTCGAAGGTCATCACGTCGATCGGGGCGACCGTGTACGTGGCGTCGTCGGTCTTCGTGACCAGCTCGAAGAGGAACGCCGCCTGGCCGTCGCCCACCTTGGCGACCTGGAGCGTGGCGTCCTGCTGGAGGTCCTCCAGCACGGCGTAGAACTCGTGGATGGATTCCCTCGTGGTGCGGACCTCGCTGCCGATCGGATCCTCGACAGTGGCGCCAGCTGCATACAGCGCCAGGATCTCGTCGGCGGTGCCGGAGGCAACCAGGGAAACGTAGGAGTTGATCGTCTCGAGGATGGCCTCGCGGCTCGCAGTCATAGCCCGAAACTAGAACGAGTTCTAGCATTGGTCAAGGGCGCATCCCCGGTCCTCGACCCGGGCCCCGGTCCTGGGCCCTCAGGACCAATGGGCCACGATGCGCCTAGTACGAATGACCCCGCATAGTCCTGGGAACCGGGACCGTCCTGGCACTACGCTGGCAACCACATCAAACGATTGATGCCTCGGGACGGACTTCTACGAGGGACAAGTCTGACGTGATCGCGTACGGCTGGACGGTGGCCGCGCTCAGCGGAGTGCTGGCTCTCCTCCCTTGGTTCCACCGTCCGACCTTCCGGGACCGCTGGCTCTTCGCCGGTGGAGCGATCGGCGTCGCGGTCTGGAACGTCTGCGCGTCCTACTACCTGGTCGGCCCGCTCCCCTACCGGATCAGCGCGCTCTACCTGACCGGCGTCGCCGTCGCCGTCACCGCCTGGCTGATGGTCGCCCGCCGGGTCACCTTCCGCTCCTGGTGGCCGCGCCGCCCGATGCAGCTCTTCCTGGCCGCGCCCCCGGTGCTGCTTGCCGGCTCCGCGCTCCTGCCCGAGCACGTCTGGGAGAGGCTGTTCTGGACCACGACGCCGTGGCGCAATGAGCAGTACGGCGTCTGCTACGAGATCCACAGCGTCGGGATGATGCTCCTGATCGCCATCGGTGCCGCGGCCGCGATCCGCCGGGCCGAGAACACCACCGGCCTCGACCGCTGGCTGGCCTCGGCTGCCGCGGCGTCGGTCCTGGTCGGCGTCGGGGCCCAGCTGGCCGACGTACGGATCATGGGGACGTGCGCCTTCGCGGCGATGGTCTTCATGACCGGGACCTTCCTGCGGATCAACCCCAACTCGGTCGAGGCGATGGCCACGATGGCCGAGCGGGACCCGGTCACCGACACGATGAGCCGCAGCGGACTGAACACGGTCCTGCGGCACGCCGTGCGCGACGCCCGCACCCAGGGCACGCCGCTGTCGGTGATGGTGATCGACCTCGACGACTTCAAGAGCATCAACGACGACCACGGCCACCTCACCGGCGACGAGGTGCTCAATCAGGTCGCCGGCCGGCTCAAGTCCGTCGTCGGCGACTCCGTCGGGCGCTTCGGCGGCGACGAGTTCGTCGTGATCCTGCCCGGCCTGGACTCACTCGAGGCCGAGGAGCTGGCCGCCGAGGTGGTCAGCAACGCCACCGGACCACTGGCCGTGACCAACTCCCAGGTCGCGGTCCGACTCAGCGTCGGCGTCGCCGAGTACGACGGCGACGGCGAGGTCGAGGACCTGCTGATCTCGGCCGACCGCGCGATGTACTCCGCCAAGCGCCGCGGGGGCGGTCTGGCCAGCATCCCGCAGCCCCGCCGCGGCTGACCCACGGCCACCCTGCCGCCGGGCGTGCTGGTCGGCGGTTCTGCTGCTCAGCGCACCCCGCGCCGTGACGGCTGCTGCTGGGTGATGCAGTGGATCCCGCCGCCGCGGTCGAAGATCGGACGGGCGTCGACGGTGACCACCTCGCGCCCCGGATAGGCCCGCTCCAGGATGGCGACCGCCTGGGCGTCGTGCGGGTCGTCGAAGGAGCAGGCGATCACGCCGCCGTTGACCACCAGGTGGTTGACGTAGGACCAGTCCACCCATCCCTCGCCATCACGCAGCTGACGCGGAGCGGGCAGGTCGATCACCTCGAACCGCTCGGCGAGGAGCTCGCGGAGGGCGGTGCAGACCAGGAAGTCGGGGTGAGCCGGGTCGGTCTGCTGGTGCACCAGCACCCGGCCCGGTGCGACGAACGTCGCCACGATGTCGACGTGCCCCCGGGTGCCGTACCGGTCGTAGTCGCGGGTCAGCCCGCGCGGCAGCCAGACCACGTCGGTCGCCCCGATCGTGCGGGCCAGCTCGGCCTCGACCTGGGCCTTGGTCCAGGTCGCGTTGCGGCCCTCGCCCAGCTGCACCGTCTCGGTGACCAGCACCGTGCCCGCGCCGTCGACGTGGATCCCGCCGCCCTCGTTGATCATCGGGGAGTCGATCACCGGCACGCCGGCCGCGGCCGCGACGGTGAGGCCGATCTCGGCATCCTTGTCCCACTCCGCCCACTCCGCAGCACCCCAGCCGTTGAAGACCCAGTCCACCGCGGCGACCGAGCCGTCCTCGGCATGGACGAAGGTGGGGCCGATGTCACGCATCCAGGCGTCGTTCAACGGGGCGGTGATGATCTCCACGTCGTCGTCGAGCAGGGCCCGGGCCGCGATCCGCTCACTCGGGTCGACCACGACGGTGACCGGCTCGAACCGGACCGCGGCGTTGGCCACCGCGGCCCACGCCGTACGTGCCTCGGCGGCCTCGGCCGCTGTGTCTCCCAGCGAGTAGCCCGGCGCCGGGAAGGCCATCCAGATCCGATCCTGCGGAGCCCACTCGGGCGGCATCAGCGGTCCCATGACCCGACCCTACGACCTCGGTGGATGCCCGGCGACGGGCCGAACGGCGATATCCTGGAGTCAGGTGAGCCGGGAAGTCTGGTCGGCAGTCACGTTCTCGACCCCGAAGGCGCCATGACCACACCTGGACACACTCGCCCCCATCTCTTCCGCCGCGGCAGCTGGCTGGAGCACTCCCGCACCGCGGAGATCCTGCGCGCCGAGACCACCGGCGGTCTGCTCCTCATCGCCGGTGCCGTGATCGCCTTGATCTGGGCGAACACCTCCCGGTCGGACTCGTACGAGTCGCTGCGCGACTGGACCATCGGGCCGCACTCGCTGCACCTCGACCTCTCCCTGGGCTCCTGGGCGGCCGACGGCCTGCTGGCGATCTTCTTCTTCGTCGCCGGACTCGAGCTCAAGCGCGAGTTCGTCGCCGGTGACCTGCGCGATCCGCGCCGGGCGCTGCTCCCGGTCGCCGCCGCCGTCGGCGGGATGATCGTGCCCGCCGTGCTCTTCACTCTGATCAACCTCGACGGTGGTGGCCTGCGCGGCTGGGCGATCCCGACCGCGACCGACATCGCGTTCGCCGTCGCCATCCTGGCGGTGATCTCGACCCACCTGCCCAGCGGGCTGCGCACCTTCCTGCTCACCCTGGCCGTGGTCGACGACCTGCTCGCGATCGTGGTGATCGCGATCTTCTACACCTCCAGCCTGCACCTGGGCTGGCTGCTGCTCGCCCTGGTCCCGCTGGCCGCCTTCGGCGTCCTCGTCCAACGACGCGTACGTCGTCCCGAGCTGCTCCTCCCACTGGCCGTCGCGACCTGGGCCCTGGTCCACGCCAGCGGGATCCACGCCACCGTCGCCGGTGTCGCGCTGGCGTTCACTGTGCCGGTGCTGCGCCGTGACGGCGACACCGACAAGCCGGGTCTGACCGAGCACTTCGAGCACCTGCTGCGTCCGATCAGCGCCGGGATCGCGGTGCCGGTCTTCGCCTTCTTCGCGGCCGGGGTCACGGTCGGCGGCTGGCACGGCTTCACCGACGCACTCTCGGACCGGGTGGCGATCGGGATCGTGGTCGGCCTGGTGGTCGGCAAGACGGTCGGGATCACCCTGGCGACCTGGCTGCTGGCCACCTTCACCCGCGCCGAGCTCGACGACGAGCTGGCCTGGGTCGACGTGGTCGGGATGGCGATCCTCGGCGGGATCGGGTTCACCGTCTCGCTGCTGATCGGCGAGCTGGCCTACGGCCCTGCCTCGCTGCGCGACGAGCACGTCAAGGTCGGTGTCCTGGCCGGATCGGTGCTGGCCGCCGCCCTGGCCTCGGTCGTGCTGCGCTACCGCAACCGGGTCTACCGTCGGATCGCCGACGCCGAGACGGTCGATGCCGACGGGGACGGCACGCCGGACGTCTTCGCCTGAGGACTCTGCGTGAGCGTCGTGAGAGTCTTGAGCGATGGTGCGCGGGATGTGCTTCGGACTGGACGACGCGACGGCTGAGAGCCTGCTGGCCGCTGCCGACGACGCCGCTCTCGACGAGAGGGTCGCCGACATCGAGGACCGGATGTGGGACGCCGGCCTCGTGCTCGCCTGCGAGCTGGACAAGGCCTGGGATCCGATCAGCTGCGCCCTGTGCCCCAACGCGTACGCCGGCATCGGACCGGACCAGGACTGGTGGTCGGACCCCGCCACCTGGCCCGCGCGAGGCGCGATCCTCGGCCACCGGGTCCTGAACGACGACCTGGAGACCGCCCTCCTGACCTACAACGACCCCGCCCAGGTCGCCGAGGTCGCCGCCTTCCTGGAGACGATCGACCACGACCGGTTCCTCGCCCTCTACCGGGCGATGCCCTCGGACCTGCGCAACCCCGAGTACGGAACGTCCGAAGGCGACTACGCGTGGGGCTGGCTCGCCGAGCTCACCCGGTTCTACACCCAGGCCGCCGCCGACTCACGGCACGTCATCTTCTCCGTCGCGTTCTGAACGACCACCCCTGAACCTCCGCGCGAGCCAGCCGCCGCCGCTCACCGCGAGGAACACGACCACCGCGATCGCGACCCAGACCGCGGTCGCGGAGCCGTTGCCGCTGTCACCCTGGTCGCTCGTCGCCGTGGCCGTGGCTGTCGCTGTGGCTGTGGCGACGGCCTGCCGGGTCTCCCCGGCCCAGGCAGCGGGCCCCAGCCCGAGTACGCGGGCCAGGGCGAGGGCCAGTGGAAGCGCGAGGGAGACGGCGAGCGTCGCCGCGGCGACCCCGGTGAAGGATCGACGTCGAGGTGCACTGAGTGAAGTCATCATGGAGTTCTCCCGAGATGAAGACGAAGACTCGGCCCTCACCCTAGTAAGGTCAGCCGCATGACGCAGCAGAGCGGGACCGACACCGAGCCCACCATTGGCCGTCTCGTCGCCGAAGCCAGCCGCGACATCTCGTCGCTGGTCTCCAAGGAGATCGAGCTGGCGAAGTCCGAGCTCAAGGTCAGCGTGACCAACGGCGGCATCGGCATCGCGCTCTTCGCCGCGGCAGGGTTCCTGGCCGTGCTGGCGATCATCATGTTCTCCATCGCGCTCGGCTTCCTGATCCACTGGAACGGCTCGGGTCTCGACCTGCAGTGGGCGTTCCTGATCGTCTTCGCGCTCTACCTGCTCCTGGCGGGCCTGCTGGTCTTCGTCGGAGTGAAGAAGGTCAAGCAGGTCAAGGCGCCCGAGCGGGCGATCGCGCAGGGCCGCGAGATCCCCAAGGCCTTCAAGGGCAAGGCCTGAGCCAGGACGCATGACGATGGCCGGGTTCGACGTCGTCGAGGCCGGCATCGCCACGCTGCGCTCCGCACTGGAGTCGGGCGAGGCCACCTCGGTCTCCCTGGTGGAGGCCTACCTCGGCCGGATCGCTCGGCTCGACCGTGACGGGCCCCGGCTCAACGCCGTCGTCGTCGACGACCCGTCGGCGCTGACCGCCGCCCGTGCCTCCGACGCCCGCCGTGCCGCGGGGGCGCTGCTCGGACCACTCGACGGGATCCCGTACACGGTCAAGGACTCCTACCTCGTCGCCGGCCTGAGCGCCGCTGCCGGCTCCCCGGCCTTCGCCAACCTGATCGCCCAGTGGGATGCGTTCACCGTCGCCCGGCTCCGTGCCGGCGGTGCGGTCTGCCTGGGCAAGACGACCATGCCACCGATGGCCAACGGCGGGATGCAGCGCGGCCTCTATGGCCGGGCGGAGTCGCCGTACAACCCGGCCTGGCTGGCCGCGCCGTTCGGCTCCGGCTCCTCCAACGGCTCCGGGGTGGCGGTCGCGGCCTCGCTGTGCGCGTTCGGCCTGGGCGAAGAGACCTGGTCCTCAGGCCGCGGCCCCGCCTCGAACAACGCCCTGTGCGCCTACACCCCCTCGCGCGGCGTGATCTCGGTGCGCGGCAACTGGCCGCTGGTGCCGACGATGGACGTCGTCGTGCCGCACACCCGCACGATGGCGGACCTGCTGGAGGTGCTCGACGTGATCGTCGCCCCCGACGAGATCGTCCGTGGGGACTTCTGGCGGGCCCAGCCGTGGGTCACGATCCCACCCGTGGAGGCGGTGCGCCCGCCGTCGTACGTCGGCCTCGGGAGCGCCCCGGAGCCGACCTCGGCTCTGCGTGGACGCCGTCTGGGGGTGCCACGGATGTACCTCGGCACCGACCCTGACGCCGGCGTCGGGGCGACCGGGATCGGCGGGCCGACCGGCCAGGCGATCGTGCCGCGGCCCTCGCTGCTGGAGCTGTGGGCGGACCTGCGGGCCGACCTGGAGGCGGCCGGAGCCGAGGTGGTCGAGGTCGACCTGCCGGTCGTGACGAACTACGAGGGCGACCGGGCGGGGGCGCCGACGATCGGCACGCGGGGTCTGGTCTCGGCGGAGTACCTGCGTCGCGAGATCGTCGACCTGTCGGCCTGGGCGTGGGACGACTTCCTGGCCGCCAACGGTGACCCGTCGCTCTCGGGCCTGGCCGGGGTCGACGGCGCCACGATCTTCCCGGCCCCGCCGGGGGCGCTGCCGGACCGCTACGACGGGTTCGAGGACGACATCGCCGACTATCCGGCGCAGGTCGCCGCCCATCCGTACGATTCGTTCCTCGACATCCCCACCCTGGAGGCAGGGGTGCGCGGGCTGGAGGAGACCCGGCGGATCGACCTGGAGACATGGATGGACGCCCTCGGCCTCGACGCGGTGATCTTCCCTGCGGTCGCCGACATCGGTCCGGCCGACATGGACGTCAACCCGGCCTCGGCCGACGCGGGCTGGCGCAACGGGGTCTGGGTAGCCAACGGCAACCTGGTCCCACGCCACCTCGGCATCCCCACCGTCACCGTGCCGATGGGGACCCTGGCCGACATCGGGATGCCCGTCGGCGTGACGCTGGCCGGTCGCGCGTACGACGACACCGTCCTGCTCCGCCTCGGCGTCGCGGTCGAGGCCTCGGGCTCGGGCTCCCGTCGCACCCCGCCACCCCTCTAGCGACTTCCGGGTTCACCACCGCCCACTTCCGGGTTCACCACCACCGACTTCCGGGTTCACCACCGCCCACTTCCGGGTTCACCACCGTGCAGCCCCCACCAACGCCGAAGTCCCGCCCTCGGCGTACCGACGGCGGGACTCGACTGTGACAAACCCGGATCTCGACCGTGCGAAACCCGGAACTCGATCAGCGGGCGCGCCGTCCCATGCGCTCCAGGTCGAGGATGACCACCGAGCGCGGCTCCAGCCGGAGCCAGCCACGCGACACGAAGTCGGCCAGCGCCTTGTTCACCGTCTCACGCGAAGCGCCGACCAGCTGGGCGAGCTCCTCCTGCGTGAGGTCGTGGTGCACGTGCACCCCGTCGTCGGCGGTGCGGCCGAAGCGGTCGGCGAGGTCGAGCAGCGCCTTGGCGACGCGGCCGGGCACGTCGGAGAACACGAGGTCGGCGACGACGTCGTTGGACTTCCGCAGCCGACCCGCCAGCTGGGCGAGCATCCCCGAGGCGATCTTCGGACGACCCTCGAGCCACTGGAGCAGGTCGGAGTGGCTGAGCGCAGCGAACGACGAGTCGGTCACGGCCGTGACCGTCGCCGAGCGCGGGCCGGGGTCGAAGAGCGAGAGCTCACCGAACATCTGACCCGGGCCGAGGATGGCCAACAGGTTCTCGCGACCGTCGGACGAGGTACGTCCGAGCTTCACCTTGCCGTCGGTGACGATGTAGAGCTGGTCACCCGAGTCGCCCTCATGGAAGAGCACCTCGCCTCGGCGCAGCTTCGTCTCCACAAGCGACGAGAGCAGCGCGGTGGCGGCTTCATCGTCGAGCGCGCTGAAGAGCGGCGCTTGCCGCAGCACGTCGTTGTCCACCGGAACCTCCGTCATTCACCTGGCACCCCCGAGGGGGCTGTGACCTGAATCCTACCCGTGGAATTACTCACGTCCGCGCACTGGTACAAGCTCGGCGATGTCACGGCGATGCCAGCGAGTGAGTTCCTAAGGAACGTCAAGCCACCTGGACGCTCGTAGGCTTGGTGTTGGCGGGCCGAGATGTTGGAGCGCTTTGCGACTTCTGTGACTCTCGGTCCGCCGCCTGCTTGCGTCGTTCGTGCATGCGCTTGTGTCGCACG